>JAZQOO010000062.1:0-22286 GCA_045627905.1 Lachnospiraceae bacterium | reverse complement strand
AGCTTCTTTAGTAATATGGATGTCATGTGGATGACTTTCCTTAAGAGCTGCTGCCGAAATCTTAACAAATTTGCCTTTCTCTTTCAAATCCTCGATAGTAGGTGTTCCACAATATCCCATACCAGAACGAATACCACCAATTAACTGGAAAATTGTATCTTCAACTGTTCCCTTGTATGCAACACGACCTTCAACACCTTCTGGAACAAGCTTCTTAGCACCTGACTGGAAGTATCTGTCCTTTGAACCATCTTCCATAGCCGCAATTGAACCCATTCCACGATATACCTTATATTTACGTCCCTGGAAAAGCTCAAATGTTCCTGGTGACTCATCACAGCCTGCAAATATGCTACCCATCATACATACGTTTGCACCAGCTGCCAAAGCCTTTGTCATATCTCCTGAATATTTAATACCACCATCTGCAATAATTGGAATACCATATTCCTTTGCTGCTGAATATGCATCCATAATAGCTGATATCTGAGGTACACCAATACCTGCAACAATACGTGTTGTACAAATAGAACCAGGTCCGATACCAACCTTAACAGCATCAACACCAGCCTCAATAAGAGCTCTTGTACCTTCTGCTGTGGCTACATTACCACCGATAACAGGAAGATCTGGATATGCTTCCTTAACCATTTTAACGCACTTAAGAACATTTTCTGAATGACCATGTGCTGAATCAAGAACAACAACGTCTACCTGTGCTGCAACTAATGCTTTAACTCTGTCAAGCACATCTGGTGTAATACCAAGAGCTGCACCGCAGAGAAGTCTTCCCTTTGAATCCTTTGCAGAAAGTGGATACTTAATCTGCTTTTCAATATCCTTTATTGTAATAAGACCTTTAAGATTGTAATTATCATCTACGATAGGAAGCTTTTCTTTTCTAGCCTTTGCAAGAATCTCTTTAGCATCCTCAAGAGTAATTCCCTCTTTAGCAGTAATAAGATTTTCAGATGTCATACATTCTTTAATCTTCTTTGTATAATCTGTTTCGAACTTAAGGTCACGGTTTGTGATGATACCTACAAGCTTCTTACCTTCTGTAACAGGAACACCTGAAATACGGAATTTTGCCATTAAATCATCAGCATCCTGAAGAGTATGTTCAGGTGAAAGTGAAAATGGATCTGTAATTACGCCATTTTCAGAACGTTTTACTTTATCAACCTCATCGGCCTGAGCCTCGATTGACATATTCTTGTGAATAATACCAATACCACCCTGTCTAGCCATCGCAATAGCCATACGATGCTCTGTAACTGTATCCATACCAGCCGACATCATAGGAATATTAAGTTTAATAGTTTTTGTTAAATAAGTTGATACATCAACCTGGTTACCTATAACATTTGAATAGCTTGGAATAAGTAACACATCATCAAAAGTAATACCTTCTGAAACAATCTGACCCATGTTTCTATCTCCTTTTCTTATATATATTTTATCATTACCACCTATAAACTAACAGAACGAGGATATACCATTTTCAATGCATCTACAAACTCTTCGTTTGGTTCAAGATATACTATTTCTTCGCCCTTATTTCCAGTAATTACAAGCGCGTAGACATCTTCCTCATTCATTTTTGAGCTAAAATCAGCCACTGGAAGCTTTCTATTTTTGTAAGCATCAAAGTAACTCGAATTTTTCTTACAAAAAAGTCTCATATTGTCAAGATTATATACAGCAGCACGCTTTCTTGCCTGCTTAGAAATAACCTTATCAATTGTAAGCTCTCTGTCCAAGTACAAATACTCATATTCAATGTCTGGAGCTGGACACAGAAAATATCCAAGCGCCGCAACAGCTATACCAATAACAATCAGAAACGGATCTATAACGATTCCAGAAACTGCTATTAGAGCTGCAACTACATATACTGCCATTCGCATTATATATGCAACATTATCCTTTTTTCTTTGTACAAGACATTCTACATATGTTTCATTCATAAATTAAATTCCATTTTATCACAAATTGATATATTAACTCAATAATTAAGTAGCTTTACTTTACTCAACCTCAACAATTGCTTCTACTTCTACAGTTGCATTAAGAGGAAGTCTGTTTACAGATACCGCAGACCTTGCATGACGTCCAGCTTCACCAAACACATTAAAGAATGTTTCCGACGCTCCATTTGCTATAACATGCTGCTTATCAAAATCTGTTTCGCTTGCAACAAATACTGTAAGCTTAACAATATTTTTAACTTTATCAAGGTCATCAACTACAGCCTTTACTGCACTTATTACATTTAATGCACATAGCTTCGCGGCAGATACACCTTCGTCAACAGTTCTATCTTCTCCTACCTTACCAGTAAACTTCATCTCCCCATTTTCAACAGGAATCTGTCCTGATACAAATAAAAGATTCCCAGTCTTTTTAACCGGAACATACATTGCTGCTGGTGCTGCTGCTTTTGGAAGTTCAATTCCTAATTCTTTAATTTTTTCTTCTATTTTCATTATATGTTTTCTCCTTAAACTATTTATTTATAACACTACTCCACTATTATCAACGGGTCTGACTATATGTGTAAAAGACTTGTTGCTATTGAAAAATAAATCATAAGTGAAAGTGCATCAACAATCGTCGTGATAAATGGGCTGGCCATTACTGCCGGGTCAAATCCTAATTTATCTGCTAACATAGGCAATGTACAGCCTACAAGCTTTGCAAACAACACGCTAAGTACAAGTGTCGAACAAACGACAATAGCAACAGTAACTGATACACTGTCTATTGCCATTATTTTGAAGAAATTACATACAGCAAGCGTGACACCACATAAAAAGGCAACTCGCGTTTCTTTCCATATTACACTAAATATTTCTCCAAGCTCTATCTCTCCAAGAGAAAGTCCACGGATGATTGTAACAGAGGCCTGACCACCTGCATTTCCACCTGTATCCATCAGCATCGGTATAAAGCTTGTCAAAACAACATATGTACCAAGTGCATTCTCATAGTGAGTGATGATTTTTCCTGTTACTGTTGCTGAAATCATAAGAAGTAACAGCCATGGGATTCTCTTTTTATATGTTTCAAATATACCAGTCTTCATATAAGGCTTATCAGTAGGAAGGATGGCTGCCATCTTTTCCATATCCTCTGTAGCCTCTTCTGTAAGAATATCCACAACGTCATCGATTGTGATAATACCAACTAGTCTTGTTTCATTATCTACAACCGGCATCGCCGTAAAGTCGTATTTTGAAAACTGTTTCGCCACTTCTTCCTGGTCAGTCATCGTATTAACACTTATGACATTATCATTCATGATATCCCCAATAATATCATCTGTTTTATTTGTGATAATACTACGAAGTGAAACCGTACCGATAAGATGTCTCTCATTATCAAGCACATAACAGTCGTTGATTGTTTCTTTATTTATTCCTATTTTTCTGATTCTGTCTATTGCCTGCTGAACTGTAAGCTTTGCGTTCAAGTCTACAAATTCGACAGTCATAACCGAACCAGCCGAATCATCTGGATATTTAAGAAGATGATTTATATCACGCCTTGTTTCAGGACTAGCATTAGCAAGCAGTTTCTTAACAAAACTGGCTGGCATCTCCTCCATAAGGTCTGTAGCATCATCTGCCATAAGATTATTAATAATATTGGCAGCTTCTCTATCTGTTAGAGATGTAATAATCTCCTGTTCTACCTCTATTGGCAGGAATGCAAAGGCGTCAGCCGCGATTTTCTTTGGAAGTATTCTGAAAACCTTGACCTTCTGTTCTGGGTCTTCTATTTCCTCGATAATCTGTGCTACATCAGCTTCATTCCATTCAGCAAGCTCTGCTCTGACCTTGCCGTATTCTTTATTCTGAATCGCCTCTAAAACTTCTTCAAAGGTCATTTGCAATCCTCCATTTATTTTCATTCTTTACTGCGCTGGCGCATTTGGATCTGGCGGAGGTGTTTCCGCTGTTGCTGTTGCTGCTGCCGCTGCCGCTGCTGCGGCTGCTGCTGCCTGCTGGTTGGCGGCTTCCTGAAGTGCTGCTGCATTTTCTGTCTGCGTTGCTATATCGGCAGTTGTAAATAATGGAACCCCATTAAGGTAACTATGTATACAATATCCACCCGCCGCATTGACCATACCGATTGTTTTGTATGGACATGTATCTGTTGCCATTTTACCTGTCTGCGAACACATCGTACCAAGAACAGCTGATTCACCAATATCAAACTCTGTACCAATGTGTCCAGAACATGTCTCAGTAGGCACCGAATCTTTATCCATTATATCTGTTCTTGTAGAACAGAATGTATTTGGCTTAAGTCCCGTATTAGAACATACTGTTGCTGATATGACACCATCAGGCTTAGTAAACTCTTTATATGGGAGTTCTTTGTGTACACGGCCCATTATAGCCTTCCACATATATTTAGCTGTATTAGTTTCACCTGATACCATGTGAACGTTATTATCATAGCCACACCATGTAGCTGCAGTATAATATGGTGTATATCCACAGAACCATACATCTACGTTACTCGTTGTAGTACCAGTCTTACCTGCAATAGCCATGTTTCCAAAGTTAACCTTTGCACCAGTACCCTTTGTTACAACATCCTCCATTGCCGATGTAAGACAATAAGCATTAGTTTCCTTTAGTACCTGTCTTTCCTTTGACTGCGTATGGTCGATAAGCACATTACCATCATGGTCAACAATCTTTGTATAAAGCTTAGGTTTATTGTATTTACCTGCATTTGCTATAGCTGCATATGCTGCTGTCAATTCCATATTTGTTACACCGTCAGTAAGACCTCCAAGCGCTAATGACTGTGTAATATCCGATGATACTGTATCGTTCCACTCCGTTCTCTTTTCGACAAGTGTTGTAAAGCCAAACTCTAAAAGCTTGTCAAAGCCTGCTCTTGGAGTAATCGCTGTAAGAGCCTTAACCGCAATAATGTTAAGTGACTGTTCAATACCGTATCTATATGTACATACGCCCTTATAGCCTTCATACCAGTTCTTTACAGGACGTCCATTTGCATATTCATAAGGTTCATCTACCTGAGTCGATGCTAATGTGTACTTTCCAGTTTCAAGTGCAGGTGCATAAGCTGCAAGCACCTTAAAGCATGAACCCGGCTGACGAGTTGTATCTGTTGCTCTGTTAAGAGTAAGAGACGCCTTTTTACTACCTCTTCCACCTACTAACGCAACAACCTCTCCTGTATACTGGTCAATTATTGTAACAGAAGTCTGAGGCTGTGGTGTAAGTGAAATAGACTCAGAAGCAAATGTATAACCCGGTTCTTTCTTTGCTTCTTTAAACTCTTCTATATCCGCATATGCATCCTCTTCTGACTTATATATGCTATTAAATGCTTTTGAACGCTTTTCTTTAAAATAGCTTTCAAAGTTATATGTTGAAAAGTTAACGTTTTCTCCCTTAGAATCAGTAAATGTAAGCGCATATTTAAGGAAATATTTAACATTCTCTGGATAATTCTCTGGATTATTCATTTCCTCATCACAAATCTTCTGAATATCCTGATCCTGAGTAGTAAATATGCTCAAACCACCACTATAAAGAGTGTTGTATGCCTGAGCCGATGAATACTCTAACTCGTTTTGTAAATCATCCATTACCTGATTAACAAGCTCGTCGACAAAATATGTATAAATAGTGTTCGTTTCTGTTTCCGAATTAACCTTCTGAATTCTAGAATACACATCATCAGCTATAGCCTCTTCGTACTGACCAGGTGTTATATAGCCCTGATCACGCATTTTTTTAAGTACTTCTTCTCTTCTTATAGCATTATTTTCAGGATGTGATATAGGATTCCATTTTGAAGGATTCTGTGTAATACATGCAATTACAGCATCTTCAGACAATGTAAGCTGTGAACATGGCTTTCCAAAATATCTCTGTGATGCAGCCTGAACACCAAGTGTACCCTGTCCAAGGTTAATCGTGTTCAAATAATTTTCAAGAATCTTTTCCTTATCCATTATTTTTTCAAGCTGAACTGCACAGTACTGTTCCTGGAATTTACGTTTGAACTTATCCATTGTCGACGATTCATCCGTCCATGACAGGAATACGTTATTTTTAAGAAGCTGCTGCGTTATCGTTGACGCACCCTGTGATAAATCACCACTTGTTACAGCAGTAACACCAGCTCTCATAATACCCTGTAAATCTATACCATTATGTGTATAAAAACGTTCATCCTCTATTGCTACAAATGCATGCTGTAAATCTTCAGGAATCTTATCCATCGTAACATATACTCGGTTGGAATTCTCAGCAACGAGTTTAGTCATCTGTTTGCCATCTCTGTCATATACATTTGTTGAATAACCTGCTGGCGTAACATCAACATTAGTAATATCAGGAGCAGATGCAATAACGCCCATGAAGACTCCTGCACCACCGCACACACCACATGCACCAAGCAGACAGACCATAAAAATAGCAAAATCAAATACAACTACGCCAAGGAAATTTCCTATTCTTGCCGTAACTGATTTTAACGCCCTATGACGTTTTTTTATTCCTGCCTTACCATAGTTAATCATTATATTTCTCACTTTCCCCGAAAGTTCATGCGCTTCTTTTGGTACTAGTATCTGCAATTTATCAAATAATTATAGCAAAAAGGGACCTTAATGTAAATAAAAAACACCTTTTGCGCCTTCATCTGATTTATGGTAAACTATCTATCAAATTAATTCTGTAGCTTAATACATATTATATGGAGAGCCTTATGTTAAAAAGTGTATATACTGGTGGAACCGGAGAAATAGAAGAAAAGAAATCAAGATTCATAGCAAATGTTATGCCTGTCACTACAGAAGAAGAGGCTGTCAGCTTTATTACTGCTATGAAAAAAAAATATTTTGATGCCCGTCATAACTGTTCTGCCTTTGCAATAGGTAAAAATCAGGAGCTCACCAGATGCTCTGATGACGGTGAACCTTCCGGAACAGCCGGCAGACCAATGCTTGAAGTATTGTTAAATGAAGGCATTACTAATGTATGTGTTGTTGTTACAAGATATTTTGGTGGAACTTTACTCGGAACGGGCGGACTTGTAAGAGCTTATACAAGTGCTCTTAAAGAGGGATTAAATAACAGTGTTATTATTCAAAAAACAGAGGGCAAAAAAATATCCGTAAAATGCGACTATACTGACGTTGGTAAACTTCAGTACATATTCGCAAAAGACGGATACGATGTTTTAGATTCTGTATATGCTGATGATGTAACATTTAATTTAGTAGTTGCAAATGAACGCGTAAACACTCTTATTGACGAGCTTATAGAAACTACCGCTTCAAGAGTAAAACCCGAAATAGATGGCGAATGCACCTTTGCAGCCACAGATAAAGGTATTGAGCTATTTGACTAGCTTTCCTCGAGTTCAAACTTTGAAGAAATCACTATTTTATTTTGCTCTTCATTTATAGTGACAATCATTTCATTTGACATTCTTTTGAGTAATAAGTCAACAAACTCAAACAGTTCTGCATTCTTCTCCTTTGCAGCAGTCAGCTTTGCAACACTCATATTTGTAGGAGTTATTGTAAAATCAAACTGAGCAACCTCTGTTGTAATAAAATGAGATGTTACAGAATAATCAAAATCTTTACATATTTCAATACAGGCTCTGGCAATGAGCCATGTACCAAATCTTATGTTTTCTGCGGAGGTTTTTGTTATTCCTCCAAAAAGACAGCTAATAACCTTACCTATTTTCATCCCCTGACAAACCTTTGATTTTAGTTCGAGTAAGTCATTTTTAATATCATCCTCAAACCTACCTATATCAAAGCTTCCTGTTGTCTGGTTTTTAAGCATACGTTTATATACATCATCAACAAATAAAAACTTCTCTTTTTCAACACTGCCTTCATATTTTTCCCTGACGGCCTTCATAAATGCACGATATATAATACTCAGCTTCTTATGGCTGTACTGCTGCTTTTTAAGCGTTTTCATAAGAGAACCTATTGTTGTTTCAAGGTCTGCCTTATCATTGACAATTTTATGCTCTTCAGTATTAATATCGCTGTCTATATATGCCATTTCAATGGAATCTTCCATCTCTAAAATGATATTTTCTATATCCCATGGTGCAACATATATTTTATGAATACCATATCGATTTGCCAGCTTTGTTATAAGAATTGGGTCAACTACATCAACACAGACATTTAATATTGTTTCTGGCGATATTGACTTAGTTTTTTCAACAAGCTGTCTTAATCGCATATCTGGTATATTAATATCTATCAAAAGTAATACTATTTTTTCAGTAGACAGAATTTCAGTGGCCTCCTCTCCCGAGTAGGCCACTAAAAACTCATGCTCTGATTCATTCAGGTATTCCCTGAACCTTTCAGCTACACTTGTATTCTGTTGTACATAAAGTATTTTTGCCATATTATTTATTCATCATCATCATCATGATTTCGTTGCTGCGCTTTACAAACTTTGTCATATTTTCAGGTGATAAAGGCTTATTCTGAATTACTGCAAGATCATAGAGCTGCTCACATATAATGCTAACATTTTCTTTGTCTTTATTATCAAAAATAAACTTAACAAGCTCATTATTTGCATTGAGCACAAGTGTTGAGCCCATGTCATCATCGCCAAACATACCCATTCCCATTCCTGGCATTGAGTACATTTTCATCATGTCCTGCATTCTTCTGCTTTCCTCAGAAACAGTAAGCATTGAAGAAATCTCTTTATCTTTAAGCTTATCAACCTTTACTGTTAGTTTATCATTTGCGAGCGCTTTTTTAAACAGTTCTGTTAAAGTCTTTTCAATTTCTTCGAGATTATTTTTATCTGCTTCAGAAACCTCTTCCTTAAATGTATCTGTCAAATCCGCATCAATTCTTGAAAATCTAATATCTTCGTTTTTAGACTCTAACTGCTGTATAAATGGCTGGTCAATATTATGTGTAAGAATGACTGCATCCATTCCTTCAGCCTTGAACATATTAATGTACTGTGACTGCTGCTGTTCATCAGTTACATAATAAATAATCTTTCTAGGTGCCTTCTCTTCATCTGTCGATTCATCGCTGCCATTTTCAACAACCTCAGCTTCAATCTTTTCACCATTTTCATCAGTTGCTTCGCTCTTTTCAGATAATTCAAGACATTCAGGAAGCGTCTCATACTTTCCATCAAGGTTTTTGAAAAGTATATAATCTGTCATCTTTTCGCAGAACTTGTCATCCTTAAGACATCCAAACTTAATAAACGGACTTATATCATCCCAATATTTCTCGTACTCTTCCTTTTCAGTCTTGCACATTCCAGAAAGCTTATCTGCAACCTTCTTTGAGATATAATCTGATATCTTCTTAACAAAGCCATCATTCTGAAGTGCTGAACGAGATACATTAAGTGGAAGGTCAGGACAATCAATAACACCCTTTAAAAGCATAAGGAACTCTGGAATAACCTCTTTGATATTATCAGCTACAAAAACCTGATTATTGTATAACTTTATTGTTCCTTCTATTGATTCATACTCCGTATTAATCTTTGGGAAATAAAGAATACCCTTTAAGTTAAATGGGTAATCCATGTTTAAATGTATCCAGAAAAGTGGCTCCTTATAGTCAAGAAATACCTTTCTGTAGAAATCAAGATAATCCTCTTTACTACACTCGTTTGGATGCTTTGTCCAAAGCGGATTTTTATCATTGAGCGCTACTGGTCTCTTTATTATTTTAAGCTTATCCTTAGCAGGTGACACTAATACCTTTTCCTTTGTGCCATCCTCTTTCTCTTTTTCCTCGAACTTTTCTTCTTCGTGAATTTCTTCGATAACAACATCCTTTTCTGTTTTGTCTGCTGCATCGATTGTCTCGTATTCCTCCGGTGCGCCTTCCTTTTCAAGGAAAATATCTACTGGCATAAATGAACAGTATTTCTTGATTACTTCTCTTGCTCTGAATTCATTTGCAAACTCGAGACTTTCTTCATTAAGAAATAGAGTAATCTCTGTTCCTACCTCTGTCTTTGTACCTTCATCGAGTGTATATTCTGTTCCACCATCACATTCCCAATGAACTGGTTTTGCGTCCTTTTTGTATGAAAGTGAATCGATATGAACCTCATTCGCTACCATAAATGCAGAATAGAAGCCAAGACCAAAATGACCTATAATCTGATCCTCATTTGTCTTATCCTTATATTTTTCAAGAAAAGATGTCGCTCCTGAAAAGGCAATCTGAGTAATATACTCCTCTACCTCATCTGCATCCATTCCAAGACCTGTATCTATGAATTTCATAGTTTTCTTTTCAGGCGAAACTATGACTCTGATTTTATTTTCAAAATCATCTGGATATGAATACTCTCCTATCATATCGAGCTTTTTAAGCTTAGTAACAGCATCACATCCGTTTGAAATAAGCTCTCTTACGAAAATATCGTGGTCTGAATATAGCCACTTTTTAATAACCGGAAAAATATTATCTGAATTAATTGATAATGAACCCTTTTTAGCCATATTTATATCCTCCTACTTGTATAATATGTATAAAATAATTAATTATGATGTTGGGTCAGGAGCTATTATGCCCCTACGACATCAGATTTTTACTTTTTCAAGACTATAATAATCTTAATATTTCTACCAAAATAGATTTTAATACCGGGGATAAATAATGTCAAGAAAAATTTAGCACTCATTTAATTTGAGTGCTAACAATCAAACTGATGGCTGTCAACTACGAAATCGTTTCTTATCAACTAGAAATGCCCACGATGTACACCGTGGGCATTTCTAATACATGATAACGCAAATGGTTCGTGGAACGTGCCATTTCGTTATACACGATAACGCAAATGGCTTGTGGAACATGCCATTTCGTTATATATGATAACGCTTACATTTCATCAATTATTTCATCAGTATCTTCAGTATCTTCTGAAGCTGGTTCTTCTGATGTATTTTCCTGAGCCTCAGCACTGTCATCTGACTCAGAAGGTGCATTATTATCAAAGTCCTCAAACTCAAAATCTTCTGCTGAATCCTTCTCGCTGTCTGCGACAACTCCAACGCCATCCTTTATTTCTTCTGCTTTCTCAGCAAACTTTTCAGCAGCTTCTGAAACAGTCTTTATAAGAATTTCCTTTGCTGTCTGAGCCTTTTCGTTGAGAGTAACATACTCTCTTGATGCCATAAATTCGTCTTTCTTTTCCTTAAAGAAATCAACCATTTCACGAGTAGTATTCTTCTCCTCCGTCATCTCATGGTCTTCAAGCATTTTGCTCATCTTTTCTTTCTTATAATCTGTATATGCCTTATATGCATATGCACCAGCTCCTGCGATAACAGCTACTGATAATAATTTGTTTAATTTTTTACCCATATTATTTGTCTCCTTTCTCGCACTATAAATGTGCACACTATTTAATATCAACAATTGATGTGCCCTCAAAAACCTCACCTTCAATTGTAATAACTTCTATTTTAGCCTTTTCCTTATTTTCTATAAGGTCTATGAGCTTATTTGCGGCCGCCTCTCCGATTCCTTTAGTATTCTGCTTTACTGTAGTAATCCTTGGTCTGAAATGTCTTGCAACTGATATTCCATCGTAGCCTGCTACAGAAATATCCTCAGGAACTTTAAGTCCCCTGCTCATAAGACAGCTAATGCCTCCCATTGTCGAATAATCATCAGGATAAATAATACATGTCGGGCAATCTCCACTATCTAAAAGTGTCTCCGTTGCATCATAGGCTTTTCTTATATTTCGATACGCCGACTTTAACAAATAGCTGTCAGGAATATTAATACCGTATTTTTTACATATTTGCTTAAATGCTGTTACACGGTTCTTTGTAACGCTAGTATCATCTCCATATATGTATGCTATTTTCTGATGTCCTTTATTTACGATATATTCAACAAGGTCACTCATTCCCTTTTCATTATCAGAAACTACGCTGCATCTTCCATCCGCAACATAGTCAATAATAACGAGCGGAACATTGCTTTCCATCAGCTCTATAACCTCTGGGTCTTTAAAATTAACACAGGCGATTATCACACCATCGAAATTTTTAGACTTTGTCTGTTCTAAATATGTAAGTCTTTCGTCACTTTCCTTACAGCTATTGAGGAAAGTAAGGTTATAGCCTTTTATTTCAACCGTATTCTTAAACTGATCTAAAACATTTGAAAAATACTCATGAGTGAGACCGCTGTGACCTTCATCAACAAATAAAACACCAATATTATATGTTTTATTTGTTTTAAGCTGCTTAGCTAAAGCATTTGGCGTATATCCCATCTCTTTAGCTATTGCACGTATCTCATCTCTTGTTTTCTCGCCAATATCCTTCTGATTGTTAAGTGCTTTACTTACGGTTGCAACAGATACACCGTATTTTAAAGCAATATCCTTCATTGTGACCATTTATGCCCCATCCTTAATCGTTTTCGAAATAAGAATACAACAAAACTTTTTTATTTTCAATAGTGTACATTCCTTAAGTTTCGAAATATTTTTTGTACACATCTAACAATGACGAACAATCTACACCCTGCGTTCTAATATATCGAATCTTTTCATACAGCTTCTCATTTATCGCTACTGCCAAAGACGACGCGAATTTACTGTACTCATCTGTAAAAGCTTCTTCCCTTCGCTTTTCAACTATTACTGTTTTACTAATATCCGTCTGCTCGCTGTCAAAATTTGATATACATTTAATTATGTGATACCCATATTCAGTCTCTATTATGCTGCTTACCTCTCCTTCAGAAAGGTTGTACGCTGCCTCTTCAATCGGCTTTGGCATTTCACCTCTGCCAAAGCTGTACATACTCTTTTCGTCCTCGTTGTAATCCGACGCCAATATATCAAATGACTCACCTGCCTGAATTCTTGAGTAAATATCAAATGCACGCTTATAGGCATCATTCATTTCTTCCATATTATATTTAATCTGATTACCATTTGAATCAATTCTATAGTTTTTTATTAAAATAGACCTAATGCTTACAGAACGCGCTTCATCGTCACTTATTTCAGGATTTACTGACTGAGTCAGCTTTTCATATACTTTATTTGCCAGAACAAGGTCTGTATAAATAGTCTCTATATCAGTCTCCCTGACATTGTTCATGCTTCTTATTTCCAGCTCACTAAGACTACTGTAATATTCTGTTGCGGCTTCCTTAATACGAGTTTCCTCTTCCTTAGAAAGAACAATACCCTGACTTTTTGACATTAATGACATCGCTTTTATCTGCGATAGCTTTGCAAGAACAGAATCCTTATACTTTTGTGAAACAGTAGTTCCATCCTCATCTGTCTCGAGTTTAAACAGCTTATTTCCAAATAAATCTCCATAGCCATTTTCAAGATTGACAAGCCAGACCATAAATTCTGTTTTTGTACATACCTTTTCATTTACACGAAATACTTCTTCCTGCGTTAGTCCACTAGTCAAAACTATCTCTGGTCCATTTTTTTTACAACCGCTAACAGCAAGCATACAGCATACCAAAGCAGCCACAATTATTATCTTATTTGATAAAAGAGACACCCGTAGGTGTCTCAGATTATTATTAAACAACTATTTGTCCTTAATTACCTTTCGCTTTTAATATTTCATCCTTAAGATCTCTTGCCTTGTCCTTTATTCTAGGATTTGCAGAGGCAGATGTAATTATTGAGGATACAAGACGACCACTTTCCTCATATTTGTGTTCCTGTAAATAGAGAACAGCAAGCAAATAATCCAGTGTATTCTGATCCATTCCCGCAACAGCACCATGCTCCGATTGTCTAGCTGATACAAAGCCCTCTAAGGCATTATGAAGAAGCTCCGCTTCATCTGCCTTAAGCTCCTTAAGTAACGCCGCATCTGCACCGCCCTTTTCATCAAGCTCTTCTCTCATTCCTCTCACAACCCATGCCATTCTAAGACAGGTATATGCTTTTTCAGAATCCTTACCTTTTTTAACGATTGTATTTGCTAAAGCAAGCTTATAATAATGCAATGCTTCCTCATATGTAATAAGCTCATGTGTTGGAAGTCTTTTAAAGGTTCTTGATATATTTTCTTTAATAAGCTTTACCTGCGGCTGTGCTATTACACCAAAAAACTTTGTAAGTGCACTGAATCCACACTTAGGACATGAAACTACATCATATTTTAATGGATCTATTCCCTGATATATAGGGCGTAAATCTTTATCCTGTCTTATAAGCTTTGCTTTACCATTTTTTACTGTTTTTGATGTAAACTTTTCTCCACAGCATGGACAATCATATGTCTTATCAAAAATAAGCTCTGTTTCTATTTCAACTGCTGATTTTGAAGGTTCTTTTTTCTTTTCCTCCGGTGCGTTCTGCTTTTCTTCTTCCTTTGCATACAAATCAGCCTTTTCTAAGTTCCCAAGACCCATACGTGCCAGTCCTGACAAAATACCCATATAAAAAATCCTCCTGATATATTTTTATAACTCCAGTCCATTTACTTAGGAAGCTTAAATGAACTCTTAAGCGAAACTATTCTGTTAAATACTAACGCATCATCCTTTGAATCTTTCGCATCAACATTGAAAAATCCCTGTCTTACAAACTGGAAGCTGTCATATGCTTTAACCCCCTTAAAGTTTTCTTCAAGCTTACAGTTCTTGAGTACAACTAATGAATTTGGATTAAGATTAAGTGTTCCATCATCGTTGTAAACTCCCTTTTCTTCATCTATGAGATTTTCATAAAGTCTTACTGTTGCGTCAACCGCATGTCTTGCACTAACCCAGTGAATTGTACCTTTTACTTTTCTTGTTTCGCAATTTCCATTACGTGTTTCAGGGTCATATGTACAATGAATTTCTGTAACATTTCCATCTGCGTCTTTTTCATATGATGTACATGTTAAGAAATAAGCATTCATAAAACGAACTTCATTTCCCGGATATAATCTGAAATATTTCTTTGGAGGTTCTTCCATAAAGTCTTCTCTGTCTATATACAGTTCTTTGCAGAATGGAACCTGTCTGCTGCCAAGCTCTTCATTTTCAAGATTATTTGGAACCTCAAAATATTCAACCTTATCCTCTGGATAATTATCTACAATAACCTTTACAGGATCAAGGCATGCCATCATTCTTGCCTTTTTAAGCTTCAAATCCTCTCTGATACAATATTCAAGCATTGCATAATCAACTGATGAATTAGCCTTTGATACACCACAAAGCTCGACAAACATCTTAATTGATTCTGGCGTAAAGCCACGACGCTTAAGTGCTGCTATACTTACAAGTCTTGGGTCATCCCAACCGTCAACTATTTTATCCTCAACAAGCTTTTTAATATATCTCTTACCTGTAACAACATTTGTAAGATAAAGCTTTGCAAATTCTATCTGCTTTGGTGGATGTTCAAAGCCAACATTTTCAACTACCCAGTCATACAATGGTCTGTGGTCTTCAAACTCCAAAGTACAAATAGAATGTGTTATACCTTCGAAGGCATCCTCAAGCGGATGTGCAAAATCATACATTGGATAAACACACCATTTATCTCCTGTATTATGATGTGTCATATGAGCAACTCTGTAAATAACAGGGTCACGCATATTAATATTTGATGATGCCATATCTATTTTAGCTCGTAAAACTTTTTCACCATCAGCGTATTTTCCGTCCTTCATTTCTTCAAAAAGCTTTAAGTTTTCTTCTATGCTTCTGTCTCTGTAAGGACTGTTTTTACCAGGTGTATTAAAATCACCTCTGTATTCCTTTATTTCATCTGATGACAAATCACATACGAACGCTTTTCCCTTCTTTATAAGAGTAACCGCTGATTCATACATTTTGTCAAAATAATTTGATGCAAAGAACAGTCTATCCTCAAAATCTGCACCAAGCCACTCAACATCTGCTCTTATTGATTCAACGAACTCTTCCTTTTCCTTTGTTGGGTTAGTATCATCAAAACGAAGATTAAACTTACCGCCATACTGCTTTGCAAGGCCGTAATTCAAAAGTATTGACTTTGCATGACCGATATGAAGATATCCGTTTGGCTCTGGAGGAAAACGTGTACAAATAGTCTCATACTTTCCTTCCTCTAAGTCCTTTTCTATAATCGTTTCTATAAAGTTTTTAGAAACGACTTCCTCGTTATTTGTATTGTTTTCTACTACTTCCGACATTTTTAACTCCTTCGATATATTTTAATACTTCTTCTTTTTACGAACGTAATCCGATTACAGAATATATAACTATTGAACATACAAAAAATACTGCTACAAACGCCGATACTACTCTGTAAACCCATTTTGATTTATTTATATCCATGTACTTTCCAAGGAAAATACTTTGAATTATTATTGCTATTGCTCCATATCTAAAGTCCTGTGCGCTGAAATTAGAATAGGAAAGAGCAAACGACAAATATGCCGCGACATATACTATATATGTAACAGAAAGCATTACATATTTTGCAACATCATCATTTGTAACGTTATTAATCTTTAGTGAATCAGCCTCGTTACCATTTTCTATTGCATCTGATTTTTTAACAATCTGCTCAAGTACCTTCATTGTAGAAAAAAGTGCAAATAATGCAATCACAATCGATACCGCAAATAAAATCCATGCAAAAACTACAAGCAGTCTTGAATACTGACTGTAATTATATTCTCCAAAAATTGATGTTTTAACAAGTGCATAAAATATATTATGCTCATCGTACATATCCCCATTACTTATGAGCGATACATATGGACTATTTATATTCATGTCAAATAGTCTGTCTACAAATCCTACCTCATCAGGGAACTGTTCACCAACCGGTGGAATATAGTTTATCGGCATATTCCATTTAATTGCATTTCTGATGCTCCACCATAGCCCAAGAGGAGCTACAATGACAATAAATAAAATAATCTTTAACCAGTACTCTTTAATGCCCTTTAATATATTTTTTTCTCTGAATATTCTCATCAGCATCAGAATACCGATTCCCGGCGCAACTAACGCTCCTGTAAGCTTTGCCATCATCGATAACCCTATACACAAAGCTAACAGACATGTATTAAGTATAGTCGGTTTTTCATACCAGACCATAGCTATATAAACTGATAATAACGCAAGCATGAGTGACAGTGAATCGTTATTTATACTTCCGGACAAAATCGTAAACATAGGATGTACACTAACAATTGCCATTGTAAGTATAATTGAGTTATTTTTAATCGAGAGATTTTTACACATCAGATATGTGACAATCATCGTAATACACATATATAAAAGTGTCAGAAGCTGAACATTTTCCTGTATAGTCTTCTCTGAAAAGCCAAGTGTCTTCGATGCTGCCATTGATAAAGCGCAAATAGCATGATGAAGCGGTGGCTGAAAAAATGCCCATTTCTCTCTCGGGTCAAAATCAGGTAATGATTTATTATTTAGCAAATATTCAATATAGGCAGCATGTCCTTCCTCTGCGCCAAAGCTGATTACATCATGCTGGCGCATCCATGTTTCCGTATAAGAAACATAATATGCCTTAATTAAAAAACCAGCAAGAAAAATGCATATTAAAATTGCTATTGTCAATCGCTTGTTTTTCATATATTTTCCGCCGTCTTATTTATTATCCGTTACCTTCTTCTCTGCTATTTTCAACATAACTCTCTGCATCTATAGCATTCTGAGTACCTGCAAAATCAGTAATAATTTTCTTGTATAATTCGTCTGCAACCTCTATATCGCCCTTTTGTCTGTAGGCATGTGCAAGACTCATAATAATATCTGAATTGTCTGGGTCAAGCTCTGAAGCTTTAATATATAACTCTATCGCACTGTCATAATCACTTGATTTCATTGCAGACTTGGCATCATTTATATATGATTCCACCATTTTAGGTCCACTCTCGCCACGAAGCCTTGAATACAGAACATTGAAAGCTTCATTTTCACTCTTCAAGTCTTCTTCCTTAATTCCTTCAAGTGACTCCATAATCGCAGTCGTTCCAAGCGGATTGGCAACATAGCTGCCTGCGGCTTCAAGTAAATAATCTACCGGTCTTTTATTTCCTGACAGACCTTTCAGCTCATTTACTTCCTTTTTAAGCTTGTCTCTTTCCTCAGTAACAGACGAAAGACTTATTTTATCCTGATTGTGATTAGCCTCCTCTGCTGCCAGCTTTTCACTAACTTCCTTATAGCTATCATCAAATCTCTGCTGTGTAACCTGAATCCTTGCCGGAAGTACTAAAAAGCAACATATAGCAACACCAACAACTAGACCTATAACGATATTTATAACACTTGAATAACCTATCTTTTCCTGTTCGTATACAGGCTGGATAATAACATCATTTCCGCTTTCATAAGTATATATATCGTTTGATGGTTTTGATTTCTTCTTTTTCTTTCCATCAGTTGTCTGTGCATCATTCTCACGTATTATTTTATTTGTTTCCCTAAGATACGTAAGAATCCTTGTATTTCCGGCATCTATTCTAAGCGCCCTAAGAAGCGTTCTTCTAGCCTTTCCATACTCTTCAGTCTGCATATAACAAAGGGCTAAAAGCTGATACGCACTGACAAGCTTTTCATTGATAGAAATTACTTTCTTTAGCTGTATAATAGCCAAATCAACACTTCCCTGATAACAATACTGAAGTGCCTGGTTAAACTTCTTCAGTGTCTGATTTATCGTTGAAAGCGTAGCCTGATTACTCTGTAATCTGTCAATGTAATCTATTGCAGCATTTTCTTTTGATGAATCATAGCTTCTGCTAATAATCCATTCAGAAAACGCAAGTACTGCCTCTCCCTGCTCAAAATAACATAAGCCCAGAAGATTTCTCGCATCTGTATTTCGTTTATTTATCTGAAGGCTTTCCTTGAGACATATTAACGCACCTGTTAAATCTCTCACCTTCGCTTTTTCTAATCCCTCGTTATATAATCTGTTACTTTTATATATTATTTTTCTATACAAACGAACATCCGCTCCACAATATGGACACACATCCTCGTGCGTAACGACATTCGAACAGTTATAACATTTCATATATGCCTAATTCCTAATTTTTTACATGATAGGTGGAACATTATTCATCATGTTCATCTGCTGAGCATTTTGTTTATTCTGGTCAAGAATTTGTCTAAAAAGGTCAGTCATATCTGTAAGGTCTCTTGCTCTTACAACATCCTCAACCTCCTCAACCTCCATGCTCCTGTTAAACTTTTTTAATTCTTCGTCAAAATTTATCATATGTGCCTCCAGTGATTTCAGTCACATTACTAAAAAGAAACCACCAATGCAGTTTGAATATTTATTTCAAACACTACTTTCCATCAGAAGCCTTAATATCAATATCCCCCGATACAGGGTTTTTCTTATATTTTACAGCCTTCTGTTCTTTAGTTATTTCCATTTCCTTATCATCAATGATAACAACACTTGAAGCAAAAATAGTATTAGCAATATCTATTTCCGCATCTTTACCAACTGCCATCGTTACGGCAATCTTTTCCATCTCCTCATCTATATGGGAAATCATTCTTTCGTCTCTTTTACGACGTCTCTTTAGCTGTGATATCTTCGCCTTTGTCACTTCACTTCGTCCGCCAGAAAGTCTTGAATCATTAAGCTTTGTAATCTCTACATCTGTATTGTCGAGATTTTTCTTTGTAGCCATCCTCTTGATGTTAAGCATATGCTCTCTGTCTGTCAGTTCCTTTGAAATACCAACAGCAGTAACAGTTTTGAGTTCTGCAGCATTTCCTACATTATTTGTAATAATTTTCCCAACAGCATATGTTTCGCCACCAACGATAGCACCTTTTTTCCCTGATATGACAATATTAGCGCCACAGGTTATTTTACAATTCATAATAATGTTAGCCTCGATACTTCCTTTAGCTTCTATTTCTGTAAATTCAATGAAGCTTGCGAAAATATTGCCGCCACATTTGATTTTAGCTTTCTTTCCGCCCTGCATACCCTTTTTCAGAATGATATCACCCTCTGCAATAAGTGTAGCAGCTTCGACATTACCCTCAACAGTAATTGACTTGCTGGATCTAATATATGTGCCTGCTAATACATTACCATGAATAACAACATCACCCCTGAAATCAATCTTTCCAGTAATAAGGTCCAAATCTCCCTTATGGTCATAAACATCTCTTATTTCAAGCTTGTTATTTCCAAACTCAATACGCCCCTCAGTTGATGCTGTATATATTCCTGTTTCATCATCATAGAAAAAACCCTTACCTTTAAGCTTTGGAAGGTCTTTACATGGCTTGGCACGTAACTGTCTGCCTCTGACATCATACCCATGCTCACCCTGGACAGCAGGATGATACTGTGCAAGCTTTTCACCTTTTCCAACGCTTTCGATAATATTCATACTTTGATAATCAACGGAACCATCAGACCTTATAACAGGCTTTTTCTTTTTTTCAGTTTCAAAAAACAATGTGTAATAAGCGGGTGTTCCTTCTGTTGGCAGCTTGCCCTCTGCCACCTCATAATCTTTGTAGTAAATGTTATTTTGTGTCATCAGCTCAAGATTTGAGAAAATAATACCTGCATAAACACCCTTTGCCTTCAGAAAATCAGACAGTTCATCAACACCGTATGCAATTCCATCTACAGGCGGCTCTAAAAATAATGTGGCATGCATATTATCATCAGAAACAGTAACCTTACACTTTTCTGCTAATCTTTCTATACCCATCTGTCATCATCTCCTTCTCTTATTACTATAGGTTTATTTAAGAGTTGCAAGTCTTTCCTTAACCTGTTCAAGCATCTGTGTGTAATTAGCGAGCTTTTCTTTTTCTTCGTTAATTTTTGCTTCAGGTGCCTTTGATACAAACTTTTCATTTGAAAGCATTCCATTACAACGTGCTATTTCACCGTTAAGACGCTTTTCTTCCTTTGTAAGTCTTTCAATTTCAGCACTTATATCTACAAGCTCTGCAAAAGGAATGTAAATCGTCGCATTAGGAATAACGATTGATACTGCATCAGAAGAAATACCAGCCTTGTCACTCTGTATTACAACCTCAGAAGCATAACAGAGTGTTGCAAAGAAGAGCTTTCCTTCTGTAAATATGTTAGTTATATCATCAGACTCTGTAACAACATAAACAGTTGCCTTCTTTGAAGGTGGAACGTTCATCTCACTACGTCTGTTTCTTATTCCTCTAACAGCTTCTTTTATTATTTCTATTTCCTTTTCTTCCTTTGCATAATTTCTAGCATTGCTGAATTCAGGCCACTTAGAAATCATGATAGATTCTGTTTCGTCTTCCATACCTTCTGTAAGAGTCACGAATATTTCCTCTGTTACAAATGGCATATATGGATGAAGAAGCTTAAGCGAATCAACAAGCACCTCTCTCAATGTGTAAAGTGCTGCATTCTGACTCTTTGTAAGAACACCTTCTTCTGATTTATCATAAAGACGAGGCTTAACCATTTCAATATACCAGTCACAGAACTCATCCCAGATAAAATCATATATTTTCTGAACTGCAATACCAAGCTCAAAGCTTTCCATATTATCAGTTACTTCTTTAACAACATTATTGAGCTTTGATAAAATCCACTTATCTACTGGCTCTAAATCAGAAGCGTCAGGCTTTGTGATATTTTTGCCTTCAAAGTTCATCATTATGAAACGTGAAGCATTCCATACTTTATTAGCGAAGTTTCTGCTCGCTTCTACACGTTCATTGTAAAATCTCATATCATTACCAGGTGCATTTCCTGTCATAAGTGTAAGTCTTAATGCATCTGCACCATAATTATCAATAATCTCAAGTGGGTCAATACCATTACCAAGTGACTTTGACATCTTTCTTCCAAGAGAATCTCTTACAAGACCATGTATAAGTACTGTGTTGAATGGGCTCTTTCCTGTATGCTCGAGTCCAGAAAATACCATTCTGATTACCCAGAAGAAAATAATATCATATCCTGTAACAAGTACATCTGTTGGATAGAAATAGTCCATCTCCTCTGTTTTTTCAGGCCAGCCTAGAGTTGAGAATGGCCATAATGCTGATGAAAACCATGTATCAAGAGTATCCTCATCCTGTACCATTTTACCGCCACATTTTTCACATGTGCATACAGGCTCTCTTGATACAACCATTTCACCACATTTCTCACAGTAATATGCTGGAATTCTGTGACCCCACCATAACTGTCTTGAAATACACCAGTCTCTTATTCCCTCTAACCAGTGCAAATATG
>JAZQOO010000061.1:0-14481 GCA_045627905.1 Lachnospiraceae bacterium | reverse complement strand
AGATCAATAATTCCCTGGAATTCGTCTTCCTTACCGATAGGTAACTGAAGAACGATAGCATTTTTTCCAAGTCTGTTTCTAATCTGATCAACAGCAGCATAGAAATTAGCACCTAAAATGTCCATCTTATTGATGAAAGCCATTCTTGGTACGTTGTATGTATCAGCCTGACGCCATACGTTTTCTGACTGTGGTTCTACACCACCCTTTGCACAGAAAACACCAACAGCACCGTCAAGTACACGAAGTGAACGCTCAACTTCTACTGTGAAGTCTACGTGTCCAGGAGTATCAATAATGTTGATACGATGTTCCTGTGCACCTGCCTTTGCCTTACAGTTTTCCTGTAATGTCCAATGACATGTTGTAGCAGCTGATGTGATTGTGATACCTCTTTCAGCTTCCTGCTCCATCCAGTCCATAGTAGCAGTACCTTCGTGAGTATCACCAATCTTATAGTTAACACCGGTATAGTAAAGAATACGCTCTGTAAGTGTAGTCTTACCCGCATCGATATGAGCCATGATACCGATATTTCTGGTTCTCTCCAATGGATAATCTCTTCCAGCCAAGGTTTTTCCCTCCTATTAGAATCTGTAATGAGCAAAAGCTCTGTTTGCTTCTGCCATCTTGTGCATGTCTTCTTTTCTCTTTACTGCTGAGCCAGTATTTGCTGCAGCATCAAGAATTTCATTTGCAAGACGCTCTTCCATTGTCTTCTCGCCTCTCTTACGTGAGAACATTGTAAGCCAACGAAGTGCTAACGCCTGACGTCTGTCTGGACGAACTTCGATAGGTACCTGATATGTGGCACCACCGATACGTCTTGCCTTTACTTCGAGTGCAGGCATAAGGTTTGCCATAGCTTCATCGAAAACTTCGAGAGCTGCTTTGCCAGCCTTTTCCTCTACTCTATTAAACGCTCCATATACAATTTTCTGAGCAACGCCTCTCTTACCATCTAACATAATGTTATTGATAAGCTTTGTAACAACTTTGCTATTGTAAATTGGATCTGCTAATACGTGTCTTTTCTGGATATGTCCTTTACGTGGCACGTCTCTTCCCTCCTTAATCATATTTTAATAGATAGTTGTTTTATTGATTTTCAACAAAACAATGATTAGATCACAGGTACTCACATGTATTCCGCTAAATGTGTGGTGCTGGATATGTTAATGTGAATTGAATTCCAACACTTTATTTAGTTTTGTTAGTAGTACACAAAATTTTAATTAAGCCTTTTTAGGTCTCTTAGCACCGTATTTTGAACGAGCCTGCTTACGGTTAGCAACACCTGCTGTATCGAGCGTACCACGGATTACATGATAACGTGTACCAGGTAAGTCCTTTACTCTACCACCACGGATAAGAACTACGCTATGCTCCTGAAGGTTATGACCTTCACCTGGAATGTAGCTTGTTACTTCGATTCCGTTAGAAAGACGAACTCTGGCAATCTTACGAAGAGCTGAGTTAGGCTTCTTAGGTGTAGCTGTCTTAACTGCTGTACATACACCTCTCTTCTGTGGTGATGCAGTTTCTGTTGGCTTCTTGTGAAGAGAGTTAAATCCCTTACCAAGAGCAGGAGCAGTTGACTTCTTAACAGTTGTCTGTCTACCCTTTCTTACTAACTGGTTAAATGTTGGCATTCTTTTCACCTCCTTGATTTAATATAGACTACGCGTAAAAACGCATACTAAACAATTATAGGGGCTGACCATACTACTGTCAACCCCTATAATATGTATTTTTCTTATTTATTTTGTATTATTTTTAATACATTTTAAAGTACATTACCACAGCTATAATTTTCCACTTCATACTCAACTCTCAAAAGTTCAAATGGCATGAAATAAAAATTAAAGAAGTTCTCCTCATCGTATCTCTTATCAAGAAACGCAATTCTTCTCCTGTGAGAAACGTACCAGAACGAATACGCTAAAACAACAAGCAGTATAAGACAAATACCTACCATAAAAAATACTGGCGTATTATTAACCCTCTCGATGTTCGCTGCTAACGGCACCTTTTCTTCCTGTATATATGTTAATGTATGATTTATTACCTGATTTTCCATATCTAACACCACAATCCTTTTCATTATTTAAGACTGTTATTATTTTAAAAAAGGCTCACATTTTAAAAATGGGATTTATTTTATATTATTTTGCTTGTATAATAAATATATGTAATTACACGGAAAGGAAGCCTTTTAATATGAAGGAAAATAATTATAAAGTATATAAGATTTTTAAATTTTGCCAACTTACAGTTCTGACATTGCTATTCATTTCAATGCTTGTATATTTAAAATTCGATAAAACAGTCAGAAATAACATTTATACAAATAAAACTCTTCTATTTTTATGTGTTTTCATATGGATATCTATGCTTATTTCATTTATTTGCATTATCATAGATTTGCGACAACTGGAAAGATATATATCTGAAACTTACCAGCTTAATAGAATCGCATATACAGATTCGTTAACAGGTCTCCCTAACAGATTAAGCTGTGATACTCTTTTTGAAAAATACGACAATACAGCAACTATTGATGACATTGCTGTTGCATTAATCACAATAACAAATCTTACTCTCATTAATGAAGCTCTTGGTCACGAAAAGGGTGACAATGTAATTAAAGACTTCGTTTCATTATTCGAAAAAACAGGTGAGAAATATGGCTTTGTTGGACGAAATGGTGGAAATGAATTTCTTATTGTTATCGAGCATTGTGACGAAGTTAAAATGGCGCATTTTCTCGATGAGTTTTCAGAATCAGTTAATGCTTACAACAGTTCTTCTAACCAGTTACCGGTTACATATAAGTCAAATACTGCATTCAACATAAGTGAAGAAAAGTTCACTTTTGGTGAACTTGTTTCCGCATTATATAAAAGTAGAGGTTCCAATTAATGGCCGAACATAACCATGAGCAAATTGGTAATCTTGTTATAAAAGCCCAGGCAGGCAGTTCAGATGCCTTTGCACAGCTCTATGGACTCACTTATAAACATGTATACAATTATGCTGTCCGATATTTAAAAGACGAATACTTAGCGCAAGATGCTGTTCAGGATACATACATTCATGCTCTGAAAAATATTCGTAACATTAAAGACCCAACTCTTTTTGTTGCATGGATTAATCAGATTGTATTTCACACTTGTTATGATATGCGAAAAAAATCAGACAGCAACTATGGTCTTACAGAACCAGAACAGCTAGAGCTCGCACTTGATGAAAATATAGAACATAATCCTCAGGATGCCCTAGAACAAATTGATGAGAAAAGGCTTATTAGTAAAGCAATCGAAGGTTTGCCTTTTCACGAAAAACAAGTAATTGTTCTACGCTACTATAATGATATGAAGCTAGAAGAAATTGCAAAAACCTTGTCTCTTAGCCGAAGCACTATAAAACGTTACTTGAAAAATGCTAAGGAACATTTAGAAATCAATTTAAGGGGGCTTATATAATGTTCGATAACAAATATAAATTAAATAAAAAACAGGCAAACGAAGTTCTTCAGAACGTATTTAAAACGTGTGAGGTAGAACCAAATACAGAGTCATTTGATAAGCTTATAATTAAAGACTTCACAAAGACTCAGTCAGTGTTAATTGCTCGTTATATTGCTATTTTCTTTCTTGTGATATGCGCTATTTCTCCTCTTTTCATTAAAAAAGACGAGTACTTTGCAGTTGTGAGTAGTGACACGAGAGTTCTTCCTGTGATTATTGAAGACCATGAGCTCTATGAAGACCACTTTACAATGACGCTTTTCGGAGACAATGTTCTTTTTGGAGACATATATGCCTTTAGTGCAGATAAGCTTGTTTTTCCTACAAACATTGATATTAAAAATAAAACCGTTACTTTCCCTTACGAAGGCAAGGAGCTTGATATCCATATTCCTATAAAGGGTAGCGAGGAATTGAATGCTGTACTGTCTGAAAAAAGGGATTGATTTAACTATTATAAAAATGCTTAAGGATTGATGATGAAATTTTTGAAAAGGAATCTTCACTGGCGTTTATTTTTGCTATGTATCCTGTTTGTTCTTACTTTCACCGGGTGTTCAAAAGATATAGAAAAAAGCCTTGAAATCACTGAAGCACCTACAGATAATCGTAGCAATAAAGCAAATGTTTTAGTGCCAGAATCTAAAAATATAAACACAATTGGCAACAATTCTGTTTCCATAGATATTACAAATGCAAAAGAAGGATACATTACTGTAACATATAAAGGTAATAGCTCCTCTGTTAAAATGCAGCTTACAGGTAGTGACACAGTTACATATACGTACAATATAACAAATAATACAGGAAATGTAATTCCACTGAGTGCAGGCTCTGGTAGCTTTGAGCTTACTGTTTACGAAGAAATAACTGATTCACAGTTTGCAACAGCGTACACAGGTAATTTTGATGTTCAAATCGTAAATGAAAATGGTGCATTTCTATATCCTAACCAGTACGTTAATTTTGCAAGCGGTTCTGAAGTTGTTAGTGAAGCCGAAATAATATGTAAAGATGCAACATGTGATTTAGAGGCTGTTTCGCTTATATATAACTATGTTGTTGACAATATCGAATACGACTATGATGAGGCTGAAAATGTCAAGCCTGGCTATCTTCCAAATGTCGATGAGGTACTTGAAACAAAAAAAGGAATTTGTTTTGATTATGCAGCACTTATGGCTGCAATGCTTAGAAGCCAGTCCATTCCAACGAAACTGCAAATCGGATATGCTGGTGATGCATACCATTCATGGATATCTATTTATACAGAAGATCAGGGATGGATTGATAGTTTGATACAGTTTGACGGCACAGAATGGACACTTATGGACCCAACCTTTGCCGCAAACGCAGACGCTTCGTCACTTAAAAAGCTTATTGGAGATGGCAATAACTACTCGGTTAAATATTCTTATTAATAAATAGCTTTTCATTTTTTACGGAGGAAAAAATGACAAAAAATAATAATAAAGAAAATAAAAAGCTTAAAATGCTTTCAAATAAAGAGCTGTCTATGTTTTGTGACCAGATGGCAATGCTTTTAAAAGCTGGTCAAACTCCAGAGGCAGGAATTTCACTCATGTTAGACGATGCTGAGACCGAAGAAGCTAAGCTTATACTTTTACCTATGGCACAGGTTTGTGACAGGGGCGAATCTTTTCCAGACGCTGTAAAGGCTGCCAAGGTATTTCCTAAATATGCTGTTGATATGATAGAAATCGGAAATACATCAGGAAAGCTTGATGAAGTATTAGAGTCTCTTGCAAATCACTACGACCGTGAAGAAGCTATTTCACAGGGTATCAAAAATGCAGTTACATATCCATTCCTTATAATATGTATGATGATGGTTGTTATTCTTGTTCTTGTTATGAAGGTACTCCCAATATTCCAGCAGGTATTTATTCAGTTAGGAACAGATATGACAGGCTTTTCAAAAGGACTATTATATTTCGGGAACACACTTACAACATATTCAGCTATTTTTGTATCTTTTTTATTTGTAATAATAATTCTATTTTTCTTCTTTTCTAAAACAGAAACGGGGAAACGACTCTTCGGAAGATTTCTTGCAAACTTTCCTTTAACCTCAGGCTTCTATGAAAAAATAGCAGCCGGCAGATTTGCTTCTGGTATGGCTATTATGAAAGCCGCAGGTCTTGATACTGATAAAAGCCTCGACCTTGCAGAACAGCTAGTAGATAATCCAAAAATGCTTCTTAAAATAAAGGAATGTCGAAGACTTATGGAAGGCGATAACGAAACTATGCCTATTTCCTTTTCAGAATCTCTCGCAAAGACAGGCATTTTCTCAAATATGTATTCGAAAATGGTAAATATAGGTTTTAAATCAGGCGCAGTTGATAAAGTCTTTAAAAAAATAGCAAACAGTTACGACGAAGAAATAGACAACTCAATGTCAAATATGCTCTCTATATTAGAGCCATCGCTTGTTATCATACTTTCCGTAATTGTATGCCTGATTTTACTATCTGTAATTATGCCACTAATGGGAATTATGAGTTCAATAGGATAAAAATACATGAATAGATTCAAAAAAAAGAAACTTAAAAGAAAACTTTTAAATCCTGTACTTATACCAGTATTCGTTTTTGCTGCTATACTTACTATTTTCATTATAGGTGTAGGCTCTGTTACATCCTCAAGTGTAACAAATAGCAGACAGATTCTATCGGAGGCTGTTGAACGCGATATTATTCACTGCTATTCTATCGAAGGAATGTATCCTCCTTCCGTTGCCTATATGGAAAAGCACTACGGACTTACATACGATAAAAGTAAATACATAGTCGATTATGAATATATTGGCGCTAATATTATGCCAACTGTTAATATAATAGAAAAGAAATAAATTTTATGAGCTTTAAATTTTCAAAACGCGACAAATCAATAGTGGATGTTCTGTTTTTGCTTGCATTATTTGCAACTTTTCTTATATGTGCCCTTTTTATTGTTTTATTTGGTGCTAGAATTTATAAAAAAACTGTGTTTAAAAACAAGCAGTTTTTCAATGCACGTACATCCGTTTCATATATCACCGAAAAAATAAGACAGAACGATAACAGTAATGGAATACAGCTTATTGACGACAGCAATTCATCGGTTCTTGTTCTTACGACAAATGCAAATAATATAGACTATTCAACATATATATTTTGCAAAGATGGAATGTTAATGGAGTATACAGCAAACTCTGATGTTCCTTATTCTAATACAATGGGACGAAAAATAATGAACGCCAAATCGTTTGATATTATGAAAATATCTGATAAACTATATGGCTTCACAGTTTGTGATGATACAGATTACAAATGCAGATTTTTTGTATCAGTAAATAGTGACAATAAGGAGGCTTCAATTAATGAAAAATAAATCAAGAACCTCTTTAGTCCTCATGGAGCTAGTAATAACAATACTTCTGTTTTCTATTTCATCAGCGGTGTGCGTTAAGCTATTTGTTCAAGCCCACCTTATTACTAATAATACAGAAGAACTGAATCATTCTATGGAAATCGCTCAGAGTATTGCTGAGATTTTTAGAGGAACAAGCGGTAATATTGAGGAAATCAAAGCTATTTTCCCAAAAGCAGTAGGCAATGATAAATCCTATCTTCAGATTTATTTTGACAATGAATTTAATGAGACAGCAGATTCACAAGATTCTATGTATGTCTGTAATATCTCGTTGAACAACACAGACAAAATAGCAACAATAGAGATAAAAATAATACGTTTAAAGGATTACTTTGAGATTTACAGTGTGAAAACTGGCAAGTTTATACAAGATTAAAACAATGACAAACATTATTAATTCTTCAAAACAAAATAATGCGAAACGACTTATTTCTGGAATGAATGTAGGTTCTTCTTCGATACTTGTCACATTCGTTTTACTATGTCTCGTCACATTTGCAGCATTATCTTTTGTATCTGCAAATTCTGACTACAAGCTGTCACTCCAGGCAGCAAAGCGTACTCAGAGCTATTATGAAGCAAATATGTTAGCCGAAACAAAGCTTTCAAACATTCATTCAGTTTTATCTGATATTTACAAAAATACTTCAACAGAAAACGAATATTTCGAGGCTGTTATTTTATCATTTTGCAACGATGAGTTTGTTTCATGTATCTCTGAGGACAATAGTAGCTTTTTAAAATATGAAATACCTGTATCTGATAATCAAAGGTTAAGTGTTATACTTACTTTAAATTATCCAGAAACTGATAATTCAATATATTACACTATAAAAAGTTGGCAAAGTATTTCCTCTTATTCTGATGAAGATTTATATGAAGATACAAAGCCAAGATTAATATTCTAGCTAATAACTATAACAATTTTTTAATACTAGATTTTAAATAAAATAAGCAAAGGAAAACAATATGGCTGTTATAGACTTACTTTCTAAAATAACAAAACAGGGAGCTTCTGATATATTTATCGTTGCCGGACTACCGCTTTCATATAAGGTTAACGGCAATATAAAACAGGAAAACGACACTAAGCTTATGCCTGCCGACACAGATGCTCTCGTATCTGAAATATATTCTCTTGCATCAAATAGACATATGGAACGCTTACGTAAATGTGGTGATGATGATTTCTCTTTTGCAATCGGAGGCGTGGCAAGATTCAGAATTAACGCATATAAGCAGCGTGGTTCGTTATCGGCTGTTATTAGGGTAATTAACTTTAATATTCCTGATCCAAACGATTTACTTATTCCAGAAAAAATTATGAGCTTTTCTGAATTTAAAAAAGGACTTGTTCTAGTGACTGGTCCTGCAGGTTCAGGTAAATCTCCAACACTTGCGTGTATGATTGACAATATTAATTCTTCAAGACAATCTCATATTATTACGCTTGAGGATCCTCTTGAATATCTTCATATGCACAAAAGAAGCATCGTTTCACAGCGTGAAGTAGTAACAGATACAGAAACATATTTAACTGCACTTCGAGCATCCTTAAGACAAAGTCCAGACGTTATTTTATTAGGAGAAATGCGAGACTTTGAGACAATGTCTGTTGCAATGACGGCAGCTGAAACCGGACACCTTATTTTATCTACTCTTCATACGATAGGTGCTTCAAATACAATCGATAGAATTATCGATGCATTTCCACCTAATCAGCAGCATCAGATTGCTGTTCAGCTTTCTATGGTTTTACAGGCTGTAGTTTCACAGCAGCTAATACCTACTATAGATGGCGGTATTGTTCCAGCATTTGAAATAATGACTCTTACACCTGCAATAAAAAATCTGATTCGTGAATCTAAGGTTCATCAGATAGATGGTATGATTTCTACATCAAGAAATGAAGGAATGATTAGTATGGATACATCGCTTTTAGAGCTTGTTCAAAGCGGTAAAGTTGCACCAAAGGTTGCCCTTGAATATGCTCAGGACCCTGAACTTTTGAGTAAGAAAATTAATAATGCTACTAATTTAAAGGAATCATAATATAGATATATCTTTTATCATGTATATCGAAATGCACACGTTTTTTTATTATTATGCAAAAATGAGCAACACCTTTGCAGGCATTGCTCATTTTTTATTGTATTATTCTACAACTTCATCCTCTACTACTTCTTCTAATTCTTCTGAACTAGCAGCACTTGTATCAAGCTGTACATTTCTGTATCTCTTCATACCTGTACCAGCAGGAATCAGCTTACCAATAATAACATTTTCCTTGAGTCCAATAAGTGGATCAACTTTACCCTTGATAGCAGCTTCTGTAAGAACCTTTGTTGTCTCCTGGAATGAAGCAGCTGAAAGGAATGAACTTGTAGCAAGTGAAGCCTTTGTAATACCGAGCATTACTCTTGCTATTGTTGCTACTTCTTTACCTTCTGCCTCTAATGCTTCATTTACTTCTTCAAGTTCAAGTGCATCTACCATTGTTCCTGGTAAGAATTCTGAATCACCAGATTCTTCAATACGTACCTTCTTAAGCATCTGACGAACAATTACTTCGATATGCTTATCATTGATTTCAACACCCTGAAGACGATAAACTCTCTGCACTTCACGAATCATATAATCCTGAACTGCACGAAGACCCTTTATTCTTAATATATCGTGTGGATTTACTGAACCATCTGTAAGTTCATCACCAGCTTCGATTATCTGACCTTCTTCAGCATCTGTTATCTTTGATCTTGAACCATAAGGGATAAGATATGTCTTCTGTTCACCTGTTTCATCATTTGTAACGACAACTTCACGCTTCTTCTTTGTATCTCTGATTACAGCACGTCCACCGATTTCAGAAATAATAGCAAGTCCCTTTGGCTTTCTTGCTTCGAAAAGTTCTTCTACTCTAGGAAGACCCTGTGTGATATCGTCACCACCGGCTACACCACCCTGATGGAAGTTTCTCATTGTAAGCTGTGTACCAGGCTCACCAATTGACTGAGCTGCAATAATACCTACTGCTTCACCAACCTGAACTGCCTCACCAGTTGCCATGTTAGCACCGTAACACTTTGAACATATACCATTCTTACAACGACATGTAAGAATTGTTCTTATTTCTACTTCTTCAATACCTGCAGCGATAACAGCCTCTGCACGTCTTGGAGTAATCATATGGTTCTTCTTAACGATTACATTACCATTAGCATCTACAACATCTTCTGTTGCATATCTGCCAAGAATTCTGTCGTAAAGCTTTTCAATCATTTCACGTCCATCTGCGAAAGCCTTAACCTTCATTCCTGGAAGCTTTTCTTTTCCTTCACAGCAATCCTGTTCACGGATAATAAGCTCCTGTGAAACGTCAACAAGACGACGTGTAAGGTAACCTGAGTCAGCTGTACGAAGCGCTGTATCTGAAAGACCCTTTCTAGCACCATGAGCTGACATGAAATACTCGAGTACGTCAAGACCTTCACGGAAGTTTGACTTAATAGGAAGTTCGATTGTACGTCCCATTGTATCCTGCATGTTACCACGCATACCTGCAAGCTGTTTAATCTGCTGATTAGAACCACGGGCACCAGAGTCAGCCATCATGAAGATATTGTTATATTTATCAAGGCCATTAATAAGCTCGTCTGTAAGAGTCTTATCTGCCTTTGACCATGTTTCGATTACACCACGGTAACGCTCGTCTTCAGTAATAAGACCACGTCTGAAATTCTTAGCAATCTTATCAACTGTTGCCTGTGCATCTTCAAGAATCTGTTCCTTAGAAGCAGGCACTGTCATATCTGAGACTGAAACCGTCATTGCAGCTCTTGTTGAGTACTTATAACCCATAGCCTTGATATCATCAAGAACTTCTGCTGTCTTTGTAGCACCATGGTTATTGATAACCTTCTCAAGAATCTGCTTAAGCTGCTTCTTACCTACATGGAATGAAATCTCAAGCTTGAAGAAATTATCACTATCACTTCTATCAATAAATCCTAAATCCTGAGGAATGATTTCATTGAAGATAAGTCTTCCAAGTGTAGTAGCAACTATACCTGTTCTAACATTTCCTTCCTCATCCTTCTTCTCAAGTCTAACATTAATATCCTGATGAAGTGTTATTTCTTTATTTTCATATGCAAGTATTGCCTGATTTACTGAGTTGAAGTAACGACCAAGTATATCAACAACCTCACAAATAATAATTCTGTTTCTCTCTGGATCGATATTTACAGCAATTACAGTATCTCTTTCGAGAGCCTTTGTCTTTACAGCACTGGCATCTTTAGAAGCCTTTACAGCCTTTAAAAGTTCTTCCTGATATTTATCAAAAGCTTCTTTAACTGCTTCCTTTGATTCGAAGTATAATCCTTCATTCTTTAACTCATCAATATTCATTCCTGAGTAAGATGGGTCAATCTGAAGATCTCTTTCTCTGTGCATTGTCAAATAGTAAATACCAAGTACCATATCCTGTGAAGGTACGGCAACAGGACCACCATCTGAAGGCTTCAAAAGGTTATTTGGTGAGAGAAGTAAGAATCTACACTCTGCCTGCGCTTCTACTGAAAGTGGAAGATGGATAGCCATCTGGTCACCATCGAAGTCGGCATTATAAGCTGTACATACAAGTGGATGAAGCTTAATAGCCTTACCTTCTACAAGAATTGGTTCAAATGCCTGAATACCAAGTCTGTGAAGTGTAGGAGCACGGTTAAGCATTACTGGATGTTCCTTAATAACATCTTCAAGCACATCCCAAACCTCTGGATTGAGTCTCTCAACCATCTTCTTTGCTGCTTTAATATTATTAGCTGTTCCATTCTGAACAAGCTCTTTCATAACAAATGGCTTAAATAATTCAATAGCCATTTCTTTTGGAAGACCACACTGGTAAATCTTAAGCTCTGGTCCTACAACGATAACTGAACGTCCTGAATAGTCAACTCGCTTACCAAGAAGGTTCTGACGGAAACGACCTGTCTTACCCTTAAGCATGTCTGAAAGTGACTTGAGTGCTCTATTACCTGGTCCTGTTACAGGACGACCACGTCTTCCATTATCAATAAGAGCATCTACTGCTTCCTGAAGCATACGCTTTTCATTACGCACAATGATTTCTGGAGCGCCAAGCTCTAAAAGTCTCTTAAGACGATTATTTCTATTGATAATTCTTCTATATAAATCATTTAAATCAGATGTAGCAAATCTACCACCATCAAGCTGAACCATAGGACGTAAATCTGGTGGAATTACTGGAACTGCATCCATAATCATCCACTCAGGTAAATTTCCTGATTCACGGAAAGCCTCTACAACCTCAAGTCTCTTGATGATTTTAGCTCTCTTCTGACCTGTTGCCTCTTCAAGCTCAGCCTTTAATTCTACACTGTCTGCTTCGAGGTCTATTCCCATTAAAAGTTCCTTAATAGCTTCAGCACCCATTCCAACACGGAAATCATTTCCGTATGTTTCTCTTGCTGTCTGATATTCTGCCTCAGATAAAACCTGCTTTACCTTAAGTCCTGTGTGCTCTTCAGCATCAAGAACTATATAGCTTGCAAAATAAAGAACCTTTTCAAGAATTCTTGGTGATAAATCAAGGATGAGTCCCATTCTTGAAGGGATACCCTTGAAATACCAAATATGTGATACAGGTGCAGCAAGCTCAATATGACCCATACGTTCTCTACGAACATTAGCCTTTGTAACCTCTACGCCACATCTGTCACAAACAACACCCTTATAACGGATTTTCTTATATTTTCCACAATGACACTCCCAGTCCTTTGATGGTCCGAAAATCTTTTCACAGAAAAGACCATCTCTTTCTGGTTTAAGTGTACGGTAGTTAATAGTCTCTGGCTTTGTAACCTCGCCTCTTGACCACTCTCTTATTTTTTCTGGCGATGCCAGTCCGATTTTGATTGAATCAAAAGTCATTGGCTGGTATGCTTCATTTTTTGTATCAGGCATTTTGACACTCCTTTAAACCAATATATTAACAGTCATCAGTTACTAGAATAAATATTAATCCAATAAATCATCATCACCATAGCTGTCTTCTACAACATCTACTAACTCTTCATTAGCATCAAATTCCTGTGTTGTAAATCCTTCGCTGGCAAAATTCTCATCTCCTCTGAACTTCTCATCACCTTCCATTACTGAACGGTAATCTGTATCAGAATAATCGATAGATTCATGAATTTCTACTTCTGTATTGTCATCTCTAAGCACCTTAACATCAAGACCTAATGACTGAAGTTCCTTAAGAAGAACCTTAAATGATTCTGGAATACCTGCATCAGGAATATTTTCACCCTTGATGATTGCCTCATATGTCTTAACACGTCCAACTACATCATCAGACTTAACTGTAAGAATTTCCTGAAGTGTATATGACGCACCATATGCCTCAAGTGCCCAAACTTCCATTTCACCAAATCTCTGTCCACCGAACTGAGCTTTACCACCGAGTGGCTGCTGTGTTACGAGTGAGTATGGTCCAGTTGAACGAGCATGAATCTTATCATCTACAAGGTGATGGAGTTTCAAGTAATGCATGTGACCAATTGTAACTGGACTATCAAAATATTCTCCTGAACGTCCATCACGGAGTCTTACCTTACCATCTTTACTAATAGGAACTCCTTTCCAAAGTGCTCTATGATCTCTATTTTCATAGAGGTAATCAAGTACTTCTGGAAGAAGCGATTCACCATGTTTCTTCTTGAATTCTTCCCATTCTAAGTTAACATAGTCATTTGCAAGCTCAAGCGTATCTGTGATATCAGCTTCGTTTGCACCATCAAATACAGGTGTTGCTACATTAAATCCAAGTGCCTTTGCGGCAAGAGAAAGATGTATCTCAAGCACCTGTCCAATATTCATTCGAGAAGGCACACCAAGAGGATTAAGTACGATATCAACTGGACGTCCATTTGGAAGGTATGGCATATCTTCTACAGGAAGCACACGTGAAACTACACCCTTGTTTCCGTGACGACCAGCCATCTTATCACCGACTGAAATCTTTCTCTTCTGTGCTATATAAATTCTAACTGACTGATTTACTCCTGGTGGAAGCTCATCACCATTTTCTCTTGAGAAAATCTTAGCATCTACAACGATACCATATTCTCCATGAGGAACCTTAAGTGATGTATCTCTTACTTCTCTAGCCTTATCACCAAAAATTGCTCTTAAGAGTCTCTCTTCAGCTGTTAACTCTGTTTCTCCCTTTGGAGTAACCTTACCTACAAGAATGTCACCGGCTCTTACTTCTGCACCAATTCTTATAATACCTCTTTCATCAAGGTCCTTAAGTGCATCTTCACCAACACCAGGTACATCTCTTGTAATTTCTTCAGGTCCTAATTTTGTATCTCTTGATTCAGCTTCATGTTCTTCAAGATGTACTGATGTATATACATCATCCTGAACAAGTCTTTCTGAAAGAAGAACAGCATCTTCGTAGTTATAACCTTCCCATGTCATG
>JAZQOO010000060.1:0-46370 GCA_045627905.1 Lachnospiraceae bacterium | reverse complement strand
ATATTTGCAGTAAAAGGTGGTTTATGAAATTATTTATGGAACAGTTTCCTACAGTTGTAGCTTCACTTAATGTAGGATTTATACAGACGTAAAAATTATTTATAGTTACATTACTTGGCGCGTTGCCACTTGGGTTATTTATATGCTTTGGTTCTATGAGTGGTTTCAGACCCATTAGAATGCTTTTTAGATTTATAGTTTGGATCATCAGAGGTACGCCTCTGATGATTCAGCTTTTAATTATTTTTTATTTTCCAGGACTTGTTCTTAAATACAATTTTTGGGGAAGTGGTGAAAACGGTAGATTTTTTGCTGCTTCTATAGCATTTATCATCAATTATGCCTGTTATTTTTCGGAAATATACAGAGGTGGTTTTCAATCAATACCTGTTGGACAATATGAAGCAGGTATGGTTCTTGGAATGACAAAAAGCCAGATTGTTGTAAAGGTTATTTTACTTCAGGTTTTCAAAAAGATAGTCCCACCGATATCTAATGAAATTATTACATTAGTTAAAGATACTTCGCTTGCTAGAATAATTGCTCTTCAGGAAATTATTTGGGCAGGACAGTCGTTTATGAAGGGCTCTCAGGGAATTTCAGGTGTTATTTGGCCATTGTTCTTTACAGCGGTTTATTACCTCGTATTTACTGGAGTTATTACCGTATTACTGTCAAAGCTTGAACAGAAGCTTAACTATTTTAGATAAAACACCTGTTAAATTGGAGAGGTTATTTATGGCTATATTAAGTTGTGAAAATATAAAGAAAAATTTTGGAAATACAAAGGTTCTCAAGGATATTTCATTTGATTTGGAAAAGGGGAAAACTCTTGCAATAATTGGTTCCTCGGGGTCTGGTAAAACAACTCTTTTAAGATGTCTTAATTTTTTGGAAACACCAACCTCTGGTTGTATTAAAATAGACGGAAATGTTATTTTAAATGAGCCTTCAAAGGAAAAGCTTTCGGAGAAGGAATTGAGAGAAAAAAGACTTAATTTTGGTCTTGTTTTTCAGTCATTTAATTTATTTCCACAGTATACTGCTCTTGAGAATGTAATGCTTGCACCAAAGGTAAATCTTAGTAATGATAAAAGTATTACAAATAAAACTCAGGAAATTATTAAAATAGAAAATAAAGCACGTGAGCTTTTAGATATGATGGGTCTGGCTAATAGAGCGGATCACTATCCACATCAGCTTTCAGGTGGTCAGCAGCAAAGAGTTGCGATAGCCAGAGCACTTGCATTAGAACCAAAGATTTTATGCTTTGATGAGCCAACATCAGCACTTGACCCAGAGCTTACAGGTGAAGTTTTGCGTGTCATCAAAGAGATGGCAAAAAGACATATGACAATGATAATAGTTACACATGAAATGAGCTTTGCCAAAGAAGTTGCAGATGAAGTAATATTTATGGATAATGGCTATATTGTTGAAAAGGGATCTGCAAAGGAAGTAATTGGAAATCCTCAGATGGAAAGAACTAAGGAATTTCTTTCAAATTATTTATAAGAATTTATGAAAAATTATGATAAGGCAATTAAAATTTTATCTGGTGGAAGCGAGATAGAATGCGAATATGCTTCTGTACTTAGAAAAGCCAAGGAAGAGCTTATTAAGGCTAGAAATGAATTGGAAGTCGAGAGAAAGCGTTTTTATCTTGATCTTGATTTAAAGGAAAAGAATCTTGAATCTCAAAACAAGCTGTTCGATTTAAAGTGGAATATGCTTGAGGAGGAAACTAGAAGACTTGCTGAAGACGAGAAAAAAGCTGAAAAGAGACGGCAGTTTTTCGAAAGAGTTGACTCTTTTGAAGGAAATGACGGAAAAGCATTTGACGCCAGAATGTTTTTTGAGGGCGTTACAGACCTTGAAGGTCTAAAGAAAAGATACAAAGAATTAATCAGAATATATCATCCTGATGCTCAAAACGGTGACAAACGTATAGTTCAGGAGATTAACAGAGAGTATGCTCTTCTTAAGAGGAAAATGTCATAATGATAAAAAAGAATGATTTGATACTAATGGGCACGGCATTTTTTGTTGTGCTCATTTGGTTTATAATAAATATTTTAAGTAGAAAAACAGGCGATTATGTAGTTGTAACCTATAGAGGTGAGGAAATCGCAAAAGTAAGCTTAAAGGATGACAGTGAATATGAAATTCAATGTAAAGATAAAGATGCATTTCGTTACAAAATAGAAGATGGAAAAGTATTTTGTATATATTCAGCATGTAGAGATAAAATATGTATTAAAGAAGGAAAAATAGAAAAAAACGGTGAGATTATTGTATGCTTGCCACAGCAAATAACACTGAGTATATGTGGTGATGAGGGAGAATATGATGCAGTTACAGACTAAAAAAATTGCATATTTAGGAAGCCTGCTTGTTCTGTCACTTATATTTTCTTATGTCGAAAGTCAGATTCCTGTTTTTTTATCAGTCCCAGGTGTGAAGCTTGGAATTGCCAATACAGTAACAGTTATTATATTGTATATGTTTGGATTGAAGGAAGCACTAACTGTTGGCGTATTAAGAGTAATTATAAGCGGATTTTTATTTGCGAATCTTTTTTCTATATGTTATGGACTGTTAGGCTGCTGCTTAAGCATTTTGATGATGTTTGTCGTAAAAAAACTCAAGATATTTTCAATGGTTTCAGTTAGCTTTGTTGGTGGAATAACGCATAATATTGGACAGCTTATAATGGCAGTATTAATTATGGAGCAGGTTAAAATATTATATTACGCACCAGTCTTAATATTACTTGGTGGAGTGTTCGGCGCATTGACGGGAATTCTTTGCTCAATAATTTATAAAAGACTTGAAACATATGTTCGATTATGATAGGATGATAAAAGGTTATTAGATGTGAGGGGATATTATGATTGGATATTTGAAGGGTGAAGTGGCTGCTGTCTATGATGACAGTATTGTGCTCGAGGTAATGGGAATTGGATATAATATTATGATGCCATTATCTGCTATATCTATGCTTTCAAGGGAAGATAAATCTGTTAAAATACATACATATTTAGCGGTACGCGAAGATGCAATGTTATTGTATGGTTTTATCACAAAGGATGATCTTGATTTATTTAAGCTGTTAATTCAGGTGAACGGTGTCGGACCTAAGGTTGCGTTAGCACTTATGACGTATTTAAACAGTGAGGATTTAAGGTTTGCTATTTCCTCAGGCGATGCCAAGACAATATCAAAGGCACCTGGAATCGGGAGTAAAACTGCACAGAGAATTATCATAGACTTAAAGGATAAGGTTATTGTTGATGCTACATTCAGAGAGCTTGATGCAGCAAATGAAATTGCAACAAATGACTTTAATATGTCAGATGCAAGAGCGGAGGCTGTTGCGGCATTGACTGCTCTTGGATACGCATCAAAGGAGGCTATGGCTGCTGTTAAGAAAGCAGAGGTTTCAGATGATAGCGATGTAGAGGAAATACTTAAAGCAGCACTTAGAATAATGTCAAAATTATAAATAAAATTTAAGGGAATAAATATAAATAATGGGTAGAACGATTGAAACGTCACTGACGGATGAAGATGTTAAAATAGAGAAAACTCTTAGACCACTTAGTTTTGAAAATTATATAGGTCAGGAGAAATGTAAAGAAAATTTAAAGGTTTATATTGAAGCGGCGAAAGGAAGAAAGGACAGCCTAGATCATGTTCTTTTTTATGGACCGCCGGGACTTGGAAAAACGACTCTTGCTGGAATTATTGCTAATGAAATGGGCGTTAAAATGAAAATGACAAGTGGACCAGCGATTGAGAAGCCGGGAGATATTATGTCTATTTTGCAGACATTAGGTGAAGGTGATGTGCTTTTTATTGATGAAATACACAGGCTTTCAAGACAGGTTGAGGAAGCTATGTATTCTGCAATGGAAGATTATGCGATAGACATTATGGTTGGTCAGGGACCTGGTGCGAAAGCTATTCATTTAGGAATACCAAAGTTTACACTTATTGGTGCGACTACGAGAGCCGGCCTATTAACAGCTCCGCTTAGAGACAGGTTTGGTGTTATTCAGAAGCTTGAGTTTTACACACCTGATGAACTAAAAACTATTATTATGAACTCAGCTAAAAAGCTGTCAGTTAAAATCGACGCTAAAGGTGCCTTTGAAATAGCAAGACGTTCAAGAGGTACGCCACGTTTAGCAAACAGACTTCTTAAAAGAGTAAGAGATTTTGCACAGGTAAGATTTGATGGAAATATTACATACGAGGTGGCTGTAAGTGCTCTTGACTTAATGGATGTAGATAAGATGGGTCTTGATAATATGGACAGACGAGTTATGTTAACCATAATTGAGAAATTCCTTGGTGGACCTGTTGGATTAGATACAATTGCGGCTGCAATAGGCGAAGATTCAGGTACAATCGAGGATGTTTATGAGCCATATCTTATTCAAAATGGTTTTATAAACAGGACTCCTAAAGGGCGTGTGGCAACTGAAACAGCGTATAGACATTTTGGCATTGAAAGAACCACATGATATAGTGTATAATATTCTTTGGTATCATAAATACGATACTGAATGTTATTATAATAAATTTTATATATGTGAGGTTTTTTATGTCAGCAAGTAATGATTGCGAAGTAGTTATTGCAGGAAAGGTTATCACTTTAAGTGGAAGTGAAAGTCAGGAATATATGCAGAAGGTTGCCAGTTATCTTAATGGTAAGCTTCACGAATTTGATCAGACAGATGCATTTAGAAGACAGCCATTAGAAATGCAGAGTATATTAGTTCAGATAAATATTGTCGACGATTTATTTAAGGCATATGATGAAATAGCTTCTCTTAAGGAAGAACTTGATATGAAGGACAAAGAACTGTACGATATGAAGCATGAGATAATTACTCAACAGATTAAGTTAGATTCAAAAGACAAGATGCTTCGCAGTTATCAGGGCGATAGAAGATAATATATAGAGTTGTAATAAAGAGCTGTCAAAGGATGGCTCTTTTTTCTTTAAATGATGGAGTAAGTAATGAAAAATAAGGTTGAACTATTAGCTCCGGCAGGGGATTATGAATGCTTTGTTAGCGCTATTAATGCAGGCGCTGATGCAGTCTATCTCAGCGGCGAAGGCTATGGAGCAAGAGCATATGCAAAAAACTTTACGAAGGAAGAACTGATTAAGGCACTTAGTTATGCGCATCTTCTTGATAGAAAAATATATCTTACTGTTAATACTGTTGTGAAGGAAGATGAACTTAAAGGTCTATTTGATTATATTTTGCCATTATATGAAAATGGACTGGATGGGGTAATAGTTCAGGACCTTGGTGTCATCAATTATTTGAAACGCAATTTTAAAGAACTTCCCATTCATGCAAGTACCCAGATGGCTATTACAGGAACAGAGGGTGTTAAATATGCTATGGAGCTTGGAATTACAAGGGTTGTACTAGCAAGAGAGCTTACACTTAAAGAAATTGCAGGCATATATAAAGAAACGGGGTTAGAGCTTGAGTGCTTTGTACATGGTGCATTATGCTATTCTTATTCTGGTAAGTGTTTATTTTCCTCAATGATTGGAGATAGATCTGGAAACAGAGGCAGATGTGCTGGAAGCTGCAGACAGCCATATAATGATAAGTATTATTTGAGTACAAAGGATATATGTACATTGCGCCTTATACCAGAGCTTATTAAAGCAGGAATTGCGTCGTTTAAAATTGAGGGCAGAATGAAAAGCCCAGAATATGTTGCAGGTGTGACTGCTATTTACAGAAAATACATAGACGCTTTTTACAACAATCCATCGCTTTTTAATTCAAAGGAATTCAAAAATGATTTAAATACATTAACATTACTGTACACAAGAGGTGGTAATTCTGAAGGATATTATGAAAGACATAATGGGGCTAAGATGATATCTGTTGAGAATGCCAGCTACAAAAGCAGTACAGAAAAGGTTAAGGAAATGAATGATAAGCCAGAGCTTTTAGTAGATGCATTTGTTTCCTTAAAGACGGGAATGCCAGCTAACTGTGTTGTGACATATGGAGATATTTGCATAAGTGTTTCGGGAACAGATGTGCTTAAGGCTGAAAATAAGCCTATTACAGAAGAAACAATTATTAAACAGTTTTCTAAAACAGGGGATGGACTTATAAGATTTTCATCAGTGACATCAGAAATTGATTCGGATGCATTCATGAGAATAGGTGAACTAAATGAATTGAGAAGGCAGAGTGTAAAGGCTATAGAAGATGAACTGCTTAAAAGTCACAAAAGATGTGGCAATGATTACGCTATTAAGTATGATGAAATGCCTTTAACTACAGCCAAAACAAATAATAGAATTAATGTAGATAAAGCAGATTTGCAAGGTGGTTGTGAAATTGTAGGTTTTGCAAATACTAAAAAACAGTTAGAGGCAATACTTAATTCATCCTATATAACTGCTGCATCAGTTCCGTTTAAAATGCTTATTGCAAATAATCCATCAGATATATTTGAAAGCATTATAGCTGCAAATAAAAAAATATTTGTGTCATTTCCATATGTTATTAGATATGATTTTTTTGATAAATACAGCAACGTATGTGAATTGATTTTAAATAAAGCTAGCGGATTGTATATTGATAATTACGAAACGCTATATCATCTGAATAAATGCAATTCTGAAAATGTTAAATTTATTGGTGATATTCATTTGTACTGTATGAATGAAGAGGCTAAGGATGTACTTTTAAATACTGGTCTTGATACATTAACTGTGCCTGTTGAATTAAATAAAAAAGAACTGCTTAAAAGAGGCGTGACAGGTGAGGACTTAATTATATACGGCAGAGTGCCAATGATGATTTCGGCTCAATGCGTTAATAATACAATGAATGGATGCAATAAGAAGGAGACATTTATTTCGTTAAATGACAGAACAGGAGCTACCTTTTATGCAGAAAACAATTGTAGCCTGTGTCAGAATGTCATATATAATGGTTATCCATTGTCTCTTCATGGTGAAATAGATTTTATTAGAAAAATAAATCCATCGTCATTAAGATTAATGTTTTCAAATGAATCATATAAGGAAACAGAAGAAGTGTTGTCATTTTTTGAAAACGGTGGTTTGTATAACGATGATAATATTCCATATAAGCATTTTACAAGAGGACATTTTAACAGAGGGGTATTGTAGTGACATATGTTATCGCGCAGATAATTAAATATGTAATTGCTTTGTTTATGTCGTTTTATGCTTTCTCATGTTTTTCTATTTACAGAAAGCCGAATGAGACATTAAGAGCAATGATTTATTTCAGACAGAATCTGTACATGATACTTATATATACGCTGTCATTTATTGTGCTTATTTTAGAGACAAAGGAAAAAAAGTATGTGATGTTTTATGCAGCATCAATGTTTGTTATTGTATTTTTTATTCTTTGTTATTCTATTATATACAGACATGCAAACAGGCTGATAATCAATAATATGTGCATGCTATTAATGACAGGTTATATTATTCTTGCCAGATTGTCATTTGATAAGGCGGTTAAACAGTTTGTAATTTCATCAGCAGCGTTGTTTATTACTATGATGATACCGTTTATTATTAGCAGAGGGCCGTTTTTTTCGAGATTTTCTCATTTATATAGTTTGATAGGAATTGGTTCTCTTCTGTTAGTTTTGATTTTTTCAAAAACAGTATACGGTGCAAAACTGAATGTTACACTGTTTGGATATACATTCCAGCCGTCAGAGTTTGTAAAAATAATATTTGTTTTTGCGATTGCAGGTTATTTATCAAAAGCTGCTACATTTAAGCAGATACTTATTAGCGCTATTGTGGCTGTTTTACATATATTAATATTAGTTCTTTCTAAAGACCTTGGAAGTGCGGTTATTTTATTTGTTGTATATATTTCGATGCTGTATGTCGCAACTGAGAAAATATCACTATTTTTACTCGGTATTGTATCAGGTGCGTTTGGTGCGGTATTAGGTTACAGACTTTTTAATCATGTAAGGGTGAGAGTTACAGCATTTCTTGACCCATTTTCAACAATTGATAATGCAGGGTATCAGATTGCGCAATCGCTATTTGCAATAGGTACAGGCAGTTTCTTTGGATTAGGAATTATGCAGGGTGCACCAGATAAAATTCCTGTAGTTTCGGCAGATTTTATTTATTCGGCTATATCAGAGGAGTTTGGTTCATTTTTTGGAATATGTGTAATTCTTATATGTGTTAGCTGTTTTGTGATGTTTATGAACATTGCTATCAGGTTTAATAATTTATTTTATAAATATGTTGCTGTAGGGCTGTCGATTTTATATAGCTTTCAGGTATTTTTGACAATAGGAGGAGTAACGAAGTTTATTCCACTTACAGGAGTAACACTTCCGCTTGTAAGCTATGGTGGTACATCAGTATTAGTCACATTATTAATGTTTTCTATAATTCAGGGATTGTATTTGAGCGTACGAAAGCATTAAATAAAATTTTACATAGACATATATTTATATTATAAAACAAGCGATTTTAATAGTTTATGAAGAAAATAGGATTATTAAAAAAAATAAAAACAGAAAAGGAAAAAGATATACCCGGAAAGAAGCAAATACTCACGCTTACATATTTATTTGCTGCGTTATTTTTATCACTAATAGTTTACATAATTGTATTTAATTTTAAACATGCACCATCTGTAATAAATAATTCGTACAATAAAAGAGAAGATTTATTTAGGGAAAGAACTGTAAAGGGACAGATATTATCAAGAAATTATGATATTCTTGCAAAAACAGTTGTAAACGAAGAGGGTGTTGAAAAAAGGGAATATCCATACGGGAAGGTATTTGCACATGCAGTAGGGTATAATACATACGGTAAGATGGGGCTTGAAAATGAGTTCAATTTTACTATGCTGACATCGGATATTTTAGTTACAGAAAGAATTAAAAATTCAATTGATGGCAGGAAGAATACAGGTAATTCTATTGTTACTACACTTGACCCAGATATGCAAAAGGCAGCATATGAGGCACTTGGTGATTATAGAGGTGCGATAATTGCTATGAATGCCACAACGGGGGAAATATTAGCATTAGTTTCAAAGCCGGATTTTGATCCGAATGAAATTGATAATAAATGGAATGATATTAAGGATGATAATAGGTCTTTGCTTTTAAACAGAGTTGTGCAAGGTTTGTATCCTCCAGGTTCTACATTTAAAATAGTAACAGCGCTTGAATATATGAGAGAACATGAGAATACAGATGACTATAATTATACATGTACAGGTTCGTTTGTACATGATGGAATTACGATAAACTGTTATCATGGTCAAAAACACGATGCTGTTGACTTTGAGTTATCATTTGCAAAATCGTGCAATTCGTCATTTGCAAATATAACGACATTACTTGACAGATATAAATTTAGAGCTACATGTAATAGTTTGCTCTTTGGGGAAAATCTGCCATGTCCATACACATGTAAAAAAAGCTTCTCGCCTGTGAATCGTGATTCGGATACAGATGAGCTGATTCAGACTGGTATAGGACAGGGAAAAACAGAAATAACGCCATATCATATGTGCCTTATAACCTGTGCAATTGCAAATGAAGGCGTTCTTATGGAGCCAAGAATTGTTTCTAAAGTTATTACATCAAATAATGACATAGTTAGAAGCTATAATGAGAGAAAATATAGAAATCTGTTAACAAAGGAAGAGACACTAAAATTAAAGGAACTTATGAGAGCTACCGTTACGGAAGGTACTGCAACGAGAATAGATGGAACTAAAAATTATACTGTGTATGGAAAGACTGGTTCTGCTGAATATAGCTCTGATAAAAGTAAGTCGCATGCCTGGTTTACATGCTTTGGAGATTTTGGTGGAGACAAAATAGCTGTTACAGTTATTGCCGAAGGTGCTGGTTCAGGTGGACAAATTGCAGTTCCTATAGCAAAAAAGGTGTTAGATGTGTATAATAGAAGATAGCGTAATTAAATGAGTTTCACAAATGGATGTTTTGTGAATGAAAGGTTAGGAGGATTGCAATGAGTGAGGCAGTCAGTTGTGGTGGTGTAGTTATATACCGCGGAAAGATTTTGTTGTTGTATAAAAATATATATAACAGATATGAGGGATGGGTTTTACCAAAGGGAACTGTTGAACATGGTGAAACGCACGAGGAGACAGCATTAAGAGAGGTTAGAGAAGAAACCTCATGTAGCCCTAAAATTGTTAAATACATCGGAAGTAGTAATTATTCGTTTTCGGTATATGATGATATGGTAGATAAAGAGGTTTTCTGGTATCTGATGACTACTGACAGTTACTATTCGAAACCTCAGAGAGAGGAATTTTTCATGGATTCCGGATTTTATAAGTACCATGAAGCATACCATCTTCTGAAGTTTCAAAATGAACAAAAAATATTAGAACAGGCGTATGCCGAATATCAGTCTATGAAGCGTAATCCTGAGTTTAGATCAATTTTTCAATAAATAAAGATTTTTCTTTTGATAAATCAATGTACTTTCCGTCTTGTGTTGATACCATTGGACGTGAAAGTGCATGATTATTAATTAAAACAACTTTACATATCTGACCGTCATTTAACATGACTTCTTTTCCAATATATTCTTCAACCATTTTCTTTCTGAAGGTCAAATAATAGCCAGTATCATACTTGCCGAAACCATCCTTCTCAAGAATATCTATTACTTTAAAAGGACATAGTGGAAGTCTGTAGGAACGATAGCTTGTCATTGCCTCGTATGTATCAAGTATTGCAATAATTTTGGCATATTTATTGATTTTTTCATCAGTTAAATGCTGTGGATAACCAGAACCATCACATCTTTCGTGATGCATTAGTGTAGCAAGCTTAATATTATCGTCGATATTTTCAATACCCTGAATCAAAGAATAGCCATGCAGAGAGTGCTTTTTCATCTCTACAAACTCTTCATCTGTAAGCTTACCCTGTTTTCTGATAATTTCCATTGGAACAAGGAATTTTCCGATATCATAATAGAAGCCACTTAGAATAAGTATTTTCTTTTCATCTTCAGAAAGACCAAACCAGCCTGCCGTATAGTTACATATAAGCGCAACATTAAGACCATGCGCAAAAAGGAAATCCTTATCATCTGTGCTGAGAACAGAAAGCATATCAAGTATTGTAGTTTTATGCTGAGAAAGAGGTTTAGTTATGTTTTCAATTATTTTTAATAAATCATCATTGTTAATAGGAACTTTATTGTATACTAAAAACTCAACAGAGACCTTGTAAGCTGTGAAATTTTCAAAATAAAGCTCGTTAAACACACCAAAGGCTTTACTTTGTTTAACCTTTTCAAAGTAACTGTTAACGTAGTCTTCCTTTTCCATAATATTGACACAGACAACGTTGTTAATTTTTAGTTTATCAATAAGGAGCTGATCTAATCTGACGCCCTTTTTAATAATAACATTTCCTCTATTGTCCGTAACATTTTCAGCTACCTGCATACCTGGCTGCAGCGCTAATGTTGCAATTAGTTCCATAAACGACCCCTTTAATATATAAATTAAGCATTTGATATATAAAATAAAATATATCAATTTAAGTATAAATGCTTTTATTTTAAAGTCAAGAATATTATTGGTATATAGCGCTAGTTTTTGTTATACTATATGCTAGTTTTGTAAAAAGATGAGTGTTACGAGGTAGTAATGTTATGAAGAAAAGTAGTTTTAGAGGTGCAGTATATTTATTTGTTGCGGCTTTTATATGGGGTGTTGCTTTTGTGGCTCAGTCAGAAGCGATGGAAGTAATAGGTTGTTTTTCGTTTTCAGCGATAAGGTTTTTACTTGGTGCAATAGTACTAATTCCAGTAATTTTTATTTCTAATAAAGTGAAAAAGAATGATAAAACAAATAAATCACATAGTAACTCAGATATTAACAATGATAAAAGCTCTTTTATAGAAAAGATAATAAACTGTATAAAAAGAAATAAAACCGTTTTAATAGCAGGAATTTTAGCTGGATTATTCCTGTTTGTAGCAACGAATTTGCAACAGTTTGGAATTAAATATTCGACAGTTGGGAAGTCTGGTTTTATCACATCAATGTATATAGTACTTGTACCAATACTCGGTCTTTTACTGAAAAAGAGAGTGCCAATACATGTTGTAATAGCTCTTATCCTTTCTGTAATTGGTTTATACTGTCTATGCATCAACGAAAAAATGGTGCTTAGTGCAGCTGATATATATCTTATATTATGTGCGCTATTTTTTGCGATACAGATACTTGTTATTGATTATTATACAGAAGTCGATGGTGTTGTAATGAGCTGTGTACAGTTTTTTACGTGTGCATTTTTATCATCAATTCCTATGATACTGTTTGAATCCCTGACATTTGCTCAGGTAAAGGCTGCTATGATTCCGATTTTATATACAGGTATTTTGTCAAGTGGTGTTGCATATACATTTCAGATTTTGGGACAGCAACAGCTAGAGCCTACAATCGCCAGCATGATAATGAGTCTTGAATCGGCGTTTTCACTTCTTGCGGGTTATGTTTTATTAGGTCAGAAATTGTCAGAAAAAGAGCTTTTAGGATGTGTATTTATGTTTGTAGCAGTCATTTTATCGCAGCTTCCAATTCCTAATAAAATCACTGTGAAAAAAAATATAATTAAGAATACTGACAATGTATAGCATTCATCATATAGCATACGAACATATTTTCGAACAAAATGTAGTGTTTTTATTGAAATCTTTTTTTATTTGTGCTAACATAACAAGGCATTATTGCACCAAATTAGTGTAATGATGCCTTGTTACGTTGATAAAGTCTGTTTGAGGGAGCAGATTTCGAAGTAATATATTTAAGAGGGGAATCTATGTCTAAGAATTCAGAATATGGTGCACAAAACATTACCGTGCTTGAAGGTCTAGAGGCTGTAAGACAGCGTCCGGGAATGTATATTGGTTCCGTAACTACAAAAGGTCTTAATCATTTAATCTACGAAATCGTAGATAATTCAGTTGATGAACATTTAGCAGGCTACTGCGACAAAATATGGGTGACACTTGAGAAAGATGGCTCAGCAACCATTCAGGATAATGGTCGAGGCATTCCTGTTGATATGCATGAAAAAGGTGTCAGTGCTGAACGAGTTGTATTTACGACTTTACATGCAGGTGGTAAATTTGATTCAAACGCATACAAAACAAGTGGTGGTCTTCATGGTGTAGGTTCATCAGTAGTTAATGCGCTCTCTATTTATTTGGATATTGAAATATCAAGAGATGGAAAAATACATCACGACAGATATAAAAGAGGTATTCCTGATTTAGAGCTTGAGAATGGTCTTTTACCTGTAATAGGTAAATCTAAGACTACTGGAACAAAAATCAATTTCCTTCCAGATGATACTATTTTTGAAAAGACAAGGTTTAAAGAAGAGGATATAAAATCAAGACTTCACGAAACAGCGTATCTAAACCCTAGATTAACGATATATTTTAGGGATATGAGAGATGATTCAGAAGAAATAATATTCCATGAAGAAGATGGTATAGTTGGTTTTGTAAAGGATATTAATAAAGCAAAAGAAGCTGTTACAGAGCCTGTATTTATAAAAGGTGAGTCTGATGGTATTGAGGTAGAGGCAGCTTTTCAGTATGTAAACGAATTCCATGAGACAGTTCTTGGATTTTGTAATAATATATATAACTCAGAAGGTGGAACACATCTTACAGGTTTTAAGACAGTTTTTACAAATGTTATTAACACATACGCTAGACAGCTTGGAAATCTTAAAGATAAAGACCAGAATTATACAGGTGCAGATGTTAGAAATGGCATGACTGCTATTATTTCTATCAAACATCCAGACCCTAGATTTGAGGGACAGACAAAGACTAAGCTTGATAATCAGGATGCTGTTAAGGCAGTTTCTAAAGTAATTGGCGATGAAATAGTACGCTATTTTGACAGAAATCTTGAAACATTAAAAAATGTAATTGCATCGGCTGAAAAGTCTGCAAAAATCCGTAAAACAGAAGAAAAAGCGAAAACAAACATGCTTGTAAAGCAGAAATATTCCTTTGATTCTAATGGAAAGCTTGCAAACTGTGAAAGCAGGGATGCAGAAAAATGTGAAATATTTATAGTCGAAGGAGATTCTGCAGGAGGTTCTGCAAAGACTGCCAGAGACAGAAACTATCAGGCAATACTTCCAATCCGTGGAAAGATTCTTAATGTTGAAAAAGCCAGCATCGATAAGGTGCTAGCCAATGCTGAAATCAAAACAATGATTAACGCATTTGGCTGTGGTTTCTCAGAAGGCTACGGAAATGACTTTGATATTACGAACCTTCGCTACAATAAAATAATAATTAAGGCAGATGCCGATCTAGATGGTGCTCATATTTCAACACTATTGCTCACGTTATTTTACAGATTTATGCCTGAGCTAATATATGAGGGTCATGTATATATTGCTATGCCGCCATTATATAAAGCTATTCCAAAGCGTGGAAATGAAGAATATTTATATGATGATAAAGCACTTAATAAGTATAGAAAAACACATTCGGACTTTATTTTGCAAAGATATAAAGGTCTGGGAGAAATGGATGCAGACCAGCTATGGAGCACAACACTTGACCCTAGAACAAGAAGACTTAAGCTTGTAGAAATAGAAGATGCTATGCTTGCATCAAATATCACGGAGCTTTTAATGGGTACAGATGTCCCACCAAGAAGAGAATACATACATAAACATGCAACAGACGCAGAACTTGATATTTAAGGAGCGGACAGATGGCAAAGAAAACAGAAGAAATAATAGAAGAACAAATAATAAAAACTGAATTTTCTGATGTCATGCAGAAGTCGTTTATCGACTATGCGATGTCAGTTCTTATGGCACGAGCTGTACCTGATGTTAGAGATGGACTAAAGCCAGTTCAACGACGAGTATTATATGCAATGCATGAGCTTGGTCTTAAATTTGATAAGCCATATCGTAAGTCAGCACGTATTGTCGGTGATGCGATGGGTAAATATCATCCACATGGAGATAGCTCAATATACGGTGCTTTAGTTGTTATGAGCCAGGATTTTAAAGAGGGAATGCCACTTGTAGATGGTCATGGTAATTTTGGCTCAATCGAAGGTGATGGCGCGGCTGCAATGCGTTATACCGAGGCAAGACTCAGAAAGGTTACGCAGGAAGCAATGCTTGCTGACATGGATAAAGATGTTGTTGACTTTGTTCCAAACTTTGATGAGACTGAAAAAGAACCAAGTGTTTTACCGGCAAGAATTCCTAATCTGTTAGTTAATGGAACCGAAGGTATTGCCGTTGGTATGACAACGAATATGCCACCTCACAATTTAGGAGAGGTTGTAGAGGGTATCAAGGCATACATGAAAAATCCTGATATCACAGTCAGCGAGCTTATGGAATATATAAAAGGTCCAGACTTCCCAACAGGTGGTATTGTTACTAATAAGGACGAGCTTTTAAATATATATGAGACTGGTTCTGGTAAAATAAAAATCCGCGGAAAGATTGAAGTTGAACAGGGAAAAGGTGGCAAAACACGACTTGTTGTTACTGAAATTCCATATACAATGATTGGAGCTAATATTGCAAAGTTTTTGATGGATATTGTTGCATTAATAGATGCCAAAAAAACGAATGATATTGCTGATATTTCAAACCAGTCATCAAAGGAAGGTATTAGAATTGTTATTGAGCTGAAAAAAGATGCTGATGTAGAGAATCTTAAAAATATGCTCATAAAGAAAACAAAGCTTGAGGATACTTTTGGTGTCAATATGTTAGCAATAGCTGACGGAAGACCAGAAACATTATCACTTAAGGACATTATAAGACATCATGTTAATTTCCAGAGAGAAATCAATACTAGAAAGTATAGAACACTTCTCAATAAAGAGCTTGACAGAAAGGAAATACAAGAGGGTCTTATTAAAGCCTGTGACGTAATTGATTTGATTATAGAAATAATCAGAGGCTCAAAAGACGTTAAAATGGCAAAGCTTTGTCTTATGGAAGGTAAGACAGAGGGCATTAATTTTAAAAATGGCAGAATATCTAAAAAAATGGCCTCACTTCTTAATTTTACTGAAAGACAGGCAACTGCAATTCTCGAATTAAGATTACAAAAGCTTGTAGGTCTTGAGGTTGAGGCACTTATTGCTGACCATGAAAAGACACTTAAAAATATTGAAATATATAAAGATATTCTTACAAATCCAAAGTCTCTTGACAAAACAATTGTTAAAGATTTAGATGCAATAAAGAAAGAATTTGCGGTAGAAAGAAAGACAGTTATTGATAATCTTTCAGAAGCTGTGTTCGAAGAAAAGAAAATAGAAGAAATGCCTGTAATGTTTGTTATGGACAGATTTGGCTATGCAAGAACTATGGATGTTTCTTTATATGAAAAAAATAAAGAAGTTATTGATGAAGAAAACAAATTCGTTTTCAAGGTAATGAATACTGGACGTGTGTGCGTATTCACATCTCTTGGTCAAATGCATGCCATAAAGGTTCTTGATCTTCCACATGGCAAAACAAAGGACAAGGGAGTTCCGATTGATAATAAGAGTAACTATGATTCAACGAAAGAAGTTGTGATTCATGTGTGCCCGCAGGCAGAGGTTGTGATGCAGAAGCTATGTTTTGTGTCAAAATATGGAATGATGAAGCTTGTGTATGGTACTGAATTTGATGTTTTGAAAAGAACTGTAGCTGCTACAAAGCTTGCAGATGATGATGAACTTCTTGCAATGACACCTGTTATAAATGAGAAGCAGGTTGCACTTGTTACGAAGGAAGGCTATGTTAGCAGATTCAGCATTGACGAAATTCCGTTGAAGAAAAAGGGTGCTGTTGGTGTAAGGGGAATGAAGCTTATGCCTAAGGACGAGCTTGAACAGGTATTTTTCCTTGATGGTACTGGCTCTAAAGAGTTTGAAATCAAAGGAAAGAAAATGGATACTTCTAAAATTAAGCTTACAAAAAGAGATACGAAAGGTACAAAGGTAAGAGTATAATGCGAGTTATAGCAGGTGAAGCGAGAAGACTTATATTGAAAACACCACCAGGTCTGACAACGAGACCTACTTCAGACCAGGTTAAAGAAACATTATTTAACTGCCTTATGCCGTATTTATACGATGCAAGATTTCTTGATTTATACGCTGGTTCTGGTGGAATTGGTATTGAAGCGTTAAGTCGTGGCTCCAAATATGCTGTATTTGTGGAAAATGATAAAAAAGCACTTTCATGCATTAAGGAAAATCTTGTTACAACACATTATACTGAAAAGGCAACTGTAATGTCTATGGATGTAATGAGTGCCTTGCGTCAATTAGAAGGCAGGGAAAGCTTCGATATTATTTTTATGGACCCGCCATATAATAACGAATATGAAAGAAATGTAATAGAGTATCTCTACAACAGTAAGCTACTTAATGAGGACGGTATTATCGTTACAGAAGCGTCAAATGACACAGATTTTGAATATCTTGAAAATCTTAATTTTGAACTGTTCAAAGTTAAAAAGTATAAAAATAACCAGCACGTGTTTATTAGACGTATTGAAGAAGCATAAATGTTGTTATTTAATAGCAATTATGATATAATATGTGCCGTATTTAGTATTGTTACAGTATTATATGGACAGTTATGCCGTATATATGTAGTGAACGATTGGAGTAACAGGTGAAAATAGCAATATATCCGGGAAGCTTTGACCCGGTAACATATGGACATATAGATATTATTGAACGTGCGGCAGCTAAGTGTGAAAAACTGTTCGTTGCAGTTCTTATTAATAAAGCTAAAAATTCATTATTTAGTGTTGATGAAAGAGTTGAATTATTAAAGGAAGCTCTTAAAGGTATTAAAAATGTTGAGGTAATCAGTTACGAAGGACTTTTGGTAGATCTTGCGAGAGAAAAGGGTGCTTCCGTAATATTCAGAGGTCTTCGTGCTGTAACTGATTTTGAGTTTGAGCTTCAGCTTGCTCAGACAAACAATGTATTATCAGATGGAATGGTTGATACTGTATTTTTGACAGCGAGTCTTAGATATGCGTATCTTTCGTCATCTACAGTTAAAGAAGTTGCAGGCTTTAATGGGGATATTTCAAAATTTGTGCCTGGATTTATAGAAGATAAAATACATGCCAAGCTTAAGGGGAGCAAGGCATAATCAATACATTTAAAGGGAATTTTGTATTGTTAAATTTAATGTGAGTATAAATAAAGGGGAACATTATGAATTCAAGATTTGAACAGATTATTGAGGAAATCGAAGATTACATTGATGGGTGTAAGTTTCAGCCACTCTCAAATACGAAAATTCTTGTTGACAAAGAGAGATTAGACGATCTTTTAAAGGACCTTCGTACTAAGACACCTGATGAGGTTAAACGCTATCAGAAAATTATTTCTAACAAGGAAGCGATTTTGGCTGATGCAAGAGAAAAAGCAAATGCTCTTATATCTGAAGCTCAGGCGCAGACAGAGCATATTCTTTCAGAACATGAGATAATGCAGCAGGCATACAATCAGGCAAGAGAAATAGTGGCAGGTGCTCAGGAAAAGGCTCAGCAGATTGTTGATGAAGCAACAGTCGAAGCAAATGAATTAAAAAATGCTGCAATGAGTTATACAGATGATTCACTTGCTCAGCTTCAGAATATTATCGGTCATGCAATTGATACAGCAAATGCGAAATATGGAGCTCTTATTGAGCAGCTTAGAGAGTGTGAAAATGTTATAAATACAGATAGATCTGCCTTATATCCACAGGTGGCACTTGAAAAGGATATGGAGTCACTTGGATATGATGCTGGTAATGGTGGGGTTAGTTATAATCCGCAAATGCCTGCGAAAAAGCCAGCAGGTGGCGGTAATCTTGATTTACTGTAATTTTTTGATAGGCGGAATTATTTCCGCCTTTCGTTTATAAAAGGAGTAGTTATATGCTAGAACAGTTAAAGCCACAGAAAGTTTTCAGCTATTTTGAAAAGATTTGTCAAATTCCTCATGGTTCGGGAAATACAAAAAAAATATCTGATTTTATAGTAAGCTTTGCAAAGGAGCGCGGTTTAGATACATATCAGGATGAATATGATAATGTAATTGTATATAAGCCAGGTGTGGCTGCTGGAAAAGATAAAGCGCCAGTAATTATTCAGGGTCATATTGATATGGTTTGTGAGAAAAATTTTGAAACAAACTCAAGATTTGATTTTGAGAATGACCCATTGGAATTACGCGTTATGGATGATTATATTTTTGCTAAAGGAACAACTCTAGGCGGAGATAATGGTGTTGCTGTTGCGTATATGATGGCACTCATTGATGATAACGAGCATCCAATGCCTCCTTTAGAGTGTGTATTTACGGCAGATGAAGAAATTGGAATGATTGGTGCTAATCATCTTGATTTTTCGAAATTAACAGGGAAAAGACTTATTAATGTCGATAATCAGACGGAAGGTGAGTTTTTAACAAGCTGTGCAGGCGGACAGAAATCATCATGTGTTGTACCAGTTCGTTTTGTTGAACGTATTGGCATTAAGTATGATATTGTTGTATGTGGACTTCTTGGTGGACACTCAGGAACAGAAATTAATAAATATCGTGGAAATGCTAATTTAATAATGGGACGTTTATTAAATTATATTGGAACAAAAATGTATTTCGACCTTATTACTATTAATGGTGGATTACAGGATAATGCAATTCCAAGAGAGTGTAAAGCAGAGATTCTCGTAAATGAAGCTGATACTGATAAGCTTGAGGATTTGATTTCTGAATTCGAAGCAACAATGAAAAATGAATACAGAAAGATTGAAACAGATCTTACTGTTTATTGTATAAATAATGATGAATTAAAAACTAAAGTCTTAACACCTAAGACAAAGGAAAGAGTAGTATTTTTACTTATGACATTACCTGATGGTGTTCAGAAAATGAGTCCTGATGATGACAGGCTCGTTCAGACTTCGTGCAATATAGGTATTATTAAAATGCATAAAGACAGCTTCGAGGTTATTTTATCGCTTAGAAGCTCAGTAAAAAGTGAGAAAGAAGCACTGTCTGCCAAAATACAGTATTTGACAGAAACTATAGGTGGTAAATATATTTCAAGTGGAGCATATCCAGCTTGGGAATATGATGAAAAAGCTGTATTAAGAAATATTTTTATTGAAAAATATGAAGCATTATTTAATAAAAAAGCTACTGTTTGCGGACTTCATGCAGGTTTGGAAACAGGTATTTTCTTTGAGAATATTAAGGGAATCGATATAGCTGTTGTTGGACCTGATGTTGAGGATATTCATACACCGAAAGAGCGACTCTGTGTTTCAAGCACCGAGAGAGTTTGGAAGCTTTTAACAGAGGTTTTAAGTGATTTGGCTATAGAAAAACAGGTGTAAAATCACTGGAGGCAATATGCAACTTCCTGATTTGTATATAGAAAATATGAAAAGCCTTTTGAAAGATGAATATAATGATTATGTTGATTCATTTTCGAAAGAGCCTAAGAGTGGACTTAGAATTAATACCCTTAAGATTAGCAAGGAAAAGTTTCAGAATATATTTCCATATAAAATATCACAGATTCCATTTATTGATAATGGTTACTATTTTGATGCAGCGGATAATCCTTCAAAGCATCCGTTTTATCATGCAGGGCTTTATTATATTCAGGAGCCATCAGCCATGCTTCCGGCAAACAGACTGCCTGTAAGTGAAGGCGATAAGGTTCTTGATTTGTGCGCAGCACCAGGAGGAAAAGCTACAGAGCTGCTTAGAAAGCTAAACGGTAAGGGCGTTTTGTATGCAAATGATATATCTGCATCAAGAGCACAGGCACTTCTCAAAAATCTAGAAATGGCTGGTGGCAGGAATTATTATGTTACGGCTGAAAATCCTGAAAAATTAGCAGAAAAGCTTCCATTATATTTTGATAAAATACTTACAGATGTTCCGTGTTCTGGGGAGGGAATGTTCAGAAAAGATAAAAAGCTTATCTCATCCTGGATTGAACGAGGTCCTGAATATTTTGCAAAAATTCAGAGAGAAATACTTAGCAGTGCATATAAGATGTTAAGACCTGGTGGAATGCTTATGTATTCAACATGTACTTTTTCGCCTGTTGAAGATGAAGAAAATATTAAATGGTTTCTTAATGAGCATAGTGATATGTCTCTTTGTGATATTGAGCGATATGAAGGTTTTGAAGGTGGTATTTTAGGTCTTGATAAATGCGTGCGTGTTTATCCGCATAAGGTTGAAGGAGAAGGCCATTTTCTTGCTCTTATGAAGAAAAGGGAAGACAATGACTTTGTAAATACAAGCAAGAATGATTACTTTGGCAAAGAGGATATATATGTTTTGCCAGAGGCTTTGGATAATGGATACAGAAACGGTTTAAGATATTTGCGTACAGGTCTTCAAAAATATGAAGAACAGTCAAAGGAAAAAAACAGCAGTAAACGTAGTCGAAACGATAAATTATATAATAAGTCAGCTGAATTAAAGCCGACACAGAGTTATGCAATGAGCCTTACAAAAGCTCAATATGACAATAACTTAAGTCTTTCACTAACTGATGAAAGAGTTACAAAGTACCTTAAGGGAGAAACGATTCTTTTATCAGATGATGAAAGTAGCAGCATAAATGCTGGGTATGTTCTTATTCTTCTAGATGAATATCCGCTTGGGTTTGCTAAATATTCAGGCGATGGTAAGCTTAAAAATATGTATAATAAAGCGTGGAGACTAGTATAGATGACTGATTTGTTCAGATATCATGTAAATAGTCACCGGAGGCAATATGTTAAAAAATAAAAAAGCAGTCTTATTTGACTTAGATGGTACGGTTACAGATTCTATGAATGTCTGGCCTTCAATAGATAAAGAATATCTTGAATCACATGGTGTTAAAATGACACCAGAAATAAGAGAAACGATTCAGAAGGATATCGAAGGCGCCAGCATGACGCTTATTGCCAAATATTTTAAGACAAAGTTTGGAATAAAGGACGAGGTAGATAAAATAATAAATGACTGGAATCAGATGGCTTTTGATAAATATTGTAATCAAGTAACCTTAAAGCCAAATGCAGATGTATTTATAAAATATTTAAAGGATAATAATTTTAAAATTGGTATATGTACAAGTAATTCGCGTATTTTAGCTGAGGCAATATTAAAAAAATATGGTTTGTTTGAGTTATTTGATGTAATACTGTGTGGCTGTGGAGATATTCCGGGAAAGCCTGCACCGGATATTTATCTTAAAGCGGCTGCAGATTTGTCGGTTGAGCCTTCTACGTGTATAGTTTTTGAGGATTTAGTAGTTGGAATAAAGGCAGGAAAAGCAGCTGGTATGGTGGTGTGCGCTGTTCGTGATTCGTACTCTGAATATCAGCTTGAAGAGAAAAAAGCATTGGCAGATTATTTTATAGAGGATTATAATGAGTGCTTTTAAGATAGAATGGGGAAAAGCTAATTACATAAATAAAAAAAGAAATATTGAGATAGCTAAAACAGTAATCATGTTTCTAATAGCTTTTTTAATCTATTATATTGCATATACAATACTTAAAACAAATAAAAGTATATGGACGATATTAGCTGTTCTTACGGTGCTGCCAGCATCAAAATGTGCTGTATCAATGGTTATGTTTTTGAGATTTAGCTCCATTCATAAGGATGAATTGGATGCTATAAATAAAGAAAATGTTAAAGATACGGTTATATATGACCTGATTTTTACAACAACAGAACGTTCATATCTTGTAAAGGCATGTGCCGTTATAGACAATACAATAATAATGTATGCAGACTATGACGATAAGGCTATAAAAAAACTTACTTCGCATTTAAAGCTATGCCTCGAAAGAGATTATATAAAGGGATATTCGCTTAAGATTTTCCCGGATTTAAAAAGCTTTGTTAATCGTTTAGGGGAAATGAATAATAATCTCTCTGACGATTTAGAAAGTATTAAGCCTGTGAGAAATTTATTCAAAAGCATTACGCTCTAAAATGATTTGCCATGAAAGAATTTATAATAAACGAAAAAAACAAAGGACAGCGATTTGATAAATATTTATTCCGCATATTGAATGAAGCACCAGCCTCCTTTGTTTATAAAATGCTTAGAAAAAAGAATATTACATTAAATAAAAAGAAAGCTGATGGAAAAGAGATAGTTAATGCAGGTGATGTTGTAAATATTTTTCTATCAGATGAGACGTTTGAAAAGTTTTCAAAAGCTGTAAATACAAGACAAATAAAGGCTTTTCATGGAAAAGCTTCAAATATTATGAAGCTGGAAATTATTTATGAGGATGAAGATGTTATTCTCATAAATAAGCCAGCAGGTGTATTGTCACAAAAGGATGACTCTTCATTACCATCAGTTAATGAATTTGTGTTATGGCATGTTATAAAAAACTGTGGTTATACGGAAGAAGATATTAAGATGTATAAACCATCATGTGTCAACAGACTTGATAGAAATACGAGTGGAATAATAGTGGCTGCTAAAAATCTTACCGCAGCTCAGCTTTTATCAGAAGGCTTTAAGGACAGAACAATTGAAAAATATTATTATGCGTATGTTTCAGGCAGGGTTACTGAAAAAGAGCATCTGACAGGTTATATAAAAAAAGATGAGAAATCAAATAAAGTGACGATAAAACGTTATGATAAAGATTTTACAGATACAGATGTTGAAAAGCTTATAAAGGATGGCTATTCATATATTGAAACGGCGTACGCTCCTGTATTATTTACTGATGATAAGACGCTTTTAGAGGTTCATCTGATAACTGGAAAAACACATCAGATAAGAGCGCATTTAGCCTCTATAAAGCATCCGATTATTGGCGATTCCAAGTATGGAAGCAGCGAAATAAACAAAAGATATAATGAAAAGTACCAGCTATTACATTCATATAGAATAGTATTTCCTGAATATAAGAATGTTTTGAAAAATGTTTCTAAAAGAGAATTTATTTGTAAGCCTGTATGGGCAGACGAATAATAAATAAATGGTTTACATAATATGGCAACATACAAAACAAGAGGACTCAGAGGTTCAACCTTTGAGGAAATGATAAATAGAACAAATGATATTTATTTAAATAAAAAGCTGGCATTAGTTCAGAAAATTCCAACACCTATCACGCCAATAAACATTGACCATAGCACAAGACATATTACACTTGCTTATTTTGAGCAAAAGAGTACAGTCGATTATATAGGTGCTGTTCAGGGAATACCGATAGCCTTTGATGCAAAAGAATGTGCAGTCGATACATTTACATTAGCAAATATTCATGAGCATCAGGTAGAATTTATGAGGAATTTTGAAGAACAGGGTGGAATATGTTTTTTCCTGATATATTACAAGTCGAAGGATATGTATTATTACCTTAGACTGAAAAAGCTGCTCGAATTTTGGGACAGAATGAAAAATAATGGACGAAAAAGTTTCAGATTTGAAGAAATAGAAGAGGATTTTATTTTAAAACAGCATGATGGGGTGTTTGTGCCTTATCTTGATGGAATAAAAAAAGACTTAGAATTGCGAGACGAATAAGTATTTACTTGACATTATTTAAATATATAAGTATATTGTTTTAATGTGCTAGCATGCTAACACATTAGCAAACTAAAGTGAAAAGGATAATATAATGCAGAACAAATTATTACATACACCTGAAGGCTTCAGGGATATTTATGGAAATGAAATAGTTAGAAAGAGTAATGTAAAGCATACTCTTGCTGATACAATTAGAAAATATGGATATTTAAGTATTGAAACACCATCAGTTGAATATTTTGACGTGTTTTCAAAAAATATTGGAACAATTCCATCAAAGGAGCTATATAAATTTTTTGATAAAGAGGGAAACACACTTTGCCTAAGACCAGATTTTACTCCGTCTATTGCCAGAGTTGCGGCTACATATTTTGCAGATGCAAACGAACCACTTAAGTTTTATTACAGTGGCAGTACATTTGTTAACAGAAATGATCATCAGGGAAAGCTAAAGGAATCGACACAGGTTGGCGCAGAGCTTATGGGTGATGCATCAGTTGAAGCTGACTACGAAATTATTCTTATGATGCTTGATTGTGCTGACAGTCTTTCTATTTCTGAATTTCAGGTAACAATTGGAAATGTTGAATATTTTAAAGGACTTTGTGAGGAAATAGATACTGATACTGAGCTGTCTTTACGAGAAATGATTTCAAATAAAAACTATTTTGGTGCAAAGGCAATTCTTGATGCAACAACTGTATCAAGTGAAAAGAAAGAAATTATCCTTAATATTACAAGCCTTTTTGGTGGTGAGGACAGTATAAATAAGGCACTTGAAATGGCTGATAACGACAGGTCAAGGGCGGCGGCACTCAGACTAAAGGCGCTTGATGATTTGCTTAAGAAGGATGGTAAAAATATAAAGGTAACATACGACTTTGGTATGCTTTCTAACTATAATTACTACACAGGAATTGTTGCTAAGGGTTATACATATGGAAGCGGAGATGCAATATTCAAGGGTGGAAGGTATGATAATCTTGTTAAGGAGTTTGGCAAGGATCTTCCGGCAGTAGGATTTGCTGCATCTGTTGATCAGATTGCTGGAGTGATTGCACATCGTGAGAAGAACTAATTAACATATGGAGAAAATAGAAAAATGAGATATATAACATTCGCCCTGACTAAGGGCAGACTTGCAAATAAAACACTTGAGTTATTGGAAAAGATTGGCATTTCATGTGAAGAAATGAAGGATAAGGATACGAGAAAGCTTATCTTTGTGAATGAAGAACTAAAGCTAAAATTTTTCCTTGCAAAAGGTCCAGATGTTCCAACATATGTTGAATACGGAGCTGCGGATATCGGTGTTGTTGGAAAAGATACAATCGTAGAAGAAAACAGAAAAAATTATGAAGTGTTAGATTTAGGCTTTGGTAAATGTAAAATGTGCGTATGTGGTCCTAAATCTGCAAGGGAATTACTTGATTCCCATGAAATGATTAAGGTTGCTACGAAATATCCGAAAATTGCCAAGGATTATTTTAATGATGAAAAGCACAGAACAGTAGATATAATAAAGCTTAATGGTTCAATAGAGCTTGCACCAATTGTTGGCTTATCTGATGTAATTGTGGATATAGTCGAAACAGGTTCAACGCTTAGAGAAAATGGTCTTGAGGTTTTAGAAGAGGTAATGCCATTGTCTGCGAGAATGATTGTTAACACTGTTAGTATGAATATGGAAGCAGAACGTATAAATAAAATAATCAGAGGTATTAGTGAGTTACAAAACAATTAATGTAATATGTTATTGTTGATTACAACGGTATGATTTAAGCGGAGGTATAGTTTTGAAAACCGTAATTTTAAATAATGATACTAAAAATGATATACTGACAAAGCTTTTAAAAAGAAGTCCATCACAGTATACAGAATATGAACAGACTGTTTCCGAAATAATTGAAAATGTTAGAAATAATGGTGATAAGGCTGTTTTTGAATATACAGAAAAATTTGATGGCTATAAATATAATTCATCAACAATCAGAGTATCTGAAGAAGAAATAGAAAATGCATATGCTTCATATGATAAAGAACTTATTAGAATCATGGAAGATGCGAAAGAAAATATAAGAATTTATCATGAGAAACAGAAGCAGAATTCATGGATTGATACTGACGAAAACGGTAATATTTTAGGTCAGAAAATAACAGCAATAGAGAGAGCTGGTGTATATGTGCCAGGTGGTAAGGCTGCATATCCATCATCAACGATTATGTGTGTTATGCCGGCTGTTGTTGCAGGTGTTGAAAGAATTGTAATGATGACTCCGGCTGACAGAAATGGTAAGGTTGCTGACTGTACTTTAGTTGCTGCTAAAATTTGTGGTGTTAAGGAAATATATAAGGTTGGTGGAGCGCAGGCAATTGCAGCACTTGCCTTTGGAACAGAGACAATTCCAAAGGTTGATAAAATAGTTGGTCCGGGAAATATATTTGTAGCACTTGCAAAGAAGGCTGTATTTGGTCATGTAAGTATTGACTCAGTTGCAGGACCATCCGAGATACTTGTTATAGCTGATGAAACTGCAAACGCTCGTTTCGTTGCAGCAGATTTGTTATCTCAGGCTGAACACGACCAGCTTGCGTCAGCTATTTTAATAACAACATCTAAGGAACTGGCTGAAAGTGTTACTGTTGAGATTGATAAATTTACTAAAGAACTTTCAAGAAGTGAAATAATCAAGGCATCGCTTGACAATTATGGATATATTCTTATAGCAGATAATATGGATGATGCAGTGTCAGCAGCAAATGAAATAGCTTCAGAACATTTAGAGATTATTACTGCTAATCCATACGAAGTTATGACAAAAATAAAAAATGCAGGAGCGATATTTATCGGCGAATATTCATCAGAACCTCTTGGAGATTATTACGCAGGTCCAAATCATGTTCTTCCTACTAATGGAACAGCTAAATTTTTCTCACCATTAGGTGTAGATGCGTTCATTAAGAGAACAAGTATTATATCATATTCAAGGACTGCTCTTGAAAAATCTTATAAGGACATTGCAAAGTTTGCGGAATCAGAAGGCTTAACAGCTCATGCAAATTCAGTACGTGTTAGATTTGAATAACAGACCAACGATGAAATCGTTTCAATTTCTAAATCATTGGAGGCAATATATGAGTGATAATAGAAGAGCAATTATAGAAAGAAATACAAAAGAAACGCAAATAAAGCTAGGCTTTGATATTGATGGAAGAGGAATATCAAAAATAGACACAGGAATAGGCTTTTTTGACCATATGCTTGAAGGCTTTGCGCGTCATGGTTTATTTGATATGGATTTAAGTGTTAATGGTGATTTACATGTTGACGCACATCACACAGTAGAGGATACAGGTATTGTTCTTGGTAAAGCAATAAATGAAGCTGTTGGAGACAAAAAGGGAATTAAAAGATATGGCTCATTTATTCTTCCAATGGATGATGCACTTGTTCTTTGCAGTATTGATTTATGCTCACGTCCATATTTTTCCTATGATGCGAAATTCGACACAGAAAGAATAGGATATCTTGATACAGAGCTTATACGGGAGTTCTTTTATGCAATCAGCTATTCAGCTCAGATGAATTTACATATTAAAGTTTTAGATGGCATTAACTCTCATCATATTGCAGAGGCAATGTTTAAAGCGTTTGCCAAGGCTCTTGATATGGCGACTATGTATGATGACAGAATAGAAGATGTTTTATCAACAAAAGGTACTTTATAAAATAATTTAGTCAATATTTGATTTGGAGGATTAAATGATTAAGAAAATTCCATGTCTGTACTTAAAGGATGAAAAATTTGTTAAGGGATTTAAATCAAAAACTGTTATTAGTGATGACCCGGTGAATTATGCTTTTATGATTTCGAATAAGGGCGCAGATAAAATAATAATATTTGATTTATCAAAGACAGATGAAGAACATGATAAGGCACTTACATGTATTAGAAATATTGTCAGAAAAATAGATACTCCTGTATATGGAGCAGGTAACGTAAAACGTTCTGAAGATGTCAAAAAGCTTTTATATGCAGGCTGTAAATGTGCATGTCTTAATATGGCAAAGGAAGAAAATGTTAAGCTTATTGAAGAAGTAAGTAAGCGCTTTGGAAAAGAAAAAATTCTGTGTGCAGTTGATGCTGATGAACAGATTATTTCAAATCTTGATGAAATTAGGGAGTATACATCAGGAGCACTGCTTGTAAATGACAATTCAATTGATGATTATAAGGATTTAGACATATACATTGCTGTATCAGATGTTGATAATCTTACATTTGATACAAAGGTAGAGTGTAAATACAGCTTTAGCGAACTTAAGAAAAATTCTGACGGTATGGTTCCATGTATTGTTCAGGATTACAAAACAGAGCAGGTGCTAATGCTTGCATATATGAATGAGGAAGCATTTAATAAGACAATTGAAACAGGAATAATGACATATTATTCAAGAAGCAGAGATGAGCTTTGGGTTAAGGGTATGACAAGTGGACATATTCAGTATCTAAAGTCGATGCACATTGTTTGTGATCTTGATACAATTCTTGTTCATGTGGCACAGGTAGGAGCTGCCTGTCACACGGGAAGCTACAGCTGTTTCTTTAATGAAGCAGTAAACAAGGATAGTAAAAACCATAATCCATCAAAGGTGTTTGACGAAGTTTTTGCCACTATTCTTGATAGAAAAGAAAATCCAAAGGAAGGCTCTTATACAAATTATCTTTTTGATAAAGGAATTGATAAAATCCTCAAAAAAGTTGGAGAAGAAGCTACAGAAATTGTTATAGCTGCAAAGAATCCAGATAAAGAGGAAATAAAATATGAAATAGCAGATTTTCTCTATCACGTTATGGTACTTATGGCGGAAAAAGATGTATCATGGGAAGATATAACAGAGGAGCTTGCCAATAGATAATATTATTGCACAAAATAATGTGAAATTATTGTGAAATATGCAAGATATAGTTATTGAATTATTTGAATATATTAGGTATACTATGTTTACATAATTATTATTCTGATAAGATGAGGAAATACGAGATTAATAGGAGGAAATATGAAATCGTTATTTAAAAAGTTACTTTTAGGAATTGCTGTTATGGCATTCACAGCTATTGCTGTATTAACAGTTGATTCAAAGGCTGCAGTTACTCATACAGTATGTTTTTCATATGGAATGAAGAGTAATGTTCAGATTATTGAAGATGGTAAAAATGCTGTTATCCCAAAGGATACTGATTTACCTGGATTTAAGTTTTTAGGCTGGTCAGACAGTGCTATGAATGTTCGTACAGATAAGGTAATTATTGGTATTTATGCTGCTGATACAGAACAGGCACAGCTTGCACTTGCAGCTGCTGCATTACATAACGCTCAGCAGACACAGGCGGCTGAAGCAATTAAAAAAGCACAGGCAGCGGTGTTAGCACAGCAGGCACTTTCAAATACACCATCTACACCACTTGTTTCACCATCACCATCAGCAAATGTAAAGCGTGTTAACTGTGATAAGTCAGCACCAGCGCTTCCATGGTGGGATATGTCACTTAAGGGTGTTCCTGGTAAGACATGTGTATTAAGATGGTATAACGGAAGCTCAGGTGAATTATGGAAGACAGAGGTTGTTCCTTATGGTACAACACTTTCAGATCCTGCTGACCCATGTATTGAAGGATATGAATTTATTGGATGGATTGGTTCATGGGAGGTTATAACAGAGGATAGAAATATCGAAGCCTGCTACTTAAAGAATGTTCGTCACAAAGTATATTGGGTTGATACTGTTACTGATAGCGTATATCATATGGAAGAAGTTAGTGATCACGGAAATGCTACACCAATCGATTGGGCTCCAAGCCATGATAGTAAAGATGATGATTGCTTCGGATTTACTGGACAGTTTGAAGGTAATTACAATGATGTAACAGAGGATAGATTCATCTACGCATTATATCATGATTTCAAGGGAAAGAATTACGATAAGTATGTTCCAAGTAGAAATGATGATGATGATAAGGATGATGACCATAAAAAGAAGAAAAAGAAGAAAAAACATTAATTGCTGCTAACGATGAAATAGTTGGCTAGTACTAAACAGGGACAAGATTTGCAAAGCATATCTTGTCCCTGTTTTCTTTTTAATCTAATAGATAATTCGATTAAAAAGTGATATAATTATTTGAATTATGCGATTGAGTAAAATGACTGTAATAAAGTGCTGATTGATTGAAATTTGGAGAATGTTTTATGGAAAGAAAACTGGCATTAAGTGATAAGATATTACTTAAAATTGATAAGCCTGCAAGATATATTGGAGGAGAAATAAACGCATGTATGAAGAACAAAGATGACATAGATGTTCGTTTCTGTATGTGTTTTCCTGATGTATATGAAATTGGTATGTCACATCTTGGTATTCAGATTCTTTATGACATGTTTAATAAAAGAGAGGATACGTGGTGTGAACGAGTATATTCACCATGGCCTGATTTACATTCCATAATGAAGGAAGAAAATATACCGTTATTTGCATTAGAATCCCAGGATAATATTAAAGACTTTGATTTCCTTGGAATAACACTTCAGTATGAGATGTGTTATACGAATATTATTCAGATTCTCGATTTATCAAAGATACCAGTAAATGCAGCAGATAGAACTGATGCTGACCCACTTGTCATTGGTGGTGGTCCATGTGCATATAATCCAGAACCTTTGGCAGATTTCTTTGATATGTTTTATATGGGCGAAGGTGAAATAAGTTATGGAAAGCTTATAGATTTATACAAGCTTTGCCGTAAAAAAGGCTACTCAAGAGATGAATTTTTATTAAATGCCGCCAGTATAGATGGCATATATGTCCCAAAGTTTTATGATGTTACTTATAAAAATGATGGCACAATAGAAAAGTTTTATGTAAACCAAGATGCTTTGCCATCAAATTGTAGAAATATTATATCTGAAATAGATACAGGCATTACAGAACTAACTGTACCACTTACTGTTAAAAAGACAGCAGTTGAAGATTTCGATTTATCTACATATCCAGAGGCACCTATAGTTCCATTTATAAAGGCAACACAGGACAGAACAGTATTAGAAATTCAGAGAGGCTGTATTAGAGGCTGTAGATTTTGTCAGGCGGGTATGGTATATCGACCAGTAAGAGAAAAACGTCTTGAAAAATTAAAGGATTTGGCTGTTAAGATGTTAGAAAATACAGGTCACGAGGAAATGTGTTTAAGCTCACTTAGTTCCTCTGATTATTCTGAAATACAGGAACTTTTGACATTTTTAATAGATTATGCAAATGAAAAGCATGTAAATATTTCGTTACCTTCACTTAGAATAGACGCATTTTCACTCGATGTAATGAATAAGGTTCAGGATGTTAGAAAATCGTCACTTACATTTGCACCAGAGGCAGGCTCACAGAGGCTTCGTAATGTTATAAATAAAGGTCTTACGGAGGAAGTGATTTTAGATGGTGCAAAGATGGCATTTCTTGGTGGCTGGACAAAGGTAAAGCTTTACTTTATGTTAGGACAGCCAACAGAAACAGAGGAAGATATGAGAGGCATTGCGCTTCTTTCCAATGAGATATGCAAACTGTATTATGATTTGATAAAAAAAGAAGATAGAAAAGGAAAAAGAGTTCAGGTTACAGCGTCAGCATCATTTTTTGTACCTAAACCATTTACACCTTTTCAATGGGCATCCCAGTGTACAAAGGAAGAGTTTCTTAATCGTTCGTACATAGTAGGTCAGGCTATGCGAGAGCAGATTAATTTCAAATCAATTAAATTCAATTGGCATGATGCAGATGTATCGGTGCTTGAAGGCTTGTTTGCAAGAGGCGACAGAAGATTATGCTCAGTTATAGTAAAAGCATATGAGGAAGGCTGTTTATTTGATGCATGGACAGACACCTATAAGCCTGAAATTTGGGATAAGGTTATCGAAGAAACTGGCACAGATATGGCATTTTATACAAATAGAGAACGCTCCGTTAATGAAATATTACCATGGGATTTCATAGATGTAGGAGTAACAAAGCAGTTCCTTATAAGAGAATGGGAAAATGCTCATAAAGAAGAAGTAACGCCGAACTGTAGAATGAGATGTTCAGGCTGTGGTGCAAACGTATTTAAAGGAGGTGTCTGCTATGAAGGTAAGAATTAAATTTTCTAAAACAGGTCCTCTTAAGTTTGTTGGACACTTGGATACTATGCGATATTTCCAGAAGCTTATGAGACGTGCTAATGTTCCAATAAGCTATTCGGAAGGGTTTTCGCCACATCAGATTATGTCATTTGCAATGCCGCTTGGTACTGGTGTTGAAAGTGTGGCTGAATATGTTGATATTGAGATTTCAGAACATATTTCATCTACGGATGCAATAAATAAAATGAATGAAAAAAATGTGCCAGAAATCAGAATTTTATCTTTTAGAGAAATTCCAGAAGGTAAAAAAACAAATGCGATGTCAAGTATTACTGCGGCAAGCTATTCTATTCGATTTAGAGACGAATTAAAGCCTGATTTTGATGTCAAAGCGACATTTGATAAATTTATTTCACAGGCTGAAATTAATATAGTAAAACAGTCAAAAAAGAGTGAAACCGAGGTAGATTTAAAGCCATTTATATATAGCTATGATGTATGTGATGAGGAAATAAAGCTGACAGTTTCATGCGGTTCTGTAATGAATATTAAGCCAGAGCTTGTTATAAAGGCACTATATGATTTCGCAGGAAAAGAATTTGATGATTATGCATTGCTTATATTGAGAGAAGAAATGTATACAGGCGAATATAAAGGAAGTATAAGTGATTTGTTGTCGCTTAATGATGTAGGAACAGATATTGAATAGTAAAAAAAGAGCAGTCATTACAAAATACAATAATAAATATTTATTAACATATATTGTTAATGATAGAGCAGTTGAATTTTCGGCATTTGATGACTGCGATTTTAATGAGCTGTCAGATGTCTATGTTGGTGAGGTAGTGGAGGTTAAAAGTAATATTTCTTCATGCTTTGTACAATATAGAAACAAAAAAAAGGGCTTTTTAAAGCGTGCTGATTTAAAGCCGGGAACAATGCTTCCAGTCAGTGTAAAGAAACATTCAACAGATGATAAGCAGGATGTACTGACAGATAGTATTTCACTGCCAGGAATATATGCTGTTGTTCATTCAAAAAAAGGTGCGATTAGTGTCTCTTCAAAAATAAACAATAAGTCAAAGCTTCTAGATGAAATAGAGTGCTGTGATACTGATTATGCATTGACGATAAGAACTAATGCAAAAAATGTAGCACCTGAAATTGTTAAAAACGAAATAAAGCTTCTGGCTGAAAAGATGGATTATATTGTCAAGCAGGGAAATAACAGGACAAAAGGCAGCATACTATATAAGGCACCTGATGAAATTATACAGACTGTTATGTCATTCGACTTTAGCGAGCTAGATGAAATAATAACTGATGACCTGCATATATATGAAAAATTTTGTTCATTTAAAAATGAATATATAGAGAAATCAATTTCTATTCCAGTAGAAATAACTTTTTATGAAGACAAAATAATTTCATTAGAAGCATTGCTTAGTATTAAAACAAAGCTTGACGAGGCTCTGTCGAAAAAGGTATGGCTTAAAAGTGGTGGTTATCTGTATATCGAAAAAACAGAGGCACTTACAGTAGTAGATGTCAATACGGGAACGACAACTATAAAAGGCGATAAAGAAAAGGTCATTAAAGAAACAAATCTTGATGCTGCAAATGAAATAGCAAGACAAATGCGACTTAGAAATCTTTCAGGAATTATTGTTGTAGATTTTTTGAAAGAAAAAAATGATGAAAATATAAAAGAACTTACAAATTTGATGAGTGAGCTGTTAAAACGTGATAATCATCATGCAAGATGTTACGGAATGACAAGACTTGGTCTTATGGAAATATCAAGGGAACGTAAAAGAGGAACATTATCTGAACAGCTTAGAAAATAGTGGAACGGAAAAGAAAATGGATTTTGAGTTTGATAAACTGTCACCAATGATGCAAAAATACATAGAGACAAAAAACGAGTACAGTGACTGTATATTGTTTTACAGACTTGGTGATTTTTATGAAATGTTTTTTGAAGATGCTATAACAGCATCTAAAGAATTAGAGCTTACACTTACAGGAAAAAACTGTGGAGTTGAAGAGAGAGCACCAATGTGTGGTGTACCATTTCATTCAAGTGATATATATATAAATCGTCTTGTATCAAAGGGGTATAAGGTTGCTATATGTGAGCAGGTAGAAGACCCAAAGACTGCAAAGGGTCTTGTTAAAAGAGAGGTTATTCGTGTAGCAACTCCGGGTACTAATATTGATATGGAGTCTATTGAAGAGACTAGAAATAACTATATCATGTCTGTTGTGTATATGGGGGATACATTTGGTCTTGCTATTGCTGATATTACAACAGGCGTATTTTTAGTAACAGATGTTTCGTCACTTAATAAGTTAAATGATGAGATTTATAAATTCAATCCATCAGAAATTATTTGTAATGAAGCATTTCTAGTTTCAGGAATAAATGTTGATGAACTAAAATATAAGCTTGGCGTTTCAGTATATCCACTTTTAATGAGCTATTTTGATGATATTGAATGTGAAAATACGCTCAAGGAACACTTTAACGTAGGAAACCTGAATGGACTTGGACTAGAAGATTATGACTGTGGAAAAGTGGCTTCAGGTGCATTAATCAAATATTTGTATGAGAATCAGAAAAATTCTCTTGCACATATGAGAACGATAACTCCATATAGTGTATCTTCATTTATGGTAATTGACGCATCAACAAGACGAAATCTGGAACTGACTGAAACGATGCGAGATAAAAATAAGCGTGGTTCACTTTTGTGGGTTATTGATAAATGTAAGACTGCTATGGGTTCTAGAATGCTAAGAACCTTTTTAGAACAGCCGCTAATTAGCAAAGGCGAAATTTCAGAACGACTTGACGCTGTTGAGTTACTTAAGAACTCAATGGTTTCAAGAGAAGAAATAAGAGAATATCTGAATCCAATATATGATTTAGAACGACTTATGAGCAAAATAAGCTACAATTCGGCAAATCCAAGAGATATGATTGCATTCTCAAAATCACTTGAAATGCTTCCACCTATTAAGGCAGAGCTTAGAGCGTTTGATAAAGGAATATTAAAGGATTTATATGAGGAGCTTGATACATTAGAGGATATTAGAGAGCTGATTTTTAATGCAATAGATGAAGAAGCACCTATTACAATAAAAGAGGGCTCTATTATTAAGGCAGGCTATAATGAAACTGTAGATTCTCTGCGTAATGCAAAGACAGAAGGAAAAAACTGGTTATTACAGCTTGTAGAGGAAGATAAAGCACGAACTGGAATAAAGAATCTCAGAATAAAATATAATAAGGTTTTTGGATATTATTTTGAAGTGACAAATTCCTTTAAGGATTTAGTCCCTGATGACTATATCAGAAAGCAGACACTTACAAATGCAGAGAGATACACAACTGACAGATTAAAGGAATTAGAAGATACTATTTTAAATGCTGAGGATAAGCTTTTCGCGACTGAATATAATATCTTTGTTGATATCAGAGAGCGGATTGCGGCAAATGTTGAGCGTGTACAGAAAACGGCAAAAGCTATTTCTATGCTTGATGCACTTGCAAGTCTTGCCTATGTTGCTGAAAGTAACCATTATGTCAGACCTAAAATTAATGAAAAGGGTGAAATAAATATTAAAAATGGTCGTCATCCGGTAATCGAAAAAATGATTATGAATGATATGTTTGTGGCAAATGACACATATCTAGATAATAATAAAAATAGAATTTCGATTATTACAGGCCCGAATATGGCAGGTAAATCAACATATATGAGGCAGACTGCCCTTATAGTTTTAATGGCTCAGATAGGTTCGTTTGTACCATGTGAAAGTGCCAATATCGGCATATGTGACAGGATTTTTACAAGAGTTGGTGCAAGTGATGATTTGGCATCAGGTCAGTCAACATTTATGGTCGAAATGTCTGAGGTTGCCAATATTTTAAGGAATGCAACAGATAAGAGTCTTCTGATTCTTGACGAAATAGGACGAGGAACATCAACGTTTGATGGCTTATCAATTGCATGGGCAGTTGTTGAGCATATTTCCAATACTAAGCTTTTAGGAGCAAAGACATTATTTGCCACACATTACCATGAATTAACAGAGCTTGAAGGTAAAATACCATGTGTAAATAATTATTGTATTGCAGTTAAAGAGCAGGGTGATGATATAGTATTTCTGCGTAAAATAGTTAAGGGTGGTGCAGATAAGAGCTACGGTATTGCTGTTGCGAAGCTTGCAGGTGTACCTGATTCTGTTATAAATAGAGCGAAAGAGCTTGTTGAGGCTCTGCTTGACAATGATATATCAGTAAAAATAAAATCTGTAGCTTCAGAAACGACTGTTGTAGCAACAAATAAAAAGCGTGTAAAACGACTTGATGAAGTAGATTTAAATCAGATGTCATTATTTGATACAGTAACAGATACTGATGTACTAAATGAATTAAAGGAAATAGATGTAAATTCACTTACGCCTATCGAAGCAATAAATACACTTGCCAGTCTCCAAAACAAATTGAGAAATAGATGGTAACTTATCACAAGGAGGGACCCACGAAGTGGGAGGATTCCTTGTGATTAGCAAAATTTTCAAGAAATTTTGCGCCAGTAAAAAGGAAGAACGATTGGAAGGAATAATGCCTTAGGATTAGCAAAATTTTGAAGAAATTTTGCGTCAGTAAAAAGGAAAGACATACACTATATGAAACAAATCAACGTGCTTGATGCACAAACTGTAAATAAAATAGCGGCAGGTGAAGTTGTTGACAGACCAGCATCAATAGTTAAGGAGCTTGTAGAAAATGCAATTGATGCAAAGGCTTCAGCCATAGCTGTTGAAATAAAGGACGGTGGAATATCCTTTATAAGAGTCACAGATAATGGCGAGGGGATAGATAAAAGTCAGGTTCCTACAGCTTTTCTTGCTCATGCGACATCAAAAATTCAGACTGTTGAGGATTTGCTCAGTGTAACCTCACTTGGATTTAGAGGAGAGGCGTTGTCGAGTATAGCGGCTGTTTCGAAGGTAGAGCTTCTTACAAAGAGCAGAGATGATTTTTTAGGCACACGATATGTAATAGAAGGTGCATTAGAAAAGGTATACGATGATGCCGGTGTTCCAGATGGCACAACGTTTATTGTTAGAGATTTGTTTTTCAATACTCCAGCCAGAAGAAAGTTCTTAAAATCAGCACAGACAGAAGCTTCGTATGTTATGGATCATATAGAACATGCAATGCTTTCAAATCCAGATGTATCTTTTAAGCTGACAGTAAATGGTAAAGTAAAGCTTCAGTCATCAGGAAATGGAAATATGCTAGATGTCATCTACAGTATATATGGCAGAGATATTGCTAATGCTGTAATTCCTGTTTCAGCAGAAGGTTACGACATGAAATTGAGCGGCTTTGTTGGAAAGCCTGAGCTGTCACGTGGTAACAGAAATTTCATGCTTTATTTTATAAACGGAAGACCTGTTAAAAGTAAAATAATAAATAATGCCTGTGAAGAAGCATTTAAGCAATATCTGATGCTTCATAAGTATCCGCTTTTATTTTTATATATTGATATGCCATCGCATCTTCTAGACGTAAATGTTCATCCACAAAAAATGGAAATAAGATTTTTAGAGGAACAGACAGTATACGATTTTATAAAAAATGCAGTATCAGAGTCGCTTTCGTCAAAAGAACTTATTGTTCCTAATTATGCAAAATCAGATGATGAGTCAAAGAAGCCTGTTATAAAAAAAGAGGATGTAATACCTGAACCATTTTTAATAAATAAATCAATTGAGGCTTCTGAAAAAAATGATATAAAACCTCAAACATATATTGAGATTTCAAAAGCTGAAAGTATTGATGTACATAGAAATAATTTACCAAAGCTTGATTTTAAGTCTGAAAGCAGTCTGAAATCAGAGAAAGCTAATGATGAACAATTATTTGTCGAAGAAGCTACTGTATATGTGCCTTCTAAAAATAATGTTACTGAGAGGGACACAGAAAAGTCAGAACAGCTATCGTTATTTACAGAGCAATTTTTAACAGAAACTGCCTATAAGCAGCACAAAATTATAGGACAGTTATTTGAAACCTACTGGCTTATTGAATATGATAACAAGCTATATATAATAGACCAGCATGCGGCACATGAAAAGGTAATGTATGAGAGATTTGTTAAAAAGATTGCAGCAAACGATGTTACAAGCCAGAATATTATGCCGCCGATAATTGTTTCGTTATCGAGAAGCGAGGCAGAAGTATTAGATAAATATTTAGATAATTTTAAGGAATTAGGCTTTGAAATAGAATGCTTTGGCGGAAATGATTATCAGATTACGGCAGTGCCGTCTGAGCTTTTTGGACAGTCACCTAAAGAGTATTTTGTTGAGCTTTTAGATGAAATGATAAGTGGACAGGATACGAAATGGACAGATACAGTTAATTTAAAAATTGCAACGATGGCGTGTAAAGCAGCTGTAAAGGGAAATATGTCTCTATCATTAATGGAGGCAAAGGAGCTTATAGATGAGCTTTTGAAGCTAGAAAATCCGTATAACTGTCCTCATGGAAGACCAACGATAGTCTCATATTCTAAATACGAAATAGAAAAGATGTTCAAGAGAATAGTAGTATGATAAATAGTAAAAATAAACCACTTATTATTTTTACCGGACCAACGGCAGTTGGAAAAACTGCCATGTCAATAAGGCTTGCAAAAGAGCTAAATGGCGAAATAATATCAGCCGATTCAGCGCAGGTTTATAAGTATATGGATATTGGCTCGGCAAAAATTACAAAAGAGGAAATGCAGGGTGTTGTGCATTATCTGATTGATGTTTTAGAACCATCTGAAGAATTTAATATTGCGACATTTAAAGACATGGCTTTATGTGCATGTGAAGAAATCTATGAAAAGGGTAAGCTGCCAATCATTGTTGGAGGAACTGGCTTTTATATTCAGTCACTTATTTATGATATTGATTTTTCTGAAGAGTCTGAAGGCAACAGCAAAATAAGAGATGAGCTAGAAAAAATATATGAAGATAATGGGGCTGATTTTCTTCATAACATGCTTAGAGAGTGTGATGCAGAGTCGGCTGAGCTCATTCATAAAAATAACGTCAAGCGAGTTATCAGAGCTATAGAATATTACAGGCTTACTGGCGAGAAGATATCTGACCATAATAAGACGCAGCATGAAAAAAGTTCGCCGTACAATTTTGCATATTTTGTATTAAATGAAGATAGAAAAAGTCTTTATGAAAAGATTGATAAAAGAGTAGATATGATGTTTGAGGCGGGTCTTGTTAATGAGGTCACAGCACTTAAAAACATGGGGCTTTCAAAAGCCAACACATCAATGCTTGCATTAGGCTATAAGGAAGTACTAGATTACTTGGAGGGTGAAATATCTATAGAGGCTGCTAAAGAGATAATAAAAAGAGATACAAGACATTTCGCCAAAAGACAGATTACATGGTGTAAAAGAGAAAAGGATGTCATATGGCTTAATAAAGAAAAGTTTGATTATAATGAGGATAAAATAATAGAAACAATAAAGGAGAATTTACGTGTTAAAGGAATTATATAAGAATCTCTCAATAGATGAAAAAGTACTTGATTTTTGTGAGGAAATTTTAAAGGGGCTCGAAGAAAGATTTAAGGAAATAGATAAAAATACTGAATACAATCAGTTAAAAATTTTAAAGGCAATGCAGGATAATAAGGTTTCTGAAAACTGTTTTTATCCATCTACTGGTTATGGCTATAATGATATAGGCCGTGAGACACTTGAAAAGGTATATGCATCAGTTTTTAAGACAGAGGATGCGCTTGTTAGAAGTCAGATAACATGCGGAACCCATGCCTTAAATGTTGCATTAGCTGCCAACTTAAGACCGGGAGATGAGCTCCTCTCACCAGTAGGTAAGCCATATGATACGCTTGAAGAGGTTATAGGAATACGTGATTCAATTGGCTCCTTAAAGGAATTTGGAATTACTTATAAACAGGTTGATTTAATTGATGATAAAGAGTTTGATTATGATGGTATTAAGGCAGCAATAAATGATAGAACAAAGGTTGTTACAATACAGCGTTCAAAGGGATATCTTACAAGACCAACATTTTCGGTAAAACAGATTGGTGAACTTATTAAATTTATAAAAGGTATTAAGCCAGAGGTTATTTGTATGGTAGATAACTGCTATGGAGAGTTTGTAGAATTGACTGAGCCATCTGAGGTAGGTGCTGATATGATTGTTGGTTCACTTATTAAAAATCCAGGTGGTGGTTTAGCTCCAATTGGCGGATATATTGCAGGTAGAAAAGATTTGATTGAAAAATGTGCATACAGACTTACAAGCCCGGGACTTGGTAAAGAGGTAGGTGCAACGCTTGGCGTAACAGCATCGTTTTTTCAGGGATTATTTATGTCTCCAAGTGTAACAAGTGGTGCACTTAAGGGCGCAATATTTGCGGCAAATGTATATGAAAAGCTTGGATTTAAAGTAGTGCCTAATTCAACAGAATCAAGACATGATATTATTCAGGCAGTAACACTTGGCAGTAAGGAAGCGGTTATCGCTTTTTGTAAAGGTATTCAGGCTGCAGCGCCTGTTGACAGCTATGTATCGCCAGAACCATGGGCAATGCCTGGTTACGATAGTGATGTAATAATGGCGGCAGGTGCATTTGTATCGGGTTCATCGATTGAACTGTCTGCTGATGGACCAATAAAGCCACCGTACAATGTTTATTTTCAGGGTGGTCTGACTTACGAACATGCAAAGTTTGGCATAATCAAATCATTGCAAAGTCTTTGTGATGCAGGTATTGTAAACATACCATAATTTTGTTTATTTAATAAAATATATGTGTTAGAATTAATTGATTATTTGATACTCTGAGGACATTTTGGGTTATTTTTCGAAAGGAGTATTAAAAATCATGAATCATTTGACATTAAAACAGCTGCCAGAGCTAGAAAGACCATATGAAAAGTGCATAAAATACGGTGCAGAAGTTCTTACGGATACGGAACTTCTTGCTGTGATTTTAAGAACAGGTACAAAGGGTGAAAATTCAATAGAGCTTGCACGAAGAATACTTACGATGCCAGATAATAATATTTCACTCACAGCACTTTACAAAAAATCCTTTGAAGAAATGAAAAAAATAAAAGGTATTGGTTCTGTTAAGGCAGTAATGATGAAATGCATTGGAGAAATATCAAAAAGGATTTCAGTTAGTGGCTATAGTTCATCGTTTAAGGTAGATGAACCGTCTGTACTAGTTACCTTTTACATGGAAAAAATGCGTCATTTAAACTATGAGGAAGTTTTGGCAGTGTATTTGAATGGCAGCAACATGTTTATAAAGGATAAGGTTATTTCAACAGGAACTGTTAACAAATCAATTATTTCTTCAAGAGAAATATTTAAAGAAGCATACGAATGTGATGCAGTAAATATAATTCTTATACATAATCATCCAAGCGGAGATGTAACACCTAGCAGAGCTGACGTTAATGCAACAAAAAATATTGTTTCTGCAGGTGAATTATTAGGAATTGATGTACTTGATCATATAATTATTGGAGATAGAAAGTATTTAAGCTTTAGGGAAAAAAATTTAATCTGAAAGGATTTAGAGTCGTGGCAGTTAACGCAATAGGTTTAGATCTTGGAACATATAATATAAAACTTTATAACGGATTTACAGATACAATTTTTACACATAAAAATATAATTGCAGTTCAGAATCGAAAGCATATTTTCGCATATGGCGATGAGGCTTTTAAAATGTACGAAAAGACACCAGATTCAATCGAAGTATCTTTTCCTGTTACAAATGGTGTAATAGCTGATATTAACCATATGCAGATTCTTCTTCACAATTTTGTATATGATTCAACAGGCGGTAATTTTCATACAGCAGATTATTATATTTCTGTTCCATCGGATATTACTGAGGTTGAAAAAAGAGCATTTTTTGATCTTGTAAACGATTCGAATGTTAAAGCAAGAAATATATATATTGTTGAGAAGGCTATTGCTGATGGTATTGGACTTGATCCGGAAATCAGAAATTTTGCCGGTGCACTTATTGTTAATATTGGATATGAAACAACAGAAATATCGGTTCTGTCACTAGGTGGAATCGTACTGTCAAAGCTTATAAAGCTTGGTGGAAAGAAATTTGATGAATCAATAAAAAATATTGTTAGAAAGGAATACAACCTCCTTATCGGTCAGAAAACAGCGGAGAGAATTAAAATATCACTTCCGGAGCTTGAGATGGCAGAAGAGGATGCGGTTGTTTATGGAAGAGATATAGTTACAGGACTTCCAGTTGAGAGAACGATTCCTACTAACATGATAGAAAAGGCAATGCGCGAAAACTTTGATACAATTATAGATAATGTAAGAGCGATACTTGAGCGAACTCCACCAGAGTTAGGTGCAGATATATATAAGAGAGGTATTTATCTGACTGGTGGTTCAGCAGTTATTGGTGATTTGCATGAGTTAATTGCCCAGTCCACAGGATTAAAGGTGAATTTTGCACCACACGGACAGGAAAGCGTTGCATTTGGGCTTTCTCAGATTATTAAATACGAGGAACTGAGAAACTTTGCATATTCAATGAGAGATTTTGAAGGTAGGAATTAGTTTTGCCACGTAAGAGAACATATAGAAATAAAATACACATTCCGAGCAGATATATTCTTTTGATACTTGCAATAATCTGCGTTTCTATGATGATTGTGTCATATACGACAAGCTGGCTGAATGGTCCATTAAATGTGTTCGCAGGATATACTGTAGTTCCATTTCAGAAGGGAATTAATGTTGCTGGCTCATGGTTTTTTAATCGTTCAGAAGATATTAAAAAGATGAATGAGCTTATGGAAGAAAATGAGCAGTTAAAAAATAAAGTTGATGAACTTACTATTGCCAACAACGAGCTACTTCAGGATAAATACGAATTATCCGAATTAAGACAGCTCTACGAGCTTGATGAAAAATATGAAGAGTATGAAAAGGTTGGAGCGAGAGTTATTGGAAGAGATGCAGGTAACTGGTTTTCATCTTTTGTAATTGACAAAGGTGCGGAGGATGGCATTTTAGAAGATATGAATGTCATGGCAGGTTCTGGACTTGTAGGTATTGTCACTGAGGTAGGACCTAACTGGTCGACGGTTAAATCGATTATAGAAGACGATTCTAACGTAAGTGGAATGGTTCAGTCTACATCAGATATACTTATTGTAGAAGGCGATAAAGAGCTTATGGATTCAGGTTATATTAGATTTTCAAGACTTGATGATGTAAAAAATGAGGTAAAGGTAGGAGACCAGATAGTCACATCTCATATAAGCAGTAAATATCTGCCGGGTATATCGGTAGGCTACATAACAGAAATCAACGCTGATGCAAATAATCTTACAAAGTCTGGTTATTTAACTCCGGTTGTTGATTTTAAACATCTTTCAACAGTTCTTGTTGTTAAACAGCTTAAGAAAACAAAGGACAACTAATTAAAGGAATAAAATGTTAAGAAAGTTATTTGTTATAGTAACAGTTTTTACAGGATTTATATTGCAAACTTCAGTTTTTTCGCATCTTCATCTTGGCGGAGTTGTTCCGAATCTATTACTTATCATAACAGCTACATTCGGATTTATGAGAGGCCGTGATGAGGGTATGATTGTAGGCGCGATGTGTGGCATTTTAACAGACATATTTTTTGGAGGTATATTTGGCTTCTATGCGCTTGTATATGTGTTTATAGGCTATCTAAATGGATTTTTCAAATATATATTTTATCCAGAAGATATAAAGCTTCCGATGATACTTATTACAGTAAGTGATTTTATATATTTAATGCTTACATACGTGTTTTTGTACCTCTTAAGAGGCAGAGCAAATCTTGGGTATTATTTTGTACATATTATACTCAGAGAGCTTGTATATACTGTACTTATAACTATAGTGCTATATAAAATTATCGTTTATATAAACGAAAAAATTGAGATATATGAAATGAGGAGAGCATAAATTGCTTAATGATATAAAGGAATGGCTTTCTAATACGCATATAGTAAGAATTCTTGTTTTAGGAGTATTATTTGCAGTTCTGTTTATTGTTCTGCTTAGACGACTTTTCGTATTTCAGATTATTGAAGGTGAAAAATATTTAAATGATTTCACACTTACAATAAAAAAAGAAACAATACTTAAGGCTGCAAGAGGAAATATATACGACAAAAATGGTGTACTTTTAGCGTATAACGAATTGGCCTATTCGGTAACAATAGAAGATAACTATGAGTCAGGCAGTGAAAAAAATAAAAAGCTAAATGACTGTATATTAAAAACAGTTCGAATTATCGAGGAGAATGGTGACTCATTAGTTAGTGATTTTAATATTATACTTAATGAAAATGGTCAGTATGAATATGCTGTTTCTGATACTAAGCTGTACAGATTTCTTGCGGATGTATATGGTAAAAAAAAGATAGATGATTTGAAAACATCTGAGAGAAATGCTACTCCGGATGATGTTATGATGTATTTGTGCGGTCAGAAAAAATACGCTATCGGCATGAAGGAAGATGTGCATGGAGAAATGGTATTTAATGCCATGCGCGGATATACAAAGGAAGATGCTCTAAAGATTGTTACAATCAGATATTCTATGAGTACAAATGCTTATCAGAAATATTTGTCAACAGTTATTGCCTCTGATGTTTCAAAGGAAACAGTGGCAGCTATATATGAGCATAAGGATACTCTGCAAGGTGTAGATGTCGAAGAAAGTACAATTCGTAAGTATTATGATCCGAAATATTTTGCTCATATTATAGGATATACTGGAAATGCATCAACAGATGATTTAGCAGAGCTTTCAGATTCTGATAAAAAATATAATCAGAATGACGTTGTTGGAAAATCCGGTGTAGAAAAAGCTATGGAGGAACATCTGCAGGGAATAAAAGGTAATGAATCTATTTTCGTAGACAACGTAGGAAAAGTACTGAGTGTCGAAGACAGAACAGAACCAGAAGCTGGTAATGATGTATATTTATCAATTGATGCTGATTTACAGAAGGCTGTATATAATCTTCTCGAGCAGAAGCTTGCTGGTATATTAGTATCCAAAATCATCAATATGAAGGAATATGATAACTCTGTTGTTAAGACATCGAGAATGATGATTCCTATTGATGATGTATATTATGCTTTTTTTAACAACAATATTATTGATATAGATGAACTTTCGGATGACAATGCAGCGACCTATGAAAGACAGGTCAATGAAAAGTTTATTCAGAGAAAAAGTGAAAAAATAGATGAACTTAAAAACGAGCTTATAAATGACAGAACGCCATATAAGGAGCTGCCAAAGCAGTTACAGATATATGAAAGCTACATTGTATCAATGCTTCCAACCTCACATAAAGGTGTCATAATTTCGTCATTAGTTGATAAAGATGATAAAACATACATTTCAT
>JAZQOO010000059.1:0-48106 GCA_045627905.1 Lachnospiraceae bacterium | reverse complement strand
GCTTGATAGTAAAAACGTATCTGGAATGGCGCAGATTAATGCAGGAACAGTAATAAAGGTTCCTATATACGGACCATGTAAGGTAACAGTTACTTCGTATAGCGGATATGGATCAAAATTGACTGTTGATGATGTGGTTGCAACAGATAATTATACAGCTGAATATAGAGGAAACGAGGGATATGCTGTAATCAAGGCAACAGAAAAGGGATATCTGTACAAAATCATCAGAGAGGCTGTAGAGGGAGCTGCTGGAACAGAAAAATACAAAATCAACCTCTTCGATGATGGTAACGGAACAGTATCAGCAAACATGCTTGAGGCTGAAGAAGGCCAGAAGGTTACATTGACTTATGAACCAAAGGACAGATATTCTTTCAAAGAGTGGAAGATTGTATCTGGTAATGAGATTACAAAAGATTCAGAGTCAATTGATATCGAAATCGATGCAAATAACAAATTCACAATGCCAGCATATGATGTAGCAATTATGGGTATATTTGAAACTAAGTCATATCACGCTGTAACAGTTACAACAGATGGCAACGGAACAGTATCAGCAAATACACTCGAAGCTGCTAAGGATGATAAGGTTACATTAAGCTATAAGGCAAACGAGGGTTATAAGTTTAAGGAATGGCAGACTACTCCTGCTGGTATCGAAATAAAGGCAGGATCTAATGAATTTATAATGCCAGATGAAGCAGTAACAATAAAGGCTATTTTTGAACAGATTGATGATTCAGTAGTTTATGATGGTCAGCCAATCGCTTTACCTAACAAGTTACCTTCACAGATTAATATCCCTGGTATCGTAATTGATGATACATTTATGGGTGATAATAATGATCCTTCTAAGACAAATTCACATGGTATCTACACAGGTGCAGCAGCTGGTTCAAAGATTACAGTAAATCTTAAGCAGAAGGCTAATATTCAGGTAATTACATGTGGATATTGTGCCGGAACTAAAGCTACACTTGATGTAACAGCTGGTGATAAGGTGTATACAGTAGAAAGAAAAGAACTCAATGTAGGTGATGGTTCAAATTTGGGTGTTCAGTTTGATGTCAATGGTCTTACAGCTGGAAAGACAGTTCTTACATTTGGAGCAAATATATTTATCCATAGCATCTCAATAGAGTATGTTAAGGAAATAGATGAGGATGCTAAGAGAAAGATTGATGTATGGGATATAGGTGGCGTAAAGCTTGGTGAAGATGCTACACATATCAATTACATCACAAAAGATACTCTTAGTGCACAGAATGTTTTTAAAACAACTAAGGGTGAATTTAACGGTACAGCACTTGTATTTGATGATTTGACAATAGCAGCATATGCTGGAGATAGATACTATAATTCGGCAGAAGATTTTTCGGCTTATAGTAATGGTACATACGGTTTTTCTGATTTCGAATACGAAGATGGATATAAATCTACAGGTGCTTGGTATGCAAATGGTACAGGTGGCGCTGGCAGAAGATACATGACAGTGCAGAATGTACAGGCAGGAGATAAGCTTATAGTATATGGTGGAATCAGCCAGTCAGGTCCTTCACAGATCATTATCGAAGGTCAGGGTACTGCAGCACCTCAGAAGGCTACATTTAATGTAGTAGCTGGAGAGTTCCAGAAGATGGAAGTAGTAGCTGAGAAGACAGGAACATTTAAGATTTATGAATCAGGAGCTGGTAAGCCATTCTTCCATAGAGTAGTAAGAATTCCAGCAGTAAGGGTATCTGGTACAATTGATTTTGGTACTTATACAGGAGATAAGCATACACTCAAGTTTACTAACCAGACAACTAGACAGGTAACAGTAGCAACACTTGATGGAAATAAATTCAAGGTTTCTCTTGGAGCAGGATATGATTATACAGCATCACTTTCAGGAGCATCTGGATTTGGATTAACAAAGGAATGTAAGAACATTTCTACGACAGAGGCGCAGTCTTATGAAGGTGTTAAGGATGTTGCACTTGTACTAGTTCCTAGAAAAAATATTAAATATACAGGAAGCATTAAGGGCTTTGCCGCTGAATACGATACATCAAAGCTTGTTGTAACAATGGTTCCAGAAATTACTTCTAATGAAGATGAAGTAGTTCTTACAATAAATAGTGATGGTACATTCTCAGGTGAATTAATTCCTGAAATAGAGTATACAGCTACAATTTCAGGTGTAAATGATTATGAGATTAAGCCTGAGGTTAAGATTAACAGTGAAGAAGATGTTAATTCAGATATTATTGTGGCACTTAAGCCAATGTATGAAGTTAAGGGTGCATTTACAGGAGTAGAAAGTGGTAAGGTTACAGCACTTAGCTTCAAGAATGTAGATGATGATTATACATATGCTGCAACAGTAACAGCAGATGGATATTCAGTTAGCTTAAGAGATGGTTCTTATGCGTCAGTGGCAACAGTAGATGGTTATACAACAAGAACTCATGTAATTGTAAATGGTGCTAATGTAGTAAGAGATATTATGTTTGTATCTAAGGCTGCTAAGCCACCAGTAGATAAGGTTAAGGATGTATATGTAGGCTATGCTGATAAGGCAAATAATTATGCAACAGTTACAGAGGCTATGGATGCAATCAACCGTATGGGAATTGCTTCAGAGGCAGATCGTGTAACAGTACATATCGCTCCTGGAACATATCGTGAACAGATTATAGTTAAAACACCATATGTAAGCTTTGTAAATGATACAAATGAAGAGGTTCTTCTTACATGGTATTACGGTATTGGATATAAATATTTCAGTTCAGACGCAGATGGATACTATAATCCTGAAAATGCTTATGATAAGTTTGATAAACATATTGCTAGCAGATGGGGTGTAGCAGTATATGTAAAGAGTACAGCAAAGGACTTCAGAGCAGAAGGAATTACTTTTGAAAACTCATTTAACAGATATATTACAGATGAGGAAATTGAAGATGGCGTAGAATGTAATGAATGTGCATTCGTTAGAAAGTACGGTGCGGATGTAATGTCAAAGGCTGCTACAGAGAGAGCTGCAGCACTTTGTGTAGAAGGAGAAAATTCTGAGTTTAAGAATTGTAAGTTCTATTCAAGTCAGGATACTTTATATACACAGTCTAACTGCTACTTTAAGGATTGTTTCATTGAAGGACAGACAGACTACATATTCGGTTCAGGTAATGTAGTATTTGATACATGTGAGCTTTCATTCAAGGGATATTCTGTCAACGCTCTGGGCGGTTATGTAACAGCTAACAGACCAGTTGCTGGTGATAAGGGATATCTATTCAGAAACTGTTCTATAACAGCAAATAAGGATGTTAGGCTTGATGTAGTGCCAGGTTACTTTGGTAGACCATGGGGACCAGACGCAAGTGTATACTTTATTAATACTAAGTTTGAGACAGCAGATATCATTCTTCCAGTTGGATATTCTGAGATGTCTGGAGCAAAGCCAGAGGATGCTAACTACAATGAGTACAATACATTAACCTTTGATGGTGAGGCTGTTGATACTTCAAAGCGTGCCGGAAAGGTTATGACTAAGGAAGCAGCAGAGGCTATAAAGGTATCAGATTTCTTTGGTTCATGGACACCAGTATATTATAAGGCTGAGGGTGAGACTCTTGCATTTGAGGTTAATCCGTTTATTACAGATAATGGTGATATTAACACACCATATCCTGGACATACACTTACAGTTGGATATTCATTAGGTGATGCAAATAATGCAAATGATGCATCTTCAATTAAGTGGTATGCCGTTAAAGATGGTGAAGAAACATTAGTTAAAAATGGAAATGTCGTAACAGGTAAAACTTATAAGATTTCAAGAGCTGACATAGGAGCTAAGATTAAAGTCGTTGTAACTCCTGAGACAGTTAGTGGTAGAACAGCAGACAGTAAGAGTGCTATTACTGAGTTTGCCGTACTTGATGGATATGAAGATCCTTCAAATCCAGGCGGAGAAGCAGTTCTTGGTGATGGTGTAAATATTTTCCTTGCAGGCGATTCTACTGTTAAGGATTACAGAGCTTCAGGAATTTTCTCTGGTGGTTCAGCTAGAGACGAAGGTTCTTGGGGTGAGTACCTTCAGGACTTCTTTGATGACAAGAATGTAACAGTTATAAACTATGCAAATGGTGGAAGAAGTACAAGAAATTACATCAACGAAGGTACACTTGATAAGATTGCAAGTAAGATTCAGGAAGGCGATTACTTATTCGTTCAGTTTGGTCACAATGACTGTGCAGATGATGCTCAGTATATTGCAGACAGATATGTTCCTGTTGGTACACCAGATGAAAATGGTATTTATCCAACAACACCAGGTGTTAAGGTAGCAAGACCAGCTGAGCTTGATGCAAAATATGGTGATACATGTTATACATGGGATTGCGGTGGTACATATAAGTGGTACTTAAAGCAGTTTATTGATGTAGCAAGAAAAGCAGGTGCAACACCAGTACTTGTTACACCAGTTTCAAGACTATATTTTAACTCTGATGGAACAATCAAACCTCACCATAAGGATTCAAAGACAACAGGTGACTCATATGTAACTGCAGTTAAGCAGTTAGGTGAGGAAGAGAATGTACTTGTAATCGATGCATTCAGTCTTACAAAGGATATTTTTGAAAAGTCATATAAAGATGGTGGTAATAAAGATACTTATGCAAAGCAGCTTATGTACAAAGGTGATTCTACTCATAATAATAAGCTCGGTGGTTTAGTTGAGGCAGCGTTAATGGCTGAAGCTATTCTTGATGCTAGAGTAGATGGAAAAGCTCTTAATATAGCAACAGCAATAAAGGCACCATCAAGAGTAAATGGTGTTACAACAACTGATAAGACAGTAGTAGCCATTGATAAGGATGGAAAGCTTACAGCATACGATATATTGACGGATTATGCAGAAAAAACAACATATTGGATGGAAGTTGGTCAGGCGATGTTTGCAAGCATTGCTAAGAAGGTAGCTGAGCTCACAGGTAAAGAGCCAGGAGGTGAACCAGGTAAGCCAGAAAATCCGGATAAGCCAGAAAATCCAGATAAGCCAGAAAATCCAGATAAGCCAGGAAAAGAGCCAACAGGTGAAGGTTGGGAAATCACACTTCCAGGTGGAGATAAATATGAATACACAGGTGTTGCTATTACTCCAGAAGTAGTCGTTACATTTGATGGAAAAGAATTAGAAGAAAACGTTGATTACTCTATTAAGTATGCTAACAACGTAAATGCTAATGATAAGGCTTCAAAGAAGGCTTCAATTACTGTAACAGGTAAGGGTAACTTAGCAGGTAAGAAGATTACAGAATTCACAATCACACAGAAGAACATTAGTGATAGTGATGTAATAGTAGGTAATGTTATTACAGATGATGCTACAAAGGCAGTTCCAGTTGTTGTTTATAACGGTATTATACTTAAGAATAAGACAGATTATACAGCAGCATTTGATTCAAAGGCAGGTGTTATAAACATCGTTGCTACAAATAAGAACTTCACTGGTAAGACTACAGCAGAAGTTAAAGTAGTAGCAAAGGCAGACCTTAAGAAGTTTGCAGTTACACTTGGTAAAGAGAAGCTCTTCTATACAGGAAGTGAGCAGAAGATTACAGTTACTGTAAACGACAGCAAGGAAAAGACAAAGAAATTAGTAGAAAATAAAGATTACATCTTAGTTTACTCAGACGATATCGTTAGCGCTGGTAACAAGAATGTAACAGTTATCGGTATGGGCGATTACAGCGGTGCTATTACTAAGAAGTATGTTGTTAAGCCAGCAGTAGTAACTGGTGACGTTAGTGCTAAGCTTAGCAAGAGTGAATATGTATTCAATGTTAACGGCGTAGCAGTAACAGATGATTTAACAGTAACACTTAAGTCAACGACAGTATCAGCTAATGAGCTTGCATACGGTAAAGACTACACAGTTAAATGTGCAAACAATAAGAAGGTTGGAACAGCTAAGTACACAGTTTCATTTATCGGAAACTTCAAGGGTACAAAGGCACTTAATGGAACATTTAATATTAAGGCAGCAACACTTTCAAATGATACAGTTAAGGTTGTTTCAAGCAACATGCTTTACAAGGGTAAGCCAGATCTCTATAAGCCAACTGTTTATGTATGTGCAGATGGTGTTGCATTAAAGAGCGGTAAAGACTACAGTGTTGAGTACTTTAGCGATGCAGAAATGAAGAAAGCTATTGATAAAAACAACAAGCTTTCAGTAGCAGATAACTCAAGCGCAACAGTATATGTAAAGATTACTGGTAAAGGAAACTTTGCAGGCGATACAAAGGCATATGCTACAACAGAGTATTTAGTAACAAATAATGCTTCTGCACTTGATTTAAGCAAGGCTAAGGTTACAGTACTTGATAATGATGGCAGTGTTCTTAAGAAAGCATCATATTCAGGTAGAGAGATAACACCTAGTGTTAAGATTGAAGTTAAGGACGGAAAATCATACCGTGTACTTACAAATGAAGAGCTTAACAGTGTTAGCATCTCATATGTAAACAATGTAAACAAGGGTACAGCAAATGTAGTAATTAACGGTGATGGAGTAAAGACAGCTGGTTCTAAGACAGCTAAATTCTCAATCATTGCAATGAATATTGATAGCATTGCAAAAGTTATTAAATAAGCAATTCCCTCTCCAAGGGTCGTCTTTTATGGCGGCCCTTTTCCTATACTGACTAATGATGAAATCGTTGTGTTTCTGAGCAATTTAAAATTGTACTTGATACCTTTTTCTAATATATGATATGATATAAAATATCAAAAAAATTTTAACTATTTAGAAACGAGGATTATATGAGCTGGTCGATAGTTACAGATTCTAGTTGCGATTTATTTCCAAGCGAAATCAATGATGAAAATATATTTTTCTCATCAGTTCCGTTTATTATAAATATTGGAGATAATGAATATATAGACGATGAAAATATAGATGTAGAAGCCTTTGTAGAGGATATGGTTACGAGTACAAAGCCTACAGGTACAGCATGTGCTTCTCCAGACAGGTGGAAAGAAGAGTTTTCAAAGGCTGCAAAAACATTTGCGATTACTATTTCTTCTAATCTTTCAGGAAGCTTTAATAGTGCATCAATTGGAAAAGAAATGGCACTTGAAGAGGATGAATCAAAGAAAATAGCAATAATAGATTCAAAATCAGCAGGGCCAGAGCTTATTATTTGTCTTGATAAAATAGTGGAGCTTATTAAAAAAGGAGTTCATTTTGATGAAATAGCAAAACAGGCAGAGAAATGTGTAAATGAAACGCACGTTGTATTTGCCCTTCATTCCTTCGAAAACCTCAGAAAAAACGGACGAATCAGCTCTGTTAAATGTATGTTTGCCAAGATGATGAATCTTTGGGGAATCGGTATTGGAACAGACGAAGGTTTTATTACTATTAAGGATAAGGCAAGAGGTGAGAAGAAAGCGCTTGAGTCTATTATTTCTGATATGAAAGCGAATGGATTTAATGGTGGTAAGGTAGTGATAAGTCACTGCATTAATCATGAGCTTGCAAATAAAATGAAAGAAAAGCTTTTAGAGACATGGGAAAATATTGAAATAGAGATTTATAAGACGAGAGGTCTTTGCAGTTACTATGTTGAAAAGGGCGGAATTATTGTAGCATATACGTAATTTATTATGTATAAAGACATTTCGCAAAAATTATTTTTATCATATATAAAAACACACTTCCTAATATGTAATGGGAAGTGTGTTTTTCTTTGACATATATTATTTCATAACGATAAGCTCGTAGTCACGTGTTCCAATTCCAAGCTTTTCAGCATGTTCAAGTGTTTCCTTCCAGCGAATGTTAGGATTTGAATCAAGGAAGTGGTCGTGATGGTGATGCCAGTCTTCTTTATTCAGGTTATCAGAAAGCTGTGAGTTTGGAAGTGGTGTTGACTTAAGACACGCATCTGCACATGCCTGGTCAAGAGCAACAGGGTCAAAGCTTGCAAACATTCCAACATCAGGAAGAATAGGAGCATCGTTTTCTGAATGACAGTCACAGTTAGGTGATATGTCAAGAACAAGGCTTACATGGAAGTGTGGACGTCCATCAAGTACAGCCTTTGAATATTCAGAAATCTTGCATCCAAGAACTTCATTAGCATTGTCATTAGGATTAAAAATAGCATCAAATGAACATGCACCGATACATCTTCCGCAGCCCTTACATACATCTGGCATGATGTGAGCCTTTCCTGATTCGAAGCTTATTGCATCTGAACCACATTCCTTTGCACAACGTTTACAACCTTTACAATGATTTTCAAGAACAACAGGCTTTCCGTGATTATGCTGATGCATTTTTCCTGCACGGCTACCACAGCCCATACCTATATTTTTAAGAGCGCCACCAAATCCAGTTGCCTCGTGGCCTTTAAAGTGGTTAAGTGAAACAAAAACATCTGCATCCATAACAGCGCGTCCGATATATGCTTCCTTGCAGTATTCACCACCTTCAATAGGAACAGTAACATCATCTGTTCCGCGAAGACCATCACCTATTATTATATGACATCCAGTTGTTGCCTCATTAAATCCGTTCTCCTGAGCACAGCTTAAATGGTCAAGAGCATTCTTACGTGAGCCTGGATAAAGTGTATTACAGTCTGTAAGAAATGGTTTTCCACCAGCCTCTTTAATGACGTCTGCAACAGCCTTTGCATAGTTAGGACGAAGATAAGCAAGGTTTCCAAGCTCTCCAAAATGAATCTTTATAGCGACAAATTTATTATCAAGATCCATGTCCTTAAGTCCTGCCATTGTAATGAGCTTTTTGAGCTTAGATGGAAGACCAACACCGATATTAGTTCTAAAATCTGTAAAATAAACCTTTGATTTTTCCATGTAACATCCTTTCATTTTAAATATGCGTTGTCAATTCACTTAATTATATGCGTGTTGCAGAAACTATTAGTCTATGTAAGTGAATTGTGTGATTTAACCATTATATCAGAAATAAATATATATTCCATATAATTATTTATATATTTATGCTCCTGGGACTAAAAATATTATTTTCGTATATCATTTCCTGTTCAAAATGCATTTCTTCAAGTGTTACCGGATGTAGAAATGTAAGTGAATACGAATGAAGAGCCTGTCTTGTGAAATGATTTTCAGTATTGTTATACATTCTGTCGCCGATAAGTGGATGGCCAAGATGCTTCATATGAACTCTTATCTGATGAGTCCTTCCTGTGTCTAAATGAATCCTTAAAAGACTTGCGTATTTTGTACATACTTCATCCTGAGATACATTGTTATTTGCGTTATTTAGCAGTTTTTTAACAGGAAATTCATCTATAACCTCATAATGTGTTATAGCCTCCTCGCCATTTTCATTGTCAATGCAGCGCTCAATAAGTGAGGAATTTACCCGACCTATTTTTTCATTTACAGTACCTGATTTATTTTCAAAAATACCACCTGCAATAGCAAGATACTCGCGTTTTATTTCCCGTGCTTTCATAAAATGTGAAAGAATGGCAGCGCTAAGCTGATGCTTTGCAACAATTAAAAGGCCCGTAGTGTCTTTATCCAACCTGTTAATACATCTAAATGTAAAGCTTTGATTTTTGCTGTTAAAATAATAGGCAATAGCGTTTGCTAAAGTGTTTTCATAATTATTTATAGAAGGGTGAACAGGCATGTTAGCTGGCTTATTTATAACCATAATATCCTCATCCTCATAAATAATTTCAAAGGAAAGCTTAACTGGAACAATGGACGATGGTTCAGGAGTCTCTGAATAGATTATTTCTACCTTATCTCCTGCCTTCAGCCTTGAATTCATAAAGACATACTGGTCATTAAGTCTTATGGAGTTGTCTGTATGGCGAAGTTTTGTAAGAAGCTTTGCAGAATAGTAGTTATCACGCAGAAATTCTGATATTTTTTTGCCTTCATAATCGCTATTTATTTTATATGAAATAATTCGTTCCAAAGCGGCTCCTTTTAAAAGTAAATGATATTTTATTCACTATTTTTTAAGGTTATAAGTATTGTAGTATCATTTCACAAATAATTCATACATAATATTAACACATTTTTGTTTACAAAACATGGATTGCATAATATAATGCAGGTATGAACAGGGGAAAGAAGTTCTAAAGTATAAATAGTTAGCTATGAAGCTATTGTAAAAGGAGGATTTATTATGTCAGGAATAGTTGAATTAAGAGATGACGAACTCGAAGATGTATCAGGTGGAAAGAAGAAAAAGGAAGAGCATAAGCATCCAGAAAGACTTCATTACTGTCATGATTCAAGATGTGATATGTACAATGTATATCAGGATTCTAATGGTGGTAAATGTAGAGCATGTCGTCAGTGGATGCATCAGTTTAAGAACCAGTAATATTGTTTGATTTTATTCAGTTATGGAGGAATCTATATGTCAGATATTAGCGTATTAAAAGATGCAGAGCTTGAAGAAGTAGCAGGTGGAAAGCATCATAAAAAGGAAGAGGAAAAGCATCCAGAGACATTCCACTATTGTCACGATTCAAGATGTGATATGTACAATGTATATCAGGATTCTAACAATGAGGGAAGATGTAAGAAATGTGGACAGCTAATGCATCCATTCCCAAATCAATAAAAAGAAATAGACAGAGAGAAAAGTACGCAAAGCGTACTTTTTCTTTTGTGACAGGGAAGAGCAAATGGGATATAACACAAAGGATTTATCAACAATATTAAATGTATCAACAAACACTATAAGAAGATACGAGGAAAAGGGCTTTCTTACCTCTAACAGAAATGAAAATAATGGCTACCGTCAGTTTGCGCCTATCGATGTTGAAAAGCTTTTGTATGTAAATAAATACCGTAAAATGGGTTTTTCGCAAGAGGATATTTTAAAAATATTTGATGAAGATATTTCTAAAATGATAGACAGATATGAAAGCAAAATGGATGAAATCGATGCACAGATTGAACATCTAAAATCGGTCAGACATCTTGTTAAGGATGATTTGAATCTGATGAAAAACTCACTAAATTACAAGAATGCAATCATTGAAGGAAGCTTTGCGGCAATGAATTACATACTGTATTCGAAAAAAGGTGAGATAAATCTTGGAAAAGAGCACAAAACAGCCCTTTACGATTTCATGAATTCATGTCCTGAATACGAGTATATGTATCATTTTTCAAAAAGCGATATTGAAAACAATGATTATTCATTTTCAGAGGGTGTAGTTGCCAATGAGCTTATGACTAACAAATACAATGTGAAAATGAATGAGTATATTACACATTATGAAAAAGTTCCGAGCCTTCTTAAATTCGTAAAGGTACCACTTGATTTTTCAAATAGTAAGCTGATAAGTCAAGAAGAGCTTGAATACACATTATTTGGACAGTTTTTTGAACATATGGAGAATCATAATCAAAAGCTTACCGGTGATGTTATTGCCATGAAGCTTTGTCCGTCAAGGGAAGAGGATGGTGACTGGCAGTACATTCTGATGCATTTTCCAATCGGATAAAGACAGCTACTGTTATCTGTCCTTATCCCCATGCACGCTCAAGTGCAGCAACAGCTTTACCTATCATATCTTCACTAAGTCCTGAGTAATTTATTATAGCAGTATGTAAATATTTATTTTCGCAGTTTCCGTAATCATGACTTAGATATTCAGAAAGAAACGATATTAATATCCCTTCATTAGCGGCCAGATTTTTAAGCGTCTGGTCACTTTTTTTTGAGTCAATATGCATTAGAAAATGCAGTCCGGAGTTTTCGCCATCTATTTTCACAAAGCTATTTAAACGACTTGTCTTTAACGTATTAATCAGAGAATCTCTTAGGCTTCTGTAATGATTTCTCATTCTGTTAATATGCTTTTCAAAATGATTTTCGTTAATAAATGCCGCAAGAATATACTGCTCAAAATTCGAAACAGTACATGAATAAAAAGAAAGCTTCTGTTTATAAACCGTAAGTAGAGTCTTAGGCAAAACCATATAGCTGATTCGAATTGTTGATGCCAGACTTTTAGTAAATGTATTCAAATAAATAACCTTGTCGGTTGTATCCATTGAAAATAGTGAAGGAATTGGCTTTCCCTGAAGTCTGAATTCGCTGTCATAATCATCCTCTATCAAATAGCGTGAATACACCTCGTTTGCCCATTGCAACAGACCATATCTTCTATTGACAGGCGTAACAATACCCGTCGGAAAATGGTGAGACGGAGAAAGCTGTATTATATCAGGAAGCGTCAGATTTTCAGGTGTAAGCTCAATGCCGTCATTATCCATTTTCAGTGGCGCCACCTTAACACCAAGTGCTTCGTAAATGCTTCGTATTTTTTTGGAACCGGGATTTTCAAGACCGTATATTTTGTCACGACCTAGAAGCTGAACGATTAGATTATAGAGGTATTCCGTACCCGCACCTATTATTATTTGTTCATAAGAAACATCAATACCGCGAAAATCGTGAAGATGTTTAGCGATTGCCTGACGAAGCTCCACAGCGCCACCCATAGGAGGTGGAGTTAAAAGGTTCTCATTTTCATCAGACAAAATCTGTCGGTTGAGCTTTGCCCATACAGAAAACGGAAAATAGTCTTTGTTAGTATGATTAGATGTCAGGTTGATAAAATCTTCCCGCTTGTTATTTTCTATAGCTATTTCAGAGGTATAGCTGTCAACATATTCATTTTTGTCAATATCGAAGTGTTGTCTGTAATTAAACTGACCTTGTATATCTGAAATAGAATGTGAAACGTAAAAACCACTCTTGGCTTTTGAATATATATACCCTTCTGCCATAAGCTGACCATAAGTGTTTTCTACAGTAATGACACTTACGCCGTGATTTGATGCAAATGCGCGTTTTGAGGGCAATTTCTCATCTGGTCTTAAAACACCGTTTAAAATATCATTTTTAAGACAATTGTAGAAATATTCATATAGAGTTTCGTTTTTTCTGTTTTCAAGTGAATATGTAAGCATAATCTGACCTTATATTTATCTTTTAAATTGATTATTTATATATGGTCAGTTATATCGTAAAATCGATATCATGTCAAGTATAGGCATTTTACGACTGTACGAAAATAAAACACACGACAATGAAAGGGAAAAACGATGACAAATAAAAAAGTACTTACAATTCAGGACATATCATGTTACGGACAGTGCTCATTAACAGTGGCACTTCCTATTATTTCAGCATGTGGAATAGAGACAGCTATTTTACCATCAGCTGTACTCTCAACTCACACAGGAGGCTTTATAGGATACACATTCACAGATTTGACAGATGATATTCCTAAGATTATGAACCACTGGGTTAAGGAAGGAATCAAATACGACTGCTTCTACACAGGATACCTTGGAAGCATAACTCAGATTGAGTATGTAAAGGATTTAAGAAAGAATGTTGTTACAGATGATGGATTATTTATCGTAGACCCAGCTATGGCTGACAACGGAAATTTATATTACGGATTTACTGATGAGTTCGTTAAGGAGATGGCTAAGCTTTGTGGAACAGCGGACATCATTCTTCCTAATATTACAGAGGCTGCATTCATGACAGAATCAGAGCTTAAGCTTGATGGTCAGGACGAAGCATATATTGATATGATTTTAGAGCGTTTAGCTGCACTTGGATGCACAAAGGTAGTTCTTAAGGGCATTTCATTTGAAGCAGATAAGATTGGTGTTGTTTGCTATGACTGCAAGACAGGAACTAAGGAGTACTATTTTACAGAGAAAATAAATAAAAGCTCACATGGAACAGGAGACTGTTATGCATCAGCCTTCACAGGAGCACTTGTTCAGGGCAAAAGCGTGTTAGAGGCTGCAAGCATCGCAGCAGATTTCGTTGTAGAAAGTATCAAGAAAACTATCGATGATGATAATCATGCATATGGTGTGAAGTTTGAAAAGGCTCTTCCACTTCTTGTTTCAAAGCTAAACAATTAATGAAAAAATAATGAATTATAAATTTTTTTGGCTCAGCCCTTGACTTCATAGGGTATAATGTAAATGAATACCAATGCATCACGAACAGTGATGTATTGGTAAAGATTTGTGATTCTAATCACAAATCTTTAACCACGAAGTGGTATTCATTTAGCGAGCAACAAGCGAAGCGTTTGCGAGCTTAATTTTTAACCACGAAGTGGTATTCATTTAGCGAGCAACAAGCAAAGCGTTTGCGAGCCCTGCGCGCTTTTAACAGTAGTTACGAGGAGAATATTATGAGCGAAAGAGATTTATTAGAGGAAGACGCAAAAGAGATTACACAAATAGACATTGACGATGCAGATGTGGATGATTTAGGAAGTGTTGATATTTCTTTAGGCGATATTGATGAGGTATCTGTCTCTGATGAAGAAATTATGAAGGAAGCATCAGAGGAAGAGGAAATCGATTTAGAAGATATGGACCTTACAATCGATGAGTCTACAGAACTGGATGACCCTATCAGAATGTACCTTAAAGAGATAGGTAAGACACCACTTCTTACTGCAGATGAGGAAGTAGAGCTTGCAAAGCGTATTGTTGGTGGTGACGAAACTGCAAGACAGAAAATTATAGAGTCAAATCTTCGTCTTGTTGTCAGCATTGCAAAAAAATATGCTGGAAGAGGAATGCACCTTTTAGACCTTGTTCAGGAAGGAAACCTTGGTCTTATGAAGGCTGCTGAAAAGTTCGATTACACAAAGGGCTTTAAGTTTTCAACATACGCTACATGGTGGATTAGACAGGGTATCACAAGAGCTATTGCAGACCAGGCAAGAACCATTCGTGTGCCAGTTCACATGGTTGAAACAATGAACAGAATTGCAAGAGCAAGACGTGAGCTTACTAACGAGCTTGGCAGAGACCCAAAGGCAGAGGAAATAGCAGCTCACTTAAATATGGATATAGATAAGGTAAATGAGATTTTCCGTTTTGGTATGGAGCCAGTTTCTCTTGAGACACCACTTGGAGAAGAAGAGGATTCACATCTTGGAGATTTCATTAAGGATGAGATGGCCTTATCTCCAGAAGAAAGCGCATTAAAGGTTAACATGCGTGAAGTAATTGATGATGCACTTAGTCGTCTAACAGACCGTGAAAAGGAAGTAATTGAGCTTAGATTTGGATTAAATGACGGAAGAACACGTACACTTGAAGAGGTGGGAGAAAGCTTTGGTGTTACAAGAGAAAGAATTCGTCAGATTGAAGCAAAAGCAATCAGAAAATTAAGAAGCTCACATAAAAATATTAACTTAAGAGACTTCTCAGACCTGTAGGACCGGAGGGACGTTTCTTTTGTCAGCAGGAGTGTCCCTTTGTCATGATTGTTAATAGACGATAGGAAATAATCTGTACATGAAAAATATGCATCTTCATTTAGTTACAGTTGAATATAAAAATTACGAAATATTGTCGGCAGATACTGATTTCTATGCTTTTATTGGGCAGGAAAGATTCTATAATACATTTATTGAACTGCTGCATCCATCCTGTCAGAATAATTTTAAAAATAAAGTAGAAAGTAAAAGCACGGAGCCATTTGTAACTGAGTTAATAAGTGAAAATGGTGAAAAAGTAATTACCTACATTTGTATTTCGTATGAAAAAGACACTATGAGCATCAGCTTAGAGGCTCTTAGTGAGCTTTGCGAAGGTCAGGAGTTCTACCATAAATTGTCAAATATTGACCAGGATTTATTAGGACTCCATAACGATATTATTTTTACTTATGACAGACGAAGTGAAATAGTAAAGCTGTATTCTGCTGATTTTAGAAGATGTATAAAGGAATATAAAACAGACGAGTTTTTACAGGAAATAAAATCTAATATTGATGAAAATGAATATCCTGTATTAGAAGAGTTAAAGTCGTCACTCAGTATGAGCTTTGGTTCTTTTACACACAATTTTACTGGTAATATTGTAAATATAAGTAAAGAATGTAAAAAGTCGATTGTAAAAGGAATTATGATTGATGGTGTCGATGATATTACGGCTGTTGGATACATTCACAGAAGCTCAAGTAAAAATGCGGCGACATTTACTGTTGAGAAGGATGCACTGACCGGTGTGTATGCAAAGCAGGAAATTGCCAATCTTGCAAGAAAAGCAATAGATGTAGAAAAGAAAAACATCGCTCTTTGTATAATGGACATTGATTATTTTAAGAAGGTCAATGATAATTATGGTCACATGAGAGGTGATCAGGTTATTAAAGAGGTCGCAGATATAATCAGGTCTGAGGTAGGAAATAATGGTGCTGTCGGAAGATTTGGTGGCGATGAATTTTTAGTTGCTTTCTATGATGTGGACGACATGAATCATTATAGAGAGAAGCTTAGAAGTATAAGAAACCGAGTAAGTGTGAAGTATGCTTCTGACAGTGAAGGTGAAGCATTGAACATAACGTTATCAATTGGATGTGCTATTTATCCAAGAGATGCGTCAAATTATGAAGATGTATTTGCTTTGGCAGATTATTGTCTGTATGTTGCAAAGGACAAGGGCAGAAACAGATATATTATTTATGAGCCGGAAAAACACGGTTCTATCGAGGAAATAAAGAACAGGTTCAATAACAACAGGCGAATTGACAGCCGTAAGGATTTATCTATTGGTGATGTGCTATGCATGATTCAGGATAAGCACTATGGTGATAAAGAATATACGCCGGAAATGTTAGTTGATGACCTTGTTGAGAACACCTTTGTAGAGAGAATAGTCTGTTATGGAGGTACACCTCTTAAATGCAGATGTATGGCTGGAAATAATCTGGCTTCGCTAGATGTTATAAATAGTTCTATTGAGGTGTTTAATAAGGATTTCCCTGAAGATTTGTTTCAGAATGATATGATTATTATTAATAATATCGAACGAATGAAAAATATCAAAAGGGATATTTATGATATATATAATAAATTGAATATTAAGTCATGTATTATGGTAAGGTTCTATGATGCACAAGGGAAGTTTTCGCTTTTGTCGTTAGAGATGACTACGAAACATATTTCGTGGAATGAGAATCAGACATATAATTACAGAATGATGGCCAGGATGTTTTCGCGGTTTGTGCTGTGAGGACGTTAGGATTAGAAAGAACGATGTGGTTTGTGCATCGTTCTTTCTGTTTTTATGGACTGAGGTGCTAACCCATATGCAGATGCGGTTGTCGCCTTATGCGAATCTAAAGAATTACATAAGACACCGGATTCATCGTTATGCATATGGTTAGTCCCTCAGTCTATGAAATGATAGACATAAGTGACTGAAACGTACACAAATATTTCATACGTTTACATTGAAAATATTCGATATTTAGTGTATTATTTATAATGGTTTGCAATATGTTGTAGAAGGCCAAAGGGACACTCCATATGACAAAAGAAGCGTCCCTGGAGAGGAAATGTAATGGCAGAAGAGTTAAAAGATAGCGAGATTCAGGATATTAACAGTATTGATGGAGATGCAAAGGCAGGTAAGGATGCTGGCAATTCATCAAAAAGTGAAGATAATAAGAAGCTTAAGAAATATACTAGAATGAACAGGAAAGGCAATAAGTTTATCTGGATTATTTTAGGCGTTATTATTGTTGCTGTAATAGTTCGTTTTGTTGTATTTAAGAAAAATAATAAGATGACAGATATGACAAATGATGATGTGGAAACGGCTACAGTAACTGATAAGGAGATTTTCGAGGTATCGACGGCTACAGGAACGCTCTACAGTGGTGATGCCAGAAATGTTACAACAATGCTTAATGAGGCATCTAAGATTCAGAATCTCTATATTTCTGTTGGTGATTATGTAAGTGCAGGTGATGTGCTTGTTGAGTTTTCAACTGAAGAAATTAATAAGGATATATCAGAGAAGCAGGAGGATATTTCTCTTCAGAAGAAGGAAGATGCGATTGCAGCAAAGGATTCGCAGAGAGAATATTTTAAATCATATGATGATGCGGCAAGCTCTTTGACTGATGCGTCAGAGGAGACAAATAAGGCTCTCAAGGATTTATACGAGGCATGTGATGACTACGGAAAGGCTAAGGAAAAGTATAAGGAAATAGAAAAAGAGCGTGATGAAAAGCTTGATGATGCACATGGAGAAAATGAGCGAAAAAGTATCGAGGAAACATATAAATCAAAGCTTGAATCACAGCAGAATGTTATAGATTCTAAGTTTGTTGCAAAGGAAAAGGCCGAGACGAATTATTCAGACACAGTTAAGAAGCAGGCAAAGAATGTTTCTAACCAGCAGGATTCACTCTCAAAGGCTGACTCTACTTATGAAAGAAATAATGTTACTGCCAAGAAAAATGTTACAAGCCTGCAGCGTCAGCTTGAAGATTTGCAGGACAAGCTTGACCAATATGTTGTAAAGTCACCTATCGACGGTGTAGTTACTTCTGTTGGCGTATCAGAGGGTAACAGCTTCAAGGAAGGAACAGTGGCTACTATCCAGAATGATAGTGTATATACAGTAACTGTTAAAATAGACGAATATGATATTAATAAAGTAAAGCAGGCGTACAAGAAATACTGTGAAAATCAGGAGAACGGACGCACACAGTACGATATTGGAACAGCTAAAATAACAACGAATGCTACTAATGACCAGAATATTACTTATTTTGGACATATAACAGAGATTGCGCCAACGTCTGTGGCAACGACTAATTATTCAACACAGGCAACTGATTCATCAAACAGCTCTGCATCGCAGTCAACATCATCTTCATCGTCATCAGCAAACTATGAGGTTAAGCTTGTAGTTGACGGACTTGACGACTCATATATAGAAAATGATGATATAGAAAATAAGCTTTCTGAAGAAGATGCTATGGATTTACTTATGATTGGTATGACTGCAAAGGTTAGTATAGTAGTTGACGAGTCAGAAAAGGACACATTGACTGTACCTTACAATGCGGTGACAAAGGTTAAGGAAGATAATGACAATCCATACAGATATTTTGTTGAAGTAGTAACTACAAAAGAAGCTGCTGATATGACAAATCAGAATGATAGCGGTATAGAAGTAGAAAAGCCAGATAGTAATAGAAATGGTATGGGTGCTTCTGGCAAGCCAAATATGCGCGGCAGAAGTAGAAATAGAGGCCTATTTGGTTCTATTAAAGGTCTGTTTTCAAAAGAAGATGTGGATGATACGGTATCACCGACAAGATTTACTAAAAAGGTTGAGGTTTTACTTATATTCGAAAACGATTATTACTGTTCAATAAAGCCAAAGATTGACGGTCAGATTAAAGTCGGCGATGAAGTTATTTTAACTGATGAGGATACATCGGGTAATGATATGAACTTTATGATGGGACCTGGAATGGGAGGTTTCTAAATTGCTGATATATGAGAGCTTTTTTCAGGCGATAGCTTCGTTAAAACAGAATAAAATGCGCTCCATTCTCACAATGATAGGAATAATCATTGGTATTACAGCAGTTATTGCGATAAGGATGTTGGGAAATTCCATGTCAGATGCAATAAAAGAGGATCTTAATCAGTTCGGTTTCAGCAATATTTATTTAGGGCTTGTGCCAAAGGAATCAGATGATAGTTCTGAAGAGTCGGGCGGTGGTCGTGGACCTATGACGATTAGAGACATGACTGAGGATGACTACTACACAGATGAAATGATTGATGATTTAAAGGAGCATTTCAGCAGTGAAATAAAAGGCGTTACATATTATTCTATTCCAAATGAATCTGCGAAAATAGTACTTGGCTCTGAATATGCACTTGTTCAGCTTTTCGCCGTAAATGCTGATTACATGGAATATCAGACGACGATGTCGATGTTTCAGAATGGACTCATTGCAGGCAGCAAGCTTAGTAAACGCGCACTTGATGAGGGAAGAGCAGAGATAATTATTTCTGATAAGGTATGTGATAACATTTTTCCAAAGCTTTCATATGATGAGGTGATTGGAAAAGAAATAGATGTACCAATATATAACGATACGCCCTATATATTTCATGTAAAGGGTGTATTTGAGACATTACCACAATATTATGATGGCGAATATGATGATGTTACGATGGCATATATCCCTTATAATTATGTGTCTAAAAAGTTCCATAAAAAGGGAGCTGACATGTGTGAAATAATTGTCAATTCAGACCATGTGTTGGATGGGGAGAGCTTTTCCAAAAAGATTCAGAGCTACATGGACAAATATTATCACAATAATAAATACTGGGGACCTTCGGCTTATTCACTTGCTACATTTGCAGATGAGGCCTCAGATATGATAAAAAATGTTTCCTATGTACTTATGATAGTGGCGGGAATAGCGCTTGTAGTTGGTGGTATAGGTGTTATGAATATTATGTTTGTATCAGTTTCTGAAAGAACGAGAGAAATAGGTATAAGGAAATCTCTTGGTGCGACAAATACAGCAATAAAGCTACAGTTTGTAATAGAAGCAATTGTGCTTAGTGTGCTTGGTGGAATAATAGGCATCTTAATCGGAAAAGGATTAGGAGAAATGGCAGCAAGAAAAGCGTTGGAAATAGTAAACTCAGATGTTACTGTTCCATCGAGACTAGATTCATTATCGGTAATAATAGCAGTAGGCTTTTCAGTAGCAATAGGTGTATTTTTCGGATATTATCCTGCTACGAAGGCGGCTAAGCTAAATCCGATAGATGCACTTAGAGGATAAATGATTTCATTTGTTCAGGCTAACAGAAATCATTGGAGGCAAAAATGGCAGCAGGCGATATAGTAATCGATATGAAAGGAATAGTGAAAAGATACTTCATAGGTCAGCCTAATGAGCTAGAGGTACTCCACGGAATCGATATTCAGGTTAGAGAAGGAGAGTTCGTGGCAATAGTTGGTCAGTCAGGTTCTGGTAAATCAACACTTATGAATGTGATAGGGGCACTAGACAGACCAACAGAGGGAGCGTATACACTCGATGATGTTGATATGTTTGAGGCAAACGATACACAGCTTTCAGAAATAAGATGCAAAAAAATAGGCTTTGTATTTCAGACATATAATCTTATCAATCGTACATCTGCACTTAAAAATGTCGAGCTTCCGATGTTGTATGCAGGACTTCCAGGCTCGTTTCGTGCCAAAAGAGCGAAGGAATTACTTAAAATGGTGGAGATGGAGGAGAGAATAAATCATACTCCAGACGAACTATCAGGTGGTCAGAAGCAGAGAGTTGCAATCGCAAGAGCGGTGGCAAATGATCCGGCTATTATCCTGGCAGATGAGCCAACAGGTGCTCTTGATTCGGCTACAGGTAGACTTATTATGGATATTTTTCATGACCTGCATAAAAGTCAGGGAAAGACAATAGTGCTCATTACTCATTCAAATGAGCTTGCCGAAGAATGTGAGAGAATACTAACACTTAGTGATGGCAAAATAATCGGCGAAAGAAAGGGAAGCGGCAGAAAGGAATCAGCGGATTAACATGCTAATAACAGAAAATATTGCAATCGCAATTGCGGCTATAAAAGCAAATAAAATACGTTCGTTTCTTACAATGCTTGGTATTATTATCGGTATTTCTGCAGTTATTTTTATAACTACTCTTGGCTCATCTCTTTCTGAATCAATGCAAAACAGCATTTCAACAATGGGAGCAAATAACATAAAGGTGTCACTTCGTCAGCGTACAGATGAAGGAGAGCCTGGCTTTGAGCGTCGATTTGGCAGAACCAGATACGAAAAGACAAATGATGATTTGTTTAAAGAGGAAATGGTAGAAGATTTAAGCGCTCATTATGAAGAAGATATAAAAAATATCTCGTATAACGTTAGCATGGGAAGAGGTAAGGCTGAACAGGGCTCAGATTATGCTAATGTAGAAATAACAGGAATAAGTGCTGAATATTTTGATTTAAACAAAAAGCCAACAATGGTGGAAGGTGAATTGTTAACAAAGAAGGCTATTGACGAAGGCAGAAGTATTGCACTTGTTTCAGATAAGCTCTGTGATAATCTGTTTAATGGAGATTATGAGAAAGCAATTGGCAAGGATATAGAGATTACAGTAAATGGAAAGTTCTATAGTTTTGTGATTTGCGGTATATATGAATATGAGCAGAATTCATTTCAGCGAGGCAAAGCATATGATATTTCCACAACAGTGTATACGACATATAAATATGCTGCGAAAAAAATGCATGTGCAGGGCTTTGATAGTTTTACAGTCGCAGTCAATATGAATAAATATCCGAAACCAGAAGTATTTGCTACAAAAATCGATTCATATATGAATAAATACTATCATAATAATGACCGTTTCACATCATACAGCTATAGTGAAAGTGCACAGTTTGGTTCGCTGGTGAATATGATTAATGCTATGGCACTTGTTATTTCTGCTATAGCATCTATCTCGCTCCTCGTTGCAGGTGTTGGTGTTATGAATATTATGATGGTGTCAGTAACAGAAAGAACAAAAGAAATAGGAACGAGAAAAGCTCTTGGTGCAACAAATAATTCCATAAGGATGCAGTTTATAATAGAATCAGCGGTGTTGTGTCTAATAGGTGGTCTTATTGGAATAGTATTTGGATTAGTGCTAAGTACTACAGGAATTACATTGTTTGGAATGATAAGGGGTAAAACATATTCGGTGTCACCGAATTACATTATGATTTTAGGAGCCGTTATTTTCTCAACAGCAGTTGGGGTATTCTTTGGATATTATCCAGCAAATAAAGCAGCTAAAATGAATCCAATAGATGCACTGCGGTATTGATTAAGTTCTGTGATTTACAATCAAAGACTAAAACGAGTAAGCACGAAAGGAGGCTCATATGAAAATATTAATTACAACAGACTGGAATATGAATGCGGTAAACGGTGTTGTTACATCGGTTATGAATCTTTCAGAGGAACTTACAAAGAGAGGCCATGATGTTAGAATTCTTACGTTATCAGAAGATATACATTCATCAGAGGAAGACAATGTTTTATATGTGGGCTCTATTTCTGCAAGAATCGTATATCCTGGTGCACGTGTGAGAATAAGACCTGCCAGGAAAATAATAAAAGAGCTATATGAGTGGAACCCGGATGTGATTCATTCACAGTGCGAAATGTCAACATTTTTGACAGCATTTAGAATGTCGAAAAAACTGCACATTCCATTAATACATACATATCATACAGTTTATGAAGATTATACACATTATTTTACACACAGCAAGAGACTCGGAAAATATATAGTTCAGATGTTTTCCGATTTTATTTCTATTCCATGCAATATGATGATTGCACCTACTGAAAAGGTTAAAACGCTGCTTGAAGGCTACAAGGTTTTATGTCCTATAGAGGTTATCCCTACAGGTATTGATATAAATAAATACAGACAGCGCATAAGCAGTGAGGAAAAGGCAGCGCTTCGTGAAAAATATTTTATTCCAAGAGATGCAATGGTTGCCGTTTTTGTAGGTCGTGTTGCAAAGGAGAAAAATATAATAGAGCTTGTGAAGTATTTTAGCAATGTAGGAATATCTGAGAAATTCTATTTTGCAATAGTAGGTGGCGGCCCTGATTACGAGGAAGTAATGAGGGAAACAGAAAGACACACAGATAGTGAAAATATCGTATTTACGGGAATGGTTTCCCCTGAAGAAGTATGGAAATATTACCAGATAGGAGATTTCTTTGTCAGCGCATCTACTTCAGAAACACAGGGACTTACATATATTGAGGCTTTAGCCAGTGGTCTTCCACTGCTCTGTCGAGCCGACGAATGCTTAGATGATGTAATAATAGATGGCGTCAACGGATACCAGTATCACAGTGAAGAAGAATTCATCAAATACTACGAGGACATTATTGCAGGTATCGAGAGTGGTAAATACACCCAGGAAAAAATAACAGAAACTGCAGATAAATTTTCAAAAGAAAGATTTGCAGAAGCGGTAGAAAATGTGTACAAGAAAGCAGTGGAACTCTGTTGATTGAATCGAATGAATTTTTGAAACAGATAAAAGAGGCTAGATTAAACTATGCCAGATAGTGCTTTTGTACCACATAAAAAACATCAAACTTTCTTATAATATTGAGTTTTAGCCGTTTTACTGATATACTAAATAGGTTAAAGTATGCGTATTTTACATATATGCATGTTAGCTAACACTTAGGAGTAGAAGTAAAATGGCATCATTAAAGAAGAAAAATAAAAACAAATCAAAACAGACCGCGCCAATAGACATCACGATACTGTTACCAAAGATTGTAACAGTAGTGTTTATTTGTGCGCTTTTTATTATACTTCCATTAGGTTATAATGACCATTATTACGACATAGGTGATTTCAAATACCAGCTATTTCTCGTAATATTCACTACATACATAAGCATAATGGGAATCCTCATGATTCCATATTTCTATATTCGAATCAAAAACGGTGAATACAAAGGCAAAACAATAAAAGACCTTTGCAAATCATTATCGGTTGTTGACTGGTTTGTACTTGCATACCTTATCGCAACAACAATCTCATTCTTTTGTTCAGAATTTCATACACTAAATTTCTTTACCTCAGAGATAGAACAGAATCCGGCGTGGTTCGGATATACTGGCTGGATGATGGGTTATAGAACACAGCTTTTATTATTCATTTCGTATTTCTTCGTTTCAAGATTTTTTGTAAAAGAAATAAACTACGGTGTAGTAAAAATGTTGATGACAGCGGTGGCGCTTGTGTTCTTGTTTGCGGTGCTGCATAGACTTGATATAGATCCACTTGGATTTTATGTGGGGTTAGAGTTAAAGTATAAAATGAGTTTTTTAACAACTATTGGTCAGTCGAGTTGGTATTCAGCATTTATGGCAACAGTTCTCCCTTTGGGAATGTGTCTCTATACAGGTGCAGAAAAGATGAAGGACCGAATATTCTACATCGTATACATGATAATAGGATTCATGTCTTTAGTATCGCAGGATTCAGATTCAGCATATATAGCGATTACGTCTGTTTTTTTGATAATGTTCATGTTTTCATTTGAAAATAATGAATTGATGCGTAGGTATATAGAAATCATATTGATATTTTTATTATCTGCAAGGATAATGGGTGTTTTGATGATTGTTTTTTCTGATGAAAATGTTGCAGCATTGTTAGATACATTGTCAAAATTTGTTATGCATAGTAATGTGATATGGTTTATTATCATTTTATTTGGGTTAATATATAGTTCATTAGTTTATGATAATTATAGTGCTAAAAAAAATAATACAACAAATAAATTAAATGTTAATAATATTTTGTTCTTACGGAAAGTGATTGTTTGTATTTCAATTATTTTAGTTATAACGGCAATTGTTTTGGTGGTTATGACAACAAAAGGCATGATACCATTATTTACCAATGAATCGTTTTTATTTAGAAATTATTTTGTATTTGATAGAGAGTGGGGTAATAGACGAGGACGAACATGGATGTTCGCGTCGGATATATATAAAAATTTTAAATTATCATATAAATTATTAGGGTGTGGTCCGGATAGTTTTGGGTTCTATGCATATAATAATCTTAATGAGTTGGCCAAAGATTATTGGGGTGATGAAACGATTGTAAATGCCCATAATGAACTATATAATATGCTTATAAATGGTGGAATAATTGGAATGATTTCCTATGGTGGAATATTTGTTTCAGCGATAGTTACATTTATAAAAAATAGAAAAAATAATTTTTTTGTATATGCGGTAGCAGTATGTGTTATCTCATATATGGCACATAATATATTCTGCTATCAAACATGCTGTAATACACCATTTATAATTATAGAGATAGCTATTGCAATGGCGTTGGTTAAGAGAAGTGAAAGTATGAAAGTGGGATGATTCGTACAGAAGCGATTGCGATATTAGGCAGTATTCTGAATCACATCATATTTACATATAATAAAACAAACATATTTTTAGGATATGTAATAATTTAGAGAAATATATTGATTCTGAATCTATTCTAGATGAATTATTTGAAAAAAAGCCATTTTGAAATTAATTAAGTAAGTGGGGATAGAATATGTCTAAAAGATTTGGAAATGTAGCATGTTAGTAAACCCGAAAGATAAAGTAAATTCAATAGGAATGCTGTATTAGGCAGCAATAAAAATATATAATCGCTATTCATGAGAGTGAATATGGTTAGATAAAGTAAAAAGTTAAGGAGGAGTAAAATATGTACATATATTTGGAAGTGATAGATGTAGTTGCTAATGCATTTATTGGAATATTAAAGATGGACAGAAAATCAATTTTATATAAGGAGTTGGATGCTTATGGTGCAAAAGTAGTTGAGATTCTTAATAAAGATGAAAATACTAATGCCGTGTATATATCTTCTAGAGAGAGTAAAATGAGCATATTTGAGGATTATTCAGAGTATTTTGACGAATATCAAGACAATGAAGGGTATAAAGGAATAGTTTTGAAGGAAGGCAAAACTAGAGAAGATTTGTGGAGCGCATTTTGTGTGTCAATGTCATTGAGGGTTCTGGATGCATTTATGGAAGCAAATAGAATAAATGAAAAGGTGGCAGTAGGTTGATAGAACAAGTTGAAAGCAAGCAAATAAAGGATCCTATATATGGATATGTGACTGTTCCAGAGGGGATACTTGAAAACATAATTGATACAGCTGAATTTCAAAGACTTAGGAATATCATTCAGACGAGTTACGCATCGTTATATCCGTCTACTTTACACAATAGATTTGTGCATTCTATAGGAGTGTATCATTTGGGGTGTATTGCTGTAAATTCAATTATTGATGGAAATAATGATGTTGAATCTGAATATATTGAAGTATTAGAAAAATATGCCGAAGTATTTAAGTTGGCATGTTTATTGCATGATGTGGGGCATGCCCCATTTTCACATACGGGAGAAAGATTTTATCTTAAAGGTGGTAGCAGGAGAGAATTACATAGTACTATTATAAAGTTAACTGATGATGAAACATTAGAAAAAGAAATAGAAAAAAACGACTATGAAGCAGCACCACATGAGTTAATGAGTGTAGTCATAGCTTTAGAAAATTTTGGAAATAATATATCGTCAGATTTGAAAGGTTTTTTTGCCAGATGTATAACAGGTTATAAGTATGTAGAAAACCGTGGTAAAGATTATCAGATTAGAAATTGTTTTATAGAATTACTCAATTCAAAAATATTAGATGTAGATAAAATTGATTATTTAATACGAGATTCATATATGTCAGGCTTTAATTCGGTAGTTATTGATTATGAGAGATTATTGAATAAAGTGTCAATTCGTTTGGATATTGATGAAAATGAGTACTCATATACGGTTTGTTTTGAAAAATCTGCACTTAGTGTGATAGAAAGTGTTGTATATGCGCATGACTTAGAAAAGAAGTGGATACAATCTCATCCGTCAGTAGCATATGAGTCATATCTAATACAAAAAACTTTCGAGACAATCATCGAAGAAAAGTTCAGAGTAGAGAGTATTTTGCCAAAGAATATACTTTCACGCGAGGGTTTAGATATATCGGGGTATGGAAAGATAAAATGGGCGTGTGATGGAGATATGATTTATCTTATGAAAAACACGAGTTCAAAATGCAAAAGTGTAGATGAGTATTTTGAAAGAAAATGTAGAAAGCGAACAATATGGAAAAATGAGTCTGAATATAGAGCAATCTTTGAGGGACAAGATTTATCTACAATCAATGAATTAAAGCAAGCGCTTAAAGAGCTAGGTTCTAGTAAAACAGGTGGCGCTATTGAAATTAACAATGAATTATTAGAATCTATATCTAAAGATATAGATGATATGGAAAAAAGAAGCCAAAAAGAAAATGATGATATTTTTGATCCTGATAAATATTTAAAGTCAAAACTATCTCAAAGGAAATTGGTTAAGATATTTAAAAACTATAGCAAAGAGGCAGAAATAAAATTTGATTTTGTAGTTATTTTCACAAATCAATTTGATAGTAGTTTCAAAAAACCTGAGTTTGAAAAGATAAAAATCCATTTTTCAAATGTTAAAGGGTTGTATGAATTTGGTAAAATCTCTAATGCACTAAAGGCATCAAATGAGGATAAAGAAGAGTTCTTTTATGTATATCGTGAGAAGCCAAAGATTAATGAAAGTAAGGCCAAAGAAACTTTTATGAAGCAAATGATTGAATATGCTGAAAATCGTGTTAAAGATATGCGAATGAAAAGCATGGGAGATAAGTTTAAACGATAATGTAAGCACTCAAGCATAGGTGAAAAAAATAAAAGAAGCTGCATATTTATTTTGTGGAAGTTTTGATTAAGGTAAAAGATTATTGATAGGGTCAAGAGTTTTCTGTACTTTGATAACCTAGTGAGAAGAAATTTATATGTGTTTATAGACATTTAGTGTAACATTGTTATTAGCGAACCATTCACGAACAGTTAGTTTGTCGGAGATTTGATTGACACATCTAACAATTCAATCGTTGAGCTTAGCTTGGTGAATACTTCTTTGTTGTAATTATGAGAACATCTCCAAAAGTATATGGAGTGAGTATCCGAAAAAGTGGTAAAACAATAAAGTATTCATAATTTAGTGGATACATTATCAGATAAATAGACGATATTAAATACTAATAATGAGTTGTTGTAATAGCTTAGTTGTCTGATTAGATTTATTAACAAGAGTCAAAATGTAAGACTAATGGTGGTAATAGATATGCTAATTTAAAGATTGGTCTAATAAAGGAAAGTATAAATATTATTGGTATGAATTACAAGAATAATCATGTCAAAATTTTCTGGAATGGTGTTGAAGAAAATAGTTTGATTTGATAAGTAAATGTGTTGACGAAACAATGATTAATTACGAGGAGAAGTGAAAATATGTATGATTATTTAATTGTGGGAGCTGGTCTTTTTGGATCAGTTTTTGCTCAACAAGCAAAAGAGCATGGAAAAAAGGTTCTAGTAATTGATCGACGCGATCATATAGCAGGGAACATTTATACTAGTAGGATTGAAGGAATAAATTTCCACAAGTATGGAGCACATATTTTCCACACTAATGATAAAATTGTTTGGGAATATGTAAATAGATTTGCAGACTTTAATAGATTCACTAATTCGCCTGTAGCTAACTATAAGGGTGAACTTTATTCTCTTCCATTCAATATGTACACATTTAATAAAATGTGGGGTGTAGTGACGCCTGAGGAAGCTATGGCAAAGATAGAAGAACAGAGAAAAGAGATTACTAAGACACCTCAGAACCTTGAAGAACAAGCAATTAGCCTTGTTGGTAGAGATATTTATGAGAAGCTTATTAAAGGGTATACCGAAAAACAGTGGGGTAGAGATTGTAAAGATTTACCTTCGTTTATTATAAAAAGACTTCCAGTCCGTTTGACTTTTGATAACAACTATTTTAATGCGCTTTATCAAGGTATCCCTATTGGAGGTTATACTAAGATGATCGAGAATATGCTTAATGGTATAGAGGTAAGACTTGGTGAAGATTATCTTAAAATGAGAGAGAAATATGATGAAATTGCTGATAAGGTAGTTTATACAGGGGCAATTGATGCATATTTTGACTATAGTCTAGGAAAACTTGAATATCGTTCTATTCGTTTTGAAAATGAGATTATAGATAAGCCAAATTTCCAAGGTAATGCTGCCGTAAACTATACAGATCGTGACACTCCTTGGACTCGTATTATTGAACATAAGTGGTTTGAGTTTGGTAAGGATGAACATGGTAATGAATTACCTAAGACCATTATAAGTCGTGAGTACTCTTCTGAATGGAAGCCTGGTGATGAGCCCTATTATCCAGTAAATGATGAAAAAAATGGGAAATTATACACAGCATATAAAGAGTTAGCTGAAAAAGAAGATAAGGTGATTTTTGGAGGACGACTTGGAGAGTATAAATATTACGATATGGATGCTACAGTGGCATCGGTATTAGAAAAATGCAAGAAGGAGTTTGAATAATGGCTGAGTGTACAATAAAGGTTATAGTTGCAGCACATAAGCCATATGAAATGCCTTCTGATAAGATGTACCTTCCCGTACATGTTGGTGCTGCTGGAAAAGATAGTATTGGATATCAAAGAGATGATGAAGGGGAAAATATCTCAGAATTGAATCCTTATTTTTGTGAACTTACGGGATTCTATTGGGCGTGGAAAAATTTGACTGAAGATTATATTGGATTAGTTCATTATCGCCGTTTATTTACTATGAAAGGTCACATACTCAGAGAGTCTGATGTCAAACCATATCTCGGTAAAATTAAAATATTTACTCCTCGTAAAAGGAGATACTACATAGAGACTTTGAAATCTCATTATAATCATACGCATTATCTGGAGCATTTAAAGGTGACAAGAGATACTGTGAAAAAGTTATATCCAGAATATTTAAATGCATACGATGTAGCCGTAAATAGAACATGGGGCTATATGTTTAATATGATGATAATTGATAGATTACTTCTTGATGATTATTGTACTTGGTTGTTCAAAATTTTGTATGATGTATTTGAAAAGATTGATACGACTAAATACCCAGCGTTTACAAAGCGATATGTAGGTAGAATGAGTGAAATCTTATTTAATGTATGGCTTGAGAAGAAGTTACATAATGGAGAGATAAAAAAATCTGAGATTATGGAACTTGAGTGTAACGTAGAAGAAAATTGGCTTGTAAAGATACCAGCATTCCTCAAAGCAAAATTTTTGGGCAAGAAATACGAAGAAAGTTTTTAAATAGGTGAAGCGTCATGAAAAAGATTGCAGCCGTAGTTGTTACATACAATAGAAAAGAATTACTACAACAATGCGTCGAAAAATTAAAGAGTCAAACTATATCTCTGGATATTATTATTATAGATAATGCGAGCACAGATGGCACAGAAGAAATGTTTAACAAAGAAAATAATAATGTTAAATATTTTAATACGGGAGCAAATCTTGGAGGAGCTGGAGGTTTTAGTTTTGGAATAAAGAAGGCTGTGGATTTGGGCTATGAATATCTTTGGATTTTAGATGATGATACCATGCCGACTCCAACAGCATTAGAAGAGTTTTTAAAGAAGGATAGTGAGCTGTTAGGTAAATATGGATTTCTTTCTAGTAAAGTACTGTGGAAAGATGGATCGATATGTACCATGAATATTCAAAAGATAACAAAATGGAAACAATTGAAGGAATACGATATGGGATGTGCTATTCAATATGCTTCGTTTGTTTCGTTGTTTATAAAAGCTGATACAGTTAAAAAGGTTGGACTTCCATATAAAGAGTTTTTTATATGGGCTGATGACTGGGAATATACACGTAGAATATCTAAAAAAGAAAAAAGCTATTTTGTTCCTTTGAGTGTAGTACATCATTGGTGCAACAGTAATGTAGGGGCTAATATTATTACCGCCGATTCGGATCGTATGGAACGATTTAAGTACATGTATCGAAACGATGTAGTTATGTATAGACAAGATGGATTAGAAGGTGGTTTCTATTTGTTTATACGTAATCTATTGCATCGGGTTAGAATTTTTAGAGACGGAAAGAATGTAAAAGAAAAATTTGAATTGATAAGTACAGCCACAAAAGAAGGAAAGAATTTTTATCCACACATTGAGTTTCCGGAGTATAAATGATGAAAAGAGTATTAGAGGTTTTTGGAGAACCAATATCTAAAGGTGGGCAGGAATCATATGTTATGTCAGCATTACAGCATATGGATTTAGAAAAACTTCATGTTGATTTGTTCACACCGTATTACTGTGATAATCAGAAATATGTGGATTTTATCGAGCGGCAAGGAGGAAAGGTTTATACTGGAAAAATGCCTTTTGTTGTAGGTGGAACAAGAAGAGAAATTATACCGGCACTATCTGAACATTTGAATTTATATAAATATGATGTTGTGCATATACACTCTGGAAGTACTTCGGTATTAGCATATTATGCTAAAGTTGCGTCAAAAAAAGGTATAAAAAAAGTTATTGTACACTCGCATAGCTCTGGTGTTAAAGAAAACGTAAAACACTTTTTAATAAAAATGTATGCATCAAGATTATTCTTGAAATATGCTACAGATTATTATGCATGCTCAAAAGAAGCAGCTATATGGAAATTTCCGAAAAGTGTATTATCTAAGGTTAGGATTTTAAATAATGGAATTGATTTAGAAGAATTTAAGTACAATGTAGACCTCAGGAATAGAATAAGAACATCTTTAGGTATTGACAGAGAGACGTTGGTTCTAGGCCATGTTGGACGTTTTACTCATGAAAAAAATCAGACTTTTCTGATAGATATTTTAAAAAAATATATTGACGAAAATAAAAACAAAAAAGTCCGTCTTCTTTTGGTTGGAGATGGAGAGGAATTTTCGAATGTTAAGAAGAAAGCCATAATGCTAAATGTTCTCGATGATGTGAAGTTTGTAGGCTCTTCGGACAGAGTATCTGACTTTCTTCAAGCAATGGATATTTTTTTATTTCCATCTTTGTACGAAGGACTTGGAATTGTAGGAATAGAAGCACAAGCGACTGGTTTACCTGTCATTGCATCAACAGGCGTACCTAGAATTATGAAAGTATCGGAGGATGTGGCTTTTTTACCATTGAGCGAATATGAATGTTGGCTACAATCAATTAAAAAGTATACTGAATTGATATTAAAGAGAAAGTCTAATAAGAGTGAAATACAACAATTTGGATTTGATGTTGAATATACATCAAAGGATTTAGCTAACCAATATTTAAACTGATTATCATCTAAAGTAAAAGGATGATTGAGAAAAAATTAAGGAGATAACATGCGCATGCATTTTATGGAGTAGATTATGTTTAACATAAAGAAACTGTGTAATTTTGAAAATGCACTGAATTCAATACTTGCTATATCACTTATTTTGAATTGTCAGAGTGTTTGGCAAAATACCATTGGTATTAGTTTTCATATACACGAAATTTGCTTTTTAATGATTTTTTTATGGTTTTGTAATTATATATTACAATATAGAATTTATAAACAAGTTAAAAGAAAATCACTAATAACAGGTTTATTTTATTTTGGGTTGATTACTCTTGTATGTGTTTTTTCTGTTTCAGAGGAAAATTTAATTAAATTTTTATCACGTTTTATAGTTTTTCCTTTTGTATTAGTAGTATTTCAATCAAAAATTTTACCACAAAAGAAATTGAGCGTGTTTTATCATTTTGCAAATTGGACATCATTAATTGCATGGATTTCGGTATTCTTTTGGACTTTCTCAACTATTGGAATTATTCGAGAGACGTACGTTCTTGATGTTAATTGGTTTAGTTCCTATGCAAGCTATTACAATTTATATTTTTCGACGCCATATCAACTTATAGATTGGGCTCTTGGCATAAGGAGAAACATAGGAATATTTACTGAGGGACCTATGTTTGCTTATGTCCTTATTATGAGCCTTGTGTTTATACTTCTGGTAAAAGACGACTATACTATTTCTAAAATTAAAATTATTGGAATTGTAATTGCATTAATTACTACCGCATCAACTACTGGATACATTCTATTTGTGCTAATTGCAGGCATGATTTGGATAAATAAATCAAAAAGTAAAAAAAATCGAATTTTTATCGCTATGATAGCATTAATCGTTGCAATTGTTTTATTTTCTGTGATTATAGGATTGAAAAGTGATACAGCTTCATTTATCGCCAGAATGGATGATTATATGGCCGGATTAAAATGTTGGTTAGAAAATCCTATATTAGGATCAGGGTATGAAAATTACGCAAAGATAAGATCCTACATGTCATATACAAGGGAATGGAATCAAGGGTTTAGTAATACAATATTTTCTGTCTTAGCGTTTGGTGGTATTTTATTTTTAATACCATTTATTGCTCCTATAGTTAGGGGCGGATATTATGCTTTGAAAAATAATGATTACAAATTGAAAATACTGTGTATTGTATACCTCGGTATTTATTTTTCAGTAATTTCATATACATTTTTTTTGAATTTTTTCCTGTGGGCGTATCTTTGTGCTGTATGTAGTACACATAGGCAAGAAGTAGAATTCTAAGCTGAAAAACTACGATGCTAATAGATAGTAGCATAGAATGAAATAAGAGTGAAAGATTTTAAGTCTTTCATTAGGTGTTTGTGCTTTGCGCGAAAGGTGTGTATTAAATATGAAAGACTTAAGTATAATAATTCCGGTCTATAATAATATTTTTGTTGGCGATGCTCTGAGAAGTATAGAGGAAGATGAGTCAATTGAAATTATCGTTGTGGACGGAGAATCTAAAACCGATACATTAGAAGTTTTAGATAAATATAAAAACAAAATAGATATTTTAATTTCCGAGAAAGATAAGGGACTGTATGATGCTATGAATAAGGGTATTAGTCTCGCATCAGGAACTTGGATTTTTACCTTAGCATCCGATGACAGGTTATTATGTAATCCTGTAAGTGTAATTAAAAAATATAAAGATTTCGATTCCGATGTACTATGTGGCAGTTTGATTGTGAAAGATTTTAATAATAGATTTTATATTATTAAACCATCCTTAGATAAGTTAGATTTGGAATGTACACTTTGCCATCCTGGAACTTTTTTTAAAAAATCAGTATATGAAAAGTTTGGCAAATATAATTTAGCGTATAAGTGTGCTGCTGATCACGAGATGTTCCTTAGATTAGCGAGAGGCAATGTCAATATAAAAATAATACCTGAAATCATAACACTTTTTTCATACGGTGGAACTAGTACAACAAACCCTTGGAGGGCATTTAAAGAGGATGTAATTATATCTGATGAATATGGTATTTTGAAAATAAAGTCAAGAGCTAATATGTTTGTGCGTATTATAAAATTATACGGAGCTAAAATTAAAGATATGCTGCATTTGAAACATAAAACAGATTTCATGGATAATAGTCAGTTGATGAAATTTTTAGAGAATCATCCAGAGGTGATAAAGGGGAATTTAAAATGAATACAATTCAGGATAAATTAAAATTAAAGTTTGATGACTCATTTTTTGATGAAGAAATAAGATGTGATTACAAAGTAACCCAGAAAACTAAGAAAATATGGGCTGTTGAACTAGACCTAATTGCTGAATTACTTCGTGTTTGTAATAAATTTGATATTAAAGTTACCGCTTTTGCTGGGACTGTATTAGGTGCTGTTAGACATAAAGGGTTTATACCCTGGGATGACGATATCGATGTATGTATGGACAGAGAAAACTATAAAAAGTTGCTTTCCGTTGCAAATGAATTTAAGTCGCCTTATTTTTTTCAGACAGGATATGATGATAAAGAATTTTTTATGGGCTACGCTAGACTTAGGAATAGTCTAACAACAGGCGTGGTGGAATGGGAAAAATCACCTAACTACAACAGTGGTATATATCTCGATATTTATGTTTTAGATGGTTATGTCGAGGATGATAATTTGTTGAAAAAACAATTAGCAGACAGATTTAAAATTGAACGTAAAATTCGACTCTACCATTGGAATCATAGTAAAGGAATCAAACGAATAGTTAAAATGGTACTTAAACCAATTGTTTTAATTGGACGAACTTATGAGAGTTTGTTGCAGGAATACGATCAATGTATAACTAGATATAATGACGGAACGCAGCGAATAACTTTAATGACACACATTCCTTCTTTCTTAAAGAAGTATTGGTGTTATAAATCTGACTTAGAAGAAGTAATTGTTGTACCTTTTGAAAATATTGAAATTCCAATTTCAAAAAATTATGATGTATTGCTTAATAATGCATATGGAAATTATATGGAATTTCCGCCGATAGAAAGCAGAGGAAAGTGGCATGAAGATGCTATATATTTCGACCCTGACTTACCATATGAGGAGTATTATAAAAAATTAAATGAAAACCAATAATAAATCCTTAACAAAAGAAATGTATAAAAATGTTCTTATTAACTATTTGTTAAGAGGAATTGCTATACTACTGGGACTTCTATCTACAAGTATCAATCTGTCTTACTTAGGCTCAAGTCTTTACGGACAATGGGCTACTATCGCATCTATAGCATCGTGGATAAACTATGGTGATTTTGGAATAGGTAATGGCTTTAGAAATGAGTTTGCCAAAGCCGTTGCAGAAGAAAATGAAGAACGTCAAAAAAAATTAATTGTATCGACAGCGAAGATGTTGGGGCAGCTGTCTTTTGCTTTATTTATCTTGTTATTGCTGCTAACTGAGATATTTTTTGGAACTGGTATTATGTCGTCGACACTCAGATTTCCGATGTATATCACTAATTTGTTTTTTTGTTTAGACTTGTTTTTTGGGATTGGACGTTCTGCAGCATATGGATATCAAAAAAGCTGGCTTACATCGTTAGCACAAACAACGACAGTGTCTTTAAGAATAATAGGCGTTTTGTTGCTTATGCTATTTCCAACCAAACTGGTTTTGTTTGCTATTATAAATGGTGTTGCTGGATTAATCGGTAATATTACTTTGATAGTAATTCTTCTAAATGCAGTTAAATTAAAATTTGAAAATCAAATAAAAAGTTATGTTGATAATGGTTTAAAAAATAATGTTGTCGGAATAGGAATGCAGTTTTTTATACTTCAAATTGCAGGACTTGTGTTGTATTCGTCTGATAATTTAATTATTAATAAACTCATAGATAGTGAAGCTGTTACAAAGTATGAAATGATAACTAGAATATATAATACTGGAGAAAACCTATTTGCAATCCTGTTGATTAGTTTATGGTCGGCAGTTACGTTTGCATTGGCAAAGGGTGATTTGGATTGGATTAGGAATGAGTTAAAACGATTACTAAAATTTTGGGCAATATTTGTCATTGGAGTTATTGGAGTATCAATATCTTTTAATCTTATAATTAAAATTTGGCTTGGTAAAAATGCAATCGAATATGAATCAAGTCTTATCACTCTCTTTGCTATTTATACAATATGGGGAACTTTGGGTTCTATTTTTGTTAATATTGCAAATGGAGTTGGCAGACTGAAGGTACAACTTATTTTTTCTAGTATCGAAGCAGTTGTTAATATTCCACTGTCGATTTTTTTAGCAAGTAATTTAGGGCTAGGTATTTTCGGCGTTAAATTGGCTACACTAATATGCTGTATTGGAGCTAATATATTTGTTCCGATTGACATGATTCGGTTTTTAAAAAGAAGAGAGACGGAGAGAATTAAAAATGTATGAGAAGATGTATACAGTTGCTTTAAGGAAAAGAGTCGATGGTGATAGATTTTATCACCATCAAGATTTTGTATTTTACGAAGCCAAGATTAATACGAAAGGAAGATACTGGATTGCAGATCCATTTCTTTTTGAAAAAGACAATGTCGTATATTTATTTTACGAAGCATATGACTTGATTGTTCAAAGAGGATACATAGGTTATAGTGTCGTGAATGATGATGGTTCTTGTAGTGAACCTCACATTATAATAAGAGGTGGACATAAGTCATTTCCGTATATATTCGAAAATGAACAAGGTATATTTATTATGCCTGAGAGTTGTGAAGATGATAATATTCGTCTTTTTAAGGCAAAAAATTTCCCGAATGAGTGGGTTGAGTATAAGGTTTTAGTGCCAGATATATTTGGAGTAGATTCAATTTTGCTGAAAGATGATACTCATCATTATATTTTAACATCTGAGCAATACAGATATCCAGAAAAAAATAAGGTAATGTCATGTTGGGTTAAAAATCGCTTGTTTGAAATTAACGATGAACCAACAAAGAATTTTGACATAGTTAGCAGCAAGGTTGTTGCAGAGGGAGAAGAAGGTACAAGAAATGCTGGTGCTTTTTATTATGACGGTAGCATTTTGATGAGACCTGGTCAAAATTGTAAAAACGGATTATATGGCAAAGGTTTGAAATTCTTTAAAGTCACTGAGATTGCTCCTTATAAAGAAGAAATTATTTATGATATAGATTGCGATGAAATGCAAAAGCATGTGGTGTTTGTAAATAAGGAAAAAGCTTTATTGGGGACGCACACTTATAATGCTTCAAAACATTATGAAGTAATTGATTTATCATACTATAACAAATTGGTTCAGGGGACACTGCTATTAAGAAATATACGAAATGTTCTTAAATTTATATATCGTTTCGGAAAAAAAAGCATATGGTTTTCAAAGAAAGTATCAAATAAGTTTTTAAGATTTATTCATTACAATGATGATGAGTGTTATGAATCAGTTGTTAATCAAGAGAGTCCTTGGATTTTTATCTCATACATTGCGGACCCATTCTATCATCAAAATGATCGGACATATTTAGATAAGCATCAAAATAAACGAGAAGCTTTAGCTATGGCCAAAGTTTTTAACCATTTAGGATACAATGCTTATTTTATGTTACATACTTCAAATAAGCCAATACCTAAAAAAAAGTTTAAACTTCTTTTTGGACATGAACCTAATATAGAGCGAGCTAAAGAGAAATATCCGGATGCTAATATGGTTTTTTATGGTGTTAGTACTTATTTTGATTATAGAAATAACAAAATCAAGGAAATGACATTAGCCTTTAATGAGGTCTTTAATGCACACGCTATAGAAAGGAGGCTTGTGGCTCCGCATCATGCCATTGAAAACGCCCAACAAATCCTTTTGATTGGTAGTGATAGAACAATAGAAACATATCCGGAAAAGTATAGGGAAAAGATAACGAAGATACATCAATCTACTCAAAATTGTAGATATCTTAAATATGTTGATGTTGTTGGGAGCAAAGATATTTTCTATCTCGCTAGCTCGGGTAACATTTTAAAAGGCCTACAAGCCGTAATACAGTTCTTTACTAAACATCAAGAATATACATTACATTGGGTTGGTCCTGTTGAAAGTGATGTGAAGAAAGCTATTGAGGATGAAATTACACCGAATATTGTTATGTATGGTTTTCAAGATATCAATAGCAATACAGTACTAGGTATAATGGAACGCTGTGATTTCATGATTTATCCGTCTGGTGTAGAAGGAGTACCTGGGTCTGTTCTGAATGCTATGAAGAGCGGCTTAATTCCTCTTGTAACCCCTTGGGCATCATTTGACGGTATTGAAGAATACGGTTTTGTAATGCAAGATGCCAATGAAGCGGGTGTTGAGTCGGCTATAAACTGGGCTATGAATTTACCTCTAGAGGAAATTGGTAGAAGAAAGAAAGCCTGTCAGAAATTTGTACTTGAGAACTATAATCTTGAAATCTTTGCAAAAGAGTTCGAGGATTTTATGAGAAATGTATTATATTGATGATATAAGTAAGGTTTATAGTTTTGAAGTTGGTTTAAAAAAGGAGATAAAATTATATGAAAAAGGCATTAATTACTGGTGTGACTGGACAAGACGGCTCGTACTTAGCTGAACTGTTATTGGATAAAGGATACGAAGTGTATGGAATGATTCGTCGTTCCTCTGTTGATTTTAGAGAGCGTATTGCTCATTTGGAAGGTACACCAAACTTCCATCTTAAATTTGGTGACCTTGGAGATTCTATTTCCCTCGTAAAGCTTATTGGGGAGATCAAACCGGATGAAATTTACAACCTGGCAGCACAGAGCCATGTACAGGTTTCTTTCGATGTTCCTGAATATACTGCGGATGTAGTGGCTACTGGCGTGCTTCGTGTTTTGGAAGCTGTTAGAGTTTGTGGATTAGAAAAGACTTGTAAGATTTACCAGGCTTCCACATCTGAATTGTACGGAAAAGTTGAGGAGGTTCCACAGAGGGAAACAACTCCTTTCCACCCTTATAGTCCTTATGCTGTGGCTAAGCAGTATGGTTTCTGGATCGTAAAGGAATATAGAGAAGCGTATAACATGTTCTGCTGCTCTGGCATTCTATTCAACCACGAGTCTGAACGCCGTGGTGAGACTTTTGTTACTAGAAAAATTACTCTTGCAGCAGCTCGTATTGCTCAGGGCAAGCAGGAAAAACTTTATCTCGGAAACCTTGATTCACTTCGTGACTGGGGATATGCAAAGGATTATGTTGAATGTATGTGGTTAATTCTTCAGAATGATAAGCCTGAAGATTTCGTAATAGCAACAGGTGTTCAGCATTCAGTTCGTGAATTTGCAACGCTTGCATTCCACCATGCTGGCATCGAGGTTGAATGGCAGGGCGAAGGAATGAATGAAAAAGGTATTGATAAGGCAACTGGAAAGGTAATCGTGGAGGTATCACCTGACTTCTATCGCCCTACAGATGTTGTAAACCTTTGGGGAGATCCTACAAAGGCAAAGACAGAGCTTGGATGGAATCCGACTAAGACTTCATTTGAAGAACTTGTTGCTCTTATGACTAAGCATGACATGGAAAAGGTTGCCGTGGAAAGAGCAGAAGAACATATCAAGATGAATTTAGCAGAATACCTTGAAAAAGGTGTTGTGAAATAAAGAAAAGAGATTATCGAATATGATGGAGAAAAATGCAAAAATCTACGTTGCTGGTCACCGTGGAATGGTTGGTTCTGCAATTGTTAGAGAACTTGAAAGACAGGGATATACAAATATTATTACAAGAACGCATAAAGAATTGGATTTGACTAGACAGGTAGAGGTTGAGGAGTTCTTCGCAACGGAAAAGCCTGAGTACGTTTTCCTTGCAGCAGCTAAGGTTGGTGGTATTATCGCTAACCAGTCTGCTCTTGCTGACTTCATGTACGACAACATGATTCTTGAGATGAATGTCATCCACAGTGCATGGAAGAATGGCTGCAAGAAGGTAGAGTTCTTAGGTAGCTCTTGTATCTATCCGAAGATGGCTCCTCAGCCTATGCCTGAATCTTGCTTATTGACTTCCTCTTTAGAGCCTACAAATGAGGCATATGCTTTGGCAAAGATTAGCGGTTTGAAATACTGTGAGTATCTCAATAAACAGTATGGCACAGATTATATCTCTGTTATGCCTACGAACCTTTATGGTCCTAATGACAATTATCATCCTACACATTCTCATGTTCTTCCGGCTCTTATTCGACGTTTCCACGAGGCAAAAGAAGCTGGACTTGAGACAGTCACTTGTTGGGGCGATGGAAGTCCTCTTCGTGAGTTCCTTTATGTCGATGACCTTGCTAATCTTTGTGTGTTCCTGATGAACAACTATAGTGGTGATGAGACGGTTAATGCAGGTACTGGCAAAGAACTTACTATTAAAGAGCTTACTGAGCTTGTGGCTAAGGTTATCGGATACGAAGGTAAGATCGAATGGGATACCTCTAAGCCTAATGGTACTCCTAGAAAGTTGCTTGATGTTTCTAAGGCTGCAAATCTTGGTTGGACGTATAAAACCGAGCTTGAGGATGGTATCAGATTGTCTTATGAGGACTTCCTGAATAATCCAATGAGAGCGGAAAGATAAAAGAAATGTTAAGGAGATATAATTTATGAAATATAAAACAATAAAGGAATATTAAAAAAAGCTTTATTACAAAGCCTTTTTACATAATATATAAAAAAATAAAACAAAAAATATACAATGAAAGAAGAGCAAAAGGTTTAGAAAAATTTGTGAGTAATAGTTTTCATGTTATGCGTGAAATACAAAATGTATTCCCAAGGTTTTCTGATGAGATTGACTTTTTCTTTGCATTTGGAACTTTGTTGGGAATTATTAGAGATGAAAAACTACTGAGTAGAGATATGGATTTAGATATGGTGGTTTTTCTTAAGAGCGACAAGGAAATTGAAAAATTTAGGAGATATCTACAAAATAATGGATTTGAAAGACTTCATTCGTATAGGGTTAGTGGGGTTGGAATCAATCAAGATACATTTATTTATGACGATGTAATGGTAGATATTAATTATGCAAAAAAATCTGATAAGAAATATTATAACTATCTATTTTATGATATTCCAGAAGGAAAAAATAAAATATTAATTTTTCCATTTACTTATTTAGGTTCAAAAACATTTGAATTTGAAAATACAATACTCAACATACCTAATAATCCAGAATTGTATTTAGAGGAAATATATGGTAGCGATTGGCATATACCCAATCCTAAATATATATATTGGGAGAATCCGCAAGCTATAAAAATAGATTTATCGGGAGAAGTGGAAATTATCAATAAGTTTAAAGATTGCTGAGGGGGTTGACAATATGCTAGAGAAGCAACATTAATTAACAAACAAATAAACGGGATAAATATTTCTATGTAGAATTTTGTAAGATTTTGTGCATATTTGCAATGGTATTGACTCATTCAAGATTTATTCTATATGAAAATGAAAGTATAAACAAGTTTTTCTGTTTTGTGTATCTACATTCATTATATCAAATGGTTTTGGGATGTATGTTTCCATTAGGAAAAGTCAGAAGAGAGCTTCATATTACATATGGACTATTGTAAAATTAAAAAAATTTTTTTACGTATTTATTTTCAACAGTTATTATTGCAACTATAGATAATAGGTTCTTTTCTGTCGAGAAAATTTTAAATAATCTTATACATTTTTCTACATCTGGTCCATTGTATTACGTAAGTTTGTATTTTCAGATGTTAATCGTTGCACCAATTTTATATGAGATGTTAATAAGACATAATCATGTTATTGTCGTGATTATTAGTATTATAATTTCATATTTTACAACGAATTATTCGCAAATATTAGATATCTATGGTGGTGGAGACCCATTGTTTGGCGGTACATACTTAATACTTTTTCTTTTGGGTCAATTATTTGCAGTCATGGAAATTAATTCAAAACCAAAAAGTCAATGCAATAGACCATAATTGTTTGCAAATTCGTGTTGTATGTGGTGAGTAGTATAGTTTGTTGGCAGGTTATCTGTAAAGTTCAGTCTGAAATTGATTTGATATTTTCATTTGGTGATGGAGTTAATCTGCCAAGTGTTTGTATGTCGGTGTATGGATGGATTTTTTGGAAATTTTATTATTATGTTGGAATATTGGTAGAGAAAAATAAAACCATAAATAAGTTGATTTGCTATATTGCTAAACATACATTATTTATTTTTATGTTTCATGTACCAGTTATGTATGAGATCTGGCAAATTTTTAATGATAGCAATAAAAAACAAGTGGTCATCATTTGTGTTTGTCGGGAATTATCTTTCCTATATTTTTAGAAAAAATTTACCTGAGAATAAAAGGTATAATAAATGACATTTATATGTAAATAAATTTGAATATTGTAAAAGTAAAGACAATATTTTGATAATGATTATATGGTAATAAAATCTTTTGTGATTCTTGTAAAATCCATTATATAAATATTTCTAATAAATAGATATTTTTGAAACCAAATAAGTTGTCTTGTAATAGAAACTATTGTTTGGAAAGAGATATGTTTATTGATGAAGGAGCAATGAAAATAATATGAAAGCGTTAATTCTTAATTCCGGTATTGGTTCAAGAATGGGAGAGATTACAAAAACTCATCCTAAATGTATGACAGAGATACCAGGAAATGACACGATTTTAAGTCGCCAACTAAAATTATTAAAAGCAGAGGGGATAAATGATATTGTTATAACTACAGGATATTTTGATAAAATTCTCACTGAATACTGTGAATCCTTAAAATTGGATATTAATATTACCTTTGTTAATAATCCACTTTATGATAAGACTAATTATATTTATTCGATTTATTGTGCACGTGATTTGTTGCACGATAACATAATTCTGATGCATGGAGATTTAGTGTTTGATGAAAGTGTTCTTACAAGAATGATTGAAAACCCTTATAGTTGCATGAAAGTATCATCTACGATACCTCTTCCAGAGAAAGATTTTAAAGCAGTGGTGAGAGAAGGAAAAGTACAGGCTGTTGGAATTGAATTCTTTGATGAAGCTTTGGAAGCTCAGGCACTATATAAATTAAACAGAGAAGAGTGGGAAAGTTGGCTCAATAAAATTAAAGAATTCTGTGAAATGGGTGAATGCAATTGTTATGCAGAGGTCGCATTTAATCAAATCTCAAACAACTGCACAATATATGCTTTAGATGTAAAGGATTTGCTTTGTACTGAAATTGATAATCAAGAAGATTTAGAAAAAGTGAGCGAAAAACTAGAGTTGATACTTAAAATGTAATAAGGAAAGGTGATTAGAATGAGTAATCAAAATGAGTCTACAGTTTATATGTGCTTTTCAGCTGATATGATTCATAGTGGACATATCGCAATTATCAGAAAGGCAGAAAAGCTTGGTAAGTTAATTATTGGTGTGTTGTCTGATGAAGCAGTTATTTCTTATAAGAGATTTCCATTGATGCCTTTTGAAGAAAGAAAGGCAATGTTTGAAAATGTTAAAGGTGTACACAAGGTTGTTGAGCAGAGAACTTTATCTTATGTAGAAAATCTAGAAAATCTAAAACCTGATTACGTCGTTCATGGTGATGATTGGAAGACAGGATTTCAGAAGACAATAAGAGATGAGGTTTGCTCTGTTCTTGCTTCTTATGGTGGGAAATTGGTTGAATATCCTTATTCTAAAGATGATAAATATGAAGAATTGGAAAAAAGAGCAAAAATTGAGTTATCTACACCAGATATACGTCGTGCAAGACTTAAAAAAGCACTTGCTATGAAAGGTACAATCACAGCTATGGAGGCACACAGTGGTTTGACAGGACTGATAGTTGAAAATACTATTGTTGAACAGAATGGTGGTGCAAGGCAGTTTGATGCAATGTGGATTTCCTCACTTTGTGATTCTACTGCAAAAGGTAAACCAGATATTGAGTTAGTTGATATGACTTCACGTTTCAGGACAATTGATGATATATGCGAAGTTACAACTAAACCAATCATTTTTGATGCAGATACTGGTGGACTAACAGAACATTTTGTATATACAGTCAGATCATTAGAGAGAATGGGTGTATCTATGGCGATTATTGAAGATAAGACAGGCCTAAAGAAGAATAGCCTATTTGGTAATGAGGTGGTTCAGACTCAAGATACAATTGAGAATTTTTCTGCAAAGATTGCAGCTGGTAAGAAAGCACAAAGAACAAAAGATTTTATGATTTGCGCTCGTATTGAAAGTTTAATTTTAGAACAGGGTATGGATGATGCAATTGCAAGAGCTAAGGCATTCACCGAAGCAGGTGCAGATGCAATTATGATACATAGCCGAAAAAAGGATCCGTCTGAAATTTTTGAGTTCGTGCGTATCTATAGAGAATGGAATCAGTCAACACCTATCGTTGTTGTGCCAACATCTTTTAATGTAGTTACAGAGGAAGAGTTTAAAGAAGCTGGAGTAAACATTGTAATCTATGCAAATCAGCTTACTAGGACTGGTTTTCCTGCAATGCAGAATGCTGCAAGATTAATTTTAGAAAATCATAGAGCAAAAGAATGTGATGATATTTGTATGCCATTTAAAGATATAATTCGCTTAATCCCGGAGGAATAAGAAATTGATTTTAGAAGGATTTGAGAAAAATAAGGATATCCTTAATGGGAAAAAACTATTTCTTGTATGTGGTAAATCATTTGATAAATTAAAGTTCGCTGATTATGTTAAATCTCTTAATCCAATACGTTTTAGTGGATTTAGACCAAATCCTTTATATGAAGAGGTTATGGATGGAGTTGAGATATTTACTAAATCTCAATGTGATACCATTCTTGCAATTGGTGGTGGAAGTGCCATTGATGTTGCAAAAGCTATTAAATATTATAGCAAAAGTAATGTAGAGATTATTGCAATTCCGACAACATCAGGGACAGGTTCTGAGTCGACACATTTTTCAGTTATTTATAGGGATGGAGTAAAGCAATCAGTTGCAGATTTATCACTTCTTCCTGAAATTGCTATTCTTGAACCAGCGACACTTATTAATGTGCCGGAATATACGAGGAAAGCAACGATGCTAGATGCACTGTGTCATGCAATAGAAAGCTATTGGTCAAGGAAGTCGACAAAAGAAAGTAGAACTTTTGCTTTATCTGCAATAAAAATTATTTTAGAGAATAAGATATCATACCTTCTAAATGAACAAGAAGGTAATGCTAAGATGTTAATTGCTGCTAATCTTGCAGGACAAGCCATTAATATTACAACAACTACAGCAGCACATGCTATGTGTTATAAAATTACCAGTTTGTATGATTTGGCACATGGGCACGCGGCAGCGTTGTGTTTACCTGAAGTGTGGAAAGTAAACAAAACTGAAATTCCAGGAATTACTGTTGACGAATTTACTAAACTCTTTGAAGAGTTAGAACTTACACATCCTAAAGCTGAGAATAAAGAAAAAGAGTTGATGATTCTTGTTGATTCAGTGAATCCACAGCGACTCTCTAATAATCCAGTTGAGCTTGATAAAAATACTATAAGATATATGTACGAGAGGATAATAAAATGAAAGTTGAAAAATTGTTAGAGATAATAGGATCAGACTTTTACACAGGAGTTCCTGACTCTCAGTTAAAAGCATTATGTAATTATTTAATGAATGAGTATGGTATTGATCCTAAACATCATGTAATAGCTGCTAATGAAGGTAATTGTACAGCTCTTGCAGCAGGTTATCATCTTGCTACAGGAAAAGTTCCTGTAGTTTATATGCAGAACTCTGGTGAGGGCAATATTATCAACCCGGTTGCTTCCTTATTAAATGATAAGGTGTATGCTATTCCGGTTGTGTTTATTGTTGGCTGGAGAGGTGAACCTGGGATTCACGATGAGCCACAGCATATCTATCAGGGCGAGGTAACTGTAAAACTACTTGAAGATATGGATATCAAAGCTTTTGCTATTAGTAAAGATACTAGTGACGAGGAAGTAGCTGCAGTTATGGAGGAATACAAAAAGGTTCTGTCTGAAGGCAAAGATGTTGCTTTTGTAATCCGCAAGGGTGCTATTTCTTACGATGGCAAAGTAAAATATGAAAATGATAATAAGATGGTAAGAGAAGAAATCATCCAACATATTGTGAAAGCAAGCGGAGAAGATCCAATTGTAAGTACGACTGGTAAGGCAAGCCGTGAGCTTTTTGAAACTCGTGTTGCAAATGGTCAGAGCCATAAGTATGACTTCTTGACGGTTGGTTCTATGGGACATAGTTCATCTATTGCTCTTGGTGTAGCTATCAATAAGCCTAATACTAGAGTGTGGTGTGTTGATGGCGATGGTGCTGTTCTTATGCACATGGGTTCTATGGCTGTTCTTGGTGCAAATGCACCTAAGAATATGGTTCATGTCATTATCAACAATGGTGCCCATGAAACAGTAGGTGGAATGCCAACTGTAGCAAGCAATATTGATTTAGTAGCTATAGCTAAGGCATGTGGTTATCCGAATGCTATAAGTGTAGATACATTCGAAGCGTTGGACAGAGAACTGGAAAATGCAAAAAATAGGAACGAGTTAAGCATGATTGAAGTAAAATGTTCAATTGGCGCAAGAGATGATTTGGGAAGACCTACTACCACAGCTCTTGAGAATAAACAGAACTTTATGGAGTATTTGAAATCGTTATAAAGAATCAAGGTTTATCGAAAATGATTGAAAAAGTATTTGACATCATAAAAAATAATTTAAAAAATCCAAGATTATACATGATGTTTTTAGTCGTGATTATTATATTTTTGATTTTATTTCCTTATATAGATGCAAATTATTTTTATTATAGTCGAGTTGAAAAGAGGATTGCTATTTTAAAAGAAATTTCAACAATTAAAAAGGAGGATATCGAAAACGACATAATACTTGAGGCAGAATACAATAACATTTTAGATGAAATAAGTAAACAAAAGGATGGAAGTATAGGTAACGTAATTAATACAGAAAATAATAGAAAGATATCCCGAAATAAATTCGTAGCGGGAGCTATACTTGCTTGGATATTAGGAGTAATGTGCGTATTTATACAATCGGACAATATGAGAAATAGATTTTTAGAATTGATACTGTTTATAGTGATAGGTGTTATTTTGGGTGGAATTTCAATAATAATACCAATAATTATTAGTCCGATATGTAATTATTTTATGGTTCCAATTGTACAACTTATATTGTTATGTATATTAGTAACAGGCAGTAAAAATAATAAA
>JAZQOO010000058.1:0-12567 GCA_045627905.1 Lachnospiraceae bacterium | reverse complement strand
CTGAAACTGCAAATAGATGGAAAGACGACGGTTCTGTTATTTCTGTTGATATGCCAGATTATTCAAAACCATATCTTGAACAGTTTAGAGATGTGCTTTTAGAAGCAGTAGCAGAAACAGCAGAAGAGTTTATGGATAGATATTTTAGTGGAGATACATTCTCAGAAGTCGAAATTAGAGCAGCACTTCGTTCTAACGTTATTGACGGAAGTACAGTTCCTGTAACTATGGGTTCATCAGTTCTTTGTCAGGGTATGTACACTTTGATAGATGACATTATTAAGTATTTCCAAGGCCCGGATACAAGAAAAATCGCTGGTATAAATGTTAAGACAAGTGAAATATTTGAAGCAGATTATGATTTTGCAAAACCAAAATCTGCATTTATATGGAAAACTATTGTTGACCCATTTATTGGTAAATATTCACTTATTAAAGTTTGCTCGGGTGTAATTAAAACAGATGATGTTCTCTATAATTATGATAAAGAGGTTGAGGAAAAGGTTGGTAAGATTTATGTATTAAGAGGAAATAAACCAATCGAGGTGCCTGAGCTTCATGCAGGCGATATAGGTGCACTTGCAAAGGTATCGAAAGCAAGAACAGGTGATACACTTTCAACAAAAGCAAATACAATTACTTATGCTAAAACTGAAATCTCAAAACCATACACATATATGAGATATAAGCCTAAGAACAAAGCAGATATCGATAAGATTTCAGGTGCTCTTCAGAAGATGATGCATGAAGACCTTACAATGAAGAATGTAAATGATTCTGAAAACAGACAGACACTTCTTTATGGAATGGGCGACCAGCATCTTGAAATTATTGCAAGTAAGCTTCTTAATGTGTACAAGGTTGAAATAGAGCTTATGCAGCCAAAGGTAGCATACAGAGAAACAATCAAAAAGACATCTGATGTAGAAGCCAAATATAAAAAGCAGTCAGGTGGACATGGTCAGTACGGTCATGTAAAGATGAAGTTCTCTCAGGCTGATGACCTTACTATTCCATATGTTTTTGAAGAAACAGTTGTGGGTGGAGCAGTTCCAAAGAACTATTTCCCAGCAGTTGAAAAAGGACTTGATGCATCTGTAGTTTCAGGACCATTAGCTGCATATCCTGTAGTTGGTGTTAAAGCAACACTTTATGATGGTTCATATCATCCAGTTGATTCATCAGAACAGGCATTTAAAATGGCAACAATTCAGGCGTTTAAGAAAGGATTTATGGAGGCTACTCCTGTACTGCTTGAACCAATCTGTTCACTTAAGGTTACAGTGCCTGACCATTATACAGGTGATATAATGGGCGATTTGAATAAACGTAGAGGCCGCGTACTTGGAATGAATCCATTATCTGATGGTAAACAGGTTATAGAAGCTGAAATACCAGTTACTGGACTTTTCGGATACTGTACAGTATTAAGGTCAATGACTGGTGGCAGAGGTACATATGAATATGAGTTTGTTCGTTATGAACAGTGCCCATCAGATGTTCAGGAAAAAGAAGTTGCTGCAAGACAGAGTAAGCTTGTTGATCTTACAGCTGAAGACTAATAACAAATAAAATTAAATATAAAAGGTCCCTTATAGGTAGATATATCTTTGAGTATAAATTCTGCTTATGAGGGATTTTTTATTGCTTTATCTTGACTAAGTTACATAATGTGCTAAAATAATAGAATATGTTTATACTTAAGATAACTATGCAAAGGAGCATGATATAAATGAGACATTTATTTAGTGAAATCGAGCCAAAGTGGCAGAAAAAATGGGCAGACGCAGGAGTGTTCAACGCTGAAGACTTCTCAGATAAGCCTAAATTTTATGGACTTGTAGAGTTTCCATATCCATCAGGAGCTGGTATGCATGTAGGTCATATTAAAGCATATTCAAGCGTAGAGGTAGTATCCAGAAAGCGCCGTATGGAAGGATATAATGTTTTATTTCCTATAGGATTTGACGCATTTGGTCTTCCTACAGAAAACTATGCAATTAAGACTAATACACCACCTAGAAAAATTACAGATACAAATATTGAACGTTTTTCAGATCAGCTAAAAAAGGTTGGTTATTCTTTTGACTGGAATAGAGTTGTAGATACAACAGATGCTAATTATTATAAGTGGACTCAGTGGATTTTCCTTAAAATGTTTGAAAAGGGATTAGTATTCAGAGATACAGCACTTGTTAACTATTGTCCTTCATGTAAGGTTGTGCTTTCTAATGAAGATAGTCAGGGTGGAAAATGTGATATTTGTCATACAGATGTTGTTCAGAAATCAAAGACAGTATGGTATTTAAGAATAACACAGTATGCAGATAAACTTTTAGAAGGATTAAAGGATGTAGACTATCCAGAAAATGTTAAGCAACAGCAGGAAAACTGGATTGGAAAATCCAGAGGTGCATTTGTAAACTTTAGTGTTAAGGATACAGATGAAAAGTTAAAGATTTATACAACAAGACCAGACACATTATTTGGTGTAACATTTATGGTTATGGCACCTGAACATCCATTACTTGACAAGTATTCTTCAATGATTAAGAACTTTGCAGCAGTAGAAGATTACCGCAAAGAATGTCAGAAAAAGACAGAGTTTGAAAGAACACAGCTTGTTAAGGATAAGACAGGTGTTAAGCTTGATGGCTTCATGGCAATCAACCCTATTAATGGCAAGGAAATACCTATCTTTATTTCTGATTATGTAATGATGGGATATGGTACAGGTGCAATCATGGCTGTTCCTGCTCATGACCAGCGTGACTATGATTTCGCAAAGAAGTTTGGCGTTGATATTATTGAAGTAATAAAAGGTGGAAATATTGAAGAAGAAGCATACACTGGTGACGGTGAGATGATTAACTCTGATTTCCTCAATGGCTATACAAATAAAAAAGATTCAATAGCGAGAATGCTAGAAGAAGTTGAAAAGAAAAACATTGGTGAAGCTGGTGTTCAGTATAAGATGAAGGACTGGGCGTTCAACAGACAGCGTTACTGGGGCGAGCCTATTCCTCTTATCCATTGTGATAAGTGTGGAATAGTTGCAGTTCCTTATGAAGAACTTCCATTAAGACTTCCAGAGGTTGAAAACTTTGAGCCTGGAGCTGATGGTGAATCACCACTTGCATCAGTTGAGTCATATGTAAAATGTAAATGTCCAAAATGTGGTCAGGATGCAAAGCGAGAAACTGATACTATGCCACAGTGGGCAGGTTCATCATGGTATTTCTTAAGATATATTGACCCAAATAATGATAAAGAGCTTGCTAGCATGGATAAATTAAACTACTGGATGCCTGTAGACTGGTACAATGTTGGTATGGAGCATGTTACAAGACATATGATTTATTCAAGATTCTGGCATCATTTCCTCTTTGATGAAGGTGTTGTTAATACGAGGGAGCCATATGCAAAGAGAACAATTCAGGGTCTTATACTTGGACCTGATGGGGATAAGATGTCAAAGTCAAAGGGTAACGTAGTTGACCCGCTTGATATAGTGGCTGACTTTGGAGCTGATACATTAAGACTTTATGTATTATTTATGGGCGATTATGGCGCAGCTACACCATGGAATGACAACGCTGTTAAGGGCTGTAAGAGATTCCTTGAAAGAGTTGCAGGACTTACTGATTTAGTAGTTGATGGTGATGTGACAAAAGAACTCGAGGTTCCATTTAATAAAACAATTAAAAAGGTTTCATCAGATATAGAAGAAACAAAGTTTAATACAGCAATAGCTGCTTTAATGACATTACTTAATACGATTTATGGCAAAGGTTCACTTACAAAATCTGAGCTTATAAGCTTTATTAAGCTTCTTTGCCCATTTGCACCGCATTTAACAGAAGAAATGTGGGAAGCACTTGGTGGAGAAGGTTTCCTTTCAGTTGCCAAGTGGCCAGAATATGATGAAGCAAAAACAGTTGAAGATAACATTGAAATAGGTGTTCAGGTTAATGGTAAGGTCAGAGGAACAATATTAGTTCCAACTGGATGTGATAAGGAAGTTGCTTTCGAAGCTGCAAAAGCAGATGAAAAGGTTAAATCATTTATGGAAGGAAAGACTCTTGTAAAAGAAATCTATGTTCCAAATAAGATTGTTAACTTTGTTGTTAAATAATAAGAGGAATTAATGCGAACAGTTATTTCAGTAATATCTGACGAGGTGCTATTAAACAGAATAAAGGCTGTTTTAGCTAGTAAAAGTAATCAGCATTTTTTCGCATCAAGCGAAGAAGCTGCTACATTTGCTGATGGTAATGAGGTTTCAGTTGCAATAGTTGACTATAGCTTACCAGTAATATCTGGTACAGAGCTTTGTGAACTATTGCAATCAATAAATCCTGAGATTCAGATAATAATGTTTTTCTCTGAAAAAAACACTAAAGAAGTACTTACAGTATATAATAAGCTTCATATTGGAAAGCTTATGTGTAAAGAAAATATGCTTCTTGATGAATTACCAGGACATGTTGATGATTTGCTTCATGAGTATTACCGTGAAGATGAAATCAAAATCATGAATTCTAATTTTCATAAAATCAGTGAAAAATATATAAAGCCTATGAATGAAATGTCAGCTCTATTAAATGAAAGAATGAAGGGCTATGATGAGATTCTTAGTAATTTTATATGTTGTGTAGATTTTGTTACTTCTCAGGTAGAAAATGTTGACTTAGCTTCTTTTAATGATTTTATTGAAAGTGTTGTCAGAGATTATGTTCAGGTTTATATGATTGGTGTAGATGATATAAAAGGCTTTTTTGATGGACTTGAAGCTAAAACAAATAAACCTGATGAAAAGAAGTATTTTAAGCTTATTTGTGGGACACTTGATTTTGAACACAGTAAGATTTCAGACCTTATTTTCATATTGATATATATAACAAAATTCTTTGATGAATTTTTCGTAATGTATAGAGGTAAAATAGAGTTTACTATGGAAGATGATGCTGTTAATTTGAACTCTATTTACGAGATTCGCGAAAATAAAAATTATATGTCGTTAAACAATCTTGGACTTAGAATGGCAGATGCTGTTTTCACAGAGCTTTGTTCAAGTGTTAGAATAGCACGAAAGGATGAGCTGATTATGCTCAAAATAATAGTTTGATGGCTCGAAAAGTAATATCTGTGATATGTATGCTAGTAGCAATAGCTACACTTTCGTATTTTGGGTTTTATTGTTATGAGAACTCAAAATCAAGGCAGCAAAGCGGTAACATATCACACGTAAAAGATAATAATGATTTTGTATTTAAAAGAGAAGCAACAGTAACATTAGATAATAATGAAACACCAGATATTCTCGAAGAATATGCTTCTGTTTATGAACTTAACAAAAGTCTTGTGGGCTGGATTAAAATTGACGGAACAAAGGTTGATTATCCAGTTATGCAGACTGTAAATAATGATTATTATTTAAATCACAATTTTAAACAGCAAAAAGATAATAATGGTTCGATTTTTGCTGATTGTGAATGTAGCATATGGCCTAGAAGTCAGAACATTATTTTATATGGACATAATATGCGTTCTGGAAATATGTTCGGTACACTTAAAAGCTACAAGGAAGAAAGCTTCTATAAAGAACATAAAACGATTAATTTTGATACGATATACGAAAAAGGCGAATATGCTGTAATGTATGTATTTTCCGAAGTTGTACATGATGAGGTGGAAGTGGCATTTAAGTATTATCAGTTTATAAATGCCAACTCAGATGTCGAATATGAATCGTATATGAATGAAATGGCATCAATGTCAATGTACGATACTGGAGTTAAATCAAAATATGGTGATGCTTTAATCACGTTATCGACATGTGATTATACATCAGGTGCAGAAAGATTTGTTATTGTAGCAAAGAAAATTAGATAAATAGCACTTAGTTATTACACGAATGGAGAACGTTTGTCGTGAAGAAAAAACAGGAAACAAATATTAAAAAGGAAAGAATTGTTAAAAAGGGAAGGAAAAAGCTTACACTTAAAAGAAGCGTAAGAATGACACTTGCTGCTTTATTTATGATTACAGCTTTAGTTGTTGCACTTATACCCGTTCAGAATGGTGGTGTATCGGCTGCGTCTGGTTATGAGATTCCATCACTTGATGAGTTGACTACTGGTGGACATGGTGAGGTAAGCGCAAGTGTTCCGAAGGTGACAAATAAAACTGCTCTTAAATATGCTTTCCCATACTCTAATAAGACAGAGGCTCCAAACGAACAAAATAATTATTTCATTATTGATATGAATGGAATGCCTTCGCCAACAAATCCGGTTCCGGTTTTTGAAATTTCAAATCTTTCACCAGCCAAGTGTGATTTGAATGAGTATTTAGGTGGTAAACAGAGTGGATATAATCCTTTACCACATAATGTAAACATTGAAAATGGTGTTATTAAAAACGCAGGTACTACTCAGAATCCTGATTATAAGGTGGGAGATGAGGCAGTTATTAATCACGAAATCTCTGGTACATACAGATTATATAAGGAAACACTAGTTACAAGTACAGCAGCAAAGGAAGATGGTACAAGTATTCAGTACAGCTACTATGTTGTTAAAAGACAGACATATCAGGTAGATGTTACAACAGATGAGGTTTCAGGAAATGTTGTTGCAGCAAAGGAAACTCTTATCGAAGATGCTGAACCATTTTATGCATGTAAGGAATCTACACCAAACAGAAATGATGTTTTATTTGGTGTAAATAATGTTTGCGATGATGCGTTTGCAAATAATGGTCAGATTCAGTCTATTATGCTTCCAAATGACCTTGGCTCAATAGGTGAGAGAGCCTTTGAGAACTGTACATCATTAGGTTCCTTTGAGGCAGGCTCAAACTGTTATTCAATAGGTGACCTTGCATTTGAAGGCTGTACATCACTTGCTAAAGTTTCATTTGATAAGGCTGATAATATTAAGCTTATTGGTGATTGCGCCTTTGCAAACTGTAAATCACTTAAAAATGTTGTTATTCCAAAGACGAAATGTACAATTGGATCTGGCGCATTTTTAAGCTGTGTTTCACTTGATAATGTTGAATTCCATGAAAATACACCAGATATTACGTTAGGCTGTAATGTATTTTCAGCATGTACTGCACTTGAGAATATTGCCTGCAAGAGTGTCAAGACGATTAAATCACATGCAGCAGCGTCAACACCGTTCTGTGGTATATTTGATAACTGTGAAAATCTTCAGACAGTTGAATTTGATGTAACATATAGTTCAGCATTCCCTAAAGGTACATTTGCAGGTTGTGAAAATCTTGGTTATGTTAAGATTTATGGCGTAGACTGTACCTTTGATAAAAATGAGTTTGATGCTGTTAAAGATAATGGCTTCTATATTTGGGGTTATGATAACTATTCAAGTAATCTTTACAGATATGCGGCTGACAACGGTATAACCTATAGATCATCACTTCCGGATGGTAAAAACTATGATTTACAGAAGGATGGTTACAAATATGTATTTAAAGTAAATGATGATGGAACTTTTGATATTACTGAAGTTCAGCAGATTAGTCCAGCGGCTGATGCCACACTTACTATTCCATACTATTTAGGTGGATATAGCTTACGTGAGATAGGAAATAATGCCTTCCAGGGTCTTACTAATCCTGTTGTTGTTAATATTCCAGATTCTGTTACAGGTATTGGCGATCAGGCATTTTACAATATGCCAAGCTTATCAACTGTTAATTTCATACATAACAGAGATAACAAAGGAAATGATATTCCAGCATCAACAGCCATAACAATTGGTGATTCTGTATTTGAAAAAAATAATAACCTTACAGAGATTAATTTAAGGCATTATGATTATGAAACAGGTGCTATATATGACCCTAATATTACTAGCCTTGGAGAAAATGCTTTCTTTACAGGTTCAAAGAGTCTGACTATTACAGGGATGATGGGTGGAAGTGATATGTCAAATCTTTATCCAGCGTATGCGTATGCAATGGATGAAGAATCAGGTAGATTCAGTACATTACGTAATGGTTATATTTTATATAGAACTGGAGAACCTGAATGTCTTACAGCAAGATTTGACCCAGAATCAGGTGAGCCAGCATTACTTACATATCCTTCTAAAAATACAAAGGTTACAGTTCCTCAGTTTGAGCCTGATGGAACGATTAGTAAAGACCCTACAGGAAATGTAATAACAAGAGAGCTTACAATTGAAGAATTACAGGAAATATATGATCCAAATACATCAACACAGCTTGAGTATGAGATTCTTCATAATTTCGAAAATATTGTTGTTCCAATGGGAATAACATCTATAGATAATGCAAAGGGTGATGGAATGGAAAATAAATATTTCCAGAACCTTGATGGAACAGTTAATGTTGTATTGACGAGTGTATCTCATCTTCCTGATGAGGCATTTGCAAGTACACGACAGAAGTCAGATGATTTGCTTAACGATATTATTCCATCTTCGTTACAGAATTTATCTATTTTAAGTGATTTGACAAGTGTTGGTGACTTACCTTTTGCTAACTCTAAAAACATAGATACAATTACACTCAGCCCTTCAGAAAGTGCGGTTAAATCAGAAACAAATCCATATTACTTTATTGAAGGTGGATTATTATACAGTGACAATGGTTCTAAGGTTTGCGTTGAGGAATGTATTCCTACAACTGCTGGTTTAGTTGTCCCTAGAGCTGATGTAGATGAAATAAAAACGGCTGCATTCCAGAACTGTGATGCTATTAATATTGTAAATATGGAGTCGTGTAATAATTTAAGAACTATACCAGAAAGATGCTTCTATGATGCAGACAGATTAAAAGAGGTTAAGCTTCCAAGAACTGTTGACTCAATAAGAACATGGTCATTTACGAAAGAAAAAGGTAATGATGATGCAAGAGCATTAGAATCTGTTGATGTATATGTGCTTGATAAGGAGGTTCATATTGATGCTGATGCATTCCAGTATGCAAGTGTTGATTCACCAGCTACACTTCACAGCTATGAAGATTCAGCGGCAGAACGATTTGCAAATGATCCAAAGCATCCTAATGTTAATTTTGCACCACTTACAAAGACGGTTACTGCATTGTTCTATGATTACGATGGAACATTACTTGATTCTCAGACAATAGATGCAGGAACAAAGCCTGATGAACCAACTGCACCAGTTAGACTTGGATATAAGTTTATTGGATTTAGTCCAAAGATTGACAAGATTTTAACAGATACTGTTTATGTTGCGCAGTATGAGCTTATTCCATCAACAAGCTCATCTACAACTACCTCAAGCTCAACTACATCGTCATCGTCTACAAGTAGTTCATCTAGCAGTAATAACAGCAGTAGTAATAATAGTTCGTCGAACTCTTCAACAAATAATAATAGTTCATCGAACTCTTCAACAAATAATAATGGTTCAGGAAGCTCATCTACAGGTATTGTAAGACCAGTAGTTGTCAGTGGAGCACCAGCACCATATGAAATTGCACAGGGAGCACTTGTCAATACTCCAAATGTTGATGGAGTTGTCAATAGTACAACTAATAATCCAGGTGGTGTTCAGACTGGAAATACTGATGTATTTTCAACTGCAAATGGTATTAATAATAGTGGAAAAATGTCTGCAACAGTTAACGGTTCATCAGATAATTATGTTATTAAAATAACTGAAACTGCTGAAGCTGATACAGCAGCTATGACAGCATTAACTGCAGCGTTTGGTTCACTTGATAATATTAGATATGTGCCATTTGATATTTCACTTTATGATTCAACAGGTACAAGCAAGATTTCACCTGTTCCAGAAGGTGTTACGGTATCTATTACAATGCCTATTCCTGATAACCTTTCTATATACGGTGGTAATGCAAAGGTTGCAAGTACTGCTAATGGAATGTTAGAAGGAATACAGCCAAGATTTACTGTTATTGATGGTGTGCCGTGTATGAACTATACAGTTAGTCATTTATCACCATACGTTGTATATGTTGATACAGCTAATCTTACTGAGGCTGGTATTTCAGATGCTACGCCAAAAACTGCTGATCCAATACATCCAAAGTGGTTTTTAGCAATTGGTCTTGCATGTTTATCAGTTGTATTATTCCTTAAGAGAGATAAAGAAATGGCAAATCCTGCGATTTAGTTTAATACATGATAACTTAAATGGGTCATAAAACGTGCCATTTAGTTATAACAGGTAGTATTTTGATATGAATAAAATAAAAAAGGTTATTAGAAGGGCACTTGCAATAATTTTAGCCGCTACAGCAGTTATACTTTTAATTTTGCCAGCCGGAAATGCAAGTGCTGCATATACAAAAGATGACTATGTCCTAGATAATGGATGTTTAGTCAAATATAATGGAAATGCCAGTGATTTAACGATACCGCTTGGAGTTACAAAAATTGGTAAAGATGCTTTTTCTGGAAATAAAACACTTAAAAGTGTTTATATTCCAGAGGACGTAACTACTATTGATTATGCGGCATTTGAAAATTGCACAAATCTCGAGGTTGTTACAATGGCAGATGGAGTCAAGGAAATCGGCTCAAGTGCATTTTCGGGTTGTCAGAGGCTTACAAAAATTAATATTCCAAGACATGTTGAGTCAATTGGTTCAGGTGCATTTGCAGCATGCCAGAGCTTGAGTAATATTAATGTTGATGATAACAACCGATTCTATATTTGTCTTGATGGTGTTTTATATACAAGAGATGGAAACAAACTTGTTCAGTATTTAGCAGGTAGACCATATAGTATTTATGATATCCCAGAACCAGTCAAAGAAATTGAAGAATTTGCTTTCTTTGGTGCAAATATGCTTACTGATGTTAATATAGTTAACGGTGTAAAGGAGATTTCAGCATATTCATTTCTTAACTGTTCAGCATTAAGTAATGTTACGATTCCTACAACAGTAGAAAGTATAAGAGAAGGTGCATTTGGAGGTTGTCCATGTCTTACTTCTCTAGCGGTTCCGTATTCTGTAAGCTATATTGATAGTAGAGCATTTACTGATTTGAATGGTGCGACTGGAGATGTTGTTGAAGGTAATTCAGGTGTAGTATTAAGTGAAAGTAATGGTCTCTTACCTGAAAATAATACTACAGAGCCAGTTGAAAGCAGTGATTTTATTCAAAATAATAATCAAAATGCCAATATCAATAATGATATCGCAGATGATACACAGAATGCAGATTCAAGTGCACAGCTAAACGAAATAACAAATAATTTTGTTAACAATCTTGCTGATAAATTAAATAATGCTGTTTCTGGACATCCAAATGGAGAAATAGATTCAACACATGTTGTTGGCGGTCAGGCTATATTTATGTTTAATCCAAAGGATTTAAAGGCTAAGGGATTTGATATGAATAACGCTCAGACAGAGGACAGTGTTGCTGATAGTGTAAATCTAACACCTAATGGTAATGTTAAAGATGAGTCTGGAAACGAATTTGATGTCATAAATAATGTATTTGGCTATTATGGTGGTAATTCGACAGATATTGCTGTTCCAATGGGAGTTACAAACATTGGTAATAGAATATTTTATAATAAAGGAGATTTGAATTCTGTTTCATTACCAAACGGACTTGAACGAATTGGAGATTTTGCTTTTGCACGTTCTTCAATTACATCAATTAATATACCGGATGGTACAAAAAATATTGGTTATGCAGCATTTTATAACTGTAAAAATCTTTCAGATGTAAATATTCCTTCTTCAGTTAAAAATATAGAACTAGGAGCATTTGAAGGCACTAAGTTTATCTCAGATTGGAAAAGAGTTGAGGATGGTAACGATTTTCTCATAGTAGGAGATGGTATTTTATTAGCATATAAAGGCTTTGGTGGAGATGTTACAATTCCAAATGGTGTTAAGACAATTGGACCAGGAGCTTTTGAAGGTCTTACATCAATAAAATCGATTATTCTTCCTAATACTGTAGAAAAGATTGGCGAAGATGCATTTAATGGATGTGCCAGAATTAGCAGCATAGTATTTCCAGATAGTTTAAAATGTATCGAAGACAGAGCCTTTAAAAATACCAATTTAAAGAGTGCAATTATTCCAGCCTATGTTGAAACAATTGGACTCGCAGCATTTGATACTACAGGTGTAAACAGAGGATTAAATACTGTTGTGTTTAAAGGGCAGAAGCTTCCAGATGCTTCATATAAACCAACATCATCAAGACTTTCTGCAAAGCTACTTAGAACAAATGCGTTTGAAGGCTGTGGTCAGGCTGTAATCCCTATGGATACAAGTATTGACTCGGGTAATATTTTTTCTACAAATCAGTATGGATTCAGAGGTGCAGTTTTATCAGTTAAATCAGCTAATACTGAAGATGGTATCGGAACATGTGAACTACGAAAATGTACAGTTGAACCGATTATAGGTGGTGAGGTATTAATTTCTCCACAGATGGAAGTATTAGGAAAGAAATACGACTTATCAGGTATAAGGGAGTCGGCCTTCAGTGATTATGCTAATAATAGCTGGTCTAAATCGCCTGTGACGTCAATTAAGGTTCAGGGAGATGTA
>JAZQOO010000057.1:0-3607 GCA_045627905.1 Lachnospiraceae bacterium | reverse complement strand
GTATTACAACGAGCAACGAATAAAAGAAAAGCTAGGATGGATGAGTCCTGTTCAATATAGACTCCATCTTTTAGCTGCATAAAGAAAACGAGACGACCGAAGTCGTCTCGTAAAAAAGTCTAACTTTGAGGGGTCACCTCATTTGCCCTGCCTTATCTTATTAATTATAAAATCTTATTTAACTTACATATCAGCCTTTTTCAAGAGCAAGTGTTCTTGTTGTTAAGTCGCATACCTCAGCTGGTCCGTAGTACTGGATTGCACCTGGATATGTAAATGATGTCTCAACTGCCCACTTATCTCTGTTTGCTTCAAAGAATTTGAATGGCTTTCCATCAAGCTCAACAAGAGCCTTTCTAATAACTGGCTTATCTTCACCGTTACGTCTTTCCATATTCATCATCTTTGTGATTGGCATACCACCTGCAACCCATTCATCTGCTGGCTTTGAAATATTAGAAACCTTTGAAAGATATCCATTGTAGCCATACTGAATAAGCATAAATGCGTTGTAACCAAGTGAATAGCAGTAATCTGCATCAAAGTTTGAAGGGAATGCACATCTTCCTTCATAACCGAAGAAGTGATGCTGTGCACCAAATTTACCCTTATATGTACCAGCTTCTTTTCTCTTAGCAAGTTCATTCTTAACCATCTCTGAGAATAACTTTTCTGACTCTATAAGCGAAACCTGAACGTTTCCGTGTGGATCTCTCTCTAAGAAAAGCTGCTGCTGAATTCCCTGTGGAAGAATATCAAATACCTTGAATGATTCAGCTGTAAGACCACCCTTAATAAATTCATACTTAGCATTCCAGTCAGGAAGAGCATTAAACTTTGCTGTTGCTTCACCTGCAAGAAGCTCATTTATTTCTGAAATAAGCTTTGAGAATTCAGGAACGAATTCAACGATACCTTCTGGAATAATAGCTACACCGAAGTTTTCTCCATTATTTCCACGCTTTTCAACTGCATCAGCAATGTAATTTGTAATCTGAGCAAGTGACATCTTCTTCGCAGCAACTTCTTCACCGATAAGACATATATTTGGCTGTGTCTGAAGTGCACACTCAAGCGCTACATGAGAAGCTGAACGACCCATAACCTTTACAAAATGCCAGTACTTCTTTGCTGAATTAGCATCTCTTTCAATATTACCAATTAATTCAGAATATGTCTTTGTAGCTGTATCGAATCCAAATGAAGCTTCGATATCTTCATTCTTTAAATCACCATCAATTGTCTTTGGACATCCAATAACCTGAACACCTGTATTATTTGCTGCCATATACTCTGCAAGTGTTCCAGCATTAGTATTAGAATCGTCACCACCAATAATAACGATTGCTGTAAGTCCATTCTTCTTTGCATTTTCAGCAACTATAGCGAACTGCTCCTTTGTTTCGAGCTTTGTACGTCCAGAACCAATAATATCGAATCCACCTGTATTTCTGTATGCATCAATATATGCATCATCAAATGTTATATAATCATTCTTAAGAAGTCCGTCTGGACCACCTTTGAAACCGAGTAATTCATTGTTCTTGTCTGTTGCCTTTAAAGCATCATAAAGACCACATACAACATTGTGTCCACCAGGTGCCTGTCCACCTGAAAGAATAACACCTACAACCTGCTTTTTAGCTGGTGATGTATTTGTACCCTTTTCGAAAGTGATTTCTTTCTTTCCATATGTATTTGGGAATAAAGCCTTAATCTTATCCTGATCTGCAACGCTTTCTGTCTCTTTTCCTTCCTTAACACAAATCTCAGAAATACCATTTCTGAGCATTGCTGGAAGCTTTGGTTTGTACTCGTATCTTGCTTTCTGAAGTGGTGATAATTCCATAGTCCTTCTCCTTTTTCTTATAAAATTTAACCCATTTATGGGTGATTGATATTTTTTTAACAACCACCTTGATTTTACCATCTTTTTTTATTATACGCAATTAATATCTTTATGTATACAACATTTTATGATACTACTAGTCTATAATATCATTCTGGAATCTAGAAAGATGCTCATATGGTAAAATCAGTCTGCCTCTAAATAGTCCACATCCGTCATTAACTACACTATTACTTATTGCGCCAAACATATTTACATCTACTTTTGATAAATCAAGCTCATGAAGTTTCACTACTCTTTCAAACGCCTCGTCAAATATTGGATATTTACCATGAGGAATCTCATCTCTTCTTGTACGCTCTTCCTCCTGTCTTTTTTCATATCCTAAATGATTTGCTGCGCCGATTTCAGCATAATCATCCATATCCTTAGTTCTTAACTGTACCTCAATATAGCTTCTTGAAATATTATCATATAATGTAATGTGTAACGACTGGTATCCTATCGGTGTTGGATTCTCAATATAATCTCTGTAATATTGTCTAACATCCTCTGAAAGTCTTTTTGACTTATTTGGATTTTCCTTTTCAGATATTTGAACGCTAAAACCTCTCTCCTCAAGAAATTCCGGTAAAATATTTGCAACTCGATACAAATAATCAAGCTCAACCTCTCTTCTATCCTCGCCTTCCTTTACGTGACACTGTGGCATGGAAAGAACTATTCTGTAAGCTATCAAATCACGAAAACAGCTAAGTCTCTGTTTAAGACTGTCTACAGATGGAAACGCATTATTTTTCTTATAATAATCATACACATATTCAACAATATATCCGTTGAATTTTTCTTCAGCTCTTATAAGTGATTTTATTCGACCTCTGAAAGTGAAGGCTAAAAACGGATAATCCTTGGCCATTAGCTTATAAAGTTCTCTTATTCTCTGTGACTGAGATGTTAAGAAATCATTATGCTCTAACAAATCTATGAGCTGAAGTAAAAAATTAGAGTGTACTAAATCAATGCTATTATGTGTACTTACACCATTAACGCGCATATCCTTTGAATATTTCTGTAAAATCTTAAGTACTGTATCTCCTGAAAATAAATAATCATTAAGTAAAATCATCTTCTTTGTCTCCAATTCTATTAATCAGTATTCATGTAGCTTTGATTCATAAATAAAATTAGCAAGTATGCCCGCTGCACTTTTAACCTTGTCAGGGCATGGTCTTTTTTCATAATATTCTTTCGTTCTTGCCTCAGGAACAGGTGAATCCTTACCCTTATCAAGACCTAACAATTCCCTGCAAATAATTGTTCCATTTTCCTCTTCGAATTCAGAGGCAAGCTTCTGTACCTTTTTATATAGCTCCGTCTTGAGATTGATATCTGTGACATCATCATATCCCTCTAACAATCCAAGCACAATAAACATGCCACTTACAGCACCGCACACCTCTCTAAGTCTTCCCATTCCTCCTCCGAATGGACTTGAAAGTCTCATTAAAAGCTTTTCATCAACATTTAGTATATCAGAAAATGCACAAACAACCGACTGCGAACAATTATATCCATTCAAAAAAAGACTTTTCGCGTATTCTTCATATTCCTCTACTGTTTTCATACTTATTTCCCGTCTTTCTGCGAAAGACACCAATGCGTCATGAAACAGGTGCACTGGCCTTCGCTATCTAATTTAACTTCCTTCTGATATTATTTTCCTATAAGACTGACACACTACAGAACACGTGGAGGTGA
>JAZQOO010000056.1:0-15424 GCA_045627905.1 Lachnospiraceae bacterium | reverse complement strand
CCTGACATAATACAGAAGACCCCATTGTTACAGGAACAGTACTTCCATCAATAACATTATTACGAAGTGCAGCTCTGATTTCAGCTTCTGAGAAAGTATCTCCGCTAAAGTATCTATCCATAAATTCCTCAGATGTCTCAGCTACAGCTTCTAACAAAACATCTCTAAACTGCTCAAGATATGGCTTTGAATAGTCAGGCATATCAATTTCAGCAACTGTTCCATCACTATTCCATTTATTAGCCTGTTCAGATACAACATTAACGTATCCAACAAACTTACCATCTTCTCTTACAGGGAAATGGAATGGAGCTATTTTCTTTCCATATCTCTCCTGTAATGCTTCTACAACCTGTCTAAATGATGCATTATCATCATCCATGTTTGTAACAAAGAATATTCTTGGGAGTTTATACTTCTCACATAAATCCCATGCTTTTTCTGTTCCTACTTCGATTCCAGCTTTACCGTTAACAACGATTACTGCGCCTGCTGAGGCTGCTATAGCTTCCTCAACTTCGCCCACAAAATCAAAATATCCTGGTGTATCAAAGAAATTGATTTTATATCCTTCCCATTCAATCGGTACTACAGAAGTGCCTATCGAAAACTTTCTTTTCTGTTCTTCTTTGTCATAATCACTAATAGTATTACCATCAGCAGTTTTACCCATTCTATTAGTTATTCCTGACAGAAAACACATAGCTTCTACAAGTGTCGTTTTACCGCATCCTCCATGGCCTAAAACAGCCACATTACGAATTTTATCCGTTGTGTAAACATTCATAAACTTGGCACCTCCAAATATTTTTTGTGCATTGTGAAAAATCAACAACATTTTTAATTTTTTCCACAACACCTATGTACAATTTTAATACTAATAATTCTTATTTGCAATATTTTTATGCAATATCGCCAAATATTTTATTTCTTTTCATAGTTCTATTGTTATTTTAACTATATTATTTACAATTTTTATTGACATATCACACTTTAATGTAATAAAATATTAAATTGTGAGATTTTACATAGACAGTTTGTATAGCTGACTTATGATTTGTGATTTCACTCATATATACTGAATGAAATCATTGGAGGCATAACATGAAAATTGGTTTTATTGGACTTGGATTAATTGGTGGTTCTGTAGCAAAAGCAATCAGAAAAAATCATAACGATTATACAATAATAGCATATGATATTTATGGTAAAGTTTTAGATGCTGCCATTAATGATGGAACAATAAACGAGGGCTGTTATGAAATAGACAATCGATTTGATGATTGTGACTATATATTTTTATGCGCTCCCGTTAATGACAATGAAAAAATTCTCACAGATATTCTTACACACGTTTCAAAGGATTGTATTTTAACAGATGTAGGTTCTGTTAAAGGAAACATTCACAGAGCGTTAAGCAATATTGGTTTTGACGGAATTTTCATAGGCGGTCATCCAATGGCTGGCTCTGAGAAATATGGATATGAACACTCCTCTGAAAATGTAATTAAAAATGCATATTACATATTAACACCAGGTATAAATGCAACTGAAGAAAAAATAAATCAGTATTCAGAGCTTATTTCTTCTATTGGTTGTAAACCTACAATTTTAACTGAGCAGCTACATGACAAAGCTACTGGTGTTATCTCACATATACCTCATGTGATATCATCATCACTAGTTCACTTTCTTATGAATCATGATGATGAAAATCAAAATATGAAGGTTCTAGCAGCAGGTGGATTTAGAGATATAACAAGAACAGCCTCTTCCTCTGTTAAAATGTGGGAAGACATATGTATAGCAAATAACGATGTAATCTGTGATTTGCTTGATGATTATATAAGGGAGCTTGAAGATGTAAAAGCTACTCTTAAAAGCAAAGACAAGGGAGAAATTGCAAAATTTTTCTCAGAAGCAAAACAATATAGAGATTTCTTATATTAAGGAGACAACAAATGCCAGCTATTTTTACAAAGACCAAAAACCTTAAGGGTGAACTTACTATCCCTGGTGATAAATCAATTTCACATAGAAGTATTATGCTTGGTTCGCTCGCAAAGGGAACCACTATCGTTACTAATTTCTTAAACGGTGCCGATTGCAACTCTTCTATTAAATGCTTTAAAAAGCTTGGAATTGAAATTGAGCACCCAGAACCTGACAAAGTAATCGTTCATGGTAAAGGTCTTGACGGACTTTCTGCCTCAAAGCTTGACCTTGATGTCGGCAATTCAGGAACAACTATAAGACTTATGTCAGGAATACTTTCAGCACAGAATTTCGATACAATAATTTCTGGAGATGACAGTATCTGCAGAAGACCAATGGGCAGAATTATTAAGCCACTCAGTTCAATGGGGGCAAATATTAAATCAAAATTATCAAACGACTGTGCTCCACTTCATATAACTGGCAGTAAGCTTAAAGGTATTCATTACGAAAGCCCAATTGCTTCTGCTCAGGTAAAATCGGCTATACTTTTTGCAGGTATGTATGCTGAAGGCGAAACGTCAGTTAATGAGCCATATCTTTCAAGAAATCATTCTGAACAGATGATTAACTATTTTGGTGGAAAGGTTATATCTGAAGGTACTAAATGTACTATTATACCAAGACCAGCTTTAGAAGGTCGTGAGGTTGTAGTTCCTGGTGACTTGTCCTCTGCTGCTTACTTCCTTGTAGCAGGACTTATAGTTCCTGGTTCAGAAATTTTAGTTAAAAATGTTGGTATAAACGAAACACGTGATGGACTTATCGAAGTAATCAAGAAGATGGGCGGTAAAATCGAACTTCTCAATGTTACAGGTGAAAGCGAGCCTAGCGCAGACATTCTTGTTAAATACAGCAAACTAAAAGGTATAACAATAGAAAAAGATTTAATACCAAGACTTATTGATGAAATTCCTATTATTGCTGTTATGGCATGCTTCGCAGAAGGTACTACAATAATTAAAGATGCTCAGGAATTAAAGGTTAAAGAATCTAACAGAATTGATGTTATGGTTGAAAATCTTAGAAAAATGGGAGCTGACATTGAACCAACTGATGACGGAATGATTATAAATGGTGGAAAAACTCTTACAGGTACAATATTAGGTTCAAGACACGACCATAGAGTCGCAATGAGCTTTGCAATCGCAGGACTTGCAGCCGAAGGTAAAACAGAAATTGTTGGTTCTGAATGTGTTAATATTTCATATCCTGGATTTTATGAGGATTTAAATTCACTTATGACAGAATAAAGATTATTAAACCTTAATAACGAAATGGCACGCTCTGCGAACCATTTGCGTTATCATGAATTAAAAGCAAAAATATGGTGGCATTTGCCACCATATTTTTTTAATTATTATTTTCTTACAAGAAGTGATTTTCCTGTCATTTCGCGAGGCACTTCCATTCCCATTGTTTCAATAAGTGTTGGAACGATATCTGCTAGGCATCCACCTTCTCTTAATGTGTAGTCTTTCTTATAGTTAACGAGAATAAATGGTACAGGATTTGTTGTATGAGCTGTAAATGGCTCACCTGTTTCGTAGTCCACCATCATTTCACAGTTACCATGATCTGCACAAATGAACATTACTGAGCCAACCTCAAGTGCTGCATCTACTGCTTTTCCAACGCACTCATCAACTGCTTCACATGCTTTAATAGCCGCTTCTTCAACACCTGTATGCCCAACCATATCAGGATTAGCAAAGTTTACTATGATTGCATCATACTTATCAGCCTTAATAGCCTTGACAAGATTATCACAAACCTCATATGCACTCATTTCAGGTTTAAGGTCATATGTTGCAACCTTAGGAGACTTTACAAGAATTCTCTCTTCACCTTCATTTGGTTCTTCAACACCACCATTAAAGAAAAATGTAACATGTGCATATTTTTCTGTCTCAGCAATTCTTGCCTGTCTCATATCATTTGCAGCAAGCCACTCACCGAATGTATTTGTAATAGAAATCTTATTAAATGCAACTGTCTTATTTTCAATTAATGGATCATAATCTGAGAAGCATACATAAGTAATATCAAGCTTTCTGTCTCTCTTAAATGATCTGAATTCATCATCGCAGAAAGCATGTGTGATTTCTCTTGCTCTGTCTGGACGGAAATTGAAGAAAATAACTGAATCTCCATCATTTATTGTTCCAACTGGAACACCACCATTAACGATAACTGTAGGCTTTACAAATTCGTCTGTTTCTTCTCTATCATATGAGCCATGAATTGCATCATACGCATTAGCAGCCTTTAAGCCTTCTCCCTCTGTCATTGCAAGGTAGGCAAGCTTAACTCTGTCATAGTTATTATCTCTATCCATTGCATAGTAACGACCCATAATAGATGCAATCTCACCAACACCAATCTCACGCATCTTTGACTGAAGCTGTTCAATATAATCAGCACCTGATGCAGGTGGTGTATCTCTACCATCAAGGAAACAATGAACGTAAACATTTGAAACGCCTTCTCTTTTAGCAAGCTCTAAAAGTCCATAAAGGTGTGTAATATGGCTGTGAACACCACCATCTGATAAAAGTCCAAATAAATGAAGTGCTCCACCATTGTTTTTACAATTACTACAAGCTCTTAAAAGCTCCTGATTTTTGAAAAATGTACCATCATTGATTTCTTTTGTAATACGTGTAAGTTCCTGATATACAATTCTTCCAGCACCCATTTTGAGATGTCCTACCTCTGAGTTACCCATCTGGCCATCAGGAAGTCCAACAGCCATACCGCTCGCAAGTCCTTTAACAAATGGATACTCTTTCATAAGCTTATCCATATTTGGTGTGTTAGCCATTGCAACAGCATTATTTTCCTTTTTCTCATTCAATCCATATCCATCAAGGATCATTAAAATTGTTGGTTTTTTCATGATATATTTTCTCCTTTGTATAATATGTGCAGTTTTACTTTATACAATCATCATTGAATCGCCAAATGAAAAAAATCTATATTTTTCATTGACCGCTTCTTTATATGCATTTAAAACTTTGTCTTTACCCGCAAGAGCCGACACGAGCATTACAAGTGTCGATTCTGGCAAATGAAAATTAGTAATGAGAACATCTAGTACTTTGAACTTATAACCAGGATAAATAAAGATTGAAGTGTCTCCCTCACATTCCTTTACATATCCTTTTTCATCAGCCGCACTTTCAAGCGTTCGTACACTTGTCGTTCCAACGCATACAATTCTTCCACCATTTTCTTTTGTATTATTTATTATTTCTGCTGCTTCCTTAGAAATAACGTAGCTTTCAGAATGCATATGATGGTCCAATATATTTTCTGCTTTGACAGGTCTAAAGGTTCCAAGCCCAACATGCAACGTCACATATGCAATTTTTACTCCCTTTTCCTTTACCTTGTCTAAAAGTTCCTCTGTAAAGTGAAGTCCCGCTGTTGGTGCAGCGACAGAGCCTTCAAGCTTTGCATATACCGTCTGATAACGATTTCTATCTTTAAGCTTATGTGTAATGTATGGTGGCAAAGGCATTTCTCCAAGCTTATCAAGTACCTCTTCGAATACACCTTCATATGCGAACTTAACTTTTCTAGCACCTTCATCCATAGTATCGATGATTTCGCCCTTTAAGATTCCACCACCAAATGTGACCTTCGCGCCAACTCTTAACTTTTTACCAGGCTTTACAAGCGTTTCCCATGTATCAAGCGACAATCTCTTTAAAAGAAATACCTCAACATTTGCACCCGTATCTTCCTTATTACCAATAAGTCTTGCCGGTATAACCTTTGTATTATTTAATACAAGACAATCAGAAGGCTTTAGATAATCAAGAATATCTGTAAAATGCTTATGTTCAACATTACCTGTTTCTTTGTTAAGAACAAGTAATCTTGATGATGATCTGTCCTCTAAAGGATCCTGTGCAATAAGCTCTTTTGGTAAATCAAAATAAAAATCTGAAGTTTTTAAATCTGTACTATTCATTACTGTCTTAAATTAATTCCTAACTTAGTAAGAGCTGCAAAAATATCATCCATAGCCTTATTTACTTCTGCATCTTCAAGAGTCTTATCTTTTCCTCTGAAGCTTATAGAATATGCAAGTGATTTAAAGCCTTTTTCAATCTGCTCACCTTCGTAAATATCGAACAACTCACAAGCCTCTAAAAGCTTGCCGCCCTTTTTACGAATAAGAGTCTCAATATCTCCTGCAAGAATTGACTTTGGTACAACCATAGAAATGTCTCTGTTTACGGCTGGGAACTTAGCAATTCCTGTATATTTATAATCAAATGATGCAAAATCAATGATACTAGGCATATCAAGGACTGCAACATATACTCTTCCCTTCATTCCATAGTTAGAAACAACCTCTGGATGAACCTCACCAAGATATCCAATGCACATATTGTTATAAATAATATTTGCCTGACGTCCTGGATGTAAGAAATTATATTTTTCCTTAAGTCCAAGTGAATTAACTCTTATATGACCAAACTCTGTTCCTGCTGGAATATAATTAATTCTCTTTCTAAGACCAATCTTTACTAAAAACTCTTCAACATCGCCCTTCATATCAAAGAAATCAGCATCACCATAAAAGCCTAATGTGAACTGCATTCTTTCATCTGGGAGCTCTGTAACTGGCACCTGCTTAGGAAGGTATATATTACCCATTTCATATAGCTTAACATTTTTATTTCTTCTGTTATAGTTTGTAGCAAGTGATGTAAGCATTCCATTAAGTGAAATTGTACGCATTATTGAGAAATCTTCACCTAAAGGATTAGAAATAGTAACTGTCTGTCTTAATGGATCATTTTCATCAAGTAAAAGCTTATCAAAAACCTTTGGTGATTCAAATGAATAGCAAAGTCCCTGTGAATATCCACAATATTCAGCAATATCTCTTGCAATCTTTTCAATACGAAGCTTAAATGACTGTTTACCAGTTGTTGCTTCACCAGTTGGAAGAGTCTCACCAATCTTATCATATCCGTAGAAACGACATACTTCCTCTGCTAAATCTGCAATTGACTCAAGGTCCTGTCTGAATGTAGGACAAACTACAATATCATTCTTTACCTCGAGTTCAAGTGGCTTGAATATTTCAAGCATTGCATCCTTTGAAATATCTGTACCAAGTAAATCATTTATTCTATTATAGTCAAATTTGATTTCACGTGGCTTTGGAAGCTCTGTATGTATATCAACACAGCCTTTAACAACTTCTCCACAACCAAGCTCTTCAACAAGCGCGCACGCTCTGTTAATTGCTTCAATGGCATTATTTGGGTCAAGTCCCTTTTCAAATATACCTGAGGCATCTGTTCTAAGACCTAATCTCTTAGCTGATTTTCTAATATTTGCACCATTAAATGTAGCTGCTTCAAAAACAACAGTCTTTACAGAATCTGTAATCATTGAATTTTCGCCACCCATAATACCAGCAACACCAATATAACCATTTGCATCACAAATCATAAGCATATCCTTATCAAGTGCACGCTCCTGACCATCAAGTGTTGTATATTTATCTCCATCATTTGCACGCTTAACAGTAATTTCTTTGCCTGCTATCTTTTCAAAATCATAAGCATGCATTGGCTGTCCAAATTCCTGCATAACATAGTTTGTAATATCAACAAGGTTATTAATTGGTCTGATTCCACTTGATGCAAGTCTTCTCTGCATCCATTCAGGTGATGGCCCTATCTTTATATTTTTACAAACCCTTGCTGTATATCTTGAACAAAGTTCTGAATCTTCTACATTTACCTTAATATAGTCATTTACACTATCTGATGAAGCTGCAGCATTTTCATCTGCATATTCAGGTAAAACTAATGGCTTATTAAATGTTGCAGCAGCCTCTCTTGCAATACCAATAACACTATAGCAGTCTACTCTGTTTGATGTAATTTCGTATTCAAACACTGCATCTCTAAGTCCTAATACTGCTACAGCATCATCACCAACCGTTACATCATCACCAAAAATATATATTCCCTCTTCTGGTGCTTCTGGATACATGTCTCTTGAAGAACCAAGCTCCTCAATAGAACACATCATTCCGTTTGATTCAATCCCACGAAGCTTACCTGCCTTAATCTTTATTCCATCTGCTGGAAGTGGCGAACCATCATGTCCACCTGCAACCTTTCCACCATCAAGAACTACAGGAACCTTGTCACCCTCTTTAACATTATTAGCGCCTGTAACAATCTGAATCACTTCAGAACCAATATTTACCTGACAAATGATAAGCTTATCAGCATCAGGATGTCTTTCAATTTTCTCAATTTGACCTACAACTATCTTTTCAAGATTTTTGTCAAATGCTTCAAATGTTTCTACCTTTGTACCCGACATTGTCATTGCATCAAGATATTCCTGATATGTACAATCAAGCTCAGGAACATATGCTTTTATCCATGAATATGAAGTATTCATCTATTTTAATCCTCCGAAATCATTTAATTCTATTTACAAATTTATGATTTATTTTACATTTTAGAACTGCTTTAAAAATCTGATATCATTTTCATAAAGAAGTCTCATGTCATCAATTTCATACTTAAGAAGTGCCACACGTTCAACACCAACACCAAATGCAAAGCCTGAATACTTATCAGGATCAATATTTGACATACGTAGTACATTTGGATGAACCATACCACAGCCTAAAATTTCAATCCAGCCTGTTCCCTTACAGAAACGGCAACCTTTACCACCACATTTAAAGCACGAAATATCAGCCTCAGCAGATGGCTCTGTAAAATTAAAGTGATGAGGTCTAAAACGAACCTTAGTATCTTTACCAAACATCTCTTTTGCGAACTCAGCAAGAGTTCCCTTTAAGTCAGCAAATGTAATATGTTTGTCAATAACAAGGCCTTCAATCTGATGGAAAGATGGAGAATGTGTTGCGTCCACCTCATCAGAACGGAAAACTCTACCTGGAGCTATCATTCTAATAGGAAGCTCGCCTCTTTCCATAACGTGAACCTGTGTACCTGATGTCTGAGTACGAAGAAGAATATCTCCATTAATATAAAATGTATCCTGTTCGTCCTTTGCTGGATGGTCTGCTGGAATATTAAGAGCTTCGAAGTTATAATAGTCAAGCTCAACCTCTGGGCCTTCAACAACCTCATATCCCATTCCCATGAAAATACGTTCCATTTCTTCCTGTACAAGAAGATTAGGATGACGCTTACCCATTGTTCTTTTCTTTGCTGGTAATGTAACATCGATAGTTTCATTTTCCATCTGCTTTTCACGAACCTTGCGTTCCATTGTTTTAATAGCAGATTCAAGTGCTTCTTCAATAATTTCTCTAGTATCATTAACCATCTGACCAACCTTTGGTCTGTCTTCAGGTGCTACATCCTTCATTCCTTTTAAAACGGCTGTAAGCTCACCCTTTTTTCCAAGGAAATTAACTTTAACTTCATTAAGCTTTTCAAGAACATCTGAGCTCTCAATCTGCTTAAGAGCCTGTGCCTTTATCTCATCTAACTTTTTCTGCATTTCTGCCTCCTAAATAATATATAATTAGCATTTAAGCTATAAGTTATCAAAACATAACAATATATTTTACTATTTATATTGATATTTTTCAAGTTCTAACTAATTAAACAATAAACATCTAGACTTTATTTATTTTTTCTGGTGGTATAATATCAACAATCATCAGTTCAAGTTCGACCGGCTCAAATGGTTTTGATAAATAATTGGTAAAGCCAGCGTCCATATACTGTTCTCTTGCACCAATTATTGCATTAGCTGTCAAAGCTATGACTGGAGTATCCTTGTTAATATCACACTCATCTCTTAATCTTGATAAAGTTTCAATTCCATCCATTTCCGGCATCATATGATCAAGGAAAATAATATCGTATTTATTTTCTTTTGCAAGTTCTAGACATTGCATACCACTATATGCCATATCAATCGACATACTGGTCTGCTTCAAAAGATTTGCAAAAACAAGAACATTCACTTTATTATCATCAACTACAAGAATCCTAGCGTCTGGTGCAGTAAACGAAGCCTTATATTTCTTTGTACTATTAGGTTTAGTCTTTTCTTTAATATTAACCGGACCAATTTCACTATTATCAACGATTTTTTGTTCAAGCTCAAACCAGAATTTCGACCCCTCACCATAAATACTATCAACCTCAAGCCTACTTCCCATAAGCTTAAGAAGCTGTATTGTTATACTCATGCCAAGACCGGTTCCTTCAATATTTCTGTTTCTTGACTCTTCTATTCTCTGGAATTTTTCAGCAAGCTTTGGTAAATCCTCTTCTTTAATACCAATTCCTGTATCTTCAACAATAAATGACAGTCTCGCAGTATGTGAGTCGGTTTCTCCCATAACACTTAATATTATTTTGCCTTCCTGTGTGTATTTAACAGCATTTGTAAGCAAATTAATAATAATCTGTCTAATACGGATATCATCACCAAGAAGTACACTAGGGAGCTTTTCATCCACATTCACAATAAGGTCAAGCTTTTTAGCTTTGGCCTTCAAAGTAATTACAGAGCAAACATTTTCTATCAATGTTCCAAGCTTATACTCAGCATTAATAATTTCCATCTTACCTGATTCAATCTTCGAAATATCAAGAATATCATTTACAATGTCAAGTAATGAATGGGCTGCATTATCTATATCAGTTGCATATGATATAATATTCTTATCATTTGTTTCTCGCAAAACCATTTCGTTCATGCCAATAACAGCATTAATCGGTGTTCTGATTTCATGAGACATGTGTGCTAAAAACTCACTCTTTGAATGATTTGCATTGTTGGCAGTCTCCAAAGCCTCCTGAAGCTGTCTACTATGTTCTTCACGTTCTAGTTCAATTATTCTTCTGGCATCATCTCTTATTCTCTTAAAATATAAAACGACAACAAGAACAACAACTACAGCTAAAACTAATGTAAAGACTATCGCAAGCAGTGCCTTTTTTACAGTCGATACTTCGTTCATAACATCCGCTTCATTTACAACCCCCACCAAGCAATAATTACCATCATGGGATGGTTTTATGTAGATGAGAATATTTTCATTTAATGTCTTAACCGGAATAAGCTTTAAAATGCCCTCTTTTAACGCAAAATTGACATTTTCAACAAGCTCATCCTTAGTAATGTCATGTAACGAATCCCATTCAGAAGCTGTCATTCCAAGCGTATTATAATATCTTTCTGAGTCAATCTGAAAAACAAATTTGTCAGATTTTCTGTCATACAAATAGCAGTTACCACTACCTTGATATAGCTCCGTTGGCATCAAATCACGCATTCTTTCATAAAGGTACTGTGCATAAATATAGCCATAAAGTGTATCTCCCTTTACAACAGGACATCTGTACAAATAACACCATGCACCCATTTTGCTCTGAAATGCTTCTGATGTTTCTATACCACTAACTTCTGCAAGCTCTGTAAACTGATGCGTATCATCCCTTTGAACATTCGTACCATCAGATGCAACCGCTTCTGTCTGTTTTGCCTCAACAAATAGATATCTGTACACAATATCGTTTTTAACAATATCCTTCATTACAGTATCTTTATTATCTGTATTAGCCAAAACGCTTGACATTTCCTTTATATTTGAAGCATCTGCAATCCATGTTGAATACATGACATTTTCAATCTGGTCAATCGACTGACAGAAATCATCATGGGCTGACTCTGTAAATTTATTATTAGTGTAACTAATGAGTCTGCCTGCTTCAAACCAAAGAAATGCCACAATAGCAACAGTTATCGCTATCCATATTGTATGCTTTGTTCTGTTTTTATTTCCAAATAATAAATCTTTTAATTTCATTTTACCTTTTAATATGTACCTTCGCGAGCTTAAAAGCATGAATTACAAAGTCACTTACTAGTCTGACACAATATCAAATGTAATTTTCTTTCCTGAGCCATCATTAGCAACCAAATCCACCTTATGCTTTCCAGGTTCATCAAATTCTAGTTTAATGTCGTAGTACTCATCGGAACCGCTATATCTCATTAAACAAACATTAACCGAACCAGGACCTGAATGAAAAACGTATACTTTAGTGTCTTCACTCGGATTTATGTAATCTAAATATACTCTGTATGCTTCATTATTGAAACTATTGTATTTAGGATTTGAACTTGCAATATAAATACCTTTATCCGCAGTTCCTTTTACAGAATTCATTCTCGCATACTTGATTGGTGCCAGAAATAGAAAACCAAATTTTATAACTGGTTTTCTAGATCTATATTCATAGGTGAGCTTTAAATCCTTAATTGCATCACATACTTTAAATTTATACTTAACTGATAGATTCGAGCCATCCGTTGTAGACGCCGTAATATATGCAATTGCTCCCTTCGTTGCGCCCTTAGCTGGAGTTACAACACCATTGCCATTTACCTTAAGAATGTCCGTATTACTACTTTCAAATTTAAGTTTAGCCATAGACTTTTCTGGCTGTTCCTCAGTCATGTCATTAAATTCAGGTATTAATTTTACTTTACATCCCTTGCTTCCAATAAAAGCCTCTCCTGTAACTGAAGGTGTTGAAGAATCAGCCTTATCTGTAGCATATCCAGTATCAGTATATATTAACATGTTTATAACTGGACTTATTACTTTAACATTAATTACAGCTTTGACTCCTGAACCATCATTTGCCTTTATAGTAACCTTTGATTTTCCAGACTTTCTTGCGTAAAGTATACCCTCATTACTGTCAAATAAAAGAACTTTACTATTTGAACTTTCTACTGTTAACTGTTCGTAGTCATTATTTTTACTAAGTGCTTCCTTTATGTTGAATTCATTGCTATATACAGCCTTCTTAGCAGCATCCTTAGCAAATAATGTTGTCGGAGTAACAGACATTACATATTCCTTTGGATTTATATTATCAGGAATTACGATTCCTTTTGTTTTTATAGATTCAGTTTCCACAATGGCTGTAATCGTTCCTTTAAGTCCACTTACCGTATCAGTAACTGTAATAACTGCTTTATCTCCTTTATTAGCTTTAGCATTTGCTTTTAATGCACCTTTATTTGTAACAGTGAAAACATCTTTATTGCTACTTTCATATGTAAATGTTTTATATGCCGCATAACATGGTAAATAATTTACCTTTATTTGTGCTGTTTTACCTGGCAATACTTTTGCAGTCGAATTCACTATAACAGAAGTAATCGGAGCATTAAACTGGCCTGTAAATGTAGCAACATCACTATATATTTCATTTTCGTTGCAGGCAACAGCCTTGAATGTTCTAACACCAGTAAAATCAAGCAAAATGCCTTCTTCTGGATATGGTATGCCATACTTTACAGGGTCACTTCCATCATCTGTATATTTAACATTATGTAAACTAGTTATTTTTAATCGATATTCCTCACCTGACTTATAGGTTCCATCACTATTCGTTTTTAACTTATCAAAATTTATGGTAGGTTCTTTTACCTTCTCTGAAGCCATTGAGACCGCTTTAGACGCGTCAACATAAGGACAATTGAGTACTATATCAGCATCAAAGGTTGCTCCACTACTATTTAAAATATTAGTATATTTAACTTCTCCAATATATTTACCTTTTGAAACATTAACACCCGTTTCTTTAAGAATGCTCTCTACTTTCTGTGCGACATTTTGTCCACCTAATGCTTTTATATTTCTATTTGCACAAAGGATTAGTGCAACAACTCCAGAAACTTCCGGGCATGCCTGTGATGTACCACTTAATACATCATATCTATTTTTATCAAACGCATATGTTGAATAAATACCTGAACCACACGCCGAAACATCAACCTCTTCAAAATAATTTGTAAAATATGATGGTAATACTGGCTTACTTGTATCATATGACTTTAACAAATCTAAATCTTTTGTTTTTGTACCTCTCTCAATATTTGAATTACCTTTCACACTTGCTTCTGGTTTGCTCTCTGATACAGCAATGTAATCATCATTTGTTGCAAGGGATGCTACAGCTATAACTCCATCATAACACGCAGGAAATGCTTTATCCTGTGTAGATTCATTTCCTGCTGAAGCCACTACGACAACACCATTTGCAATTGCGTGATTGCATGCCTGTTCCTTAAGTGAATCTTCAACACCACTTAAACTCAAGCTTATTATATCAGCGCCATTATCAGCAGCGGCAATAATTCCTGCAGCAACCCAACATGTTGTACCACTACCCTTTGCATCCAAAACCTTAATTGGCATTATCATTGCATCCGGTGCAACGCCTGTTCCACCTTTACCATTATCCTTTAAAGCACCAATTATACCAGAACAATGCGTACCATGACCATTGTCATCCGTTACATCGCTACTGCTTTTATAATTCTTTCCCGCTATATATTTATTGTACGGGTCTGAAGCTATCGAATTATATCTGAATTTTGTGATTTTACCAGCCAAATCTTCATGTTCAAGATTAATACCTGTATCAACAACAGCAACTGTGATACCCTGGCCTGTATAACCTGCTTTCCATGCTTCATAATCCTTTAAATAGTCATGGTAATACTGAGCTGCTGAATTAGGGTCATTTGTAGTATACCCTCTTTTCGCAGCTGCCATATATTTAATCTCTGATAAATCAGACTCATCTGCATCTAACACTATTTCTTCATCATCTAACCGATATATATAATCAGGATATACTGCTGGTAAGTTGTTGTTACTATCAGAAGCCATACTTATGATTTCTGGAATATCAGTTGGAACATCACATACATTTTCATTTACATTTATATATGACAGTTCATCTGTAAAATCAACTAAAGCAGCAGCCACTCCATATTCATAAAAAACTAGTTCAGCATTATAACAGTCAGCAATTGCCAATGCTTCCGCTTTTGTTTCTGCCATATAAGTAATACGATTTCCAGCATAATCAGTATCAGATTCTAACTTTTTAAGTGACTCTGCTGTGCTCTTAAGTCCGCTTTTCTTTGATAATTGTTCTGAATCAAGCTGCATTCCGTGATAGCCAAGCTCAAGTACAGAATCATCAAGACCCTTGGAAGCATAATCCTCTGAGACAATTTCCTCCACCTCAGGCATATCTGCTTCTGTTTCAATAACTGAAGCTTCAACATCTTCTGTAATAACTTCATCTGTTGCTATGATATTTTGTAGTTCTAAAGCACATACATCTGCTGGAAATGATGTTACTAAAAGTGACACTACTAATAATATATGCAAAACTTTCTTTATCATTTAAAACCCTCCATTAACCTATTTCTTTCTACTACAATATATTTATGGTTAATAACCCTTACAACCAGTAAGGAATTATCCATCTTGTTGCTTAGCTGTATAATGGTGGAGCAATCGGTATATCGGTTTCCTTTCTTGGACTTAGCGTCCGCTAAATAGACTGAT
>JAZQOO010000055.1:0-5943 GCA_045627905.1 Lachnospiraceae bacterium | reverse complement strand
GTTGTCTTCCTCAGACCGCTTGGCCTCCGACTTGAAACAGTCACGGCTAACCGCAACGATTCCGACTTTAATTTTTGGAACATTATTCATTTTTTGTAACCCTCCTGTGAATTCACTTTATTTTAATAAGTAAAACTTATTATTTCAACTTTTTAAACACGTCCTTTAATGCAGGATAAATAATCTTAAACTCTTCATACTTTTCATCGTATTTCTTTACAAGCTCTGCATCTGGCTCAACTGTTTCTACTACCTCAACTATTTTTTCAGCACATGCTTCTACGCTCTCATATTCCCCATTTGCTACAGCCGCAAGCATAGCGCCACCAAGTGCTGGACCTTCTTCACTCTTTAAAACATCAACCTTAAGATTTAAAACATTTGCAATAATTTTTTTCCAAAGTGGGCTCTTTGCTCCACCACCGCATATTTTTGTTCTTTCGATATTAATTCCCTGACTTCTTGCAACCTCAAGAGAATCTCTTAATGCAAAGGCAACACCTTCTAACACAGCCTGAGTCATATCAGCTCTTGTTGAATCCATTGTCATTCCAGTAAATGTACCTCTTGCATCAGGATCATTATGTGGTGAACGCTCACCCATTAAATATGGCAAGAAGAATACGTGATTTTCTCCAAGCTTTGTAATATTCTCCTGCTCCGTTTTATAATCCTTTGTTCCAATGATTTCATCCATCCACCATTTATTACAGCTTGCAGCTGATAGCATACAGCCCATAAGGTGGAACGAACCATCCGCATGCGCAAATGAATGAAGTGCATTTTTCTTATCTACAGAAAACTTCTTTGATGAAATAAAAATTGTACCAGAAGTTCCAAGTGATATATTACAGTTACCATCGCCTACAGTTCCTGTTCCAACTGCGGCTGCTGCATTATCTCCTGCTCCTGCCGCAACTATGATATCTGTAGAAAGTGATAACTCTTTAGCTACTGATTCAAGAAGTGTACCTGTTTTCTCATAGCTTTCGTATAACGCTGGAAGAGTTGATTTGTCAATATCGCAAATCTTGCACATTTCATCAGACCATTTACGTTTTTTTACATCAAGTAAAAGCATACCTGATGCATCAGACATATCGCATGAATGTACGCCTGTAAGCTTATATGCGATATAGTCCTTTGGAAGCATTATCTTCTTTATTTTTTTGAAATTCTCTGGCTCATTTTCCTTAAGCCACAAAATCTTAGGTGCTGTAAAACCTGTAAAAGCAATATTTGCAGTATATTCTGACAACTTATCCTGACCGATTTCGTTATTCAAATAGTCACATTCCTTGAATGTACGTCCATCATTCCAGAGAATTGCTGGTCTAATTACCTCATCGTTCTCATCTAAAATAACGAGACCGTGCATCTGACCCCCAAAACTAATTCCTTTTACAAGTGATTTGTCCTGATTTTCTAATAATTCCTTTATACCTGCAATAGTTTCCTTGTACCAGTCCTCTGGATTCTGTTCACTATATCCTGGCTTTGGAAAAGATATTGGGTACTCTCTTGTAACAGTGTTTAGAATTTTGCCCCCGGCTTCCATCAGTACGATTTTTACAGAAGAAGTTCCAAGGTCAATACCAATGTAATTCATTAAAAAATACCTCCTTTATTTTTATTGTGCTTGAATCTCCGCAATAGATACATCCTCACTCGGTGTCTCCACCTTTTTATTTGGACAGGTATTCTGTCCATTCTGAGTGTTCATATCTTTCTCTGATTTGACAATTTCCCCCGAATTTAAGTCAATCAGAGCATGATTTGAAATCCCCTGCAAATATTCAAGAATTCTTTTATTATTATCACTTCCCGCTCTCCTTGTCTTGCAGCCAGACTGAATTGCGGTAATAAATTCATTTTTTTCTATTTCAAATTCGTTATTTAATGTTATTTTTGCAAGTCCTGTGTCTACTGTTTTTGAATTGAACCAGTAATTTCCAAGACTGTAAAATACAGGAACATCACCTATATAATCAATTCCCTGCAAGCAGTGCGAATGATCTCCTATAATAAGGTCTGCACCAGCATCCACATATTTCTTCGCAAGCTCCCTTTGGGATGCCTCGACTAAGTCAGTATTTTCCGAACCCCAATGCACATACACAACAGTAAAATCACTATTTTCTTCTGCATTTTCTATAGCACGAAGCATTTTTGACGGTTCAAGCGTTCTAAGAACTCCCGGTGAATCTTCTGTTGCTTCCTTTGTATCAGGCGAAGCATGTCTCTCTATTTGTGTCGCTGATACAAATGAAATTGTCTTACCATTTATTTTAAAAAATGCAGGCTTCATAGCTTCTTCTATATTTTTACCTGCACCAACAAATGGCACCTTTGCTTCATTTAAAACATCCACAGTATCTATCAGAGCATCAGGACCATAATCATATGTATGATTGTTGGCAAGTGACACGATATCAGCACCCATATCATGTAAAATAGATACATTCGAAGGCTTTGACCTTAAGGTGTACTGCTTACCTTCCGTAGGTGTTCCTCTGTCAGAATAGCAGAATTCATTATTAACCATAAATATATCTGCACCATTCATTTCAGCCATCAGGTCTTCGTCAATGCAGTTTCTTATATCACTGCCATTATCCCTAAAAGTACCCATATTCGCATAACCATCATAAAAGCAAATATCGCCTGCAAACACAAGGACAGTTTTGTCACTGCTTAAGGCTTCTTTTGAATAAATTTTATTTACGTCATCATAAATAATTTCTTCTTCCTTTTCGGCCTCTAGTTCATCACTAAGCTGTTTTTGACTTTTATAATTGCCATTTTCATTTGTGACTTTAATTACAGGCTGTTCGACGGTAATAGTGGTATTTTGACTGTTCTGGTCAATATCGATATTATTAGGTAAAGTATCTGCTCCTATGCCGTCTGTTCCAGTATCATTTAACGGCATCTTTAAGACACCACAGCCCGTAAAACACAGCAATAATATGTATGTAATAAATAATTTTAAAAATTTTTCTCTCATCTTTTTCTTTATACAATCTCTATTTGATAAAATTATAACACATTCCGTCAATTGCACAAGATGTTAATCGTAGATATATGTAACCCTTTTTTTCATAATGATGTTATATTATAATAATGATGAATTATGGTGCATTTTATTTAGAAGGGATGTCTTTATGAGAAAATTCTTAGTAGCTTTTTTGTTTGTAGCTTTAGCCGTTGGAACAACAGCATGTTCGTCTAAATCAAAGAGTAATGTTGCTGAGTATGAGTTAAAATCAGAAGAGGCAGAACAGGCTCTTGAAAAGCTCTTGTCTGGAAATGAAAAGTATTTGTCAGGAAGCATTAAACCGAATGTTAGCGCTTCTCTAAGAAATGATTTGGCAACAAACGGTCAACATCCTTATGCAATTGTTATTACATGTTCGGACAGTCGCGTGCCAGCAGAATTAATTTTTAACTCTAGTTTAGGCGACATATTTGTGATTCGTACAGCAGGAAATGTAGTAAGCGATTTTGAAATCGGAAGTGTTGAGTATGGCGCAGAGCATTTGGGAAGTCCTCTAATTTTAGTGCTTGGTCACACTAATTGTGGCGCAGTAACTGCAGCTACAGAGGGTGGAGAAGCCGAAGGTATGATTCAGGCTATTGTAGATGAAATCGAACCATCTGTACAAAAAGCTAAAGATGCAGGAACGGAAGATGTTCTTTCTAAGGCAATTGAATTTAACGTTACAAATTCAGTTAATAAGATTATTTCAAGCGAAATTATTAAAGAGCTTATGGACGAAGGAAAAGTGGACGTAATTGGTGGTGTTTATGATATAAATACAGGCACTATTACTATTAACAAATGAGAGTCTGCAAATAGATTTTCTATTTTAGGAGTATCCCTAAATCAAGTTCATATATAAAACAAACGAGAGGATACAAAATATCTGTACCCTCTTGCATTTTAGCCATATATAAATACTTTATTCGTCTTACTTAACCTTCTTTGCCTGTATTTTGATGTTTACTGCTTTAGCACCTGCATACGATGTTGAATCTGACGTAATAACTGTTGTCATCTGACCTACTTTTACATTGTTGATATTTTTAAATGTTAGGTCTTCTTTATTTACCTTTTCCCATACATTTTTACCTGATGAATTCTTCTTTTGAATTGCATAGTTTACATAATATCTTGATGTTTCGCCTTCTTCTCCTATCTTTAAATAGTCTGGCATATCTTCAAGCTTTATTTCATTTCCTGTATACTCTGATGCTGCTATTTTTTCATTTCCTATTTCAGCATACACTGGTGCTTTATATGCTCCTGGTTTCTTATAAAGCATATCTACCGCATATACATTTACATCTTCAGGACTTGCTTTTTCTATAACAAATCCCTTTGATAATGCTTTACAGCCTGCGTAGTTTCCTGTGAACTTTATATTTACCTTTGCAAGCTTTCCATTTGCTACATCTGATACTGCCTTATTACCAGCATAAGTAACATTATAATCAACGCCCTGCTTAAGAGTAACATTATTTGTTGTATCCTTTACTACTATTTCATTAGCTGATACTGTTACTCCTGTTGGCATATAAGTTTTATCAGCAATGCTGTTTACTTCTAATACTGCCTGTTTTGATGCTATTACGCTTACTGTCTTTTTAACAGTTCCTGTATACTCACCTATTCCTACAACTGTTATTGTGTACTTTCCTACTGGTGTTACATTTGTTCCATTCAACGCTTCCGGATATGCTACAACATAATCTGTTCCTTCTTTAAGTTTTGTACTCTTATCTTTATCTGCATATACACTTAATGAATCTATTACAGCAGCATTAAGAGAGTTAGCGTTGTACGCAAACTTAGTACTACTCTGTACTACCTCAAGTTTCTTTACCGTAACTGTATCTACTACTGAAACAGTAAGTGTCTTTGTTCCCTTAAAGTTTCCTGCACCATTTACTGTAAACTCAAATGTATCCCCAGACTTCTTGTCTGCAGGCACCTTTTTATCCTTTGCATCAACTAAATAATCACTACTCATCTTGAGTACTGTTCCATTATATATAAGCTCTGGTTTTACTACCTGATTTGGCTTAGCCTGCATACTTCCATATACGATATCCGCAGCTCCAATATCTTTTCTTAAAATATCAAAGCTTAACACCTTGCTTCCTACATATGCACCCTTTGCTGTAACTGTTACTGTTGCTTTCTTTGATGTATCTTCTGTAGCCTTTATATTATTTGCATACTTAACTGTATAATCAGTATTGGCAATAAGTTCATTTCCAAACGCATCTGTTACATACATCTTTGGCTCTTGCTTAACACCATCATATGTAACTATATATTCTTCCGTTCCTGTTTCTGCAAATACAACAGTGAATGAATCTGTTACAGGCTGTGGAACTGGTTCAGGCTCTGGTTCTGGAGTCGGTTTATTTTCCACCCATTTTGCATAAAGTGTTGTATTAGTCTTTACAGTGTCACTTTCAAAATCCCATGCATTTTCACATACCTCTTCTTTGTACCAACCGCCAAATGTATAACCTTCTTCCGTTGGATCTATTGGCTTTTCAATCTTGCTTCCACTCTCAATATCTGTTATTGGAGAGATTTCTGTGCCATGACTTAACATATTAAATGATACAGTATATTTTTCTACCACTGGCTGCGGCTGTGGTTCTGGTTCAGGCTGTGGCTCTGGCGTCGGTTCCGGTTCTGGTACATTATCTGTCCATTTTGCATAAAGTGTTGTATTAGTCTTTACAGTGTCACTTTCAAAATCCCATGCGTTTTCACATAACTCTTCTTTGTACCAACCGCCAAATGTATAACCTTCTTCCGTTGGGTCTATTGGCTTTTCAATCTTGCTTCCACTCTCAATATCTGTTATTGGAGAGATTTCTGTGCCATGACTTAACATATTAAATGATACAGTATATTTTTCT
>JAZQOO010000054.1:0-18385 GCA_045627905.1 Lachnospiraceae bacterium | reverse complement strand
CAAGGGGGACCAGCGAAGCTGGTGGATGCCTTGTGACAAGCAAATTTTTGAAAAAAATTTGCTGCGGAAGAGAACGTGTAAATCAAGGGGGACCAGCGAAGCTGGTGGATGCCTTGTGACAAGCAAATTTTTGAAAAAAATTTGCTGCGGGAGAGAACGTGTAAATCAAGGGGGACCAGCGAAGCTGGAGGATGCCTTGTGACAAGCAAATTTTTGAAAAAAAAATTTGCTGCGGGAGAGAATGTGTAAATTAAGGGGCAAACATGAATTTTGCAAGTATAACAAGTGGCAGTAGTGGAAACTGCATTTATGTAGGAACAAATAATACGCATATCCTGGTTGATGCAGGTATTTCTGGAAAAAGAATAAAGGAAGGGCTTTCAGGTTTTGATATAAAACCGGAAGATATAAATGGAATATTAGTAACGCATGAGCATAGCGACCATATATCAGGAATTGGTGTAATGGCCAGAAAGTATGGAACTAATATTTATGCAACAAAGGGAACGATAAAGGGGATTCTTGCTAGTAAGGTTGGAGATATTCCAATGGAGCTTTTTAAGGAAGTAAAGTCTGATGAAAGCTTTATGATAAATGAACTTAAAGTCAATCCAATCAAGATTTCTCACGATGCTAATGAGCCTGTTGCATACAGAGTATACGAGCATAATGCATCTGTTGGTATATGCACTGACCTTGGAAAATACGATGATTACATTATAGAAAGCTTTAGAGGAGTAAATGGACTTTTGCTTGAAGCCAATCATGATGTGAACATGCTGCAGGTCGGAAGTTATCCGTATTATTTAAAACAGCGTATACTTGGTGACAGAGGTCATTTGTCAAATGAAAATTCAGGCAGACTGTTAAGTGAATTGTTGCATGATGACTTAAAAACAGTTATGCTGGGACATTTGAGTAAAGAAAATAATTTAGAAGAGCTTGCCTATGAAGCGGTGAGATTAGAAATTCTTATGGCAGATAATGTATATAAGCCAGATGATTTTGAAATCAGTGTTGCATCAAGATATGATACATCAAGACTGATAGCAGTCTAAATTTATTTGTATATAAAGGAGTTAGTTATGAAAAAAACAGTAATTACAGTTGTTGGAAAAGACACAGTTGGTATTATTGCTAAGGTATGTACATATCTTGCAGACAATAATATTAATATTCTTGATATTTCCCAGACTATTGTACAGGGTTATTTTAACATGATGATGATTGTTGACCTTGATGATACAAAGAAGCCTTTTGGTGATGTTAGTGATGATTTAACAAAAATTGGTGAAAATATGGGAGTTATTATTCACTGTCAGCGTGAGGAAATTTTTGAAATGATGCATAGAATATAAGTACTATATGCATTAAATTTGGAGGCAGAAATGATAAATCAGTATGAAGTAATAGAAACAAATGCAATGATAGAAAAGGAAAACCTTGATGTAAGAACTATTACACTTGGAATTTCTCTTCTTGACTGTATTGACGATAATATAGATAAATGTTGCGAAAATGTATTTAACAAAATCACGTCCGTTGCAAAGGACCTTGTTAAGACAGGAGAAGCAATAGAACAGGAATTTGGTATTCCTATTGTTAATAAGAGAATAAGTGTTACACCAATTGCTCTTATTGGCGGTTCTTCGGCAAAAAGTGAAGAGGATTTTGTAAAGCTTGCGGTGACTCTTGATAACGCAGCAAAAAAAGTCGGAGTAAATCTTATAGGTGGCTATTCAGCTCTAGTATCGAAGGGAATGACTAAGGCTGACGAGATGCTCATAAGGTCAATACCAAAGGCACTCCACTCAACAGAAAGAGTGTGCAGCTCTGTTAATTTAGGGTCTACCAAAACTGGTATAAATATGGATGCTGTCAGACTGATGGGACAAATAATAAAGGAAACAGCCGAAATATCAAAGGACAACGATTCAATGGATTGTATGAAGCTTGTTGTTTTTTGTAATGCTCCAGATGATAACCCATTTATGGCAGGTGCGTTTCATGGTGTCACAGAGGCTGATGCGATTATTAATGTTGGTGTATCAGGACCTGGTGTTGTTAAGACTGCGCTTGAAAAGGTCAGAGGTGAGAACTTTGAGGTTCTTTGTGAAACTATAAAGAAAACAGCATTCAAGGTTACGAGAGTAGGTCAGTTAGTTGCAGGTGAGGCTTCTAAGCTTCTTAATATACCATTTGGTATAGTTGATTTGTCACTTGCTCCAACACCTGCTGTTGGCGATTCAGTTGCAGATATATTATGTGAAATTGGACTTGAATATGCAGGAGCGCCAGGTACAACAGCAGCACTTGCTCTTTTAAATGATCAGGTAAAAAAGGGTGGTGTAATGGCTTCATCGTATGTTGGAGGACTCAGTGGTGCGTTTATTCCTGTATCTGAGGATCAGGGAATGATTGATGCTGTCTTAGCAGGAGCACTTACAATAGAAAAGCTTGAAGCGATGACGTGTGTATGTTCTGTTGGTCTTGACATGATAGCTGTACCGGGAGATACTAAAGCAACTACACTTTCAGGTATTATTGCTGATGAAATGGCAATAGGCATGGTAAACCAGAAAACTACAGCGGTAAGAATTATTCCAGCCGTAGGAAAAACGGTCGGGGATAAGGTTGAATTTGGTGGATTATTTGGATATGCCCCAATTATGCCTGTAAATAAGTATTCGTGTGACGATTTTGTAAATAGAAAGGGCAGAATACCTGCTCCAATACATAGTTTTAAGAATTAAGATTTTTAGAGTAGTTAGAAGAGTTTCAAACTGCATTGACACATTCATTTAGTTAAATAAAATGAATGTATCTGGAGGCAAAGAATGGTATCACAGATTTATTTGGCTGTTTTGGCCGTAATTGCATTAATTATATGTTCCGCAGGGTATTCCTTTTATGTAACGTATGACAACAATACAATTGCAAGAAAATTTTTCGTTATTGCAGTTGCCTATGTTGTATGTGTTGTTATTACACTTACTACAGAGTTTGTCCCTGATGGTATGCTAAAGCAGTCATTGTTTTATTTTGCATACTTTACAAAATATATGGTGCTTGTTACAATGCTCGAAATATTTGGCTATTTAACAGGTTTTTTTGATGCAAACAGACATTATGTCATACTTACAACTACTTTGTTTACTAATGTTGGAGTTGGTATATTTATTATTAATCTTTTCTTAGGTGGAACAAAGCTTGTTAAAAATGATTTTGGTATTTTTTTCGATTATAATAATGTATTTTATATTGTAACAAATGCAGTTTATTTTACATTATATATAATTTGTATTATGTATTATTTGATTCGTTTTAAAGAAAAATGTGTCAAGCCAAATGATATTTTCCTATACAAAAATTATTTGATAATTGCGTATATTATTGGGATTGCAATGTTTATTGAGATTTCCATCGGTGCAATTTTCAAGTCATATGTTCCAGTAATACTAATAGCAGAGTCTATATGTATAGTAGGAATAAAACATATTATAAGTATAAGACGAACATTACTTTATATTGAAAGTGATTATGAGGAATTTCTTAAGCCATCAGGTAGTGCAGTAAGATTTGTATGTGATGCTGACGGTGTAATTATATACCAGAATAAGCGAGCATTTATTGCAGGAATAACTCATGGAGATAAATTTGTTGGTCGTAAGCTTAATAATGTGTTCATGCTTAGTGATGAAAACGAAGCGTTTACAGATGAGTCGGTAACTGATGTTTGTGAATGTGATGCAATATATAATGAAAACGAGCACTACAATATTCAATTTGAACATCATCTTGATAGATTTGGAAGAATATTTGCAACATTAGTTTCAGTGTATAAATGTGTTGATGAGAATGCAGTTGAATTAACAGATAATATAACTGTTGATGAAAACGCACAGGCTAAGGCTAAGAACTTTATTTATGTGCTGCCAGATGAACTTAAAGAAATAAGAACAAAGGAATATATTAAGATGGCTGATAAATTTTCTACATTTTATCAGGGTCAGGAAAAGGAACTTTTTTATTACAATTTAAAAGGTGCCGCTAAGCTCGCAACAGGACTTGTATTAACAAGTGCAGAGGAGCTTATCGGCAGAATTGAAAGTGAATATTTATTTGGTTCATACGAAAGCATTGAACAGCTTTTAACAGAATTTAACAGGTATACAGCTACACTTAAGGCTTTATATTTTTAAAGGCTGTTGAAAGCATGAGCTTAATTCTATTCAACTGATTAACTTCGCTAGCTCCCGGGTCATAATCGATAGCAACGATATTTGATTCCGGGAATCTGCGTCTTAAAGACTTTATTACACCTTTACCCACAACATGATTAGGAAGACAGCCAAATGGCTGTGCACATACTATGTTTGGCACATCTGAATGAATGAGTTCAATCATTTCACCAGTTAAAAACCAACCTTCACCAGTCTGATTTCCAAGGGAAACTGTATCCTTTGCGTATTCGGCAAGCTTATAAATAGAAACCGGCGCAGTAAAGTGCTTAGATGCATTAAGTGCACTAATCATTGAACCTCGCAAATAATCAAGTGCCCATATTCCAATTTTGCAGGCTCTTGCTGTACGTTTGCTCGTTCCAAGATTTTCAGCCTTATATATCTGGTTATAGAAGCAGTACTGAAGGAAGTCTAGTAAATCAGGCACGACTGCCTCAGCACCTTCTGACTCAAGAAGCTTTACAATTTCGTTATTAGCAAGAGGAGAGAACTTAACTAGTATCTCGCCTACAATACCTACGCGTGGTTTTCTTAATGTCTCGTCTATTGCTATATTATCAAAATCTTCAACAATTTGCTTACACATCGCATTAAATTTAAAGAATGAAGGGTGTCCTTTACTTAAGAAGCTCTGACATTTCTTAAGCCAGCTTGAATGAAGCTTATCTGTAGCACCTTTTTCTAGCTCGTAAGGTCTCATATGATATATGCAACGCATAAATATATCTCCAAATACACATGCATAGACCATTTTAGAAAGCATGGAAAGAGTAATTTTAAATCCTGGATTTGTTTCGATTTTTCCGAGATTTAGAGAAATTACAGGTATATTTTCGTAACCAGCCTTACTAAGTGCACGACGCAGAAAACCGATATAGTTTGTTGCACGACAACCACCACCAGTTTGTGACATAAAAATAGCCAATTTGTCTGTATCATATTTTCCGCTAAGTACAGCGTCCATTATTTGACCTACAACAATTAATGAAGGATAGCAGGCATCATTATTTACATATTTCAGACCTGTATCTATTGCTGATTTGCTTGAATTATCTGGAATTACAACGTTGTAGCCATAACTGTTAAATACTGTTGTAAACATGTCAAAATGAAGCGGAGACATCTGAGGACAGAGTATTGTATATCCGCTATGCTTCATTTTTTTAGTAAAAACAATTCTGTCATGTTTTGTCGAAACAATAGTGCGTTTTTCATTTTTTCTTTTCTTTAATTTAATTGCACTTAAAAGTGAACGTATTCTTATTCTGGCTGCACCAAGATTATTTACCTCATCAATTTTTAAACATGTATATATTTTGCCAGAGGACGATAATATATCATTCACCTGATCTGTAGTAACCGCATCAAGACCACAGCCAAAGGAGTTTAGCTGAACAAGGTCGAGATTGTCTACAGTTTTAACATAATTTGCGGCAGCATAAAGTCTTGAATGGTACATCCACTGGTCAGAGACGAGAAGAGGACGTTCAACAGGGCATAGGTGAGAAATAGAATCTTCTGTTAAAACCGCCATTCCATATGAGTTAATCATTTCAGGAATACCATGATTTATTTCTGGGTCAATATGATATGGACGTCCTGCAAGAACGATACCGTGAATGCCATGCTCTCTTATGTATTTGATTGTTTCTTCGCCTTTTTCGAGCATTTTTCTTCTGACATTTTCAAGCTCTTTATATGCTTCTTTACTTGCCATAAATATTTCATCGCTAGGAATATCTTTAAATGTTTCTATTAAGCCATTACATAATATTTCCTCGCTGGCAAGCGAAAGAAACGGATTTATAAGTGTTATTTCTCCGTTTGTTATTTCATCTACATTATTTCTGATGTTTTCACTATAAGATGTTACGATAGGACAGTTATAGTGATTAGGTGCGTCTTTAAATTCTTCGCGTTCATAATATAGAGAAGGGTAGAATATTTTATTTACTCCGTGCTTAATAAGCCATTCTATATGACCATGAGCAAGCTTTGCAGGATAACATTCAGATTCACTAGGAATTGATTCAATACCAAGCTCGTAAATCTGGTGTGTAGACAGTGGTGAAAGAACAACACTGAAGCCAAGCCTTGTAAATAATGTGTGCCAGTACGGATAATTTTCGTACATATTAAGTACGCGTGGAATACCTATTATGCCACGTGTAGCTTCTGTGACTGGAAGACTTTCATATCCAAATACTGTCTTTAATTTATATTCAAAAAGATTTGGAAGATTGTTTTCGTTTTTCTGCTTTCCAAGTCCTCTTTCACAACGATTTCCGGATATATACTGACGTCCGCCTGAGAAACGGTTTATTGTAAGGCGGCAGCTATTTGTACAGCCTTTACATTTTGCCATACTTGTTGAGAAGTTAAGCTCTTTTATTTCATCAATAGAGAGCATTGTTGTTGTTTTTTTGTCTTCATATCGTTCTCTTGCAATTAATGCTGCACCAAAAGCACCCATAATACCTGCGATATCTGGGCGTATAGCATTGCAACCAGCTATTTTTTCAAAGCTTCTAAGAACTGCATTATTATAGAAGGTACCACCCTGTACAACTATTTTTTGTCCAAGCTCCTTAGCATCTGATACTTTTATAACCTTGAATAGTGCATTTTTTATAACAGAATAGGCAAGACCAGCAGAAATATCTGCTACAGATGCGCCTTCCTTTTGAGCCTGTTTAACCTTTGAATTCATAAAAACAGTACAGCGTGTTCCTAAATCTATAGGATTTTCTGCAAACAGAGCAGCGCTTGCAAACTCTGAAACTGTGTAGTTCAGTGGTTTTGCACAGGTTTCAATAAATGAACCACAGCCAGATGAACAGGCTTCATTTAAAAGAACGCTGTCTACAGAATGATTTTTTATTTTGATGCATTTCATATCCTGACCGCCGATATCTAAAATGCAGTCAACATCTGGCTCGAAAAATGCGGCAGCGTAGTAGTGGGCAACAGTTTCAACCTCGCCCTCATCAAGCATTAGGGCTGCCTTCATAAGAGCCTCGCCGTAGCCAGTAGAACATGAATGTACAATTTTTGCATCCTTTGGGAGCAGGGCATATATCTCTTTAATAGACTGAATTGCAGTCTGAAGCGGTGAACCATTATTATTTGAATAGAAGGAGTAGAGAAGTTCACCTTTATTAGAAATAAGCGCTGTTTTCGTTGTGGTAGAACCTGCATCAATTCCTAAAAAACATTCACCCTTGTAATCTTCAAGATTTGTTTTGACAACCTGATGAATATCATGACGTCTTTCGAATTTTTCAAATTCGTTTCGATTTTCGAAAAGAGGCTCCATTCGTGCAACTTCAAATTCCATTTTGATTCCTGCGGATAGTTTTTCTATCATTGAATCTAGTGAAATAGAAACAGCTTCTTTTGCATTCATTGCTGAACCAATTGCTGCGAAAAGATGTGAATTATCAGGTGCTATTATATGCTCATCGTCGAGCTTAAGTGTTCTGATAAATGCCTGTTTAAGCTCAGACAAAAAATGAAGAGGACCGCCAAGAAAAGCTATGTGTCCTCGAATTGGTTTTCCACATGCAAGACCAGATATTGTCTGGTTTACAACAGCCTGAAAAATAGATGCTGATAAATCTTCCTTTGTTGCACCTTCATTGATAAGTGGCTGAATATCTGATTTTGCAAAAACTCCGCATCTTGCTGCGATTGTATATAGTGATTTATAGTTTTTGGCATATTCATTGAGACCAGTTGCATCTGTTTGTAAAAGAGATGCCATCTGGTCAATAAATGAACCTGTACCACCAGCACAGATTCCGTTCATTCGCTGTTCAATATTTCCGCCTTCGAAGTATATTATTTTGGCATCTTCGCCACCCAATTCTATTGCAACATCACAATTAGGCGCAAGTGTAGAAAGGGCAGTAGATACTGCGATAACCTCCTGAGTAAATGGTACCTCAAGGTGATTAGCAAGAGTAAGTCCGCCTGAACCAGTAATTACAGGATGCACTGTAATATTTGATAATTTATTTTTGGCTTTTTTAAGGAGAGATTCCAATGTTTCCTGAATATTGGCATAATGTCTCTCGTAGTCAGAAAACAGCAGGTTATTCTCGGCATCGAGAATAGCTATTTTTACAGTTGTTGAGCCTATATCTATACCTAATGTATTATTGTTGTTCATACTTGTCTCCATTCCTAAAACAATGCGCAAAACATTGTTTCCCATATATTATTATATGCCAAAAATTAATAAAGTCAACGAACATAATTTGCCATGTATTTAGGGGCATTATAATTGAAACATGATAAAAATAAAGTTCACACAAATAAAAATATGTGGTATTATTTAGAATGACTTGGATACATAATATACGAGGTTATTTTGATATGAATAAAAATAGTAAAGAAATATCACAGAATGAAAAGAAAACTGTAAAGAAAAGTAAGGATACAAAGGATAATGCAAAATATGTTGCATATATTTCTACATATACACGTGACAATGATAAGGGAATACGGATATATGATGTGGATGCAGATAATGGACGTATTTCAGAAAGAGAACAGGTTCAGATTACTAACTCATCATATTTGACTATTTCACATAATCAGAAATACATATATTCTATAACAGACCTTGGTGTTGAGTCATTTGAGATGACAGAGAATGGTTCGCTTAAAATGATTAATATGGCATCAATAAATGGTATGAGAGGATGTTATATTTCAACTGATTATACTGACAGATATATGTTTGTTGCAGGCTATCATGATGGAAAAATAACCGTTCTTAAGCTTAATGAGGATGGTTCAATCGGAGAAATAACGGATGAGGTTTTCCATAGAGGAATGGGAAGTATCGCTGAAAGAAATTTCAGACCACATGTAAGCTGTGTAAAGATGACAAGAGATAATAAATATCTTTGTGCAACTGATTTAGGACTTGACCATGTTAAGCTTTATAAGTTTGATGCAGTTAACGGAAAGATTAAGCTTGTAGATGCGGTAAGATGCGAGCAGGAGTCAGCTCCTAAATATATTAAATTTAGAAAAGATGGTAAGTTTGCATATGTTATAAATGAGATGAATAATACAATTGTTGTATATTCATACAGAGATGATGATGGTAAGCCTGAGTTCGAAAGGATTCAGAAAATATCAACACTTAATAATTACCATGCAACAGATGCGGCTGCCTGTGCAATGAAGTTTTCATGGGATTATAAATACCTTTTCTGCTCAAATGCAGGGGACAATAGTATTGGTGTTTTTGAGATTGATGATGAAACAGGAATGCTTAGCAAGAGGATGGTTCTTCCAATCAGTGGTGACTATCCAAAGGATATAGCAATATTCCCAGATACAAAGCATGTGTTAAGTCTTAATCATGAGTCAGATACGCTAACATTTTTTAATGTTGACCCAGAAAAGAAAACACTTGTTATGAATGGACCAGAGATTAAGGTTAAAAAAGGTAATACAATAACACTTCTTAGAATAAAATAAAAGAATATCGGAATAGTGTTTATAAAATAAAAAGGCTCGGGTTATGAGCCTTTTTATTTTGTACTAACAGGCGATGAAATCATTGGTAGCCTGCTTGATTTAAGCATTTTATATTTAATAATTAGAATCTTATATTTTCAAGTTTACTTGTCTGGTCTTCAAGTAGAGCATCAAGAACGGTAAGCGCTGCCATAGCCTCAATAACAACAACTGCTCGTGGAACTACAACAGGGTCGTGACGACCTTTTATTGATATCTCGATTTCTTCTCCGGATTTGTTAACAGTGTGCTGTGTTTTGGCAATAGAAGGAGTAGGTTTAACTGCACATCTAAATACAATTTCGCTTCCGTCTGACATACCACCTAAAACACCGCCAGAGTGATTTGTTTTCTTTGTTATATGCTTTGAAATATCGAATTTAGACGAATCTACATTTTCTGATAAAATGAATTCGTCATTATTTTCTGAACCTGTCATTTTAGCAACGTCAAAGCCATCGCCAAATTCAATTCCTTTAACAGCTCCAACGCTCATAACAGCAAATGAAAGCTTTGCATCAAGCTTGTCAAAACATGGATTTCCAAGTCCAGCTTTTAAACCATTTATTCGACATTCTATAATTCCACCGGACGAATCAGTGTTATTGCGAAGTTCATTTAAATATTCCTGAGCCTTAAGAGATGTAGCTTCATCTGGCATTCTCAGCTTATCTTTATTTATTTTCTCTTTATTATAAATGTCTGTATTTTCGCTAATTGAAAATGGACCAATCTGACGAGTGAACGTTGTAAAGTTAACACCAAATGATTCGAGAATTTTGATGGCGATTGCACCAGCGGCAACACGTCCGATTGTTTCGCGACCTGAAGAACGTCCGCCACCTCTGTAATCTCTAAAACCGTACTTTGCATCGAATGTAAAATCAGCATGACCTGGACGATAATATTTTGCAATTTCAGAATAGTCAGAAGAACGTTGAGAGGTGTTCTTTACAACTAAAGAAATAGGTGTGCCTGTAGTTTTTCCTTCGAATATACCAGATAAAATTTCTACCTCATCACCTTCACTTCTTGTCGTAGTAAATTCTGACTGACCAGGCTTTCTTAAATCAAGATATTTCTGGATGTCATCTTCGCATAATGGAAGACCTGCAGGGCATCCATCAACTACAACTCCAAGCGCTTTGCCGTGAGATTCTCCATATGTCATTATTTTAAATATATTTCCAAAAACTGAACCGCTCATAATTACCTCCGATAATTGTAAAAAACAAATTACCGTACAATTATACTTTATAACAGGCTAATATGCAAAATCATTTTGACCATAACTGTATTATAGTGTAAAATTAATATGAGTGTTTGTGCGTTTTAATACACATATGCACTGTTTTTAGAGTTCAATGAGTGGAAAATCCGGGAGGAATTATGTATAAAATACTATGTACAGATGGTAATGCAAAGCGAGCAGAGTTTACTACAGTCCATGGAACTGTTCAGACACCTCTTTTTATGAATGTAGGAACTGCTGCAGCTATAAAAGGTGCTGTATCGACTGAAGATTTGCAGGGATTAAAAACGCAGATACAGCTTTCCAACACATATCATTTGCATGTGAGACCAGGAGATAAACTAATAAAGCAGCTCGGTGGTTTACATAAGTTTATGGTATGGGACAAGCCGATTCTTACAGATTCAGGCGGATTTCAGGTATTTTCTTTAAGCTCACTTAGAAAAATTAAAGAAGAGGGTGTGTACTTTAATTCGCATGTAGATGGTAGAAAGATTTTCATGGGTCCAGAAGAAAGTATGCAGATTCAGTCAAATCTTGCATCTACAATAGCGATGGCATTTGATGAATGTGCGCCTGCGTTAGCTGATAGGGATTATGTTAAAAAGTCGGTCGACAGAACTACAAGGTGGCTTGAAAGATGCAAGGCTGAGATGCGAAGACTTAATTCACTTGAGGATACTATTAATAAAGAACAGTTGTTGTTTGGTATAAATCAGGGCGCAATATTCCCAGATATTAGAATAGAGCATGCAAAACGTATTTCAGAACTTGATTTGCCGGGTTATTCAATAGGTGGTCTTGCGGTTGGTGAAAGTCATGAGCAGATGTATGAAATAATAGAAAGTGTTGTTCCGTATTTACCTAAGGATAAACCAACGTATCTTATGGGGGTTGGTACTCCGGCAAATATTTTAGAGGCTGTTGAGAGAGGTATTGATTTCTTTGATTGCGTGTATCCATCAAGAAATGGAAGACATGGACATGTATATACAAAGCATGGAAAACTAAATCTGTTCAATGCAAAATATGAAAAAGATATGCGCGAGATTGAAGAGGGCTGTCAGTGTCCGGCCTGCCAAAAATATTCAAGGGCATATATTAGACATTTATTAAAAGCAAAGGAAATGCTTGGTATGAGACTTTGTGTTATGCACAATCTTTATTTTTACAATAACATGATGGAAGAGATACGAAAATCAATAGAAGAAAAAAGGTTTTCACAATATAAAAAAGATATGCTTGATTCAATGGCGGCAGGAGAATAATATAAAGCCTTAACATTGTTGAAAAAAGTTGAGAAATATAGTATGATATGCTTTAATGCGTTAAATGGATGATAAAATATTACAAATATGTAAATATATATTATGCGTTTGACACCGATATTAAATATTTATAAAAGAAAAGAGGATTTCAATATGTTAAACAATGTACTACTTACAGCACAGGAAGCAGCAAATGCGGGATATAATTTAGGCTCATTTGTAATTATTGCTCTTTATATCGTTGTTTTTGGTGGACTTTTTTATTTTATGTCAAGACCACAGAAGAAAGAACAGAAAAGAATAGCAGCAATGCTTTCAGAGTTGGAGGTTGGAGATACAATTCTTACAACATCAGGCTTTTATGGTGTAGTAATTGATATTACTGATGATACAGTTATTGTTGAATTCGGTAGCAACAAGAACTGTCGTATTCCAATGCAGAAGAGTGCAATCATCCAGTCTGAAAAGCCAGGTACAGGTGTAGAAGCTAAATAAAGTTATATACGAGAGGGATTAAAATGAAAGCAAATATAGCATGTATAAGTGGCGATGGAATAGGCCCAGAAATTGTCAGAGAAGCAAAAAAGGTACTTGATAAGGTCGCATCTAAGTACGGTCATGAATTCATATATGACAATCTTTTAATGGGTGGAGCTTCAATAGATGTTCATGGAATTCCACTTACAGATGAAACAATCGAAAGAGCAAAGGCAAGCGATGCTGTATTGATGGGGTCAATAGGAGGTAATACTTCAACATCACCATGGTATAAATTACCACCTGAAAAGAGACCAGAAGCAGGACTTTTAAAAATAAGAAAGGCATTAAATCTTTTTGCCAATGTAAGACCTGCATATTTATACGAGGAATTATCAGATGCATGTCCACTTAAGAAAGAAATTATAGGTGATGGCTTTGATATGGTTATAATGCGTGAACTTACAGGTGGTCTTTATTTCGGTGAAAGAAAGACAATAGAAGAAAACGGCATTAAAAAAGCAATTGATACATTATCTTATGATGAAAATGAGATTAGAAGAATTGCAATAAAGGGCTTTGAAATTGCAAAGAAGCGTAGAAATAAAGTGACAAGTGTAGATAAAGCGAACGTTCTTGATTCTTCCAGACTTTGGAGAGCTGTAGTGAATGAAGTGAGCAAAGACTATCCAGAGGTAGAGCTTGAACATATGTTAGTAGATAACTGTGCTATGCAGCTTGTAAGAGATCCAAAGCAGTTTGATGTTATTTTAACAGAGAATATGTTTGGTGATATTTTGTCAGATGAGGCATCTATGGTTACAGGTTCAATAGGTATGCTTTCATCAGCATCATTAAATGACACAAGCTTTGGTTTATATGAGCCATCACATGGTTCAGCACCTGATATTGCGGGACAGAATATTGCAAATCCTATTGCAACTATACTTTCGGCTTCAATGCTTCTTCGTTACTCGCTCAATCTCGATGAAGAAGCAAATAGTATTGATGCAGCTGTAAAGAAAGTTTTAGAGGATGGCTTTAGAACAACAGATATTATGTCAGATGGATGTACACTTGTAGGAACAGATAAGATGGGTGATTTAATCTGTGAACGTATTTAGTGGAATAATTGATTTTAATAGTTTAAGAATGGAGATTAATCATGAAAAGTGATGCAGTAAAGAAGGGCCCACAGCAGGCTCCACACAGATCATTATTTAATGCACTTGGTTACACAAAGGAAGAAATGGAAAGACCATTAGTTGGTATTGTTTCATCATATAATGAAATTGTACCAGGACATATGAACCTTGATAAAATTGTCGAAGCTGTAAAAATAGGTGTTGCAATGGCTGGTGGAACACCAGTTGTTTTCCCTGCAATCGCAGTGTGTGATGGTATTGCAATGGGACATACAGGAATGAAATACTCGCTTGTTACAAGAGATTTGATTGCAGATTCAACAGAATGTATGGCAACAGCACATCAGTTTGACGCGCTTGTAATGGTTCCAAACTGTGACAAGAATGTTCCTGGTCTTTTAATGGCTGCAGCAAGGGTTAATGTTCCTACAGTATTCGTTTCAGGTGGGCCTATGCTTGCAGGACATGTACATGGACAGAAAAGATCATTATCAAGCATGTTTGAGGCTGTTGGTACACATGCGGCTGGACAGATGAGCGATGAAGAACTTGCATATTTTGAAGAAAATGTTTGTCCAACATGCGGTTCATGTTCAGGTATGTACACAGCAAACTCAATGAACTGTCTTACAGAAGCAATTGGAATGGGACTTAAAGGAAACGGAACAATTCCAGCTGTATATTCAGAGAGAATCAGACTTGCAAAGCATGCAGGTATGAAAGTAATGGAATTATATAAGAAAAATATTCGTCCTCGTGACATTATGACAAAGGAAGCATTTATGAATGCTCTTACAGTTGATATGGCACTTGGATGTTCAACAAATACAATGCTTCATCTTCCGGCAATTGCGCATGAAGCCGGTGTTGAACTCAATGTTGATATTGCAAATGAAGTTAGTGGTCGTACTCCAAACCTTTGTCATTTGGCACCAGCAGGTCCAACATATATGGAAGACTTAAATGAAGCAGGTGGTGTATATGCTGTAATGAATGAGCTTAACAAGAAGGGTCTTCTTAATACAGATTGTATTACAGCAACAGGTCTTAGTGTTGGCGAAAATATTAAGAACTGTATAAATAAAAATGAAGAAGTAATAAGACCTATAGATAATCCTTATATGCAGGCAGGTGGAATTGCTGTTCTTAAGGGAAATCTTGCACCAGATTCAGGTATTGTTAAGCAGTCTGCTGTTGTACCTGAAATGCTTGTGCACGAAGGTCCGGCAAGAGTGTTCGACTGTGAAGAGGATGCTATTGATGCGATTAAGTCAGGAAAGATTGTTGCAGGTGATGTTGTAGTTATCAGATATGAAGGACCTAAGGGTGGACCGGGTATGAGAGAAATGCTCAATCCAACATCTGCGATAGCTGGTATGGGTCTTGGCTCAAGTGTTGCACTTATTACTGATGGTCGTTTTTCAGGTGCATCAAGAGGTGCATCAATAGGTCATGTTTCTCCAGAAGCTGCAGTGGGCGGTCCTATTGCACTTGTTGAGGAGGGCGATATTATTAAGATTGATATTCCAAATCATAAGCTTGATTTTGTTGTTTCTGACGAAGAATACGAAAAGAGAAAACAGGCATGGACTCCTAGAGAACCAAAGATTAAGACTGGATATCTTGCACGTTATGAGAAGCTTGTTACAAGTGGTGACAAGGGTGCTATTCTTAAGATTGAAGGTTAATTCGGAGGCGGTTTTAATATGAAATTAAATGGATCACAGATTGTTATGGAATGTCTCCTTGAACAGGGTGTTGATACAGTTTTTGGATATCCTGGAGGTGCAATTCTTAACATATATGATGAATTATATAAATATTCAGATAAGATAACTCATTATCTTACATCTCATGAACAGGGTGCAAGTCACGCTGCAGATGGTTACGCAAGAGCAACTGGAAAGGTTGGCGTGTGTCTAGCAACATCAGGACCAGGTGCAACAAATCTTGTTACTGGTATAGCTACAGCTTACATGGATTCAGTTCCAATGGTTGCAATAACATGTAATGTAGTGCTTCCAATACTTGGAAAGGATTCGTTCCAGGAGGTTGATATAGCTGGAATTACAATGCCAATTACGAAGCACGGCTATATAGTAAAAGATGTTAAAGAGTTAGCGTCAACTATTAGAAAAGCATTTAAAATAGCAAAGTCTGGTCGTCCAGGCCCAGTTTTGGTAGACATTACTAAAGATGTTACTGCTGCTATGTGCGAATATGAAAAGAAAACACCAGAAGAAATTCCTGTACAGAACAGGTTTTCAGAGGAAGATATAGAAAAGGCTATTAAGCTTATTTCGAATGCAAAAAGACCATACATATATACTGGTGGTGGTGTAGTAATAAGTGATGCATTAGAAGAACTTGATACATTTGCTCATCTCATTGATTCGCCAGTGTGTGATTCGCTTATGGGTAAGGGCGGTTTCAACGGACTTGATGATTTGTATACTGGAATGATTGGTATGCATGGAACAAAGGCATCAAACATAGGTGTTTCAAAATGTGACTTATTAATTGCTATTGGTGCAAGATTTTCAGACCGTGTTATTTCATCTGCTAAAACCTTTGCAAAGAAGGCGAAGGTGCTTCATATTGATATTGATGCAGCAGAAATTGATAAAAACATTAAAACAACTGCATCTGTTGTTGGAGATGCAAAGACTGTTCTTAAGATTTTAAATGAAAGATTAACAAAGCTTAATCATAAGGAATGGACAGATGAGATAAAGGAGCTTAAAGAAAAATATCCATTAAGATATGACGAAAGCAAGCTTACATGCCCATATGTTATAGAGCAGATATATGAGGCAACAAAAGGAGATGCGATAATAACTACAGACGTAGGACAGCATCAGATGTGGGCAGCACAGTATTACAAATATACAAAGCCACGTACGTTTTTATCGTCTGGTGGTCTTGGTACTATGGGATATGGACTTGGCGCTTCAATAGGTGCAAAGGTTGGAATTCCAGAAAAGCTTGTTTTCAATATTGCAGGTGATGGATGTTTCAGAATGAATCTTAACGAGCTTGCTACAGCATCAAGATATAACATTCCGATTATTCAGGTTATTATAAATAACTCTGTACTTGGTATGGTACGTCAGTGGCAGACATTATTTTATGGAGAGAGATTTTCACATACAGTATTAAATGATAAGGTTGATTTTGTGAAGGTTTCAGAGGGACTCGGCTGTAAGGCTATAAGAGTTACAAAGAAGGAAGAAGTTATGCCTGCTATAGAGGAAGCTATCAAGCTTAATGCACCATGTGTAATTGAAGTGGTGATTAACGAAGATGATAAAGTATTCCCAATGGTTCCAGGTGGGGCTGCCATAGAAGAGGCATTTGACGCAGAGGATTTGCAAAAAAATAAATAAATAATCAGTGATTAATAAATATACAAAACACATATATAAGTTTTAGGAGGAAGATGTAATGAAAAGAGTCTACAATTTTTCAGCAGGACCAGCAGTTTTGCCTGAAGAGGTACTAAAAGAAGCAGCAGATGAGATGTTTGATTATGAAGGTTCAGGAATGTCTGTAATGGAGATGAGCCACAGATCAAAGGTTTATGACAAGATTATTAAGGATGCCGAGAAGGATCTTAGAGAGATTATGAATATTCCTGATAATTATAAGGTATTATTTTTACAGGGTGGTGCATCACAGTTCTTTGCTGAAGTGCCAATGAATATGATGAAAAATAAGAAGGCTGGATACATTGTGACAGGACAGTGGGCTAAGAAGGCATTTCAGGAAGCAAAGATTTATGGAGAAGCAGTTGAACTTGCTTCAAGTGCTGATAAGACATTTTCATACATCCCAGATTGTTCAGACCTTCCAATTACAGATGATATGGATTATGTATATATTTGCGAAAATAATACAATCTATGGAACAAAGTTTAAAGAGCTTCCAAATACAAAGGGTAAGGATTTAGTATCTGATGTATCATCATGTTTCTTATCTGAGCCAGTTGATGTATCAAAGTATGCTGTTATCTACGGTGGTGTTCAGAAAAACGTTGGACCAGCCGGTGTTGTTATTGCTATTATCAGAGATGATTTAATAACAGATGATGTGCTTGCAGGAACACCTACAATGCTTAAGTGGAAGACACAGGCAGATAACGATTCACTTTACAACACACCTCCAACATATGGAATTTATATTTGTGGTAAAGTATTTAAGTGGATTAAGAAAATGGGTGGTCTTCAGGCTATGAAGGAGCACAATGAAAAGAAGGCTAAGATTCTTTATGATTTCCTTGATAGTTCTAAGCTTTTCAAGGGTACAGTAGTAAAGGAAGACCGTTCATTAATGAATGTTCCATTTGTTACAGGTGATGCAGATCTTGATGCAAAGTTTTTAAAGGAAGCTAAGGAAGCTTGTTTTGAAAACCTTAAGGGTCATAGATCAGTCGGTGGTATCCGTGCATCTATCTACAATGCTATG
>JAZQOO010000053.1:0-10105 GCA_045627905.1 Lachnospiraceae bacterium | reverse complement strand
CTGAATCTGATTAAGTATAATCAATAACACTATTTTGACCAGCACTGGTTGTGGTGGTCTTATTTTGATACCTTCTTTTCAACCTGTATAAAATTTTCAATGTTCTCTAATTTAGCCTTGACTTTTTATTTGCAGGCTATTTATTTTTATAATCCTATCACATATTTGTGTTTTTTTAGTGTAATATGCTTTAATGCATATTTTGCATTATTATGCTCCCTTCATCTTTAAGCCATTTGACATATTTTTTATAATCAGGAAGCACCTGTTCTACTTCTTTCCAGAATGCTCTTGAATGATTCATTTCTTTTCTATGACACAATTCATGAACAACAACATAATCTATTATCTCTTTTGGCGTTAACATTAAGAGACAGTTAAAATTAAGGTTTCCTTTACTACTACAGCTTCCCCACCTGGTTTTTTGGCATCGTATCGTTATTCGCCCATAATCAACGCCAATTATTTTTGCAAAATGCACTACTCTTTCTGGTATATATTTTAATGCTTTATTTGCAAGCTCATGAATATCTTCATTTGTAAGAGGCTTTGCATTTGTTGCTTCGTATACTGATTTTCTTTCTTTTAATTTATTTATATGCTTAGTTATCCAGGCTTCTTTTTCTTTTATAATACGCTCTATTTCTTTTTGCGATGCGCGTTTTGGCGCTCTTACTGTTACTGTCAAATCGGAATTTATCTGGATAGATACTGTTTTTCTATTTGATTTTATTATTGTTATATTCATTTTATTTTATATTTTATTATTCTTACTTTGTAAAATGAAGTCCTCTACTCAGGGAGGGATTCTTCTTCTTTTATATAGCCTGCTAATTATATCATGTATGATTTATTTTTACAGATAATATTTTTATTATAAATGCGTTGCTCTACGAGATGACTATTATATTTTGCTGCAAAAAGTGGTAGAATGAAAACAGTATTTTAACTTTATCTTTTTGATTTAGGAGGGTATAAACCGTGAAGAGATTTTATGCAGGCAATGATATTAAAGGGTATCAGGAAGTTGTCGACAATGACGCTTCACTTGATTTGATTGGGTTTGACCTGATTCGACTTAACCCAGGCGAAACTGGTAATTATGAATCTGGTGAATATGAAATTGGTTTAGTAATATTGCAGGGAACATGTAGCATTGAGGCTGATAATAAATTGTTTGACAATTTAGGCTCAAGAAGAAGTGTATTTGATGGAAAACCAACTACAGTATATGTACCAAGAGATTCTAAATATACAGTTACAGCTTCTGGAAGTATGATGCTTGAAATAGGTGTATGCAAAGTAAAGGCAAGAAAAAAATATGAAGCATTTGTTGTTACTGCATCTGATATTGTAACAGAACACAGAGGCAAGCTTAACTGGCAGAGAGATGTTAACGATATTATTACTTCTAACTATGAGGGCAAGGTTGATAGAATCGTTTTAGGTGAAACATACAGTATGCCAGGTCAGTGGTCAAGTTATCCATCACACAAACATGATACAGACAATCTCCCATACGAAGTAAATATGGAGGAAATTTATCACTTCAAAGTAAATCCAGGTCAGGGTTTCGGAATTCAGGTAATGTACAGTGATGATATGTCTTTAAGAGAAAGCTACATTGTAAAAGATGGCGACAGCATTGCGATTAAGGATGGATATCATCCAGTCGCTGCAGCGCCGGGATATCAGGTTTATTATCTATGGGTAATGGCCGCTAATGATACTAGAAAGCTCACTCCTTGCGATGACCCAAATCATGCATGGGTAAAGGCTGTAGAGAAGATGGTTTAAAATATTGAGACAGAGGAATCCTCTGTCTCAATTTAGTTTTATCTCTTCTTATGAGAAGTACCAACGGGTACACCAAGCAGCTTATTAATCTGAGATGTTGATGCAACCGGATACACATCCTCAATATATTTTACAATCTTATTTCCGGAATCAAGTGGATTTTCGCTATATGCAGATTTTACATATTCATTTCCAAAAATATGCTCAGGAGTTGCATATACAGCTACTGCCCAACCATATTCCTGTCCTTTTTTGTTTTTCTTTCTGCGAAAATCTCTGACACATAAATATATCATATGCTGCAAGCCTGTAATTGTGCCATCAAAGCCTTTTTCACCCTCTTTGCCAAATCCAGCTCTCTGCTTAATTTCATGTGAATAAAGCTCCACATCTTCATTTTCTTCCTCAAATAAATCCATTATCTTTTTCTGACGTCTAGATGCCTTTCCATCTTCCCAAAGAGCATCAAAATCATAACCGTCTCGGCGATAATTTACAAAGTATGGAAGCCATTCTTTGGAAATAAAACCTGCTTTTCCATCAAAAAATTTTCCGTATGCTATTTTACCGCTTCTAGCAATAATAGCTCTCCATTCCCATGGGTCAATATCAGGATTTTCTGACCACCAGTGCTCAGCTATTGTGCGCTCCTCTAGTGAAAAACCAGGAATTTCATTCCTAAAAAGTGGCAAAAATCCAATCTCATTTATATATTCAATTGCCTCATCAACTGTATGTATACATTCCGGGTCATCAGGCTCAACACCATACATTACCCATGTACCACCTTCATTTCCCATACTTATTACATCTCCTAAGTCTAAAATAACTCAATCATCATAATCCAACTATTGCTTTCTTCAGCTCTTCTTTTAGATATTCATATCTAAGCCGCTTCTCTTCCTTTGCGAAATGAACCTCACGACTCTGAATCGGATTATCCTCATAAGATAAAACCTCATCCTCATTAAGAGCACTCGTCTCCTCATCACAGCAGTTACCTAATTCTTGAATAAGCTTAGAACTTGACTTGTTACTTCGCAAAAACTGCTCACTTGTCAGATCAAAAACGCAATCACCAACCACATTGTAGCAGTGATAATTGCCACCACTTCTTAAGATTCCATATACCTCTCCACCAAAAATATCCTGTGCAAGAAAAGCAGTAATCGAGCATTGTCCCAACGTCATATTTTCTTTTGACCAGCCATCTCTCATTCTTGGTGCACAGGTATCAGCGCACCAGATTTCTGATAACAAATCATATAGGTGTCTAGGGTCTTTTATCCCTTTAAATTCTTCATTAACTGCAGGAACATCTGCAGTCTGCCAACCATAGAATTTATATTCCTTCATCATTATCCTCATAACTCCAACCATACTCACCGTGATATATCATCTGTTTAGTCATTCCACCGTCGATGCAAATATTCTCTCCACTGATACAACTTGCCTTATCAGAGCAAAGAAATAGAATCATATTAGCGATGTCCATTGTATGTCCAACTCGTGCTGCTCTCTTTATTATTTAAGCTTCATTCCGTCAGAAAACGCCTTACCAACAGCTGCTCCAAAATCCCGACATGATTTCTATACATCAACTGTCTTCTTTCTCCGATTGTCTCTCGTTTAGTGTACGCGCTGATACGAAAAGTGTCAATTAAAATACACTTAATAAAGACCCTAAATCACATAATTCTTTAGCTTAAACATCTCCATAGTATCCTCATAATATTTATACACACAGCTTCTTCAATATAGCGATAACCTCTTTACTGCCAACACCATGTGCAAGTCTTTTATCTATTTCCTTAGCTTTCGCAATATATGTTTCAAGAATTGCAGGCATATCCATAGAATTATCTAAAGCAACATTCTCTGACCTCAATCCTTTATAATAACTTTTAGATATATATGTAAGCTTTCCCTTTTCCGCATCATAATTAAATACAAAGTTTGCATGGCTTGTTTCAAACTTTACTATGCATCCAGTAACTCTTGCTTCTACCCCACCTTTTCTCAACAATTCGCGAATTTCTTTAGTTTTATTTATAGCCTCTATTCTATCGAGTTTAGGAAAGAAATTTGTTACATAAATAGGGGAAAAATCACCTGTTCTTACACATTGTTCATATTTGACATCAAGATGCTTGATACCAACTATCCTAAGTTTTCTATAAAGTCTTACCATGCTTTGTGCTTTATATATTGGGTATCTAACCATCGACTGATCAAATGATAATCCCATTTCTTTCATTGCAGTCATATATTTCGGAATATCTGCTCTTACACTTGATGTCATGGCAACATACAAGTCCTCCATATGAATAAACCTTTTAGGACTAATACTGCCTCTCGCTTCTTTATTCATATTTTTAACAAGCTTATCAAGATTCTTATCCCAGACCAGAATTACATCCTCTTGCCCTACCCATTTACTGAATTCTATCCATCCTTCCTTATCACTACCAACAGATATCTTACCATCCACATCAAAATGAAGCTCAGATTTTAAATATCCATCCTCTGACTCCTTAATAAATCTGAAAGAATCTATGCTATGTATCTCATCATCTAGCCTTATCGCCACAATCTCAGTAATTGAATATTGAACCCTTTTCCCAACAAGTCCCAAGTTCCACAATATATCAAGAACTATGTATCCCATCCTATTTTCCTCCCTTCTCATCAGCTAACAGTCTTAATTCCTCAAGCAAATTCGGAATATTATAACGAGGTTCTGGAAAAAAAGTTTTTACAAATTTAAGTTCTTCCTCAAGCTTTGAATAATTTTCAAACTTAAGCTTAATTAAGTCTATTATTTCAACAGGAACACTTGAAAAACTTACCTTACGTCCAACCGCATCTGCCTTTTTATTCTGTTTCCTAGGTATATAAGTTATCTTCACACTCTCAAACTGCTCTGCCAAAAACTGATTTCTGTTTACCTTATACCAGTTATCTACAGCACCAGTGTTATCAGTATAAATAATGACATCCCCATGAAAATCATAATTAAATGCTATTTTCAATAACACTGCACTTATAGCTTCGATTGCTGAATATGTTGTATCTTGCGCTTCATTTGCTAGGCATGCATTCTGATACAAAGTGTTTTCAGTAGTAATCTGATTCTCACTTTTGAGAAAACCTTCACATATAATGTAACTATAGCTTGCTTGCTTATCTGCTAATGTCGGATCAAACGTAGCCCAATAGGAGTTCCTGATAGATTCATCAATAAATACCGATAGTACCCCCTTGCCCAAATTATCAGCACTTGTGGAAACTGCATTCTGCAGATTAATATGTACCTTATCAGTTGTTCCAATACATTTACATGGTTCATAGCCAGCGTTTGTAACCTTTGAATGCGTTGTTTCAGTAAGCTTAAATCTCTTACAGAATGGACAGTTCGCTCTATGATATTTCTGTCCTGACTGAGTAATATAGACATTTTGATCCACCTTGCTCACTATGGAAAATCTTCTATCTGATAAAGCATCCTTCAATATGACATCCATTGGCTGGTTCATTAGCTTTTTGATATTTACATTTTCGCTGAAAATACTCTCGATATTGATTCTTGTTCCACCTATTTCATTCTTTCGAAACCTTTCAATATACTGCGCTGCCTGAACAGACATCTGAACAAGTAACTGGTCAACCTTATTATCTAAGCTATTAGTTATCAGTTCAGGATATGTCCTTTTCAATCCACAGTACTGCTGATAAAAAAATCTTCCCTTGTTATAAGCCTTATTCTTCTCTGCATGCGTATAGTTACTACTTGATAAAGCCATCACGCATTTATCAACAGATCGAAACAGTTCATCACGAAATGCTTTTCTCTTCTTCTCAGTTGTAGTCTTCATTCCGCCAATCAGGCTTTGGAATTTAATATAAGCATCGTATATAATTTTTTGCTCCGAATTAACATTCATCCATCAACCTCTCTTTCGCATACTTACACCGCAACCGTTTTTACTAAATGGATTAGCCGTCCTTTATGCATTCCTCATAAAATTTGCATCTCAAACAACACTGTCCACACTTTTTTTCTTTAATTCGCTTCTTTTTATTCAGCCAAAACCAAATTCTTTTCATACACTCCCTCCAGAGTTTTTCATTATTTTTATAAATATACTCTAAAAAAAATGCTGTCCATTAAAAATGCCAGTAAAAAAAATCAGGCGACTTCCGAAGTTTTTCTTCGACAATCACCTGATTATCATCCAGTAGGTTTGACTCTTTTTCTATTTCATATTTTCAAGAAATGCTTCCGCTTCCTTCTTCATTTCTTCTACAACTTCGCTTGGTCCAGCAACCTTAACATCTTTTCCAAGGCTGAATATCCATCCAAAGAACTGTGGGCTGACATTAACGTTTACATTAATCTCGCTATGTTCATCATCTACTTTTTTTATGGAGATGTCTTTACCAAATCTGTCAATAAATACACCAACCATAGGATAAGCAAAAGGGGGTTACTCCGCAATCTCCCTATGCGCTTCTTCTTACATAAGCTTTTTCTTATTTGATTAATGAAACTTTTCTGCATACACTATCTGTTACTGCTGTGCAAAACAAAACGATCATGTTCATTATATATTGTTATAAATATAAATCTAATAAAACAAAAATAGAACCATTCTCAGACTAGTGCCAGAATGGTTCATACGATGTTTGTATAATTATAAATCACTTTTTTAACTAGCTTTCAGCTCATTTAACTTTTCATAATATACAAGCAATCTCCGATACATATCATTCTGACATCTATATTCAAACCTTCTATTTCCTACTAACATTGCATCAATCGGAACCTGAAACAGTTCACTTAATGCATATAAATTGTCTATAGTAGGCAAATTTCGACCATCAAACCAGTGATAAATGCTCTGAGGAGCGCTCAGTCCTAAAAATTCTTGAATATCCTTCACGGTAAATCCTTTCAGTTGCATTAACCACTTAATATTCTGTCCAGTTTTTGTTATATCGATTACAGGATATTGCATCTTCATGACTGACCACTCCCTTCACATAGTTCTTTAATTCATTATCGCTACTGTAGAAACTTCCCAACATATTATAACAAACACAATTGAAATAATCATTGTACCTGTAGTATAAGTTAAATTATATTTTTAAATATAAGCTTTTTTTCTCATATATCATAACATGCACTAAAAGGATGAATTGTAATCCGAGTTTCCCGTTGTAACATGAAAATTCCGTTTTGTAACCGAAATTCAATAGTTTACGAGCTGTCCGTTAAAAACGCCAACAGAAAACAGGCAATCACCACAGTAATGATTTGCAGCAATTGCCTGTCTGTATAACCATCTTTCTATTTCATATTTTCAAGAAATGCTTCCGCTTCCTTCTTCATTTCTTCTACAACTTCGCTTGGTCCAGCAACCTTAACATCTTTTCCAAGACTAAATATCCATCCAAAGAACTGTGGGCTGACATTAACATTTACATTAATCTCACTACGTTCATCATCCACTTTTCTGATAGTGATATCTTTGCCAAATCTGTCAATAAATACACCAACCATAGGATTAGCAAATACTATTTTTACTAAAGTCTTCTTTCCCTGATACATTCCGAATGTTGACTTAGAATATTCTGCCATATCAAAGTTTTTGAACTCTTCTTTACCGGCACGCTTCTCTTCTTCTATAGAAATTCGCATCATCTTATCTACACGATAATGCTTAATCTGATTATCAAGTTCATCGTATGCAACCATGTAATAGTTCTCATCATCCCAAGTAAGAGCCCACGGACTTACAATGAACCAGTCACCATTATGTCTTGGTACAAGCTTCTTATTTATATCCCAGCGATAATATTTGAACTTGATTTTCTTATTCTCATTAATTGCTGTATGAATGTAATCGACATTGTAATATACAGATTCATTCATTGTCTTTACACGGTCATTAATAAATACCTGACGCTGTAACTGTTTTGCCTGATGCTCACTTACAAAACTCTTAATCTTTGTAATCAGTTCTCTTGATTTAGTCTGAGTAATAAATTTTGAAGACTGAATAGCATCTATAAGAAGTTTAACCTCTGCGAGTTCAAACTTTCTCGCACCTACATGATAATATGTCTCTCGACCTATCTGTTCCTTGATGACCTCTACACCAAACTTTTCTGTCATATCTGCAAAATCAGCATAAATACTTTTTCTTTCTGCAGTTACATCATATTTCTCAAGCTCATCCATTATCTGTGACATTGTAAGACTATGTTCATCATCTGTCTTAGCTTGCATGATTTTCATTAAATATGTGAATTTAAATTTCTGATTAGTTCCTCTGGACATACCACGTTCCCCTTTGGATTTGATGCCTTTATTATCCCTTATTTTGTCTAATAAGTCTATATTTATTGATTAATTAAAGGACATTTATCGTACACCTTTTTCTTTCAAAAGGATTTTGCAAATTTCGCAAGCAGGGTGTCTGTTGCCTCATTTTTTGCTTACTATATGGATATCTCCAGACTCCTTATTAATATAAAAATCATATACACTTTTACGACTAAAATTACTTTTCTATATCACCTTTCCAGTCAATAATTCCGCCAAACTCAATGATATTTTTATAACCCAACTTGACCAATTTCTCAGAAGCTTGCTTACTTCTATTTCCACTTCTACAGTACACATAAATGGTCTGATTTTTATCAGGTAGCTCTACTATTTCCTTGTCCTCAATATCCTCATTTGCAACATTAATTGCACCTGGAATATGACCTTCTGCAAACTCATCTTCTCGTCTTACATCCAGAATAATATATTCACCCGGGACCTCAAAAATGCTTTTTGCTACATCCATATTTATCTGTGTATAACCCATATTTTGACCTCCTGATTCATTTCCAATTTTACCAGCAAGAAAAACAGATGTTGGTCCATCGGCACCGCCAATAATTGCTATTGATGACGCACCATTTTCTTCTTCATGGAAAGATACATGACTACGTTCCCAAATGAATATTCCTATTAGCGCTACGACTATTATAATTATCAAAATCAGTATAACTTTCATTAGCTTTTTCACGATTAATATTTCCAAACCTCATATCTTTGTCTTCTAGCAGAATCATACACTGGCTGCATATTTTTCTGCAGGATTCCCATAAATTCTTCTTCACTATTTCCCTTGCGATACAGTTCCTGTCCTGCCCAAATTGAATGTAGGTTATCTCTATAGCAAAACTCGTACAATTTTCTAATACCAGCCTTTTCATGAATCAGCTGATACATAATATACTGATTCTTTGCAAATCTAATAAAAAATGGATCCCATTTCGGAAGTCTGTTGCTCTTTGACGAATTTAACGATGAATCCATTGGCATCAAATTCCACAATTCATCATTCATTACAAATGACCACGGTATGAAGTGATCTACATCATACTGCTTCGATATCACTGGCTCATCTGTAAACACATCTCTAACTTGTCCATCCAGCTGCATACCACTAAGATGTATATGGAACTCTCTAACAGAATACCAGGCATTACATATCATCTCATCAATAATTGCATCAAAGGTAGTTTCTTTAACTCCCTCTGATATCAGCTGGACAATTGCCTCTAACCAGTAAAACTTATAACAATATGATGGTTCCTTCATCATTAACGAGAATCCTTCAATATCAAGAGTGTTATAGTACTTCCCGTCAATATTTAACCCATATCCGATTTTCGTAATATCAGATTCAGCCATTTCTCTTCACTCCTGCCCGGTCTTACATCTCCTGTAATCCAGTATTCTTCAATTTCAAATTCTTCTATATCCTGCAAATATTCTTTAAAGCTTTCTATCGTAAAATCTGTAAAATATCTGCCGTTCCGTTCACCTTCAAAGCTGCCATACTTAAATGAGGTATAGACGACCCCTCTACCTTTTAATGCCGTAGCCATCTTCGTAAATACTTCTGATAATGTCAATCGTGGTATGTGCAGTATAGAAGAGCATGCCCATATACCATCATATTTTTCTACTGCATCGAGTTCCTCAAAAAGCATTTGCCTAACATAGACACCTGTATAATCACTTGCAATCTTGCATAGTTCCTCTGAACCATCTGTAGCTTCCACATTATATCCTTTGGCTATAAAATATTTTGTATCTCTACCAGATCCACAGCCAAAATCAAGTACATAAGCTCCATCAGGTAGCTTATCCAAAAATCTATCCTGTGTTTGCTTAAAATCTACAGAAAGTGTTCCCTGGACAAACTCATCTGCATTTTTATTATAATAATCAAGTGTATTGTCC
>JAZQOO010000052.1:0-5140 GCA_045627905.1 Lachnospiraceae bacterium | reverse complement strand
CATGTAGGCGCAGGCTTAGGTAAAGCAACTGAAATCCCTGAAGCAGTTCGTAAGGGTAAAGAAGATGCAATGAAGAATCTTATCGAAGTTGCACTTGATGATAAGAAGAGTATCACACATGATTTCACAGGAAAATTCGGTGGGGCAAACGTGCTTCTTAAGAAGGCTCCTGAAGGTACAGGTATTATTGCAGGTGGTCCTGCACGTATTGTCTGCGAAATGGCAGGTATTAAGAATATACGTACAAAATCACTTGGTTCAAATAATAAGCAGAACGTAGTACTTGCTACTATTGAAGCACTTAGTCAGTTAAAGTCCCCAGAAGATGTAGCTCGTCTTCGCGGTAAATCAGTTGAAGAATTATAGGAGGGATTAACATGGCAAAGACATTAAAAGTTACTTTAGTAAAATCGACAATCGGTGCTATTCCAAAGCATAAAAAGACTGTTGAAGCACTTGGTCTTACAAAGCTTAATAAGACAAAAGAGTTCACAGACAACGAAGCAATCAGAGGAATGCTTAAGCAGGTTTGTCATTTAGTTAAGGTTGAAGAAAACTAATAGGAGGAGTCGAAATGGAATTATCAAATTTACAGCCAGCACTTGGCTCAAAGCACAGTGATAATTTTAGAAGAGGCCGTGGACATGGTTCAGGAAACGGAAAGACTGCCGGTAAAGGACATAAAGGACAGAAGGCTCGTTCAGGAGCACCAAGAGTAGGTTTCGAAGGTGGTCAGATGCCTTTATACAGACGTATTCCTAAGCGTGGATTCAAGAACAGAAACACTAAGGAAATCGTTACTTTAAATATTTCTGTACTTGAAGCATTTGATAACGGCGCTACAGTAAATGTTGAAAGTCTTATCGAAGCTGGAATTATCAAAAATCCAAAGGATGGAGTTAAGATACTCGGAAACGGAGAATTGACTAAGAAGCTTACAGTTCAGGCTAATGCTTTTTCAGCATCAGCAGTTGAAAAGATTGAAGCACTTGGCGGAAAAACAGAGGTGATCTAATGTTTGAGAAAGTCAAAAATGCCTTTAAGGTTAAGGATATCAGAAACAAGCTGTTTTTCACATTCTTAATGCTTGTTGTAGTTAGACTTGGTTCACAGCTTCCTGTACCTGGTACAGACAGAACGTATTTTTCTAACTGGTTTGCATCACAGTCAAAGGATTCATTTGGCTTCTTAAATGCTTTTACTGGTGGTTCATTTGAAAATATGTCTGTATTTGCTTTGAACATTACACCTTATATTACTTCTTCTATCATAATGCAGCTTTTAACAATTGCAATTCCTAAATTAGAGGAAATGCAGAAGGAAGGCGAAGATGGAAGAAAGAAAATTGCATCTATTACACGTTATGTGACAGTAGGACTTGCACTTTTCGAATCAACAGCAATGGCAATCGGCTTTGGTCGTCAGGGACTTCTTGAAAAGTATAATGCTCTTAATGTAATCACAGTTATTGCAGCTTTAACAGCTGGTTCAGCATTCCTTATGTGGATTGGTGAAAAGATTACAGAGCATGGAATTGGAAACGGAATCTCTATCGTACTTATAATTAATATTATTGCAAGTATGCCACAGGATTTCACATCACTTTTCGGACAGTTTGTTTCTGGAAAGTCATTTGCAACAGGTTTCCTTGCACTCTGCATTCTTGCAGCAGTTGTAATAGGAACAATTATTCTTACAGTTATCTTAAATGGTGCTGAAAGAAGAATCCCTGTACAGTATGCAAAGAAAATTCAGGGTCGTAAAACATACGGTGGACAGTCATCACATATTCCTTTAAAGGTAAATACAAGTGGTGTTATTCCAATTATCTTTGCATCAAGTATTATGCAGTTACCTGTTATTATGTCTTCATTCTTTCCACAGAAGGCAGGCGTATGGCAGAAGATTTTATATGTATTAAGCTCATCACACTGGTTTAACCCATCAAACTGGGGATATTCAGTAGGTGCTATCATATATGCTGCACTTGTTGTATTCTTTGCTTATTTCTATACATCAATAACATTTAATCCTATGGAAGTAGCAGAAAATATGAAGAAACAGGGTGGATTTATTCCTGGAATCAGACCAGGTAAGCCAACAAATGAGTACCTTACAAAGATTCTTAATTACATCGTATTTATCGGTGCAGTTGGACTTATAATTGTAGCAATGGTACCAATTATTTGTAACGGTTTATTTAAAGCAAGCGTTTCATTTGGTGGAACATCACTTATTATCATTGTAAGTGTTATTCTTGAAACGATGAAACAGGTTGAATCACTTATGCTTGTTCGTAATTATAAAGGCTTCTTAAATGATTAATTTAAGGTGCTACTAAGATATAGGGCAAGGTAGTTAGGCTGCCTTGCCTTATCTTACTAAATACATTAAAACTATATTTGTTATATAATTTGAGCTCCAGATATAGGAACAGTGATTTGAAGCTGAAATGATATATATAAATAAAATACGGAGGTATTTAAACATGAAGATTATTATGTTAGGTGCACCTGGTGCAGGTAAGGGAACACAGGCTAAGCAGATTGCTGCTAAGTACAATATTCCTCACGTTTCAACAGGAGATATTTTTAGAGCAAATATCAAAGAGGGTACAGCTCTTGGTATGGAAGCTAAGTCATATATGGATAAAGGACAGCTTGTTCCAGATGAGCTTACAGTAAAAATCTTACTTGACAGAGTTGCAAAAGATGATTGTAAGAATGGTTATGTACTTGATGGTTTCCCAAGAACAATTCCTCAGGCTGAGGTTCTTGATGAAGCTGTATCAAAGCTTAATGAGTCAATTGATTATGCAATCAATGTTGATGTACCAGATGAAAATATTGTAAAGAGAATGTCAGGAAGACGTGCATGTCTTAAGTGTGGTGCAACATATCATATCGTTAACGTTCCACCAAAGGCAGAAGGTATTTGTGACGTTTGTGGTGAAGCACTTGTTATTCGTGATGATGATAAGGAAGAAACAGTTAAGGCAAGACTTAAGGCATACCATGATCAGACACAGCCACTTATTGAGTATTATTCAAACAAGGGTATTCTTAAAGAGGTTGATGGAACACAGGATGTTAACAAGGTATTTGATGACATCACAGCAATTCTTGGATAATTATTTTAAATAAATAATTGCTGATTGGGGTATAGAGATGGCGATAATTATTAAGTCACAAAGAGAAATAGAGTTAATTAAAGAATCATGTAAACGTCTTGAGTACGTTCACAATGAATTAAGTAAAATTATTAAGCCAGGTATATCTACATATGAAATAAATGCATATGGTGATAAGCTTATAAGAGAGCAGGAGGGTATTCCTAATTTCCTGAATTATAACGGCTATCCAGCTTCTATATGTACATCTGTTAATGAAGAGGTTGTGCATGGTATTCCGAAAAAGAATGTTATTCTTAAGGATGGTGATATTATAAGTCTGGATGCAGGGCTTATTTACAAGGGCTATCATTCTGATGCAGCAAGAACATATGCAGTCGGAACAGTAAGTGATGATGTTAAAAAGCTTATGGAAGTTACAAAGCAGTCATTTTTTGAAGGAATAAAAATGGCAAAGGCAGGAAATCATTTATTCGATATTTCAAATGCGATTGCAGCATATATTAATAAGTTTGGATATGGGATTGTACAGGACCTTGTCGGTCACGGTGTTGGAACAAAGCTACACGAAGATCCACAGATTCCAAATTTTGAACAAAAGAGAAGAGGACCTTTACTTAGACCAGGTATGACGTTGGCAATTGAGCCGATGGTAAATCTTGGAACATGGGAGGTTGAATGGCTCGATGATGACTGGACAGTTGTTGCAGCAGATGGTTCGCCATCAGCGCATTATGAAAACACCGTTTTAATAACAGATGGTGAGCCAGAAATATTGACACTCGGCAATTTTACAGATTAATGATGAAATACAAAGTCAAGTGACTTTAGTATTATAGATGCGAAAATACAAAGACAAAGTTTAATATTAAATAACAGGAGACTAACATGGCAAAATCCGATGTAATTGAAATCGAAGGAACAGTTTTGGAAAAATTACCAAATGCAATGTTCAGAGTACAGCTTGAAAATGGTCACGAGGTTCTTGCACACATCAGTGGAAAGCTTCGTATGAACTTCATCAGAATTCTTCCTGGTGACAAGGTTACTCTAGAAATGAGTCCTTATGACTTGTCAAAAGGTAGAATTACTTGGAGAGATAAGTAGTCAAATTGCACAAAAATAGTGTTTTTTTGAGAAAATCTCTATTTTTAACAAAAAAATAATGAAAAGTTTGTTGCTTTTTATTGTTTTAAGTAATATAATGTTAAACGGTCTATTTTCACGCACCGTATCTTAAATGCGTACATATAAGTTTATGTATGCGTTTTTGATGCATGTAAAGAAGGAGGTTTATCATGAAAGTAAGATCATCAGTGAAGCCTATATGCGAAAAGTGTAAGGTTATCAAGAGAAAGGGTAAGATAAGAATTATCTGCGAAAACCCAAAGCACAAGCAGGTTCAGGGCTAATTTAATCTGAACACGTTACATGACTGGATGGTTCTATTTTTATATATATAAATTTACGAGTCATCTACGATTGAAACCGTATTATTAATACGGAAAAGCCCCGAGTTTTCTTGATAGATGGAAAACATTTATAAGGGGTGGCACTCCTTGAGAGTGACCCATTCAATTTAGTCTGTGAATGAGCAGGCAGTAGTTTAAAAAATGAAAGTGAGGAAACAAAATGGCTCGTATTTCAGGTGTTGATTTACCAAGAGACAAGCGTGTCGAAATCGGATTAACTTATGTTTACGGTATCGGCAGACCTTCAGCAACAAAGATTCTTGAGAAGGCAAACGTTAATCCTGATACTCGTTGTAGAGATTTAACAGACGACGAAGTTAAGCGTATCAGTGAAGTTATCGATGCTGACTACCAGGTAGAAGGTGACTTAAGAAGAGAAGTTGCTATGAACATTAAGAGACTTCAGGAAATCGGATGTTACAGAGGTATCCGTCACCGTAAAGGTCTTCCTGTTCGTGGTCAGAAGACAAAGACAAATGCTAGAACTCGTAAGGGTCCTAAGAGAACAGTAGCAAACAAGAAGAAATAATTTATAATT
>JAZQOO010000051.1:0-18865 GCA_045627905.1 Lachnospiraceae bacterium | reverse complement strand
CTGTTAATGATGGTGTAAATATGGTTTTTCCATGTAATGAAATAAAAAAGACAGCATGGGATGTATTGAAAAATTTTGACCATGCATTGATTCTTAGAGAAGACGATCCGCTTTTACCAGCAATACTTGATGTATATGAGAAGCAGGGTATAAAAAATGGTCATCCGCAGAATTGTATGAAGGGTAAGCCATTCAAGACAGAGCTGGCAACAGCATATCCAGACTGTAGGTTAGTTGTTACAAAAGAGACTATGACAGTAGAAGGAATGATTAAGATTGTATACGATCTTTTGAAAGACAAACTAAATATCGCGAAGATAACGTTCCATAGTGGTGATAATGCAGCGACTCAGGAATATGATGTAAATAAAACAATGGACAGATGCCCAATGTGTGGCGTCACAATGAATGAAGACGGTGTATGTCCTAAGTGTGGATATAAGAAATAACAACGAATAAAATAAGTGAATGATATGATAGGGGATGGTGAGAATATAACCATCCCCTGTTTTAACGCTGTTGAAAGCGTATATTGTAATTGATATAATTATATGTAATAAGTTTGAAATTACACAATCATTTGTGATAGGTTTGGTATGTCAGAAGAAAATACATTTGATAAAATATATAAAGTTGTAAAGCAGATTCCATATGGAAAAGTGGCGAGCTACGGTCAGGTGGCAGCGTTAGCAGGTAACAAGCGTCTAGCAAGAGTTGTTGGTTATGCGCTTCATGCAAATCCAGACCCCGATAATATTCCATGTTACAGGGTGGTTACAAAGGATGGATTGCCGTCAAAAGCGTTTGCATTTGGTGGAGAAAATAAGCAGATAGAGTTACTTGAAAAAGAAGGTATTCGATTTGTTGACGGACATGTTGATATGAGAGAGTTTAAATGGGATACTCCGCAAATATACATGTGAAGGCAGAGACTATAATGGAAAATGTGCATATGATGTCAGTAATGAAATTTTCATTGAATTGTAAAAATGGGTCTTTTGATATATAATAGTTATACGTAGTTTTGTCTAAATGATCAGGGATATGAAGGGTAGGTGATAGCTTGAGCGAATATTTTGAGTTTCAGCGATATGGAAGAAATAAGTCAACTACCGTTGATAGTAATTATATTTCAAGTGGAGAATATCGAAAGAAGTTTGATAAAATAACAGATAATACTGACTTAAGCCGCCTATTATATACAAAAGCAAAAGAGATGCTATTACATCGTTCAGGAACATTGTATGAGGATATGTACTGGATTGATTCGGACAAGATACAGGTTATTGCTAAAGAAACAAATTCATTTGAAGAGGAACAGATTTTATACTCTGAATCTATTAATAAAGCAATTGAGGGAAAAGAGAATATAATAGCAATGCATACACATCCATGTAGTATGCCACCAAGTATAGCTGATTTTAATTCTGTCGAGGAACATGGTTATAGTTTGGGAATAGTACTTTGTCATGATGGAAAAATTTTTTGTTATCAGTCAAATGAAAATATCAGAAAGCTTATGTATGAGTTATATGTAGCCGATTATTATAAACAGACAAATGATGAATATGAGGCACAACTCATGGCACTTAAGGAATTAACTGAAGCCTATGATATCAAGTTTTGGGAGGTGATTTAATGGAAAGGATTGTATATGTACAAGAAGATCATTTTGATATTCCAGAAGAATTGCTAAAACTTTCGCATGAAGAACTCAGAGCAAGAATTGCGGAGGAACGAAAAAAGGAACTAGAAAAGAAACAGAAACAGTTGGAAAGATTACAAAAACAGCTCATATAGATTAAATAGGAGTTTATATTTTTTTAGAAACGAATATAGCTTGAATATAAAGCATCAAGAATTAACAAATGTCTGGTAGAGATATTACTGAATATTTGTTAGTTCTTGATGCTTTGTTCTATTTATAGTGTTTGTTTTCGATTCTGAAGTTTTTAATTAAAAGTAACGATATTTGATTAAATATAAGGTATTGATTGTTGTTTTAAATGTTCATATAATTTGGTTATGGAATAATATAATTAATTATTTAACACCAAATTTAACTCTTACACCAGATGAAAGCGGTGTCAACACGATACCATTATGGCGTAATCAGCTCGTAATGACGCTTGGTATTGAGCATTCATGGCTCATATAATCGGTGGTATGATCGGTGGATTTGTAGGCTTTGTTATGAATAAAAAATCGAGATTTGATTTATAAAATGCGAGGATTAATCAGAAGTAAAAAGGAAAATATAATAAAGAAATTCAGAACCTTTGCGTTTATAATAATTGCTGCATTTGCAGCTTTTACGTATTGGTGTTATCCAGAATTTTCAGATTCAAAGAGCAGCATTGAGGCTTTAACTGATGTACCAGAATATTCAGGAATTCCTTATGTTGAAATAAACGATAATAAGCCATTTTTCAGTGCATCGGAGTATACTAAAGAGGCTTTTGAATCATATAGTAGTCTGGATGTTTTGGGCAGATGCGGTACAGCTTATGCAAATGTATGCAGAGAGCTTATGCCTACAGAAAAAAGAGGTAAAATATCTAGTGTAAGACCTACTGGTTGGAAACAGTCAAAATATGAGGGTATAGTAGATTCAAATCCACCGTATCTCTATAACAGATGCCATCTTATAGCCTATTGTCTGACCGCAGAAAATGCAAATGAAGAAAATCTAATTACGGGGACTCATTACATGAATGCTGAGGGAATGCTTCCCTTTGAGGAAAAGGTGGCCAGATATCTTGACCGAAATGATAATCATGTTTTGTACAGGGTAACGCCTGTGTTCGAAGGAAACAACCTTTTGGCAAGTGGCGTTATTATGGAGGCTTATTCGGTGGAGGATTCGGGAAAAGGCATACAGTTTTGTGTATATGTTTACAATGTTCAGCCCGGAATAGAAATAGATTATAAAACTGGATATAATCGAAAAGCAATCAAATAATATGAGTGTAGTGGCAGAATCTATCAGGGAAAAGAGAGAAGAACAGTCGGTTTTAATATGTCAAATAAATATATACCTAAAAATAAAATAAATATATTTGCTTTTGTGGTGCTACTGATTCCAATTATTTTGATTGCTGGATGCAAAAAAGAAGCGAAAACCGTAGAGACACCAGATAATATAAGGCATGAAATAATCGTAGACAGAAGTGCATACGATGCCAGCAATGAAGTGATAAATGACATAAGTGAGAACGACGCCAGCAATGAAGTGATAAATGACATAAGTGAGAACGATGCCAGCAATGAAGTGATAAATGACATAAGCGAGTATGGTGTCAGCGATGAAACGGTAACTGATATAAGTGAGTACGATATTAGCAGTGAAATAAATATAGATAAAACATGGCAGTATGCTGATTTTTCAGTAATAAACGGTGGTTGTGCAACTTTGAGCAGGGCTATGAGCTCAAGAAAAGACATTATCATTGGAATTAATGCTGGTCACGGAACAAAAGGTGGAGATAAAGTAAAAACATATTGTCATCCAGATAAGACGCCTAAAGTAACAGGTGGTACGACATCTGAAGGTGCTATAAAGTCGATTGCTGTATCAGGTGGTATGACTTTTTTAGACGGCACAAAAGAGTCTGATATTACACTTAAAGTAGCACAGATTTTAAAAGAGAAATTACTCTCTGAAGGTTACGATGTGCTTATGTTAAGAGATTCTGACGATGTTCAGCTAGATAACATTGCAAGAACAGTTATTTGTAATAATGTTGCTGCATGTCATATTGCCATTCATTTTGATGGGGACAATCTTGACTATGATAAAGGCTGTTTTTATATCTCTACACCAGATGGTATTAAAAATATGGCACCAGTATCAAGTGTTTGGGAAAAACATGAAATACTTGGGAAAAGCCTGATTACTGGACTAAAGGAAAATGGCTGTAAGATTTATAAAGATGGTTCAATGAGCATTGATTTGACACAGACATCCTTCAGTACAGTTCCATCAGTTGATATTGAGCTTGGAAATGCGGCTTCAAAGCATGATGATGAAAGTCTTAGTATACTAGCAGACGGTTTACTATATGGAATCAATCAGTTCTTTGATAAATAACTCCATACGAAATCCGTCTACAAGAATAAATAATAACTAAAGAAATTATTTCTTCATAAGTAAATCGTAAAGCTCATTAAACGATTTTACTGTGTGTTCTGCACCTGTAACGTCACCAAAACCCCAGTCGGCAAGAATAAAATCGATTCCTGCGAGGTGAGAGCTGTTGCAGTCGCCCATTGTATCGCCGACATAACAGGTGTCATCTGTCGAAATATTATTTCGCTTCATTAGAGTTTTTATTGTTTCATGTTTAGGTGTATTAGTGTCACCAAAACACAGCGAATCCTTGAAAAATTCGCTAATATTGCATTTTCTACATACTAAATCAATATATCCGCACTGGCAGTTGCTGACAATATAAAGCTTCTTTGTTTTAGAAAGTTCTTTTATTGTCTTTACCATATCCTTATAAGAAATATCAGATTCGTTTCTTTCTAAAAAGTCGTGTTCTCTTTCATAAAAATCGCGAGAAACCTTTTCTAATATATCATCAGTAATCTTTCCAGGGAAAAGACTGTCAAAAATTTCATTCATTGGCTTGCCGAATTCTTTTGAAAGGCGTTCGCCAGATATGTGTTCATAAGGAAGCTCCATAGCCTTTGCTGATTCAATCCATGCCTTTGCGACAATGTCTGTGCTGTTCCACAATGTTCCGTCTATATCAAATATTATATTGTTATATTTTTTGCTCATATATAAAACTCCTGTTAAATGTGTATATTGTACTAATCTAGTTTACTATTTTAGCATAATAAATGCAAAGTAAAATATATGCACAATATTTGTAAAATGTGATATAATTTATGGATGCTATGGACTGTTGGAATGTGAAGCATGAAAACGTTCGTTGTATCATCACATTAAGATGTAGTTCGGAGGAAATAATAATATATGGAAGAAAAAAAATCAATTTTTAGAAAAAAAAGTCTGGACAGATTATCATCACCTGAACAGCTTGATGATTATATAAGAGTTATTTCGCCTAAAGTATGGTTGTTTACGGGTGCAGTAATAATATTCCTTTTTGGAATTGTGTGTTTTGGAATATTCGGAAAAATAGAAAGTACAGTACCTGGTGTGGCTGTTGTGGAGGATGATGTAATCAGAATGTATATCAGCTCTGACCGAGTTAGTGAAATTGACAGCAATATGGAGATTACAATAAACAACAAGTCATATAAGATTAAATCAATTGCTGATAAACCTGAAAAAGCATGGGAAGTTATTGATGCATACAGTATGGATTTAGCTGGATTTGAGTATGCTACATGGGTATATGAAATTATTGCCGATGATGGTATAGGTGCAGATAATCTTAAGGATTCATCATATCAGGCATACATTGTTGTTAAAAGAATAAATCCATATAAATACATAATTAACTAAAACGATACATATTAAAAGAGGAGCACTAGAAAGCAAATGGCTGTAAAAATAAAAAAGCCTTTAAAAAATGAAATAGCAAAAACGCCAGTTGTCATGCAGCTTGAAGCTGTAGAGTGTGGTGCAGCTTGTCTTGCGATGATTTTAGCCTATTATGGTTTATGGCTTCCTCTTGAACAGGTCCGCTATGATTGTGGTGTTTCAAGAGACGGTTCGAATGCAAAAAATGTAATAAAAGCTGCCCGAAATTATGGCTTAAGCGCAAAGGGATTAAGAATGGAAGCCGAAGATATAAAAAGTGCAGGCTTTCCATGCATTGTTCACTGGCAGTTTGATCATTTCATAGTGGTTAATGGTGTAAAAGGAAATACTGTTTATATAAATGATCCGGCAAAAGGAACATTAAAAATGCCGTTTGATGAATTTGATGAGGGCTTTACAGGAATAAGTCTTGCCTTTGAACCATCAGACAATTTTGTCCCAGGCGGAGTTAGACCATCCGTTTTAGGTTATGCGTTATCGAGAGTTGGTAAGGTTAAAACAGATATATTATTTGTTGCACTAATGACACTTATAACTTCTGTTTCCGGAATTGTTAGTATGGGACTTTCAAGAATATTCATGGATGAAATTATTACAGGTTCTAACCCTTCATGGTTTATTCCGTTCCTTGCATTTACCATCATATTTTTGCTAATACAGATTCCAGTATTAATAATATCTGAATTGATAAATTACAGAATTAATGGAAAGCTTGCAATAAGTGGAAATACTTCGTACATGTGGAAAGTACTGCATCTGCCGATGAACTTTTTCTCCCAGAGATTAGTAGGAGATATTGAGCAGCGTAAAATGACAAATGCATCTATAGCTACGACAATTGTCTATACTTTTGCACCGACTGTACTCGATTTTTTAGTAATGATTTTTTATCTTGTTGTAATTCTTAGATATAGCGTTATTTTAACTGTACTTGGAATCACATCAGTTATTATTAATATTGTAGTTTCAAGAATCGTTTCAAATGAAAGAACTAATATTCTTCGTGTGTTCATGAGAGATGAAGGAAAGCTTAGGGGACTTACTGTTTCGGGTATTGAAATGATTGAAACAATTAAAAGTGCAGGAGCTGAGGAGGGCTTTTTCGAAAAATGGTCAGGATATCTTGCAAGTAGTAACAGACAGAATGCAAAGTTCCAGATTTTCAGCATAAATTCTGGTCTTATACCTGCCGTAATAAACTCCATTATGACGTGTATTATTTTAATAAGCAGTATATTCCTTGTAATTAAAGGGAAATTTAGTGTAGGTATGGTAATGGCTTTTCAGGGACTTATGAGTTCATTTCTTAGTCCTGCAAATAAGCTGATTGCTGTGTCACAGGCTCTTACTGAGATGCGTACTGATATGGAAAGAGTTGAGGATGTTATGAATTATAAGGATGATCCGCTTCTTTTGACAGCAGACCTTCCGATAGAAGAGGATACGCGAAAGCTTACAGGAAATATAGAAATAAAAAATCTTTCGTTTGGATATGCGCGTTTAGATGAACCACTTCTCAAGGATTTTTCTCTTAGTGTCAAGCAGGGCCAGAAAATAGCTATTGTTGGTGCTTCGGGTTCGGGAAAATCAACTGTTGCAAAGCTGATTTCAGGTCTGTATGAGCCATGGGAAGGTGAGATTTTATTTGATGGAAAAAAACATAGTGAAATAAGCCGACATATATTTACAGGCTCTGTTGCAATTGTTGATCAGGATGTTATCGTATTTGAAGATAGCATTAGAAATAATATATCAATGTGGGATTCAACAATTGAAGATTTTGAGGTTATTTTAGCAGCAAAGGATGCAGATATTCATGCAGATATTATGGCGCGTGAAGGCGGTTATAACTATAAGCTCAGCGAAAATGGAAAAGATTTTTCGGGTGGTCAGAGACAGAGAATGGAAATAGCTCGTGTACTTGCAGGTGAACCAACAATCATTATTTTAGACGAGGCAACATCTGCACTTGATGCTAAAACAGAGGCGTATGTTGTAAATGCAATAAAAGAAAGAGGAATAACTTGCATTGTTGTGGCACATCGCCTGTCCACAATTAAGGACAGTGATGAGATTATAGTATTAAATCATGGTGTTATTGAAGAGAGAGGAACACATGATGAGTTATACGCAAAGGGTGGCTACTATACAGAGCTTATTAGTAACGATTAATGAATGGATGATATAGTATGGGCTGGTTTGAAGAACAGATTAAAAGCAGAATAAAGCAGGATAATGAAGTTTTATCAGATTCCTTTGCTGATGTAATTGGGTCGGTAATAGGGCGTAAGCATGCCTCGGCACTTAGGGATGATTCTTTTATTACAAAGGATGCTTTAGAGGAAATAATTAAATTTTTTAGATTAAAAAATGTTGAGATTCCGAATCGTATTGACAATCCGGAAGAACATTTAGACTACATTATTAGGCCACACGGTATTATGAAAAGGCCTGTAAAGCTTACAAAGGGATTTTATAAAGATGCGACAGGACTTATGCTTGCCACTCATAAGGAAAATGGTCAGCTGGTAGCGTTAATTCCAGATATTAAACAGGGCACTTATGTCTATAATGATTTTATAACTGGTAAACGTATTAGAATAAATGAGGAAAATGAGAAAAAATTCAGTGAAGACGCACTAGTTTTTTACAGATCATTTCCGCAGAGAAAAATGAGTGTAAAGGACTTATTTGCATTTTGTCTTACCGATGTTGATGCATCAGATATATTCAAGCTTATATTATCTGCGCTTGCTATAAGCCTTCTTGGATTGTTTTTGCCATATATCAATATGTTATTGTTTGGTGAAGTTATAAGGCTTGGAAACGTAAGAGTGCTGATTGCGCTTGCTGTATTTTTAATATGTGTTAATGTTTCAACACTTTTTACAGAAGCAATTAAAACCATATTTATGCAGAAAATAATGCTTAAGCTTAGTCATAGTGTTAAGGCGGCTACGATGATGAGAATGCTGACTTTACCAACGAATTTTTTCAGAAAGTACAGCTCAGGAGAACTCATGTCATATCAGATGTATATTGAGGAGCTCTGTACTGAGGTTGTGGATACAGTAATTTCAGCAGGATTAACATCATGCTTTTCACTCGTATATATTATTTCAATTGCTTCGTTTGCACAGGAATTTCTTGTACCTGGACTTATTTTTATTGTTGCGAATTTTGTAATATCAGTTGTAACTGCGTACATTGATATGATAATTGAAAAGCAAAGAAGAACACTTGCGGCAAAGGAAAATGGTGTGTCATACGGTTTGATTAGTGGTGTTCAAAAAATACGATTAACAGGAGCTGAAAAAAGAGCATTTGCTAAATGGCTTCAGATTTACTCAAAAGAAGCTGAGCTTCAATACAATCCACCAATGATTGTAAAATTGTCTACAGTAATACCACAGATATTAAACCTTGTATCGACAGTTATATTTTATGTGATAGCTGTAGGTAATGGAATTAGTGTTGAGAAATATTATGCATTTGTAACTGCATACGGACTTGTATCGGGCGCTTTTCTTTCATTAGCATCAATGACAACGTCATTTGCAAATATAAAACCGATATTTGATTCAATAAAGCCTATTTTAGATGCTGAACCTGAGAGTACAGATGATAAGGAAATGGTTTCATCGTTAAGAGGACATATTGAACTCGAAAATGTTTCTTTCAGATATACTGAAACTACACCATATATATTAAATGGAATATCACTTAAAATTAAAGCTGGACAGTATGTTGCAATAGTCGGAAAAACTGGCTGCGGAAAATCTACGCTGATGAGACTTCTGCTTGGATTTGAAAAACCTGACAGCGGGGCTATTTATTACGATTCTAAAGACATGAACAGTATTGAGCTTAAGTCACTTAGAAAAAATATTGGTGTTGTAATGCAGGCTGGCAAGGTGTTCCAGGGAAGCATATATGAAAATATTGTGATTTCTGCGCCTGAGCTTAGCATAAATGATGCATGGGAGGCTGCTGCTAATTCGGGTCTTGATGAAGATATCAATAACATGCCAATGGGAATGCATACTTTGATTACTGAAGGTTCAGGTAGTATTTCCGGAGGACAGAGACAGAGACTTATGATTGCAAGAGCCATTGCACCAAAGCCTAAAATTCTTATGTTTGATGAAGCGACATCTGCACTTGATAATATTACTCAGAAAAAAGTATCAGATGCGCTTGATAAGCTAAAATGTACGCGACTTGTAATAGCTCACAGATTATCAACTATTCGTCAATGCGATAGAATCATTGTATTAGACGGTGGTAAAATAATAGAAGATGGCACTTATGAGGAGCTTATAGCAAAAAATGGTTTCTTTGCGGATCTTGTTGAAGCACAGAGACTTGACAAATAAATGATACATATAATACGAGGAGGGATACAAATGGCGATTTTAGTTACAGGTGGAGCAGGATTTATTGGAAGTCATACAGTAGTTGAGCTACTTGATGCTGGATATGACGTTGTAGTTCTTGATAATCTTTGCAATTCAAGTGAAAAGTCACTTGAGAGAGTTGAGGAGATTACAGGAAAGAAGGTAACTTTTTATAAGGCTGATATTCTTGATAGGGATGCGCTTGAAAACATATTCTCAAAGGAAAATATAGATTCTGTTATTCATTTTGCAGGTCTTAAGGCTGTCGGTGAATCAGTTGTTAAGCCTTGGGAATATTATGAAAATAATATTTCAGGAACACTTACACTTGTAGATGTTATGAGAAAGCATAATTGCAAAAATATTATTTTCTCATCATCTGCAACAGTATATGGAACACCTGCATTTGTACCTATTACTGAGGAATGTCCTAAGGGTACATGTACAAATCCATATGGCTGGACAAAGTCGATGTTAGAGCAGATTCTTTCAGATATACAGAAAGCAGACAATGAGTGGAATGTTATTTTACTCAGATATTTCAATCCAATAGGGGCTCATAAGAGTGGCAGAATAGGTGAAAATCCTAATGGTATTCCAAACAACTTAATGCCATATATTACTCAGGTGGCAGTTGGAAAGCTTAAAGAGCTTGGTGTATTTGGAAACGATTATGATACACATGACGGTACTGGAGTAAGAGATTATATTCATGTAGTTGATTTGGCGATTGGACATGTAAAGGCTCTTAAGAAGATAGAAGAAAAGGCAGGCCTTTGTGTATACAATCTCGGAACGGGAAAAGGCTACAGCGTTCTTGATATAGTTAAGAATTTCGAGGAGGCTACAGGAGTTAAGATTCCTTATGTTATTAAAGATAGAAGAGCTGGCGATATAGCTGAATGTTATTCAGATGCAAAGAAGGCAGAAAAGGAACTTGGCTGGGTAGCACAAAATGATATTAAGGAAATGTGTGCTGACAGTTGGAGATGGCAGTCTAATAATCCAAATGGATATGAGGAGTAGCCAACATGAACTTGCGAAGCAAGTAAGTTGATGGTACATATTATATTAGGGAAAAATAAGTAATATTGCGTTTCGGTTAAAAAAAATGCATTTCGGAAAAGGTTTTCGTTCTAGAAAACCTTTTTTGTTATAATACATGATAACGCAAATGGCTCGCAGAGCGTGCCATTTCGTTATAGAATAGTATGTTTTTTAGAATAATATATCTGTTTTGGAGGCGAAAGCCGTGAAGATTGCGATATGTGATGACAAAAAAGAAGAGCGTGAGCAGCTAAAGGAAGCTCTTTACAGATTAGAAAAAGATGAAAAAATAGAATTTACGATTTTGGAATACGATAGTCCAGAACATCTATATGAGGAGTGTATCGCTAGTGGTGATATAAAAATTGTGTTCTTAGATGTGTATATGGAAAATGTTTTAGGCACGGACGTTGCTAAAAAGATACGTGCTTTAGGATATCGTGGAAGTATTATTTTTTGCACCTCCAGTAAAGAGCATGCACTAGATGGATTTAGAGTTCAGGCAGATGGATATTTAGTAAAACCGTATACAGACAAAGAATTTCGGGAAGCTTTAATTCGCTTATCTGAGCTTTTTCATAGTGAAGTGAAGCGTATTTCTTTTATTTCTGACCGAATTGAGTATGAGATTCCGGTTACAGATGTAATTATGATAGAAACAAGCAATAAAGGCTGCGTAGTACATACTGTAAATGGGGATTTATTCACTTGGACGAAGCTAAAAGAATTCGCTGAGAATATATACACAGATAATATTTATCAGGTTGGAAGATTTTCTCTTGTAAATATGGATGCAATTGAGCAGGTGAAGGAAGAAAAAATTATATTAAACAATAATCACACTGTTGATATGCCTAAGAGAGAAATAACAAAGATTAAACAGGATATTAATAATTATATATGGAATAGCATGAGAAAGTGAGAAATTAAGTAATAATGGACAAAATTTGGTTTATGTTGACACTGGTGCTAGATATTATACCATTCATCATTTTGCTTGTAATTCTATTGAGGGATAGGCTTCCATGCTCAACGTTGACAATGTTAGCAAAATTAGTGTTACCAATGCTGCTTTATAATGGCATAATTTGCGTCACATATCAAAATGGTATGTACGGCGCCGATATTATGGTGATTTTTCGAATTCTTGGAAGTGCAGTGGCCTATGTGCTTTTGTGTGCTGTCTTCCGTAAATATTATTTGCAGTTTGCCTACATATGTTTATTTACACTGCCTTATTCGCTTGCGGTTTTGCAGTTATCTGCATTTTGTATCAACTATCTTGATGTTGAACATTTGCCAAAGTTTATGGCAATTACATGTCTAAGGTTTGGATTTTATGTTCTGTTGGCATATCCATATGCTTTGCTAGAAAAGAAATTTATTGTTTCAAATTTTGACCTTGATGATATCAGAGTGTGGCGTTTATACATTTTATGTCAGGCGGTGCTAAATTCAGCAATGTTAGTGAGTATAAGAACGGATTATGCACAAAATGGTATCGAGCTTAAAGCTTTTATTTTGCAAATAGTGATGCTATTAGCTTCTATGAGTGTTACGCTTCTTCTGTTTTATGCGTTTAAGCTGTCAAGGGATGTAGAGATTGCAAAGGATAAGCAGCTTAGAAATGAACTCCTAGTTGAACTAAATGCAAAACAATATAGTTCAATTCAGGATAATATAGAACTGATGAAACAGATTCGACATGACTTAAGACACCATATACGAGTTATCGAGCAGATGATTGAGGCAGGTGAAATTGAAAACGTTCGCAATTATTTAAAGAAATATGAAGCCAATATTCCAGAAGGAGCGAAGATAAAGTTTTGCGAGAATCTTTCTCTGAATGCATTACTCGAATATTATTATACTGTCGCTGAGGAGCATAATATCGAAACGAATTATGATGTAGCCGAGTTAGCAGACTGTAATATTTTGGATATAGATCTTAATATTCTTCTTGGAAATGCACTTGAAAATGCAATAGAAGCCAGTGAAACAGTTGAGAAAGAGAAACGAAGAATTGTGTTGTGTGCAAAAAAGAGGGCTGGTAGTGTATTTATTACTGTTGATAATAATTTTGATGGTGTGATTAAAAATAAGCATGGATTATTTTTATCTCAAAAACGTGGGTATAAAGAATATGGCTATGGTAATGTTTCCATGGATGCAGTTGTGGAAAAATATCATGGAACGATAAAGCGCGAGAGTACAGGCAACAGGTATCTTTTGTCTATTGTACTGAACGATAAATGAGTCAATAACATTTAGGAGGAGATATTCTATGACTAACATGAAAAAACATGTAATTAGAAGACTTTTGGCATTTGTAATGGCATTAGCAATGATAATTGGCAGTACAGATATATCTGTTTTGTCTGTTCATGCGGCTACTTATACAAATGCAACTGATGTGAGTCTTAATTATTCTATGTACACTGTAAAGCAGGGTAAGAAAGTTAGCCTAAAAGCTAAAGTAATTCCTAACAATGCGACAAATAAGAAAATTTTGTGGGAATCTAGTAACGAAAAGGTTGCAGTTGTATCTGATAAAGGTATAGTGCAAGGTCTAGAAGATGGTGACTCTGTTATTACGGCAACTGTTGCAGGTACAGACTTAAAGGCAGAGTGTAAAGTTACAGTAGGAATACCCGTAAAAAGTGTTGCTCTTTCAAGCCCTAAAAAGCTTACTCTTGAAGTTGGAGACTTAGCGAGTGTTAGTGCAAATGCGTTACCTTCTGAAGCCTCTAATAAAGAGCTTACTTATTCATCAAATAAGCCTGAAATAGCGACTGTTGATGAGGACGGTTCTGTTAAAGCATTAAAAGCTGGTAATGCTAAAATTACAGTTGAGTCAAGGGACGGAAGCAAAAAAAAGGCATATGTAACTATTAAGGTTCAAAATAAACCAGCAGTAGATTTGAATTATTCCATGTATACGGTAAAGCATGGAAAGAAAGTTAACCTTAAAGCGAAGGTTACTCCTAGTACTGCGCCAAATAAAAAAATTGCATGGGAGTCAAGTGATGAAAAGGTTGCACCTGTAACTAACAAAGGTGTAGTGCAAGGTTTAGAAGCGGGAGATGCAATTATTACTGCGTCTGTAATAGGCACAGATTTAAAGACAGAGTGTAAGGTTACAGTAGGAACACCTGTGAATAAAGTAGTTCTTTCAAGTCCGAAAACGATTTCGATTGAAGCGGGACTTATATCAACTATTCGTGCAAATGTTGAGCCTTCATACGCATCTAACAAAGGACTTATATATTCATCAAATAAGCCTGAAATAGCAACGGTTGATGCTAAAGGTACAATTAAAGCCTTAAAACAAGGTACTGCTAAAATCACGGTTGAAGCGAAAGATGGAAGCAAAAAAAAGGCGAATGTAACTGTTAAGGTTCTTAAGTCAACTTCAACTGGCAAAGAGCTAACACTTAATATATATGATGGGGATACAAAGCTAAAGGAAATGAAATTAGTGGAAAAATATCTGCTTAGTGATGTATCTGCACCGTACCAGGATGATAAGATTTTCCTTGGATTTTATTATGATAAGGAACTGACAAAAAAGGTTGGACCTGATGATGTATTACTTAATGATTTGAACTTATACGCAAACTATGGAGACGCAATGCCACTTACAGAGGGTGGAAGCTCAAACTTTGCAAGTGCAATTGATGTAAGTACAGATTTCTCTATTATTGTGGATGCTCATAGTGATAGTGCAAGTGCAGATGATGTACGAAGCGCATTACTTCTAAATAACCTATCATCTGTTTCACAGGCAGGTAATAATGAAGCACCTGATAAAGATGTTTTAGTTGTTGAACCACTTAACAACGGGAAATTTAAAGTAAGTGCTAAAGACGGTTTTATAGAAGGAGCAACGTATAAGCTCGAAATTACAGGTTCTGACAAAGTTCCAGAGCTGACCTTCGATGGTTCTGAAAAAGAAGTTATATATTATAATTTTACTGTTGCAAAAGAAGAGGTTCTAAATGTTTCGCTAGATGAGAAACTTAAGTATTTGCAGGCTTCTAAGCTTTCTACAGAGGACGGGGAAAAGGCTTTATCATATAGTGGCTTATATCAGGCGAAGGTAGATGAGTCTGGTAATCAGGTATATGAGGCTACAGATGGCTATGGAACATTTGCATATGATAATAATGCATATATTTCAGGCGATATTATTGCAGTATATAACGGCGAAAAGCCTGACGAAAGAACACTGAATCAGGGAAATAACGAGAATTCAGAGGTTGCATATTTACAAATTACAGATGTTAAGACAGAAGGTGACAAGACCATTTATTCTTATAAATCTGCAAAGGCAGCAGATGTATTTTTCACACCAGACGTTCTTCCTGTTGATATTGATGAAGGAGATGGTACGACAGGCTTCAGTGCAAATGGTACAAGCGTTACTGTCGAAACTTCAAAGTTAGATTTCCAAACTGGTTATGAATCAATTGGACTTGGTTACCAGACTGTAGTTGAGCCGGGTGATTATTTAGCATTCTACTCAGGAACTTATGGAGTAGATTCAATGGAAAGTAAGGGCTACGGTAAAATTATTTCTATATCCGAGAATGGTGAAACAACTGTAGTTAATTATATCGTTGTTACAGAGGAAGATGTTCTTGCATCTATGGATTTGTATAGCCGTTCAGAAGTGTCTGATGAGCAGCTTGATAGAGTTGATGCACAGGTTATATCTGAATTTGTAAGTAATCAGGTAGAGGAAAGCGGATTTGTTGAGGAAGCAGGGAAGTACCTTGCAAGTCTTGCAGTTGAAACAGATGAAGTTAGAAACCTGCTTGGAGAGGAAGAACTTTCAATTAATGATTGTTCTATAACTTATCCAGACGGAACACCTATCGATAGTGATAGCATTGACATTTCAGGTAATACTTTCGCTGAAGGCGAAGAAGGAATGCCAGAGATAAAGGTAAATGTTTCTAAAAAGCTTGAACATTTTGAAGATGGTAAAGGTGTTCGTGTAGAACTCGCTGTAAAATACAATTTTGATATCCAAAAGACTGGCAGTAAAAAGAAAATTGCAGTAGAAATGACAGCAATTTTTGAAGATGAAGTAATGCTCAATTTATCAACCAGTGGTGGAGCTATTTGGAAAACATGGGGAATTTTCCCATACATTGATGACTATGAAATGACAGCTAATCTTGACCAAAGTCTCTATACAGGTATCGCTATTACAGCAACTGCACAGCTCGATGAGGACGAGGAACCATTTGGACCTGAGTTACTTAAGCCTGATGGATTAGAGGACTATGGACAGAAGGTTTTAGACCTTGGAAATGCTATACAGCAGATGATGGAAGCAAATAAGCTACTAGAGCCAGAGTCAGAAGGCAGCGCTACGGGTGGTCTGGTTGAAAAATACAGCAATTTCGTAAAAGAGGCAAATGACAAGTGGATTGATATAGTTGATGTTTCGATATTCTCTGTTGCTGGAGCTGTTGATCCATTCTATGTGTTAGCATATAGTTTTGATGCAAATTTCGTTATTTCAGCCAACTTAAATGTTGCAATCGGAATGAGTTTCCAGTATGAGAAGGCTCAGAGACAGACATTTGCCGTAAGACTATTTAATCAAAATAAGAGTAAGTGTGAAAATGTTGATTTAGGAAATGAATATTTCCAGTTTGACTTTTATGTAATGGGTACACTAGGCCTGCGAGCAGGTATTCGTGCAAAGGCACTTTTTGGTTTGTTTAGTACAAAACTAGACGGTGTTGGTGTTCAGATTGAAGCTGGTGCGTATGCTAAGCTTTGGGGATATTTCTATTACTGTTTGTCATGGGAAAAGGGAAAGGGAAAGAAGAGTTCAGCAACCGGAGCAATGTATATTGAAATCGGAGCTTATCTTGATGTAAATCTTTGCCTTGAAGTATTAAATGGAACATTTGCTTATAACCCTACTATATACAGTGGTGAATGGCCAATATGGACTGTAGGTGAAAGGGAAAATGTTTTAGATTTTGCCTATGAAGAATATGAACCAAATTCCTTTGATATGGTTCGAGAGACTCAGGTACAGCTGCCTTCAGATGTTTTTGACATGAAATATCTTGACCTTAAGGAAGGTGGAGAAGGTGTGATGAACTATGATGGAAACGCTCGTCAAAGTACTTTACCTAGTTCTACGGCTTATGATGATGAACGTAGATTCTTTATAGAAGTTTCAAAACCATTTAAGTATAATCCTATGAATAATACAATCTCGATTGTTCCGGAAAGTGGATATTATTCCTATGAAGGTACTCTAAAAATCACTTGGAAGCAGCCAGATATAACCTATGCTTCAAAAACACTATCGAGAACGTTTGATTTGACATGGATAGACCCTGATAAGGGAAGATGCTTGTTCTTTAATACAAATGGTGGAACACTGATTAGAACACAAATCAGTAATCCAAATGAAAAAATAATACCAGTTAAAAATCCTACTAAAGTAGGCTATGATTTTGGAGGCTGGTGTAGTGATAAGGAATTGACAAAGATGGTAGAAGTGCCAGCGTTAATGCCTAATCAGGATACTACTCTGTATGCGAAGTGGATTCCGATTCCAAATCACTATAAAGTCTTACATAAATATGAAGGCTTAAATAAGGTTTATACAGAAGAAAATGCCACTATTCAGGAGAATAATGTAAGCAAAAACAAGAGAATATTAACGGATGATTATTTAGACCAGAATCAGATTATAAATGATAATCAGATTCTTAAAGAAGGCTTTGAAATTGATTATGAAAAGACAACTGATTCAGCATGGATTGCGCCGAATGGTTCAACTGTAGTTTCAATTTACTACAAACGTTCGATTCATTCAGTAACCTATACAATGGGCGATTTAAAAACTCAAGATGATCAGGATGTGGTAATTAATTATCGATATGGAGAACCAGTTTATGCTCCAAACTTATTTGTAGCTGGATTTACATTCAAGGGCTGGGATAAGGAAATATCCGAGACAATGGGCGTAGAAAACCTAACCTACAATGCAGTTTGGGAGCCTAATACAAATAATCCATATTACCTTGAATATTATGTATTGGACCCTTCCACTAATCAGTATGTAATGCTTGGTGGACAGCTTGGAAGACTCTATAAAGAAGGTAAAACAGGAGATAAAGTTGCAATAAGGGATTATGCCTTAAATCGAGAAGGTTATATATTTGAAAGCGCAACTATAAATGGCGTCGAATCAGATTTGAATGACAGTGGTGTAATTGATGCACAGGGCAGACTGACTATTCGCTATTACTATCAGCCTATATCCTATGATATTTCGTTTGATGCACGAGAGGGACTAATTATGTCTGTGGTGCCGGATCATTATTACACAGGTATGACTATAGACCTTAATGATATTATTGTTCAGAGAACAGGTTACACATTTAAAGGATGGGTAGAGAGTGAAGAGGCTGATGAAGTAATAACAGAGATTTCAGCTGACAGAACTGGAAATGTTGAACTTATAGCCAGATGGGTAAAGAAGAAAAATGTAATTGAACTTTATGATGGGGAGAAATCTATTGGCAGCGTAAATGCAACCTATGATGAAGTAGTTCCGGATTTGAGTACTATTCCTGCAAAGGAAGGATATGTATTTGGCGGATTCTATTCAGCAGATGGTGTAGCTTATTATGACCAAAATGGAAGAGGACTTGTTTTGTGGGAACAGCTTGCAGATATTAAACTGAAAGCAAGATGGATTCCTGGAAAAGTAACTATTAAGTTTGATGCAGCAGGAGGAGAAGAAGTTGATCCTATTGAGGGAACCTTATTAAGTAAGTATCCAGAACTTCCTGTTACTACAAAGACAGGCTATGATTTTGCCGGTTGGACATTAGAAGGAACTTTGATAACAGAAGATTCC
>JAZQOO010000050.1:0-47635 GCA_045627905.1 Lachnospiraceae bacterium | reverse complement strand
ATCTTCACCATATACACTTACATCTGTTGGGTCTATTTCCTTACCTGTAAATGGATATCCTGACTTATATGTATCAGGTATTATTACCTTACATCCAAGCTTCTTATCTTTAAGAGTAATTGTATCAGCTCCTGCTATTGGCGCATTCTGCTCTATTGGCTTAATCTTAAAGTTAATTACTTCTGATTTTCCTGTAAAGTTTCCTTTACCTGTAATGAGAATCTGTGGTGCTTTTGCTCCACCATCCTCTGTATAAATCTTTGTATTATTCTTATATGCTACTGAGTAATCTACTCCTTCAGCAAGTGCTTCTCCATTAAAGTAGCATGTGAATGCCGGCATAATCTTTGCACCTGTGTAGTAGTAATCTCCCTCTGAAATCTCCTTAACAGATGGTACTACTGTAAGTCCTTCTTCTGTTGGAGTTGGACCAGGTGTTGGTCCTGGTGTTGGGCCTGGATTATTATTAGTCCACTTAGCATATAATGTAATATCTGCAGTTATAGGAGCACTAAAATCAAATGCCTGTTTAAACTTAGCATCTGTATACCAGCCATCAAATGTGTATCCATTTTCTGTTGGTTTGGCTGGTTCTGTAATTGTAGTACCACTTACTACATCTGTATATGGTGCTATATCTTCACCATGTCCGCTCATGATAAATGTAACTGTATATTTTTCTGGAGCAGGTCCTGGTCCTACCTCTGCTTCCCACTTAGCATACAGTGTAATGTTAGCTGTTATCGCTGTAGCAAAATCAAACGCATTAGTACACTGGCTGTCCGTAAACCATCCACTGAATTTGTAACCAGTTGCAGTTGGCTCTGTTGGTGCTGATACCTTTGTTCCTTCTACAACATCTGTTATTGGTGCAATCTGTGTACCATGACCCTTCATATCAAATGTAACTGTGTACTTTTTAATAATTGGTTCTGGTGTATCTGATTCCCACTTAGCAACAAGTACAAGACTGTCAGTTACTGGTTTTGTGAAATCGTATTCTGTTGTGAACTTGTCATCTGTATACCAGCCCTTAAATGTATATCCAGACTTAGCTGGAGCTGGGTCTGGTTTTGTAGCCTTTTCACCCTTAATTACAATCTGTTTAGCAATTCTTTCTCCATCTGACATGAATTCAACAAGTGCTGCTGCAGACTCATCAAGTGTATACTCTGTCTGGATTTCAAATAATGTATTTCCACCATCCTGTGTAGAGTAAAGATAATATGTCTGACCTGCTACAACCTCATATTCAATCCATGAAGCGTTCTTTGAAGGAAGCTCTTTAGCCTTTGTTGTCATCACACCATTAACCATCTGACCAAGTCCAAGATATCTGCTTCCACTTCCACCATTAGAAACATTTACCTTTACCTTACCATTGTATGCAGGTGTAAACTCAATAGTCTTTGTATTCTCGGCAAATTTTGAGTAATCCTTTGTACCTGGATTTGAATCATGCTTAAATGATGAGAACTGGGCAAGAGCAACACTATACTCTGAACCAGCCTTACTTAAGTGATCTGATTTCTTTGTTACTGCAAAATATGTCTTAGGATCTACAACACCGCTTTCTGCACTTGCATGAAGTGTAAAGAATCCATCCTTTGTTGTATAGTCTTTATCAAGCATCCAGATAGTTGGCTCTGATGCCTTTTCAAGAGTCAATGTTTTGATAAAATCATCTGTAAACTCTTTATCAAATCTTAATGCTGGGCCTTCCATAGTACCAAGATCAAGAGACCATTTAGCATAAAATACTAAGTCATCATGTCCAACAGTTACAGGGAATGTAACAGCACTTGTACATTGAGCATCTGTATATAATCCCTTTAATATGTAGTCAGTTCTTGTAAATGATGTACCTACAAGGTCTGCTGCTGAATCAAACTTCGTACCTACTGCAAGTCTATCCTTAACAAGTGCATTAGGAGAACCCGTATAGTTATAATTTACTGTAATTGTATGACGTTCTACATATGGAATATATTTAGCATAAAGCGTCATATCCTTTGTAATAGTTAAATCAGCTGTAGTTGCTTCTACTGTACAAGCTGAATCCTTATACCATCCATCAAATGTTACAGTCTTTCCATCACCCTTCTGAGTGTCTGTAGGGAATGCAAAGGCAGTACCATACTCACCTGTAACTGGAGTAAATGTCTTTTTATCTGTTGTACTTGTATCTGTAAAGTTTATAGTATATGAGTTTCTTGTATAATAGTAATCAACTTTTACCATATAAGCTTCATCTTCATATGCCTTAACAGTGATTGTCTGTTTAGCAGGAGCTGTGAAGCCTTCGAAATTCTTCGTTGCCGGTGTTACTGAAGAATCAATATCTCCATATAGTACTTCTGTACTCTTTAACTTATAATTTTCTGTTACAGATGTATCTGTACCTTTTCCTATTTCCTGCTGGAAATGGTTAACAGTATACTTTGCCTTGTTAGTTAAATCAACATCTTTAATAAATGATACATATACAATTCTACAAGAAGTTCCCTTCTTAATAGTGATTTCCTGGTCCTTTTCAACCTTTGCATGAGCTACACAGTTATCGAGTCCATCATCATCAAATTCATATGTTCCAAGCTGCTTACCATCTCCTGTTGAATCAACACCTACTTTAACAGTAGCTCCTGATGAATTAGAAATAATGTATACAGTACCATTATCTGGTGCTTTGAATTTGATGTATGCCTTACTGTCCATATCAAGACCCTTGGCATATTTATCACCACCGTATTCGACATTAGCATCCTTTAATGATCCATTATGTGTAAATCCTGTAGCAGTAGGGTTAAGTGATGACCAGTAGAAATCTGAATCATATGCACCACCTGCCGGGATTACAGTATCATCTGTGATATTATCACATCTTACACACTTATGATATTTACGTCCTTCCGTTGTCTTTGTAGGCTTTGGATCATATGTCCACGTTGTTTCCCATTTATGACCACCTGGAATAACTTCACTCTGTACATCACCACAGCCCTGACATACCATAACCTTTAGACCATCTTCTGAACATGTTTCTTCCTTTGACTGTGTCTTATCATACTTATATACATGATAATGTGCATTAGGGTCAGCCATTTTTACTTTAAGACTCTTAATAGTCATTTCCTTGAACTGTCCCTCTTTTACAGACTTACTGTCACCTGGCTGGAAGTTACATGGCTGAATGATATATGTTCCTGCTGGTAGGTTTCTGGCCGTACCAGATGCCTTCATAATACATTCACCAGCTTCGTTAACAAGTACACCAGTTTTATCATCTGTATCAGCTAAATATGAAACTTCAACGTCAACTGCACCACCTGCAGTAAATGCATACTGTGTCTTTGATATCTTTGTATCTTTATCAATTAATGTTGTTTCTGAAGAAGCTATCTGTACAGGTGTAACACCACTCATAAGTACAGATATATCACTCATTTTTACATCTTTTGCAAGAACTGGCTTCGCTTTAAGTACACCTGTCTGTGACTTAATTGCCTTTCTTGCATCTGTAACACTATCCTGATAAATATAATTTTCATCAGGAATATATGACAAATCACTGTTCTGATCAAACTTATCATACTTAACATTCCAGTATGAGAACTGACAACTGTTAGCAACACTCTGTGCTTTATCTGCAACAATTGTACCATCCTGTAAGTTGATAACAGATGAGAATGAATCATTGTAACTCTTAATAGCACCTGAATCTACTCTTTGTGGCGACTTACCCATATAGAATAAATTGTATTCAGAGAAAATAAATGCATTTGCACGAACATTCTGTGAGTAGTCTGTCTGTCCATACATTACATTATTGTACATATGTACATTGGCATTACGTGCAAGAGGTCCTCTAGCCTTACATAAATACCAGTAGTTATGATGATATGTTAAGTTAAACTGTAAACTTGAGTCTGATGAACCTACAAGGTTTGTCTTATGACATCCCTCAAAATAATTGTACGAACAAGTAAAATATTCACCACGCTTAAAGTCAACAGAACCGTCACCTTCCTTTTTGTCTGATTCTGCTGGATTAGCAATATCTGGACAATAGAATTCATTATTGTGAACCCAACATCTCTGAACTGATGCGCAAAGTGGTGATGCCACAGATGAATCACCTGATGTTGAATATCCGTTTGTTGCATCCCATTTACGAATACCCTGCTGACCTTCCATACCGATAGCATCTTCTGGTGTATTGATAAATGAAAGGTTTCTTACTTCAAAGCTTCTACCAAGTCCATCATTTTCCTTTTTGTATGTGAACTTATGATTTGAATCTTCAATATTGTTACCAGCAGTTGCTGATTCAGCCATGAAATGGAATCCCCATCCATCTATGCAAGCATCTGTTCCAATACCTTCGATTGTGATATCTTTACCTGACTTAATTCTGGCCATATGACCATTATCACCAGGTGTACCACCATTATCTAATGAATTGAAAATAGTAAGACCATCAATAAGACCTTCTTCAGCTTTCATTGCGAAGCTTCCCTTCTTATAAAGGCCTGAATCTGATACACATCCAATAATACGTACTACAAGTGGTATGTTAGCGTCACCGAGCTTTTTAATAATACCCTGGTTTGTATTTGGTTTACCACCCTTTGATGTAGTACCTTTATTATTTGCTTCACCTACAGAGTTAAGAATGTTACCAATACCTGTAACTGTTGTACCATTTACTGTAACTGATACACTATTCTTATTTTCATCTGTAACATAAAGAACTATTGCATTATCTTTAAGTGTTCCGTCATCATTATATGCACCAACACCTTCTGTATAATTAAAATGTGCGAAACCAGAACGGTCGTAAGCATATACTGTGATATCAGACTTTGTAAGTTCTCCTGCTGATGTTTTAACTGTAAGAGTATATGTACCCTTTTTAAGACCAGGAATATCGATTCTTACACCGCCGTCTTTTTTATTTCTAACAAGGTATTTAAGTCCTTCTGTATCAAGTGAACCATTCATAGTTCCTGAATAGCTAACCTCTGATACCTTGTCTGCTGTTATACTACTGATTTCAGCGTAGATTACTTCGTTCCATCCGCCTACACTTGTAAATACAGGATTTGTGTCAGCGTACTCCTCTGAAACGATATCTCCCTCTACATCTTCTGTAACCGATTCTTCTACAGTTTCTGAAACCGGTGATGTCTCTAATGCTTCTGCAATGATTTCTTCATCTGAAATCTCTGCTTCTGGCATTGTTGCTGCAGCCACTTCCTCTTCAATCACTTCTGCATTAAGATTAGATGCATAAGCATACTGAGTGAAAGTAGTAGCCACCATTGCAAGACTCAATATTAATGATATGAGCTTGCTTCTAATGTCTGATGTTTTCATTTCTCTCTCCTTTTGAGTTAAACTTGATTACCCATTGTAATCACTCATTCTATTCCCTTAGCAAACAATACTTCCGTCACTTCGTGACATAATGTGACATTGGAGTAATTTGCCTATACAAATTTATATTATCACAAATTTTATGAAAGTGCTTACATTTTTGTTTTTAATTATGTACAAATATTTTATATTGTTTTTGTGGAGTTTTATGATATGGTGTTTTTGCTAGTATAAATGCATTGTTTATCTTTAGTCTTCTTGCGCTTCCGATCACTTATTATCATTCCGTTTTTACCTCATTGTTTTTCGTTTATACGTATAAAATCATCTAAATATAAGGCAGTCAATGACTGCCTATAAAGGTAACCGTCAAACCATACACGGTATGATAAAATAAACGCCGCATTTTATGGGCGGCGTGGTTTCGTTCTTCTAATGAACACTTTAATCTTCACTTGTTAACGGATAATTCTCGAGGCTTTATCCTTGTAATAATCATTCTTTATCGTTTTCTTCAATATCTTTTTCGAACTGCTCAATAGATTTTGCTCTATGGGACATTCGACTCCATCTTTTCAGTACATCTATATCTCCCTGGCTATTAATCTTTATTAATAATGCTTCTGGAAGTGGGGTTACGATATCCGAAAGATTTTCAATTATAACACTCTTTCTGTCTGCTAAACAGCCCATTGTCTGTCCTATTGCTTGTCCTATAGCCTGCCCTTCTATATTTCCTTCAAGGCGCTCCTGTCTAAGATCTTGAGCCATTATTTCTCTTAATGCTTCATGTGCCATATCCTCACGCTCCCTCCATTTCTTCATTTTATCTTTATTTGCTCTTGATATAAGGTCTAATACAATATCTGCAAGTTCATATTCGTGAATGCCAAGTTGGTTCATCTGACTCACGTATCGATTCATTTTATCTAACGTAAGCTTCTTTGTCAGAATGCTTACCTGCAAATGAAGTTCTTCATCTAGTTTCGATAATACAACTACCTGCATTTTAAACGGTAGTGGAGGTTCTATATAATAGATTCCTTTATACACTTCACTGTATTTATAGTCTGTTTCTCTAAGACTTTTAAATAAGCTTCTTGGATATTCATCTCTTACAAGAGTTACTGTAATACTTTCAGCAGGTATTTCATCTACATGCCATCACACTAAACTGACTGAATGCTTTGTAGAGAATATATCATATTTTCAATGTTTTTTGAAATTTTTACATATATATAACTGACCATTTCATCAATTTCGTGATTTAGCACAATAATTCGTATTATTTGTGCTTTTATGACCTGTTTTTTTATTGCATTTTCACTATAATACGAGTGTTTTTCTGCTGCCGGGAACCAGTGGACTCCCGCGATTTTAAACCGCCGGAGTCCTTGACAACAAATAAAAAACATCTACGCCTTATACGAGTATCCTGAAAAATCCCACACCTCGTCGACAATATCCTCATAAAAGTCTGGTTCATGGCACACCATCAGGATTGTTCCCGTATATTCCTTAAGTGCTCTCTTTAATTCATCCTTTGCTTCAATATCCAAATGATTCGTAGGCTCATCAAGAAGCAGCACATTTGTCTCTTTATTTATTATTTTGCAAAGTCTTACCTTAGCCTGTTCACCACCAGATAAAACCTTAACCTTACTCTCAATATGCTTTGTTGTAAGACCACACTTTGCCAAAATACTTCGAACCTCAGTCTGATTAAGCGACGGAAACTCATTCCATATTTCTTCGATGCATGTAGTCTTTATATCCTGGCTCATTTCCTGCTCGAAATATCCAATCTCCAAAAATTCACCCGGTTTCACATCTCCAGAAATCGGTTTTATGAGCCCAAGCAAGCTTTTCATAAGTGTTGACTTTCCTATACCGTTAGCTCCAATAAGCGCAACCTTTTTCTTTCTCTCTAAATTGAGATTAAACGGCTTCGCAAGTGGTTCATCGTATCCAATAACCAAATCCTTTGTTTTAAAAATAAATTTACTTGGTGTTCTCGCTTCTTTAAAATAAAACTCCGGCTTTGGCTTTTCAGAACGAAGCTCTATTATATCCATTTTATCAAGCTTTTTCTGTCTACTCATCGCCATATTTCTAGTGGCAACTCTCGCTTTATTTCTCGCTACAAAATCTTCAAGCTCCGCTATTTCCTTCTGCTGTTTCTTATACGCCGCCTCAAGCTGAGCCTGCTTCATCTCATAAACCTTCATGAAATCATCATAGTTACCAACGTACCTTGTAAGCTTACACTGATCCATATGGTAAATAATATTGACAACGCTATTAATAAACGAAATCTCATGTGAAATAAGAATAAACGCATTTTCATAGTCAATGAGATATCTCTTTAACCACTCAATATGCTCCGCGTCCAAATAGTTTGTAGGCTCGTCGAGAAGTAAAATATCTGGCTTTTCGAGAAGAAGCTTCGCAAGAAGAATTTTTGTTCTCTGACCGCCTGATAAATCTGTCACATCTCTGTCAAGACCTAAATCAATAATCCCAAGAGCCCTTGCCACTTCCTCAACCTTTGTATCAATCATGTAAAAATCATGCTGTTCTAAAAGCTCTGCAATAGTAGCAGCCTCCTCCATAAGAGAATTCATCTCCTCCTCTGAGACGTCCGCCATTTTTTCATACATTTCATTCATCTGCTGTTCTAGCTCAAATAAAAAGCTAAACGCACTTCTTAAGACATCACCAATTGTCATGCCCTTTTCTAATACCGTATGCTGATCAAGATATCCAACTCTGACTCTCTTCGCCCATTCTATTTTTCCTTCATCTGGGTTCTGTCTGCCAGTTATTACATTCATAAAGGTAGATTTACCTTCTCCATTTGCACCAAACAGACCTATATGCTCACCCTTTAATAATCTAAATGAAACATCATCAAAAATCTGTCTGTCTCCAAAACCATGCGTCAAATGTTCAACATTTAAAATACTCATTTGTACCTCCAAGCTAAATTTAAAGAAGAAAAGAAGCCGAACACAATGGTTATCCAATGTATTCGGCTTTTCAATCATTTGCTTTGCAATATGCTAATTATTTAACAACTACGTTTTCAATATCTGTATCCTGAATTACGCAGATAAATGTCTTACCATTATTGATTTCCATTTCGTTACCATCCATATCATAATAACGAATTGCTGACATATCATAATTATCAGGATTAATCTCTCTAACCCATGTACCAGCCTTGCACTTACCATGTGTAAAATACTGAATTACACCACCTGAATGACAGTCAAATGCAAGATAATCCTTTTCATCAAGCTGTAACCAGTTATTATACTGGAAAATAACATTATCATATGCCAACTGTTCACCTGTAGCATCGTCTATCTGTGGACCACCATACTGGAAACGCTCATACTTTTCAGTATCCTTATTATAATCAAACCAAGGCTTGTTTATTTTGTAATTAGTCTCCATGTGAGTAGCGTCAATTCCACCCTCATTAAGCACTGTTTTATTGAGGTCACAGAATTTAAACTTACCCTTGTAGCCATCATAATGGTTTTCTCTGTATCCAAGCTTATTTATACCTGCTGCAATTCCCTTTGCAGATGTATAAACATTGTGTGGTGCCTGACGGTCTGTTGTACGATAAAATGTAGTATCTCCTGCCTCACCTAAACCGTTAAGATTATCTACATAATCCTTACCCAAAATATCAAGTGCATATGCAGCCTGACCAAAGTGCATATAAATAGCATCAAACTCAAGTGCTGTATAAACGAAATACTCACGGCAGCTTCTAACGGAACCAATCTTGTCAAGCTTATCATAGTCTTCCATAACTGCCATGAATCTTGTTATTCCACCTTCAACAACATATTCATAAACAACATCTGCGTATGATACAGCGCTCATTGGCTGAGCCGCCTCAAGATTATTAAGCATAATTGCGATTGGTCTTCTGTTACCAATCTTTTCATCTACAGGAAGTCCGCTAAGGAAGCTTCTCATCTTTCCTTTTTCAAGCTTATTAGGGTCTTCCTCTTCGACCTTTGCTTCCTCGCCTGATTTTTCAGTCTCAACAGTCTCTGTTACTTCTGTTTCAGATGTACCTTCTACAGTTTCCTTTGTTCCACATCCAACTGTTGCAAATAACATTACAGCCGCAAGTGATGCTGCAATAAGTCTTTTTATATTTTTATTAAATAACATTTTTTCACCTCAGACCACATATTGTGGCTTTGCATAACGTACCATACAACATTATATTCTATATGGTCAATTATTTCAAGTAAAAAGAACACGCAGGCGCTACTTACACGCTCCGTGTTCTTTTAAATATAATTAATTATTCTATTTTACATAATTCCCTTAAGAGCAGCTAATACTTCCGGTTCCATCGAAGCTTTATTAGCCTCCTGAATCTGAACATATACCTCTTTACGATATATAGGAACATCCTTAGGTGCAGAAACACCTATCTTTACCTGATCACCTTTAATATCAAGTATTGTTATTTCTATCTTATTGTCTACGACAAGTGCTTCGTTCTTTTTTCTTGATAATGCTAACATACTATTCACCTGCCCCTTCCTTTAACTTTTTGAGAATATCATATACTGGGAATTTTACAGGATATTTATCCGATTCCACAATTATCTGACTTGCTTTTCTCGTATCTGCACTTACAATAATTGGTCCACACAGATTAACTGTCATTTTTTCTACTTCATGAGGAATTGTAATTGTAACTAATACTAAAATATTAGTTTCATCTACAATACCAAGTGGCTTTAATAATTCATCTTCTATTTCTGGATTATATTCAGGCTGTACAATCAATGGGTCAATAACCGGCATTGCAAACGCTGGTTCCTGAATTGACTGAAGCCATTTTATTGAACCTGTTGATTCACTATCATGTATTAAAAGAAAATCCTTCATGTCTGGAAATCCGATAATACCACTAGAAAATGTAATCATCTTCTCTTCATCAACTTCAATTTCTCCAAAGAGCTTTGTCTGTATTGTCATTTCCTTCTCCTTTACATGTCCTGTCATCGATTACCCTAAATGTAGTTAAGTAATGTCTGCTTACTTATTTTACCTGCTGCAAGCTGTGCAGCTTCTAGCGCATTTGATGCACTTGTTAAATCTATTGCTGCCTCTGATAAATCTATATTAATATTATCGTCTGCTAACTCCTTAAAGTTAAGCTGTTGTTCACTAACTCTGTTTTTTGTAAGCTCAAGTCTTGCTCTCATAGCACCACAGTTTGCTATCTGTTTATTAAGCTTTTCTGCATAATCTGCGAAGCTTGTAAGGTTTCCTGAGAACATCTTCTGCATACAATCCTTTAAAAGTTCTCTTTCCTTTGTTGCAGCCTCAAGATTTTTCTCAAATATTGGCTTATTTGGATCTGTATCAGCTAAATCTGCAATAACTGCCTTTAATGCAACTATTTTCTCGTCTGCTGCTACTGTCTTCTCTGTTATATCTACTAAATCGTCTATGTCTCTTCCTAAATCATGCTTATATACATCACTTGCATGAGTATTAATATCTATTGACTGATTGAATGCTATTTCATATGAAATAGTCTGCTCCTTAAAGCCCTGAATAGTACCACCAGTTGTTACGATATTTCCATCATCGTCTATTCTGTTATAGTTGTACTCAATTGTCTTAGTTTTATCTTCATTAGGAGCTGAGCACATAAAATAATGTTCAGGCTTTAAATCACCTTTAACCCATTTTTCCTTATCGTAATTAACTGTGATGTCACCTTTATTTACTATCAGCTTATCTCTTAATGCCTTTGAAAGAATAAGCTCACCTGTTTCTGGGATGAAATATGATGCTTCTCCTGTTGTGCCTACAAGACCAGTATAAATAGCATCATCAGTAGCGAAGTTACCAGTTAATTTTTTAATATCAGGCGTTATAGTTTCAATCACATTGCCTTTTTCATCTTTTATATCAATACTGATTGCTGAATCCTCACAGAGATTATCATAGGCAAGTCTCATTCTGTATATATCATCGCTCTTGATGCTCTGCTCATCATAGCTTGCAACACCATCTGCTTTATTTACTTCCTGCTTTCCACTTATATAAGTAAATGTCTCAACATCATTCTTACTTAAATTTTCAAAAATATTAAAGCGTCTTGTTTCCTGTTCTGTATATGTTAATGTCTCGCCTGTTCTATAGCCTGTAAATACAGTTCTGTCGGCATAATCAGCATTACCTGTAGAATAAATCTGGTTTCTAAGCTGCTTTAATTCCTCTAATATATTAGCTCTGTCAGAAGGAGTATTATCATCAGATGCTCCCTGTGTAAGCTGTGAGCGAATAGCTGTAATAACAGTATCTGTCTGTGTAAGGGCAGTTTCTGTTGTTTTAAACCAAGCTTCTGCATCTGGAATATTTTTCTTATAATACTGATTTAATTCACTTAAGTTATTATTTAAACGAAGTGCTCTTATAGCAACAACTGGATCATCTGAAGGACGAACTATTTTCTGTCCACTTGCAACAAGTGTGTTCTGTCTGTCCTGATTCAGCTTGTTGATATTAATATTTGCCTTTGTGTTATTTGTAACTATTGAATTGGTAATTCTCATATGGTTCTCCTACCCCTTCTTATGACCTTCTATACCCCAGTTTCCTTTATAAGTCTGTCATATATCTCTGTCATAACCTGCATCATCTTTGCTGCAAGATTGTATGCATCCTGAAACTTCACAAGATTTAATGCTTCTTCATCGTTATCAACACCCGAAACGGAAATTCTCTGTGTATTGATAGTCTTTACAACATTTTCATAATTTTTTGTAAATACTGATGCACTACTTGTATTAAGTGCAATATCTCCTAATATACACTGTAAAAACTCGCCTGCTGAACAGCCTCTGAAGTTAACCTGATTTTTATCATACTGAACTGTCATAAGCTTTTTTGTAATATCCTGTGCATCACGACCCTGTTCAATATCGGCCGTTGTTCCAAACTTTCCAGCATCTCTCTGCATAACTTTATTTACCTGAAAATTAGCTGCTGTAAGTCTGTAATAGCTGTCTACACCGACTATTTTTCCATCTACTTCTTTTTCTCTTGATGTAAATGAAGCTCTCTTAGAATCTTCATCCTTATCATATTCACCAAACTTATACTGATGGTCGTTATCTACGATATCTCTGGCAGCGAACATTACTTCCGCCGGGTCTCCGTATACGTCCTGTGCACTTGTTTCTATCTTGTTCATTGCAACAGCAAACTCGCGAACCCATTCATTCATCTGCTCCATATAATATGGAATTCCCTGATAATTAATGCTTGTTCCTACTGCTGCTTCTTTTCCGATTAAGTCTCCCGGATTTTTTCCTGAATTGTTATAAACTGTAAATGTATAAGTAGCGTTTCCTGAAGCATCTACATTACATTCAAAATTTGTATAATCAAATTCTGTACTTCCAAGAACTATTTTTCCTTTATCTGCAAGCTTACACTTGAACTCATCGTTAAGATAGTCTATATTTCCAGCATCTATTGTGATTTTATAGGCATCTACTTCTTCGCCTTTTTTATTTGTAACAGTGCCTGCATCAGCCGAATCTGTAAGCTTACCATGGAAAAATTCTTCGTTATTTCCATCTCTTACTTCAATAAGACCTTTAAGCTCACCTTCAAGGTTATTTCCGTAAATGTTAAAATCAAGACCGTTTGACCACATGATGTCATATAATCCATCTGCGTCAGACTGATTTATCTGGTAATCTCTTGCTATACATTCAAGCGTTTCATACTCATATCCGTTAACGAGCTGCTGCCCACCTGCTATCATTACCTCATATTTATAAATACCTGACTCTACCTTGCTGCCTGGTCCTGTGTAGATAGGATTTTCAATGATTTCTACATTAACTATTTTAGAAAGCTCATCTACTAAAAGACTTCTCTTATCTCTCAAATCATTTGCTTTAGGGCCATTTACTTCTATTGTATTTATCTGCTTATTAAGTGTTGCAATCTGCTCTGCTATTGAATTGATTCTTGCAACCTTTGTCTTTATTTCTTCATTAGCATCTAGCTGAAGCTTTTCAAGGTTTGTGCTCATCGCACCAAAGTATTCGCAAAGATTTCCTGCCTGTGTTAGAAATGTTGCCTTACTTGTTGCATCTCCGTCACTTTTATAAACCTCTTCAAGAGCATTAAATGCATCTGTATAAATAGTTGCGAATCCTTCACATGTATCAGTTTCTGTAAAATAATCTTCAATCTGGTACATATAATGCTGACGCTCCTCGTACTTACCGAGGTCAGCCTGTGAATTCCAGTATTTGTAGTCGTAATATTTATTTCTAATCTGGTCTATAGAAACTGTTGTTACACCAGAACCTGCCATACCGTATGTCGTAGCAATTCTAAGCGCATCGGCTGCTGTCTGTGTTGCCTTCTGTCTTGTGTAACCTTCAGTTTCCACATTCGCAATATTATTACCTGTAGTATTTACATTAGCATTTGCTGCAAGTAATCCCGTATATGCAATATTTAATCCAAAAAAGGTTGAAGCCATATCGCTCCTCCTATAAGTTTATAACCGTTTCTAACATATCATTGATAACATTTATATATCGGCTGGAAGCATTGTATGCATTCTGGAACTTTATCATGTTCTGAAGCTCTTCATCAGATGCTACACCAACTACTTCCTGTCTGGCGTTTTCTATCTGTGAAACAGTAGCTTCCTGAGCCTCTACAAAGCTCTTGTATACTGAACCTGTATTTGCAACCTGTCCACATAGACCTGCGTAAAAATCAGTAAAGTTCAGTTTTGTTGTAGTGTTAGGATTTAATTCGCTTGCTGCATTTGCAAAAGCATCTGTAAGCGCCTTTGCTTTCGCATGGTCAACACTATTATCTTCTAAAATAAATGAGTTAAGTGTTGGCTGCTTAATCAAATCCGGATTAATTTTTAAATTATTTAAACAATAAAGCTTTGATATATCTGCTGGTGAACCAGAAATGTCATCATCCTTAACATATTCACCTGATGCATCATATCTTTCTGTTCCAAGTCTTACAAATACTTCTATGCCTGTTGCATCATCCTTTTTAACTTCGCCGCCAGTAAGAATGTTATTTATACTCTTAACAACACCGTTTACGAGTCTGTCAAGCTCTGACTCGACATTCATAACTATTGATGCTGAAATAGGTACTGAAAACATATCAACCTTGACTATTTTACCTTCCATATCAAGGTATTCCTTACCAGCTAAAAGATATGAATCATTATATTTCTTAGGGTCTAACTCTCCAGCATCATTTATCATATCTGTATAATTAGCTCTATGGTCGCCTCGTGCAAGAATTGTTGCCTTTAGCTTACCTACATCTGTTTCTTTGTCAGATGATATTTCCTGGTCAAATCTGAAAACTGCCATGTTTTCAAAATCTTTTCCCCATGTAACATTGTAGAAGCCTGTTGACTCATCTCTTATTAAGTCCATTTCATTAACGTAATCTCCAATAAGAAGTGGTACGTCTTCTACATATATTTCAACTCCTCCATAAGCATTTTCATTTGTATTTATTTTTACAATTGAACCAAGCTCATCGAGGAGATAATTTCTCGTATCTCTAAGGTCGTTTGCTTCTTCCACACCTGATTCTGCATGCTGTATCTTTACATTGAGTGTATGAATCTGATGCGCTATATCATTGATTCTTTTTACCTGGTCTGATATTCTGCTATTTAAGTTGTCCTGATATTCGCAAAGTCCTGTATATACTGCCTGTGCTCTCTCTAAAAACTGATTACATTCAGAAATAAAAACACCCTGTGTAACGGCACTTGACGGATCTTTATTTAATTCTTCTATTGATGTCCATAAATCTGACAACGAATCTTCAAAGGCAGCGCCATCGAATTCTCCAAGGAGTGTCTCAAGCTCGGAAGAGGTTTCCTCACATACTGTGTAGAATGCTGATCTTCCTGATTCTTTTCTGAATGACGTATCTAAAAACTGGTCTCTTACCTGTCTTACCTTAGCGTAATCAACACCAAGTCCAACCTGCATTTTTGATACGCCAGCCTGTCCTACTGTATTATAAAATTTATCTCCAAAAAGAAACTGTTGTCTTGAATAACCTGCTGTCTCTACGTTAGCAAGGTTATGAGTTGTGGTATTAAGTGCATTCTGATGTGTCTGTAGACCGGATGCGCCCACGTAAATACCGCCTAATAACGACATATCGTCCTACCTCCAACAAAGCTGTTATTTCTACTGTTTAGCATCAAATCCACTCTGAGCACTTCCAAGCATAGAGCCCGAGCTAAAAGCATTGCTGCCATAATTAGCTGTCTGTGGAGCCTGATGCATTGCCTTAACCATATTGAGTTCAAAATCGACCATTTCAATTGAATGCTTAATCAAATCACTGTTCTGTGTATTAACTACTTTAACATCATTTACAATTGATTTAAGCTTATCTGTAATAGCTGAAAGTCTCTTCTGTTCTGCTGGCTGCTTTTCAAGCATCTTAATAAGTACTGAGAGTTTTAATGTTTCAACATCCTTGTTGACTACGTTCGCAATATCTTTCGTTACTGTCGCTCTCTTAGAATCATGAGCGGCGATTTTATCTACTACGAGCTGTTCTTCATCCGTGAGTTTTTGAAGGGCTTCTATATCACCCTTTACAATAATGCTGGTCTTTTTCTTAGAGAGTTCCAGTAACTTCTCATATTCAGTTATTTCTGATTCAAGAGCAATCATAAGCTCTTCCATTAAGCTTGCCACTTAAAACCCTCCATAGTACATCCTGTACTGTTTAGAAAAGACCTTTTGCCTCATACTTTTCAAGTAACTTACTAGCGAAATCTTCGCCACTTACTGAATAAGTCCCTTTGTCTATACTTGCTTTAATAGAACCTGTGATTTCACTTCTAACATCAGGAGCATTTTTAACTGCCTGCTTCGCAATCTGTAAATCACGACCAAAGCTTGAAATCTGAACCTCATCTGTTCTGCTAACAGTGCTTGTTCTATTGATTTTATTTGGTTTTGATGCCTGATAGACCTGACTTATAGCGTTTAATGCATCTATACGCATATCAATCCCACCTTTCCATGTGCGGTAATAGCACATCCGTGCAAACTCATTAAATTATGCAGCTATGTGCTACTGCTCAATCCGTTGAGCCTAAATATTTTCAATTTATTTATCGACTAAATATAGGAAAACTTAACATTTATTTCAAAAATGTTATGTTTTTTAATGATTTTCTATTATATATAGCCTGAATAATGAGTAGCAGGACATAAAAATATGCCACAGCATATAGTGGGAAGTAATATTTAAAGTACGACGCTGGAGCTAAAATAAACACTATGAACCAGTGTGCTAAAACTGCACCTGCCATAAATAATGTGAACCACCTCTTCTTTATTAGCGAAAAAACAGCTATAGCAATCATTATTATTAATGGTATAAATAAATTATACGACAGTGACTTGAAAGTGCTAAACAGAGTCTTTACTATTCCCTTCACGCCCGAAAAATCAATTGTTATATGATAAGGTAAGGCTGCATATTTAAACGCTCCAATACGTGTTTTTATAAAGATATCCGGATTATTTTTAAATATGCGCTTTAATGCCTCTGAGTAATTAAAGAAATCTTCTATTGAGGCTTCTTCTCTTACACCGATAAAGCCTGGCTCGTAAAGAATTAATGTGTCCTCGTAATTGATATCTTTATAATACTCATTTATTTCATCTATTTTATCAAGCGACATGTACTTATCTATTATCTCAAGGTCGTCTTTATTTTTTATGCGCGCGCTTTCATCCTCTAATCCGTTTCTAAACATATTTACAATAGTATATGCGTAAAATGGCTTCATTCTGTCATTAGCTGCTGCGGAAAGCTCATCAACACCTATCACATTCTGTGGAATGTAAATAATTGCCTGCATAATGAATGCAATAATACAAATAGCTATCATTGATGCAATATCTTTAACGTTTTTATATGCGAAAAACATTAATATCGGCACAAATACAAATAAATATATTCCTTCTGTTCTCCACTGTGTAAGCACTGCTCCTAGAAAGAGAATCCTTAACGATTTCACGCTTGTAAGCGGTTTATCTTCTATCAAATCAAATATTAGTGTACATACAAGAACGAGGTACAGCAGAAAATACATCGGAAGTCTGTGTGCACTTGTAGTATATGCAATAAACGGATAAATCATAAAAAACAGATATGCAATATAATAGTATCTTAACACGACTGTTATTGGCTTAGAATATACTGCTCTACCTCTGCCAAGTCCTAGCTTTTCCTTAAGGTGCATATCTTCAAACCATCTAAAGCTGATATCGAAGGAAAACCATATATCTCCGGAAATATTATTATTTCTTTTGATTTCAAAATAATTTTTGATTCGGTAAATAATATAGCCAACAACAAAAAACTCAAGAATGAGCTTCATAATAATAGGTCCATATTTAAACGGCAAAATCATCAGCGAAACGATGTAGTAATATGTTGTAATATAAGTAAACCATGTATAATGTCTTAAATTAATCGCATTTTCGTATATGAGTGCTTCATCATTTGTAAGATATCCGCCCCTAAGCTTTATTGCTGCTACTATCAGCATTACAAACAGATATGGAAATGCGCATTTTGCAAGCTTTAATGACAAAGGCTCTACTGCATCAAACTTTGTAAGTCCTTCTGGCATTTTTATTTTTCCTATGCGCTTTAGTCTGTATGTGATTATTTCTGTAATAACTCTGTAAAACAGGCACAACACGATAAATGTAATTATTTTACAAATGGCATAGTCAATCTGGAATATTTTATAATATTTGCCTCCATCGTTAACTGGAAATATAAAAATGCTTTTATCCGTAACAAATGTTATTAATAAATGTGCTATCGCAAATAATATATAGTATTTTTTTAGTAAATAGTTCTTTAGCTTATTCATGTCTGCCTCCAGTGATTTTAAAGCTCTATGAAATGAAACGACACTTTCTCATTTTCACATATAAATTATACCCTATTGCTCATGGATTAACAATTATGTTAAAATGAGTTGGAAAAATTGTATTCAAATCGAGGTGACAACATATGCTAAAGGATTATATAGGAAAGTACTATTTTGATGGTAATTACAACTGTGCTGAAACTATTTTACGTGCAGGAAATGATTACTATGATTTACAGCTTCATGACAGAGACATGATTATGGTTGGTGCTTTTGGTGCAGGAATCCAGTGTGGAAATACATGTGGAGCTATCCTCAGTGCAGCAAGCATTCTTTCTATTAAGTACATAGAAGCAAAAGCTCACGAGACTGCTGATATAAGAGAGATTGGAACAAATCTTATTCGTAAATTTAATATGAAATATGGCTCAACTCTCTGTAAGGATATTAAACCTCAGTCTTTTAAGCCTGAATACAGATGTTTAAAGACTGTTGAAACAGCCTGCGATATACTTGAAGAGGTTATTTCTGAATATGAGGCAAAGCAGAAATAAATCATATTTTTTTATTATTTACGGAAGGAAATAAAATCAAAATGAAAAAAATAATTGTTACAGGCTGTAATGGTCAGCTTGGACGCGCTGTTAACAAAGTTTACGAAGGAAATAGTGAATATGAAATTATCAATACTGATTATGGTGTTGATGGTGTTCGTTCACTTGATATAACAAATTTAGAGGATTGTATTGCATTATTTGAAGAAGTAAAGCCATATGCTGTTATTAACTGTGCAGCTCATACTGCCGTAGACCTCTGCGAGGTTCAGAAGGATGCCGCATACAGAATTAATGCTATCGGACCTAGAAACTTAAGTATCGCTGCTACAAAGGTTTCTGCAAAAATCATTCACATTTCTACTGATTACGTATTTCCAGGTGATGGAACTGTTCCATATACTGAGTTTGATACTCCTGCACCAAAGGCAATGTATGGAATTACAAAGCTTCAGGGTGAAAATTTCGTAAAGCAGTTCGCAAAGGATTGGTTTATTATTAGAACAGCTTGGTTATATGGCGATGGTAAGAATTTTGTTAAAACAATGCTTAAGCTTTCAGAAACACATGATGAACTCACAGTTGTAGATGACCAGGTTGGTTCTCCTACATCAGCACTTGAGTTAGCAAAAGCAATCAAATATCTCGTTCCTACAGATAAGTATGGTTTATATCATGGTACATGCGAAGGACAGTGTAGCTGGGCTGATTTCACAAAGGAAATATTCAGACTTACAGGTAAATCAACAAAGGTTACTCCTGTAACAAGTGAACAATACAAGGAAATGAATCCTCAGTCAGCAGACAGACCAAAGTTCTCAGTTCTTGAAAACTATATGTTCAAGCTTACGACTGATTTCTCATTTGCAGATTGGAAAGATGCAATTAAGGAATATTTGAGTTAATTAAATTTATTATAATTATAGTCCCTTTTCGTAAAAGTGTCCCCATTTGGTTGGATTAGTACTTTTAGGTTAATTAAGTCATTTAGGCACTAACATTCCTTTTATTTTTTACAAATTGTTAGTGCCTATAGTGCTTTTTCTACGCCGAAGCTCTAGCCTTCCTTTTGTTTATGATAAATTGTTAGTGCTTCTGCTATATTCTTATTACTTAAGCACTAATTGCATGCTATAAATAATCAGACCCATTATTCCGAAAAGGGACTAATATAAAACAGCCTCAAGTTCAATGACCTGAGTCTGCTTTATACTTACAAAGCTGATATAGGTATATCTTTTCACGTTAAGTGGTAAACCTACAATGCGGATACTTACTGCATCCTACAAATTCTCCATACTTTCCCTTTTTTTTAACAAGCGGCGAACCACATCTAGGACAAATATTATTGGCAATATCTTCCTCCTGCTTTTTTATATCTTCTTTTATATTCTTTACATGAGTAACTTTTTCAGAAATAGACCCCTTCATTTTTCCTTCTTTTATAATCTGAATATATTCCTGCATTTCAATCTTGTTAAATTTTGCAATATTATATTTTTTAATAAGTTTCTTAAGACGTCCAACATAGGTTACATTCTCAGGCATTTTCCCCTTTAGTGTGGCATCACCAGCAAATGCAACAATAGAAATAAACTTGTCTTCTGGTAAGTCCAATAACTTAGATAATGCACATATATGTCCATAATTCTGATTTAACGGATTCATAAAAGGAGTCTTTTTACCATATATATTTTGCGTCCATTTTGACGACTTTTCACTTCCTGTAATCCAGCCTTCGTAGTTCTTTGTCTCAATAACAAAAATACCATAAATTGAAACTAAAACATGATCTATCTGCGTAGAACCATTTTCTTTTTCAAGCATCACGTCATTTAGAAGAACGTATTCTTCTTTAGGAAGACCTGAAAGAACAGTTGATACAAGAGTTTCTCCTATAAACCCTTTTATTATTGGTCTTAAAAAACGTCTTATTCTAGGTAGCAAAAGATTTAATAGTACTATACCAACCAATAATAAAATTACTTGTGTCATATTCATCATTTACCTCATCTCTACTGCAATATATTTTTATTTCTCATCATTCATCTCATAGTAAAAGCACTCTTCCCATTTACATTCTAATGCTAGGCATATCAATCCCGACAAATAGGCTGTTGGTGAGTACTGACCTGTTTCTAAAGAACTGATAGTATTCTGAGTAGTTCCGGCTAATTCTGCTAGTTTTGTCTGGGAATATCCCTTTTCCCGTCGTAACTCCTTTATGCGATTTTTTAACTGTAAATGTGCATTCATGCCATTAACGCTCCTACATACAATAGAATACCTAATAAAGAAACAATCAGTTCAATAACACCTATCACTGTCTTTTTACGAATTTTATTATTATACCCATCGTATAAATCAGTGCACCCTGCAACGGCAAAAATTAGTGCTGGTTTTCCACAATCTATTCTTTTTACTATTAATAATTCAAACAGAATCATAATTGCACACATTATCATACCAAGTGATGCACCATAACCTAAAGCTCTTCGCAATATTGTCTCTTCAAATTCACCAATATGTTCTTGTGTGTTTTGAGCCGCTTTCAATATTTCTTCACTTGTCATAAAAATCCCCTTTGTTACCAAGTTTTCCGATATAATACATTTACCAAGTTTTCTGATATATGTCAATCATTTTTTTAATAGCTTATTTATATGATATTATATAATAGTCATATCATTATCAGTTATCAACAGACAAAGGAGAACAATCTCATGATTAAAACAGCAGTTATCGGTGTAGGAAATATGGGCAGTAAATATGCTAAGCTCATACAAAACAATGAAATTAGTGGTATGAAACTTGTTGCAATGACAAGGGTTAATGATGTATACAGGGAAATGTTAAAGCCATCATTTGATAAAGGAATTCCAGTATTTCAGTCGGCCGACTTATTATTTGAAGCTGTTGAAGCTTCAAAACTATCTCTTGATGCAGTAGTTATAGCAACACCACACTACGCTCACAGAGATCTTGCTGTGCGTGCATTTAAAAATGGACTTCACGTAATGTCTGATAAGCCAGCAGGTGTTTATATAAGGCAGGCACGAGAAATGGAAGAAGCCGCAATAGACAGTGGTAAAGAATACGGCATGGTATTTAATCAGCGTACAAATCCGCTTTATAAGCACATCCGAGAAATAATAAAAAGTGGAAAATATGGCAATTTAAAAAGAGTTAACTGGGTTGTAACTGACTGGTACAGACCTGATAAATATTACACATCCGCTGCATGGCGCGCTACATGGGCAAAAGATGGCGGCGGCGTTCTGTTAAATCAGTGTCCGCACAACTTAGATCTTCTCACGTGGATGTGTGGAATGCCTAAGGAAATACAGGCCTTTTGTTTTGAAGGTCACCATCATCCAATTGAGGTTGAAGATGATGCTACTATTTTTATGAAATGGCAAAATGGTGCTACTGGAACATTCATAACATCTACTGGTGATGCGCCTGGCGTTAATAGACTTGAAATATCCCTTGATGAAGCTATGCTTGTCTGCGAAAATGGTACACTTAAAATTGGCGAATTATTACCAGAGCTTGGGTGTAGTGAAGCTGAATACAAAAAGACAGCAACAGACCTATATAAAAAAATAGATGGTAAATGGCACACTCTTACATTTGATTCTGCCAACGAACCATACAAAATCGTATTACAAGGTTTTTCAGATAAAATCAATAAAACAGGTGAAATGGTAGCTGAAGGTTACGAAGGCTATAACTCTCTCCTTTTGTCTAATGCTGCTTACCTTTCCTCTTGGCAAAACCGACTGATTACTCTTCCCGAAAAAAATAGTGTGGAAGCCAAAGAATTTGAAAAAATATTTGAAAAAGAACTTGAAAGTAAATGTAATTCTTCTTTATCCAGCGGTCAGTAGTCTTTTTTATACACTCACCGCTGAATAAAAGCTTATTTTATGTTTTATTCCGCGGTGAACAGTGTTTTTTATTAAGTTATCGCTGATTCCAGTAGATGTTCTAATATATACTCTGCCGTATTGATTCCTGTGCAATCATACAAATTTTTGAAATGGGCATTTGAGTTAGCTTCACAGAATACAGGTTCATCATTTTCATCAAACAAAATATCAATACCTGCAAAATCAAGTTTTAATGCCTCCATAACTTTCAGGGCCATTTCTACTTGACTTTTTGTTGGTTCAAATACAGACATACTTCCGCCATTTGTAATGTTAGCTCTGAAATCATCTGGATTAGTTCGAAGCATTGCTGCGACACATTTTTTTCCTACCATCTGAAGTCTTACATCACGGGAAGTATTTTTACCGCCGCCATTTTTATGATTAAATTCTTGACCATTTGCATTATCACTCATAAGTGAATTGTTGTCATTATGATTTTTGTATTCTGACTTAATATATTCCTGAATAATAAATGCTCGTTCACCAATGGATTCAATTACAGCCTTCAAACCTTCCTCATCGTCAGCCTTATATACCTGTGCTCCAAATGAGCCGAGGCATTCCTTTACTATAACTGGATATCCAATGTCATCTGCTGCCTTTATATAATAATCATAATTATCACATGTTCTGAACTGCTTCGCAGAAATAAATGTTTTGGGTTGCCTTACAACATCTCTTAATGCAAGGTATGTTTCAGCCTTATCATCACACAGAGCAATTGCTGATGCAGAGTTAAACACTCTTACATCTCCTTCTTCTAAAAGCCTTGCCAGCCTAACATCCTTATCCCAGAAAATAATAAAATCCGGTTTCCCTTCTGACCACATTTTCTTATCTGCTTCCATGCTACAACTAATATTACTGTAAAGCTTATTTACATTATTTCCGCATCTTCCAAGCTCATACCACAGCTTAGTAGTCCTTACTCTTTGAAGTCCTATACCTTTACTTTCTGCAGCACATTCAAACATTTCAAATAGTGTGTTGAATTTTTCCGTATTAGTAAATCCATTTACAACAAGCCAACCTGTCATAATATATCCTCAACTTATCTATAAATGCCTCAGTTATAAACACAATCCAACCACAGTTGGATAGTCATTCATAACCGAGGCATTATTAAACTATAAAATATAGCATCCTGCTTCATTAAATCTGCTACAACCTGATTAATGAGTTTGCCATCAGCCTTACCTTTAAGCTCACCCATTACAGACTTCATCACTTCGCCTTTATTTCCTGAAGCAATAACATCTGCAAATTTTTCAGAAATAATCTTTTTAAGCTCATCCTCTGATAAAAGCTTAGGAGCGAACTCAGACATAATAGCATATCTGTTTTTATATTCCTCTAAAAGTTCTGTTCTTTCAGCAGGACATGTATCTATCTGTTCCTTAACAGACTTCATTTCCTTAAGTATCGCCTGGTCAGCCATTTCATCTGGAATATCTTCACGACATCCAGCATCTATTCCAACCTTTTTAACTGCCGAAACAAGTGCCGCAATGGAATCCTTTCTGAATTTATCCTTTGCCTTCATAGCTGCTATCATTGCATCCTGTAAATCTTTAATTTTACTCATTTTTTGTCTCCTTTCCTTTACCATAAAGAAATGGTCGTGCACATTTAACATTGAAAAACTCAATTAGTGGTCCCATGAAAAATGCTGTAACTATCGTTCCGATACCTGCAACAGTTGGAATTTCTTTAATAGCACCACCACCAATAAGAAATAATATTACACCACATATTACACAAATAAGATCTGTAACAATTCTTACATACTGGAATTTCCAAAATCCCCATGTACCTGATATTATAAGTGCTACAGCATCATAAGTAGAAACTCCTAAATCAGCTGTAAAATACATTGCCGAACCAAAGCACATCACAATAACCGCAATCAAGAAACATACTATTCTTCCAGTCACTCCGATTCCAGGGAAAATCTTCTGAAAAAATCCTAATGAATACTGTACAATATATCCGAAAAATAACAAATTAATAAATGTAGCAATACCAATAAAATGCCTGTCTGCAAAAAATGAAAACGAAAGCATTGCAACATTTAACAGTATTGAAACAAGTCCAAACTCAAGTGGTACTATTTTATCCGTTCCAGCAAGAAGCACCTGAAATGGGTCAACACCAAATGCGGCTAATTTATATAAACCTACACTTATACCGCATGTGATAACACCACCAAAAGTCATTATTAATCTTTTTGTTCTCTCATTCTTATCCATAGTCAAGAAATTATTCATCATTACATCCTTTCCATTAATTTTGTGTATAGCCTAATGTACGCTACAGACAACCACTTTTCCAGTCACTCAAACTATTCTACACTATATACACAAAATATAACAACACATTTTTCGTTTAAATCATGTTAACATAACCCGAAATGCCCGAATTTATCGTAAAAAAACGCTTGTTATTATTTAAATTCTCTTGAATTTTCTTTCCAATAGATGTATCATTTAGCTATAAAACCTGACTTTCAGAGTTGAACATTAAAATATGGTGCTAAGCCAAAGGTTAAAACCTATGGCTTAGCATTTTTTTGATTTCTCCTTCGTTAAGAAAATATGATGTAAGTGGTAACTCACAAATGCTAGCAAAGGCTTTGATGAAGGAAGTGCCGCGTGAGAGATTCAAGTACTTTCTATCGGATATTTTAGCCACTCTAAAATCATGTATAAAATCAAATAAATCTTCAGAACAGTAATTATTCTTTAGTACCTTGAATTGAAGCAGTCTAGTAAGTAGTACCGCAAGATAACAGATTAGGAAATGACCAATAATGGTATCTTCTTTCTGCAGATATACAGGCCTTGCATCAAGCTGTGATTTCATGATTTTAAAAGATTCTTCTATTCTCCAAAGATTATGGTAGGCATCATATACATCTTTATCAGACATTTTAAGTTCTGATGTAACAAGCATGTTATATCCAGCTAGTTCAAGTGACTTTTTAATAAGGTCCTCATTCATTGATACCTTAACTTTACCATCTGTATCATTACCTTTTTTATCAACAGTAGTAAAGATAACATATTTGGCAGAGTCACCATACTCTGATTTTTTTGCCTGAGATGCCTTTAAAAGCTTTGCTTTTTCTACTTCCTTATTGATTTCGTATATCTGTTTTTTTGCCAGTTTAGGATTAAAAGTGACAATTCTTTTTTCTGAGATTTTGTATTTTTTTATAGTTCCTGTTTCGGAATCAGTAAATTTATATTCAAACTCATCCACGCATTCCTTAATGCGATATAAAACATCACCGTTAGCGTTTTTAACATCACGATAATCGTTGGGAAGTAATACCCAGGTTCTTTCAATCTCAGGGAGCTGCTTTACTGATTTAGAGAAAATATATCCATCCCCATTTTTTAATGCATGATAAATATTTTCTGCACAGTTAAGTCCTTTGTCTGCTATCTGTATAGTTCTGCCAGATACAGAGTTTCTTTTCTTTAAATCGTCAATAATCTTTCTGATCACAGGTTTCTCGCTCTGGTTACCAGGAAATAGCTTCATGCCGATAGGAATCTGATTTGCATCAAGAAGAAGCCCTAATCCAACGATAGGTTCTTTCTTGTTTTCTTTCGACGGTCCCTTCTTTCTGAAATCATCTTCCTTGTCTATTTCAAAGTAAAAGTTAGTACAGTCAAAGTAGGTATGAGAGGTATCAAATTTGTACATCTGTTGAATTTGATGATTGTAAATTTCAATGATTTTTTCATACTCACATCCGATGTATTCAAGTCCATCATAGAGCTGGTTCAAAGAAAAGTTATAAGAATCAAAAAGCTTAGGAATTACTTCGTCATAAGTTTTTGCTTTTGAGCATGGATGAACAAGCCTTGCGTAAACAAGAGCAGAAATCATGTCAAAAACATTAAAGCGGAAGTCAGTAGCAGTCTGCATAAGATCAATATATTTTTTGACAGACAGCTTATCATTAATGTTTTTCATCGGAAAATATCCAATAAGCTTTTCTGGTGAATCATCTGAAATCTGTTTGGCTTTTTTTACCGCCTTAGCAGCATTTGCTTCCTGATTAAGTTTATTAACTTCTTCTTTATAAAAGGTAATTGGATCATCAATTCCTTTGGCCTGAAGTTCATGAACATAGCCGATAGGCTTGTATGCCTTATGAGCTGTATGACCACGCTCTGGGTCATAAAAACTTGAATAAATTTGAAGATAAGTACCTTTTTTATTGTTTGTTTTTTTAAGAAAATACGCCATAAAAGTCACCCTCTTATAGTATAGCACCATAGCACCATAAAAGCAAGTGATAAAAATAAATTTAGTCAAGTTTTTTCAAACGCAAAAAAAGCCAGCATTTATGCTGACTTGAAACAAATCGGTATTAAATTAACTCTCAAAGAATTATGGTGCTAAATCCTAAAGACGGGAATTTATCGTAAAAAAACGCTTGTTATTATTTAAATTCTCTTGAATTTTCTTTCCAATAGATGTATCATTTAGCTATAAAACTATATAATGAAATGGCATACTCTGCGAGTCATTTCGTTATCATGTATTAAATGCCCTCATTGTAATGTGTTACATTAGTGTCAAGGATGACCTTACTACACAAAGGGTTCTGACAAAGTATTGTCGTTTATTTGTCAGATAACAGCAATGAATCATTCACGGAAGAAAGGAGGGGCTACAATGGCAGATATTACAGCACTTAATACCGTATATAATCATTTCATGACCACTTATGCGCCAAATAGTATCAACTCTAGATATGATACTCATAAAAAGAGCGAGCTTCGTGGTGTTTATAATTCCATTGTTAAACTTAATAAAACTGCGCCTCTTTTCCTTTTAGATACAAGTGATAAAACGAAGGAATATGCTGTCGGACTTAAAGAAGGTGCTCGTTCTCTTAGAAACGTCATTTCATCTGTTTCTGTCGATAATGAGGATAAGCTTCTTTCTCAAAAGTCAGTTGCATCTTCAGATGAAAGTATTGTAACCGCTGATTATATTGGCGACGTTGATAACGAAACTGAAGTTCCAGAGTTAAACATTACTGTTAACTCTCTTGCCAAGGGACAGACTAATGTTGGTAATTATTTAGAGCCAGATAAGATGGACTTAGAACCTGGAACATATTCTTTTGATATTCGTTCTAAAGACACCGATTATGAATTCCAGTTTAATATAGGCGAGAGTGATACAAACAAATCTATCGAAGAAAAGCTCGCCCGACTTATTACTAAATCTAACATTGGACTCAAGGCTTCAACAGTTACTGATGAGAACGCCAATATAGCTCTCAAGCTCGAATCTGATGATACTGGTATAAAAGAAGATGGTGACTTATTATTTAAAATAACAGACGATAAGACAAGTAAGCTTAAGGGTACTGTAACGTACTTTGGTCTTGATAACGTAGAATCTGAACCAGCTAATTCAAGCTTTATATTAAACGGCGAAGAGAGATCTACATATTCAAATAAATTTACTATTGGAAAAGCTTTTGAAATTTCGTTAAATGGTGTAAATAAGGAAGGGGAATCTGTTTCTGTTGGTCTTAAAACGGACGTTGAATCGCTTACAGATAATATTTCTTATTTGATAGAGGGTTATAATTCATTTATCAATAAGGCTTCTTCGTATATTGACTCTCAGCCATATTCAGGTAAGCTTTTAAAGGAAATGAACAATATAACTAAGCTGTATAAGAGTAATCTTTCAGATATAGGATTAAATATTTCAGATGATGGAACTATTGAGCTAGATAAAAATGCCCTTTCAAATACAGCGAATGCTGAAGACGCTCTTGACAAGTTCTCTAAAATTAAAAACTTCACAGGAGCAGTGCTTGATAAGGTAAATAAGATTTCACTAGACCCTATGGAATACACACAGAAGACGATAGTTGCTTATAAGAATCCTGGCAGAACATTTAATACACCATATGTTACAAGTAACTATTCTGGTATGATGTTTTCAAGCTACTGTTAAGCATTTATAAATATACGCAAATAGAACGCTCTGTGAGCCCTTTGCGTTACCATGTATTCACGATAAAAAAGCCTCATGATTTCAAGTCATGAGGCTTTTTTACTATATACTTTTTCTCTTTTCCATAAAAAAATGAATTGCCACTGCAAATAGCACAAATGTAACAAGTGTTGCACTATATCTGTATCTTGCTGCTGCTTCTTTTAATACATGTATTAAAAACATTCCTATAAACGATATTTGCACAAGATTTACCATTTTATTATCTTTTCCCGTTTTAAATATCGTAGCTAATGAAACTGCATTCAGAACTATGTAAAAAATCTTACTCATAACAATTATTACTGAATATAAAAGTGAGTTAATATAATCCTGATTCATAAAATACAATGTGTCATATCCGCCCCACATAGCATACATTTTAGCATTGAAAAACTTTACAATATCAATTACTCCCATATCAGCATAAATTGTTGCCAATATCTTTTTAAATTCTTCTAACTGTTCAGGAGTGCCCTTAATGCTAACAATATAACTGTAGCTTCCCGTATAGGTTCCGTTATTTTCAGGATTCAATCCACATAAAATCTGCCAAAATGGACACTTATTTCCTATATCACTTCCTAACCCTAATGTAAAAATAATTCTTTTTGCTAAATATGTAACCATGTAATATCCTACGACGAAAGAAACCGCGATACAGCAATTTAACATTACTTTCTTTAATTTCTCTTTTTCATCGTCTGTTAATACACATATTATTTTATAAATAATAAAACAAATTCCAGCAGTTAAATATATCACACATTCAGACCTGAACAGGTTTCCGATGCCAAGCATAATACCAGCCACAAATGTTAACAATGCTGTCTTATAAATATTATCTCCTGAAAATGTTTTTTCCGATGTAAATATTAATAAGAATAATAAAACCATTAAACCGCTTGGAACATGATTATATATCATCCCTGTATGACTTATGCTTTCTGGGAATATGCTGTAAAAACCAAATACAATAATCGCCGCCATGTTATCATGTGTAATATTCATTACTATTTTCCATATCAAAACTCCAGATAATACAGAAAAAAGGATATTTAAATAATAGAACACTTTAATAGTGCCAAATAGCTTCAGTATATAAGCCTCATACACTACAAGAGGAAGCTGGAACTTCCAAATGCTAAAATAAGAATCATCTTTAAATGAAATATTTCCGTTCAAAAAATCTGTAGCAGCATTCAGTACAGTAAGCGGGTCACCTTTAACGTCGAACACAAAAACATTGACATATACTACCCTAACTATTAAACAAACAAATAAAATGCACAAAAATGCAAAATTATAATTTTTGTCAATTATTTCCAATGCTGTTTTATAGTATTTTTTCTTATATATAAAATAACCGAATACCATCAGTATTGCTGATAGTATCACAAATAATACGAGTTTTTTCAGTCCTCCAAAAACAAAAATCTGTATATTAGCAAATAGTATTATTCCTATTGCTGCAGCAAAAAATATTTTAATTATATTATCTAAAAGCTTACTCATTTTATTCTTTCCTCGTTAGTCACTACTTAAAGTATCTGTCAATTTTATCCTTTCGGACATTTATACTGTCTGCCACGCTATGCGTCTTTGTATCAAATACGACAATATTTACGCCCTCTTCATCTTCCATGAAATTAGTTCTTTCAAAGAATATGCCATCCTTACATGCAACAAGCTCTTTTCCACCAAACCTTTTGGCATAACTATAACCATATTCGGATATTTCACATTTAACTGGCACTCCCTTTTCAATAATAAAACAATCTCCATCGTTAACTGTATCACTTGTACAATCAATGCCCCAGGATTTTAATAAATCAATGAGAGAATTATCAAGATTTTTTATTTGTGTTTTCGTCTGAACTATTACAAAATGATTTTCATCTAATTTTTTAATCGCATCCGTATAATCATCGAAATCCGTTATGCGTTTTAGATTTGCATCATATGCTTTATATATATAATTCTCATACGCCTGATTATAACCAGCATATTTAATATCTGTTTTATCATGAGAGGCAAAGTCATAATTGTCCATTAAATATTTAGAAAAATAATGAGCAAATTTTTCACTTCCAATATAACTCATATGAGCACCACTAGCATAATCCTCTGACCAATCGATTCCGATTTCGTCTGTGTGCTCATTAAAATCTACAAATTTATACCCTGCTTCAACTGCATAATCTTTCGCGGAATTTAATATATGTGCTACTTTTTCATTATAATCTGGATATGGTGTTACTATAACAAGAAGCTCTAGACCGTTTTCCTTGCAGTATTTGATTATTTCTTTATAATACTGCTCCTGCTTATTAGGGATAGCTTCTCTTGTTCCATCATTGTAAACATTAGGCGCACTAAATTCATTTATTTCATAGTTACAGCCAAATCCATGCCAGTTCTTAAGCATTAACGGGTCATTTAAATATGCCTTATAATCTGCCACAGTAAGGTCCTTGTATCTATTATGATATTGTGCATACTGAACAAGAAATTCAACCCATCTTTCTCTAGGCGAGCTTACCTTTATAGCATCTATTTTATCCTTTGACATTTTAAGACCATAAGTATTCTTTATAATACGGCTGTCATCTGTATAATCCCAGTCAATAGTCATTGAAAATGCTTCAAGAATAACGAGCTTTGGTTTTTGGGTCTTTACAGCTTCTTTTAAATAATAATAGCAGTTCCACATCGGAGCAACTGAACCGCCCAAATCGAACGTGGCAATTCCTGTATCATTCCATATAACCTCAGTATTGATATTTTCAAAAGCATGCGAGCTTCCTAATATGACAACATCAACAGTATTCTTTTCCATTCTGTAAAAACTTTTTAAGTCATATATACCGTCTGGATATTTGAATGAAAAAATCTTATTTATTCCATATAAAGTTATTATTAATACTAATAAAACGCTTAAATAATATATTATTTTTTTCACACTATTCCTCATAATCGTATCATCAACTCACTCCTTACGGAGTTCATTGATATGTCGTCGAAACCATTCCTGATTATGAACTTCGTTCATAATGGTTTCTCCTATAATCGTATCATCAACTCACTCCTTACGGAGTTCATTGATATGTCGTCGAAGCCTCGTGCGAGCTGAGGAAAATCAGACGCTTTGCGCTGATTTTCTCAGCTCGCACTCAAAACTGAAAATATATAAACTGTTTTGCATCAAACACAGGTCCATACGCTCCAAATATGAAAATATAGCTAACTATGAAGCATACAAACATCAGCTTAAATACAGCATTTTGCGTAGCAACGAAGTCAACAATTGATATCTTTTTAAATCGCATAATGCAGTCTGAAATAATCAGAATAATAAGAGCCAACAGAAGAATATTCATGTCCACTCTATCTATACCCAGCTCAAATAAACCACCTGTTGAAATAATCCATGGATCAAAATCAACAAATATTCTTTTAATGAAAGAGAGAGCAGATTTTATATTTGCACTTCTGAAAAAAATCCAGGCAAAGTCTACAAGAATAAATGTTTTCACCATTCTAAAAAGCTTATGACTAAAACACTTTGTATCAATACTAAATAATTTATTTATTTTATTATTTAGCGGTTCTAACACTGACTCCGCAATCTGATATATTCCGTGTAATCCACCCCAAATCACAAAAGTGAAAGATGCTCCGTGCCATAAACCACTAAGTAAAAAGGTTATCATTAAATTAATGTATGTCCTAAGCCGTCCCTTTCTATTTCCCCCAAGTGGAATATATACATATTCTTTAAACCAGGTTGAAAGGGATATGTGCCATCTTCTCCAAAACTCTTTTACTGACATTGCAGTGTACGGAGCATCGAAGTTATTCATTAAATTAAATCCTAACACCTTAGCAGAACCCATTGCAATTATAGAGTAACTCATAAAATCACAATACAGCTGAATGCTGAAAAATAATGTTGCAAGCATCAGCTCAATGCCACCATATGTGTAATATCTGCCGTAAACATTATCAACAAGCACAGCAACCCTGTCTGCTATTACCATCTTCAAGAACAGACCCCACATAATCATTGAAAAGCCTTTATATACTGCGTCTTTGTCGAATTTTATATTATGCATCTTTTGAATTTGCGGTAATAAATTTTCCGACCGCTCTATTGGACCCGCTACAAGCTGTGGAAAGAATGACACGAACAACGCATATTTAAAAAGATTTCTCTCAGGAGCTATTTTCTCTCTATAAACATCAATTGTATATCCTAATGCCTGAAATGTATAAAATGATATGCCAACCGGCAACAAAACATTGTTCGTTATTACTGGATATTTAACTCCAGCAATATCACAGACAGAATATATTATCGACAGCAAAAAATTACTATATTTAAAATATATTAGTATTGCTAGATTTACAGAAATTACTGCTGCTAGTACTTTCTTCGCAAATACCCTGTCTGTGCTATTGATAAATTTATGAACTACAATACTGCCTGCATAAGTGCAGACAGTAGAGAGTAATATTAGAAGTGAATAAACTGGATTCCAGGACATATAAAAGTAATATGAGCATATTAGTAACCATACATATCTTATCTTTTTAGGAATAAGATAATATCCCATGATACTAATAGGGAAAAAAATCATATAATGTAATGAATTAAATACCATCCTGAAATCTCCAATATATAGAATATTATTCAGCCTCAGCCGTAATAATCCATGGTGCTGGCTGCTGCTCAAATGAATTATTTGATTTAAGCTTTGACACAGCAATCTGAATCACACACACCTCTGAAAGTCCCATATCTTTAAGCATATCGCTTATAGATGCTGCAACCTTAAAATCAAGTGTGTAAATAACAAATTCCATCTTAGGATTAAGCTTAAGAAGCGTCTTAATCTCCTGCTCCATAGATGCTGATGCAACGAGCATTGTAACGTCAGGTACCTGAAGACCTTCCATCTGTTCCTCAGTAACGCTGTCAATTATATGAACATTATTAAGACCAAAATGCGCAATATTCTCTTCAAGCGTCTGACGGTCACGATTGCTGTATTCAACAGCAATAACAGTACCCTCTCCGTTCATGATAGCAGCTTCTACTGCAATTGACTCACCAGAAATAATACAAAGATTTTTTCCTTCTGATATACGCATTTTACTTAAAATTACGCTTCTGATTTCTGAGCCGACATAATGAACTGAGCCATTAATAAAATCCTGATTTTTCATACCAAACTTAATAGTATTTCTGGCATTTGGGTTAAGAATAATCATTCCTGCTGAAGCATTTATTCCTCTGTCAATCATATCGTAAACCTTGTTACGCTTGATTTCACCAGTTGGCTCACTTCCTTCATTATAAATAACCTCACATTCCGAAAGACCTGCATTAAACATACGATAAAAAATATCCGGATGTCCTGCCTCAGTAAATACAAGTACTGTTCTATGAGACTCACAAGCAGGTATAAGGTTCTTATTTTTCTTTGTAATGTCTAAAATCTTAACATGCTCTAAATCAATTTCTGAATTATCAGAAAAATACTGAAGCCACTCTAAAATGTGTTTGTTAGTAAAAATATTTTCCATACGAAACCCCCATTTCTATAATGAAATCCCAATACATAACACTGTTATTTATAACTATTTACATTTTTCTAAAAGCTCTTCCCACTTCTTGTCGACGTATTCCTGAGCTGCTTCGATTGTCCACTCATTACCTGGCTTGAAGCAGTGCTTAAATCTGTTCTGCATTTTCATAAACTCTTCAACAGGTAATTTCTTTTTAGGCTCATAACTTAAGCGATATTCACCATTAACAACCTCATACAATGGCCAAATACATGTTTCTACAGCCATTTTACAAACCTCTGGCAAAAGCTCTGCTGGATATCCCCATCCTCTTGGACATGGTGTTAAAACATTTACAAATGTTGGACCTTCAGTGTAAATAGCTTTGTGTGCTTTTTCATGAAAATCCTTTAATGTTCCAATAAGTGTTGTCTGTGCAACATATGGTGAGCCATGTGCAACTACAATCTGAGTTAAGTCCTTCTGAGTCTGCTTCTTTCCAACAGATTCTGCACCAAATGGTGTTGTTGTCGCATTGGCAAACCTTGGTGTAGCAGATGAACGCTGTGTTCCAGTGTTCATATATGCATTATTGTCGTAACAGAAATATGTAAAGTCATGACCTCTTTCTAATGCACCAGATAATGACTGAAAACCAATATCATATGTTCCACCATCACCACCAATACCGATGATTTTGAAATTATCCTTAACCTTCCCTCTTCTTCTCATTACATTGTATGCTGCCTCAACACCTGATGCTGTTGCACATGCATTTTCAAATGCTGTATGGATATATGAATCATCCCATGCTGTGTATGGATACTGGAATGATGACACCTCAAGACAACCTGTAGCATTACAAATAACTGCCTTATCTTCAGGCTCTACAGCACGCATCATTGCTCGACATACGATTCCTGCGCCACATCCGGCACATAATCTGTGTCCTGCCTCGAAGCGTTCCTTTTTACTCATTTGCTCTTTTAAATTATAGGCCATTACTGCACCTCTTTTCTGAGATCACGCTGTCCCATATGAGAATAAATAGGACCCGTCTCTCCTGTTTCTACTATATTGATAAGTCTGTTAAATACACGTTTTGCAGAATCAACTGTAAAATCTCTTCCACCAAGTCCATAGACTATGTCTACCATTTTAGGACGTTTCTCATAATTTATGAGAACTGATGCTGTCTCAGCAAATAATGGACCACCATTTGCTGAAAAGCCTTCACTCTTATCTAAAACTGCAACTGCCTTACAGTTCTTTAATACTTCAGCAAGCTCTTCACCTGGAAATGGTCTGAATACTCTTATTTTAACAAGACCAGCCTTTACTCCAGCTTTTCTTAACTCATCAATTGCTGCCTTTGCTGTGCCAGCACTTGAACCCATTAATACTATAGCTACCTCAGCATCTTCCATTTTGTAGCTTTCAAAGAAACCATATGAACGGCCAAATTTATTCTCAAAGTCCTTTGCAACCTCAAGAATAACCTTCTTTGCATTTTTCATTGCCTCTGCCTGTGCAACTCTTGCCTCCATATAGTATCCTGAAACACCATAAGGTCCAACAGCTAATGGATTTTCACTCTTAAGAAGGTAGTTTTCTGGCTTATATTCACCAACGAATTCTTTAACAGCCGCATCTTCCTCAAGCTCAATATTTTCAAGCGCATGTGAAGTAATAAATCCATCCTCACAAATCATTACAGGGAGTCTGACACCTTCTGCTTCCGCTATTCTGTGCGCCTGCAAATAATTATCATATGCTTCCTGATTATTTTCTGCATAAATCTGAATAAATCCACTATCTCTTTCTGCCATTGAGTCAGAATAGTCGTGGTTAATATTTATAGGTCCTGTTAAAGCTCTGTTTGATACTGCAAGGACAAGCGGTAATCTGCTAGACGCAGCAACATATAAAAGCTCGTTCATATATGATAATCCAGCAGATGATGTTGCAGTTACTGCACGACAGCCTGCTGCCTCAGCACCTATACATGCTGACATTGCAGAATGCTCACTTTCAACACAAATAAATTCTGTATCTACCAAACCATCAGCAACATACTGTGCATAAAACTGTGGTATCTCTGTTGATGGTGTAATAGGAAACATAGCGAAAACATCAGGATTAATCTGACGCATTGCTGTTGCAATTGCTTCATTTCCTGATAATCTGTCTTTAATACTCATTAATGTACCTCCTTCCATTCAATAGCCTTGAAAGGACATACTGTATAGCATATACCACATCCTTTACAGTGGTCATAATCAAAATCTTCTCTCTTACCATCCTTAACAGGAATTGAAGAGTCTGGACAAAATGGTGCACAAAGAAGGCACTGCTTACAATTTTCCTTTACAAAAACAGGAACCTTAGAGCGCCACTCACCAGTTTTTGTAAGTCTTGATGTACCAGCCTCATATATTTCACATCCTGTTGTAAGATCCTGCCATGGAATCTGTTCGTTTATTTCTGATGCTTTCTTACTCATCCTTCTTTTACCTCCTCCATAGCTTCTCTTAGACAATTAAGATTACCCTCAACTACCTGTGGTTTTTTTGCAAATTTGTGCTGGTATGATGTCTTCATGTCTTCTAAAAACTTTTCTTTTTCAACACATCCACTTACAGCAACAATTGCAGCAAGCATTGGAGTATTTGGGAAATATGCACCTAAATGCTTTCTTGAAATAGTACCTGCATCTATAGTAAATACTTTACCTTCATATCCTCTTAACAAACCTCTGAGCTCACTGGCCTTTTTCTCAGAATTAATAACTATTGCACCTTCTTTTTTAAGTCCAGCAGTAACATCTACACTTTCAAGTAATGTTTCATCAACTACTACTACATAATCTGGGTAGTAAATATTTGAATGAATAGAACATCTCTCATCTGATATTCTATTATAAGCAGTTATTGGCGCACCTGACCTTTCAGGACCATATTCAGGAAATGACTGAATATATTTTCCTGACATAAAAGCCGCATCAGCCAGAAGCTGACTGGCAGTCTTTGCACCCTGACCGCCTCTTCCGTGCCAACGGATTTCTATCATATTTTCCATTTTCTCCTCCATCGTATGATATATTTATTTATTTTTTGAACTTCCATACCTCTGTTTCATCTGCATATCCAGCCTGTCTCATTCTCTCTGCTAACTTATCAAGTGCTTCTGTAAACAGTCTGCTACATTCAACAGTGTTGTACAATTCTTCGTACGCTTTTTCTATTTCTGATGACTCCTTAGCCACAAAACAAGCTACAGCACATCTGTGTAATTCCTCATGCTGTTCGATACAGGTAGCAAATTCTAAAGAATCACTAACACCTGGAAGACTAAAGCTATCCTTCCATATTCCAAACTTACATCTGTTTGGATCATTTACTTGTGTTATTTTAAGAGTCTCTATTTCAACTATATTGTTATAAAGTCGCCATGCAAGGGTAAGATGGTCTACCGCAAAAATTTTCGTCATATCTATTAAAGATATTCGAGAATTGTATCTGTACATGTCGCTTCGGGCATTGTCAACATCTCTACCTATAAGAAACAGCTTTGTACCAATGTCAAAACCGTTTTTATATAGATTATCATAGTTTTCAACAAGGAATTTTATATCCATTGAAAATTCATTAAGCATATTGTATAACATGCTTTTATTGTTATTTGATTCAATACTAATTGCTTCTATGAGATTCGTCTGTTCACTCATACCACACAGAAAATCATACATTCTGTCAAAGGTGAGCGCCGACTTTTCTGAATAACCATCATCATGCAGTCTTTTTCCCTCTACATACATCTGCTTAAGTGGTTCAATCGAATGATTAATCTGTTTTATTAATGCTATCATCGCTATTTTTTCACTTTCAGCCTGATGCATATAGTTATCAAGAAAAACACTCAGCTCTCGCATATTATCTATAGGTGTTTTCTGGTCTTTTATTCTATTTATAAGTGTAACAAGTAACGAATTATCGGATATTTTAATAAGACCATCATTTATTCTCATGACATGCCTGTTATTTACATCCATAACTCTATCTAGCATTTCGTTGAAAGAAACAGCCATATTTGCATCTTCAAAAACACTTTCGTCTATGCCCTTAAAGTTACCCTCTTTAACCTGCTGCATAGCATATATAAGTCGCTGTGAATCGCTATCGCCTTCTGGAATATATTTTTCTCTGTTCATTATCGTCTCCTAAAATTTCAACAACAAATCTTCAATACAGCTTATTATCAAACTGTCATCCTTGTAAGCTTTCTTCCCAGTTACTAACAATTTCCTGACATCTTTCAAAATCAACACTATCTGCAGCATTAATAAATGCCTTGCAAAATTCTTTATTCGTACCCGACAGCTTATAGTGCTTCATCTCTTCTACTGCTTCTTCTAGAACATCTAACTCTAAATCCTCAACTGCGTTATTTATTCGCACAAATAATTCCTTAAGCTGTTCATCTGATACTTCAATCTTTTCTTCTTCCTCTTCATCATCTGATGCAAATAAAGGTGATAACACATCTATGTATGAACGATACTTTTCAAGAAGCTTCTCGGTATTTTCTTTGATGAAGCTGATATTTACTTCTTTTCCAGCATTCTCTAAATCTTCTGCCATTTGGCCAAGCTCCATAGCACCAATCTGTCTTGAAGCACTTTTTAGCGCGTGTACCTCAACAGTATATGGAACTACATCCATTCTGTTATATAAATCCTCTATCGTTGCAGCTTTCTTTTCTATAGATTTCAAATAATCCGATAATACATTCATGTAGAGTGCCTTCGTTCCAAGAAGCTTCATTGCTGCATCTACATCAAGGTCTCCTATAGCTTCAACATTCTCTATTGCGACCTTTCTGTTTTTATGCTTTAACTCATCTATTGAAAGCTTCTTAATCTTCTCCTGTGGAAGCCATCTTTTTACTGCTGCATTAAACAGACGAAGTTCAATAGGCTTAGCAACGAAATCATTCATTCCCTCACTTAAGAACATTTCCTTAACACCACTGATTGCATTGGCAGACAACGCAATAATTGGTGTTTCCTTATAATCTGGATACATTCTCCTAATAAGCCTTGTAGTTTCAACACCATCAAGCTCTGGCATCATATGATCCATAAATATAATATCGTATTTTTTCTCAACAATTTTTTCAAGTGCAGCTTTTCCTGACATAGCAGTATCAACTGTCATCTTAAGTGGAACTAAAAGTCCTTTTGCAACGGTTAGATTTACTTTATTATCATCAACAATAAGAACATTCGCTTCTGGTGCCTCAAAATCTGCCTCAGACTCTTCTACATCTACCTCTTCGATATTTACAGAATTAGGGTCAAGCAAATATGAGAGTGTAAGCACCGATAACGGTTTCTTTATGACATCTAAATGCATACTGCTATTTAGATTTGATGCATCTGTGAATGCATCCGCTAATATAACAAGATTTGTTCCCTTTAATTCGCTAAAATTAAGTGAACTAATGTCTATTTCCTCAAAGAAATCCTGTTCAAATAAAACGTATTTTTTCTTGCCTTCCTGCAATTTTGACCATGCCATTATTGACTCATTTATATTAGCTGAATCTGATATAACATTAGCATTTACATGTAAGTTAACAAGGCAGTTCTTAAAGTTCTCAGCTAAACTCTTTTTATTAAATAATCCTGCAACAGCATATGTATCACTATCGGTGAGATTGATTGATGACTTCGCATCAACAATTTTCTGTGGAATTTCAAAGCTGAATTCTGAGCCCTTACCGTATTCACTGGCAACATTTATACTTCCATCCATCAGTGTCAAAAGCTGTCTGCAAATAGAAAGACCAAGACCGGTTCCTTCAACCTGTCTGTTACGTTTACTATCAACCTGCTGGAACGAGTTAAACAGCCTTGGAAGGTCTGTCTCTTTGATTCCTATTCCTGTATCCTGTACTGCAATTTTAAGCCTTGTATTTTCATCATCTATTATTTCATGTCTGACAATAAGCTTAACATGTCCCTGCTTTGTAAATTTTGTAGCATTATTTGCAATATTTATTATAATCTGTCTTATACGCAAATCATCACCATAAAGCAGGCTCGGAAGAGTCGGATCAATGTCAAGAAGTAATTCAACCGGCTTATCGACTATTCTTGTCATAACAATGTTGGATACATCATGTATAAGCTTTATTGGATCATATTCTACAGGATTAATTTCCATTTTTCCTGACTCAATCTTTGAGAAGTCAAGAATATCATTTATAAGTGACAGAAGTGCCTTTCCTGATGATTTTATCTGGTCTATATAACTCTTTGCGCTTACACCAAGGTCTTCTCTTAATGCCATTTCAGCCATACCAATAATGGCATTCATAGGAGTCCTTATTTCATGACTCATATTAGCTAAGAAATCGGCCTTTGCGTTACTTGCATTAATTATTTCTTCATTTATTTTGAGCGCATTGTATCTAGAGGTTAAAACTGTTCCGATTACATCAGCCATCTTCATAAGATTACCTGCAACCTTATATGCAAAATCATAATCAGTAAGAACAACCTCTTCAGCCTTAGTGAGAAGCTCCATCTCGTCTATATCGTAGTCCTGCGCCATTTTTCTAATAACATCAAAATCTGGCTTATGTGTACACATCTGACCACATACTACAGTTCCAACAATTCTATCATCAAAATAAATCGGTGCAACAACCTCTACCATTCCAGCGTGACAAAAATGGATTGAACTCTCTCCGTATCTGTCTGCTTTCTTAGCTGCAAGCTTTATGCACTCCGCACATAAATCACTTGCAAACTGTGATGACTGGATACACTGACAATAGCTTGTATCATGAGACCACTTCGTTTTAAAAAATCCGTCTGAATCAGTTATTGCAATAGACGCATTTAATAAATCCGCAAATGAATCCTGAATTTCCTGAACGGTTTCCAAATCAAATATGTTATTTTTTAATTCGTTCTCGTAAGCTGTACCCACTCTTTATACCTAAATAACGAAATGGCACGCTCTGCGAACCATTTGCGTTATCATAAATTAAAAATTGTTTGACTATACTTTCACTAAAAGCATATACTTCGCATATTTTATCTTTCATTATATCACATAAAGAGCAGCCAGTAAACTGGCTGCTCCCACGATAATACCTATATATTTGTAACCCTATAAAAACCTTCTTATTTATTTGCCTTTTCAGCCTTAATTGCTGCTGTAAGCTGTGGTACAATCTTGTTAAGATCTCCAACGATACCGTAGTCAGCTACATCAAAGATTGGTGCATCTTCATCCTTGTTAATTGCAACAATGATGTCTGATTCTTCCATACCAGCAACATGCTGAATAGCACCTGAAATACCACATGCGATATATAACTGTGGTCTTACAGTCTTACCTGTCTGGCCTACCTGAAGTTCCTTTGGCTTCCAGCCTGAATCAACAACTGCACGAGAACATGCAACCTGTCCGCCAAGTGCTTCTGCTAAATCTTCAAGAATCTTGAAGTTTTCTGCTGAACCAACTCCACGACCACCAGATACAAGAATCTTTGCATCCATAATATCTTTGATATCTGAAACAGCCTTAACAACCTCTTTGATTGTCACATATCTGTCATTAACTGTAAATCCTGGATTAAACTCAATGACCACAGCCTTAGCGCCTTTAACAGGTGTGATTTTCTGCATAACACCTGGACGAACTGTAGCCATCTGAGGACGGTTATTTGGACAAGCAATTGTAGCAATTGTATTTCCACCAAAAGCTGGTCTTGTCATAAGAAGCTGATTATGCTTCTGCTCTGCTTCCTTTCCAGGAATTGGATTAAGTGGGAAATCACCAATCTCAAGTACTGTACAGTCAGCTGTAAGTCCTGTTGCAACTCTTGCTGAAACAGTTGGTCCAAGATCACGACCGATTGCTGTTGCACCAACAAGCATAATATCTGGCTTAAACTCATTAATTACTGATGAAAGAGCATGTGCATATGGCTCTGTTCTGTACTCTTTAAGTTCAGGATCATCTACAACAATAACCTTATCTGCACCATACTCAGCAAGATCATCTGCTAAAGCCTTAACATCTGATCCAAGAAGAACAGCTGTTACATCTGTTCCTAACTTCTCTGCAAGCTCTTTACCTTTTCCAAGAAGTTCAAAGGCAATACCACTTACTTTGTTATCTACCTGCTGGGCGAATATATACACGCCCTTATATTCTTCGATATTTGGTGTATTCATTTTTCGCCTCCTATATAACGTGTTTCTCGTTTAACTTACCAATAATATAATTAACTGCATCTTCTGGTGAATCTGGAGTAACCTTTTCTCCAGCGCCCTTTCTAACCTTATCTGATGCCTTAGCAATCTTTGTTGGTGAACCATTAAGACCTAAGTTTGAATCATCAACATCTTTAAGGTCTGCTCTTGACCATACTGTATATTCAGCCTTAACAGCATCGAAGATTCCGCCTGGAGTCATGTATCTTGGCTCATTTAATTCTGAAAGAGCTGTGATAAGACATGGCATCTTAGCTTCAACCATATGATATCTGTCATCATACTGTCTCTTAACTGTAACTGTCTTCTTTGCTTCATCAACAGTGATTTCCTGTGCATATGAAATAACAGGAAGTGAAAGATGTTCTGCAATCTGTGGTCCAACCTGAGCTGTATCACCATCAATTGCCTGACGGCCTGTGATGATTAAATCATAGTCAAGATTTCTTAATGCACCAGCAATTGTTGTTGATGTTGCCCATGTATCAGCTCCACCAAGAACTCTGTCTGTTACAAGAATACCTTTATCTGCTCCCATTGCAACAGCTTCCATAAGAACATCTGTAGCCTTTGGAAGACCCATTGTAAGAACTGTTACTTCAGCACCATACTGATCCTTTAATCTAAGTGCAGCTTCGAGACCAGCTTTGTCATCTGGGTTCATAATTGCAAGCATTGCACCTCTGTCAAGTGTTCCGTCTGGATTGAACTTAACTCCACCCTTTGTGTCCGGAACCTGCTTTATACAAACAACGATTTTCATTGTATTCGCTCCTTTATATTTTTATTTTAATAAACCAATGTCCAAAGAGATAATCGCGAAACCTCAATTTCGCTTCGCTCATTTCGGTCGCGGTTCGCGTAACTCACCGCTTCAAATACATTCATAAACTCGTCTTAGAATGCCAGCATTCGTTTTCTCGTTTCTGAATGTATTTCTCGCGATGATTACTTGAGAATATTCGCGGAGATGACCATTCTCTGAACTTCTGATGTTCCTTCGTAAATTTCTGTGATTTTTGCATCTCTCATCATACGCTCTACATCATATTCTTTGATGTAACCGTATCCACCGTGAAGCTGAACTGCCTTTGTTGTTACTTCCATAGCAACCTCTGCTGCGTAAAGCTTAGCCATAGCTGCTTCTACTGAATATGAAACCTTAGGATTCTTAACATATTCATCCTTTTTCTTAGCAGCTCTGTATACCATCATTCTTGCAGCCTCAACCTTTGTTGCCATATCAGCAAGCTGGAACTGTGTATTCTGGAACTGAGCAATTGAACGTCCGAACTGTTTTCTTTCCTTAACGTAGTTAATTGTTGTTTCAAGTGCGCCTGCAGCAAGACCGAGTGCCTGTGCAGCGATACCAATACGTCCACCATCAAGTGTGTGCATTGCAATATTGAAACCTTTACCCTGCTGTCCGAGTAAATTCTCCTTTGGAATTCTGCAGTCTGTAAAGATAAGCTCGTATGTAGCTGAAGCACAAATACCCATCTTGTTTTCCTTTGTACCAAAGCTAAATCCTTCTGTGCCCTTTTCTACGATAAATGCCGAAATTTCCTTCATGAATTTTCCGCGTTTTTCAATCTTTCCTGTTACAGCAAAAATAACGTATACATCTGCTTCCTTACCATTTGTAATGAAACATTTTGAACCATTAAGTACCCATTCATCCCCATCAAGTACAGCCTTTGTCTGCTGTCCCTGAGCATCTGTTCCTGCTCCTGGCTCTGTAAGACCGAAAGCACCAAGCTTTTCACCCTTTGCAAGAGGAATACCATATTTTTCCTTCTGTGCTGGTGTTCCAAATGTCATAATAGGGTCAACACAAAGTGATGTGTGCGCTGAAACGATAACACCTGTTGTACCACATACCTTTGAAAGTTCTTCAACGCACATAGCATATGTAAGGTTATCGCATCCCTGTCCGCCAAACTCTTTTGCTACAGGAATTCCAAGAAATCCGTATTTAGCAAGCTTGTCAACAGTCTCTCTTGGGAATCTGTGATTTTCATCAATTTCCTGAGCGAGAGGCTTTACTTCATTTTCAGCAAATTCTCTGAAAAGAGATCTTGCCATCTCATGTTCTTTACTTAAAGTGAAATCCATGATTTATATTTCCTCCGTTTACTTTTCTTTTTATCATTAACAGTTGCAGCCATTTAAGACTGCAACTGCACATTACATTAATTATAACTTATCAACTGGTGTTTTTGTTCTATCAGCATTGTATACATAGAATCCTTTACCTGACTTAACACCAAGGTTACCACCACGAACCATCTTACGAATAAGTGGACATGCACGATACTTTGAATCACCTGTTTCATTATAAAGTACATCCATAATAGCAAGACAGATATCAAGACCGATGAAATCACCAAGCTCAAGTGGTCCCATTGGATGATTAGCACCAAGTTTCATAGCTGCACCAATGCCTTCGATATCTGATACACCTTCCATCTTAATGAAAGCTGCTTCGTTAATCATTGGGATAAGAATACTGTTTACTACGAATCCTGCAGCTTCATTAACCTGAACTGGAGTCTTACCAATTTCTTCTGAAATCTTCTTAATCTTTTCTACAACATCAGCTGGTGTGTTAACACCTGCAATAACCTCAACAAGCTTCATTCTGTCTGCTGGATTAAAGAAATGCATACCAACCATTGGACGTGTAAGACCATTTCCAATTTCTGTAATAGAAAGTGAAGATGTATTTGAAGCAAAGATACATTCTGGCTTACAGATTTTATCAAGTTCACCAAATGTTGTCTTTTTAACTTCCATATTTTCAAATGCAGCTTCTACGATTAAATCACAGTCTGCACAAAGGTCTTCCTTAAGACCTGCTGTAATGCTTGCTAAAATGCCATCAACTGTTTCCTGTGTCATTTTACCTTTTTCTACAAGCTTTGCATAGCCCTTAGCGATTTTATCTTTACCGCCATCTGCCCATTCCTGCTTAATATCACAAAGAGCAACTGTATATCCATCAACCATTGCAAATGCTTTTGCAATACCCTGGCCCATTGTACCAGCACCAATAACTCCAACCTTCATTTCAATCCTCCTAAATTTATATAAACATTATTATATCTATTTTTATTTATTCTGGAAAGGAACAACCTTAAGCTTTTCTTCCTTTGGCTTTAAGAAATTGCCCATGCCAGCCTTCTGGTCTTCTGTTTCAAAGCAATCACCAAAAAGCTTTTCTTCAATGACAATTGCTTCATCCATATCAACCTGTAAGCCTTCATTTATCGCTTTCTTACAGTTACGAACTGCTATTGGAGCCTGCATTGCAATACCTGCTGCCATCTTCTTAGCTGCTGCCATAAGAGCATCCTTTGCAGAAACTGTAACATTACCATCAGCATCTGTTTCAGCCTTTACTACCTGATTTACAAGGCCAATTCTGTATGCCTCATCAGCCTTAATATTTCTGGCTGTATAAATAAGCTGTTTTGCCATTCCTGGTGATACTAATCTTGCAAGTCTCTGTGTTCCACCAAAACCAGGTGTAATACCAAGACCTACCTCTGGCTGACCAAACATTGCATTTTCAGAACAGATTCTGATGTCACAGCTCATTGAAATCTCACATCCACCACCAAGAGCAAATCCATTAACTGCTGCTATAACTGGAACTGGGAATGTTTCAAGCTTGCTAAGTACATCATTTCCCTTCTTACCAAACGCCTCACCCTCAGCCTTTGTAAGACTTGACATTTCTCCTATATCTGCACCTGCAACGAATGACTTTTCTCCTGCACCTGTGAGAATAAGACATCTCACTGTATCTAAGTCAACTGCATCAAGTGTAGCATCGAGTTCATCAAGCACCTGTGAATTAAGTGCATTAAGAGCCTTCTCTCTTGAAATTGTAATAATTCCAACCGCTCCCTCTACTTCATACTGTATGTACTCTGCCATTATATATATCTCCTTGTATAATATGTATCATTAACCTTCGTAAGCTTCAACGATTGTTGAGCATCCCATTCCACCGCCGATACAAAGTGTAGCAAGACCTTTCTTTGCACCTTTCTTCTGCATCTCATGAAGAAGTGTTACAAGTATACGGCAACCTGATGCTCCAACTGGATGTCCAAGTGCAATCGCACCACCGTTAGGATTAAGCTGCTTATCAACATCAATGCCAAGATCCTTTCCAACAGCAACTGACTGTGCTGCGAAAGCTTCGTTAGCTTCGATGATATCAAAATCTTCAATCTTGTAGCCTGTCTTAGCCATAACCTTCTTTGTAGAAGCAACTGGTCCAATACCCATAACCTCAGGTCTTACACCTGCAAGAGCACCTGCTACCCATGTAGCCATAGGTGTTATACCAAGTTCCTTAGCCTTATCTTCACTCATAACTACAACTGCTGCTGCACCATCATTAATACCTGAAGCATTACCAGCTGTAACAAATCCGTCTGGATTAATTGTGCGAAGCTTCTGTAAACCTTCAATTGTTGAGCCTGGTCTTGGTCCTTCATCCTTCTTGAACTCAACCATTTCCTTTTTAACCTTAACCATTACTGGAACGATTTCATCATCAAATGCACCTCTGTTCTGTGCTGCTTCTGCCTTCTGCTGACTCTTAAGTGCAAACTCATCAAGTTCTTCTCTTGTAAGACCCCACTCGCGACAAATATTATCAGCTGTTGTAATCATATGATAGTCATTAAATGCATCCCATAATGCATCATTTACCATTGTATCAACAAGTGTTCCATTGTTCATTCTGTAACCGTAACGAGCCTGAGGTACTGCGTATGGTGCCATTGACATGTTTTCCATACCACCTGCAACTACTATATCTGCATCTCCAGCTAAAATCATCTGAGCAGCCTGGTTA
>JAZQOO010000049.1:0-8425 GCA_045627905.1 Lachnospiraceae bacterium | reverse complement strand
TACGTTTTTACTATCAAGCTTTCCTACAGATGCATCTACTACAAGATCTCCGACCTTGTCTGCATTTGTTGCAGTTGCCCCCTGGAACATAACTCCATTTTCTCCATTGATTTCACTTATGAAATCCCAGGTCTTATTTACCGGTGTCTCTCCGCCTGGTTCTTCAGCATAAACCGTAAATGCCGAAAAATCAGTAACCATGCTTCCTACTATCATAGACACTGCACATATAAAAGATATGAGTCGTCTAAAACAGTACTTCATTTTCTTCTCCATTTTTTACCTCCAATGTTCTTAAAATAATTATCAAATTTCCGAATATCCCTCTCGTCCATGATACCCGTTTGTATCATAATAAAGTATGACACTATGTAACGGTCAATATTTATTATTTGATTTTTATAAAATTTTTTCGGATTTTACCCTTTGAATAAATCACCCAATTGCTTAAGTATCAAAAGAAGAAAGCCACAGGCGTTAACCTATGGCTTATATTTATCATATAATGAAGAAGTTTAAAGTATTTTATTTTCTAATTAATCTTTAAATAGTGGTGTTGAAAGATATCTGTCACCAGAATCAGGAAGTAGTGCTACTATTACTTTTCCTTTATTTTCAGGTCTCTTTGCAAGTATTTCTGCTGCCTTAAGCGCTGCACCTGATGATATTCCTACTAAAATGCCCTCTGATACTGCAAATGCTTTTCCCTCAGCAAAGGCATCTTCGTTTTCTATTGTAATAATCTCGTCATACACCTTTGTATTGAGAACATCTGGTACGAAGCCTGCTCCTATACCCTGAATCTTATGTGCTCCAGCCTGGCCTGTTGATAATACGGCACTTGTAGCTGGCTCTACTGCAACAATTTTCACGTTAGGGTTTTGTTCCTTTAGGTATTCACCTACACCTGTGACAGTTCCACCTGTACCAACACCTGCCACAAATATATCTACCTTTCCATCTGTCTGTTTCCAGATTTCAGGACCTGTTGTAGCCTTATGGATTCTTGGATTGGCAGGATTTACAAACTGACCAAGTATAACTGAACCTTCTATTTCTTTATTAAGCTCCTCCGCCTTTGCTATAGCGCCCTTCATTCCTTTAGCACCCTCTGTAAGTACGAGCTGCGCTCCGTATGCCTTTAAAAGATTTCTTCTTTCTTCACTCATTGTTTCTGGAAGAGTTAAAATAGCTTTATATCCCTTTGATGCAGCAACCGCTGCAAGTCCTATTCCTGTATTTCCACTTGTAGGCTCAATGATTGTTGCTCCTGGCTTTAATATTCCCTTTTCTTCTGCATCCTCTATCATTGATAATGCTACTCTGTCTTTAACTGAGCCTGCTGGATTTAAGTATTCAAGCTTTGCTAAAACTGTTGCTTCTGTTATTTCTCTTTTCTTTGCATAACCGTTAAGCTGTAAAAGTGGTGTTCCACCAATTAATTCTAATGCACTCTGTTTAATATCACTCATCTTTTCTTCCTCCAATTGCTTATTCTATCTATTTACGTTGTTCATTTTCCCAAAAACTCAGGAATTACAAGGTATCCACACACTTAATTGATTCCCTGTTGTTTATTACCTATCTAAACACTAGGTTTTTATAGTGAAAATTATACACTACTATTTATGAAAATCAAGAAATAATAATTTATAGTTAGTTATAACTTTTACTTATAACTAACTATTTTGGCTCATATGTCTTAAGAATGGCTATATATCTTTCTGCAAGCTTACTGAGCGGCATGCCTATTTTCTTAATATAGCCTATGTTCATTCTTTCATCAGTCTCTAGCGGTATGGCTGTATATCCATCTCCATTCAGCTTCTCACATATAATACCTGAACACATTGTAAAACCGTTCATTCCAGTCATTAGATTAAGCATTGTTGCTCTGTCGTCGGCTTTTATTATTCTGTTGTATTTCTGCATTGGAAACATTTCTTCTGCATAATAGAATGAATTACTGTCGCCCTGCTCGAAGGAGAGACATGGATAATCATATAAATCATCAAAGGTCACTCTTTTTTTATTTGCCAGCGGATTATCAGCGCTCATATATACATATATTTCGCAGTCAAATAGCGGTACGAACTCAAGCTTTTTATCTGCAAGTATTTTATCTAATGCTTTTTTGTTAAATTCGCTCTGATAAATTATTCCTATTTCACTTCGGAATTTCTCTACGTTTTCAATTACTTCAGATGTCTTTGTTTCATGTACAGCAAGCTCATAGTCTTTTAGCTTAAACTTTTCTGCAAGCGTCATAAATGCCTCAACAGCAAATGAATAGTGCTGCATTGATACGCTAAATTTATTTGTCTTTACTTCTTCTGACAAATATCTGTCCTTTAGCATATTGCTCATTTCAACGATTTGTCTCGCATAGCTTAAGAAATTTTCTCCTTCAGTAGTTACAATAATGCCCTTCTGATTTCTGAAAAATATCTCTGTGTTTAGTTCTTCCTCGAGTTCATGAATCGCGCTTGACAGAGCAGGCTGCGAAATAAATAATTCTGCTGCTGCCTTGTTCATTGATTTTGTTTCTGCTATTTTTACACAATAAATTAACTGCTGAAGTGTCATATTTGTCCCTCTAATTTATAAAAAGACCAGTCGGCATAATCTGCAAAATTTTCAATTTTACCTGCAACTGGTACATCCTTCCATCTAACGAAACCGTTCCGAATTATGAATCTGGTTTCTTACTATAAATTATGTATCAAAGTTATCAAGGAGCTTACGCACTATTGTGAATAGCTGTATTGCATCTTCTTCATCAATATGCACACAGCCTGCTATTTTTTCCGGAACCTCTACAGCCTTTTCCCTAAGCTTCATTCCTTCATCAGTAATACTAACAACAAGTACCCTCTCATCTTGTTTTGAACGCTCTCTTGTTACAAGTCCCTTCTTCTCAAGATTTTTTAAAAGAGGCGTAAGTGTGCCTGAATCTAAAAATAGTTTTTTTCCTAATTCTTTTACGCTTAGCTGCTTATGCTCCCACATAACCATCATGGCGATATACTGAGTATATGTTAGATCTATTTCATTTAAAAATGGCGTATACCTCCTTACAATCTCTTTCGAAACTGCATACATTGGAAAGCATAACTGATTGTCTAACTTTAATACGTCATATTTATCACTCATTTTATTAATCTTCCTCACCTACTGGTTTATAGTTTGGATCCTTAGAGGCTTCTAAGCCTGCTCTTACTGCCTTTGCAAGCTGGTCGCTGCATGAAGTACCACGTCTACCGCACACAACACCTGTAAGCTTTTCTTCTATCTGTTCAACTGTCCATCCATCTAATATTAATGGAATTGCTTTTAGATTTCCATCGCATCCACCCATGAAGCTGATGTTTCTAACAACATCTCCATCTAAGTCGAAGCTAATTATTTTAGAACAAGTCTTTTCTGTAACATAATCGTAATGAAACATTATCATATAATCTCCTTTACTTTTGCTGCAATCTTTTTAACATCTGCTGTTGGCTCAAATCTAGCAATGATTTCACCATCACGATTTACAAGAATCTTTGTAAAGTTCCACTTAATCTTTCCGTTGTTCTTGTAGTCGCTGTCCATCTTCTTAACGATAGGAGCTAAAATAAGGCTCATTGGACCGCTGAAGCCTTCGAACTTTGTGTTTTCAGTAATCCATTTATATAGAGGAATTGCATTTTCTCCATTTACATCAATCTTTGAATACTGTGGGAAAGTAATTCCATATCTGCCTGTGCAGAACTCATGTACCTCTTCGTCTGTACCAGGTGTCTGCTCACCGAACTGATTACAAGGGAAATCTAAAATCTCAAGTCCCTGTTCTTTAAGCTCCTCATACATTTCCTGTAACTCTGTGTACTGAGGTGTGAATCCGCATCCTGTTGCTGTATTAACTATAAGTAAAACCTTTCCTTTAAACTGTGATAAAGAAACCTCGCTACCATCCTGTGCCTTTACATTAAAATCATATACGTTCATTTTATTCCTCCATTCAATTTTATGCAATTAAATTGTGTTAAATTGTTTACAATTAGATTGTATTCAATTTAATTTTATTTGTCAAGAGGTTTTTTATTTTTTTAACGAAAAACAGAGAACGTTTTTTACGCTCTCTGTCTGCTATTCGTGATATAAGATAAGATTAGACATTCTCCAGGCTAGCTTTAATTCTTGTAAGTGCTTCTTTTAAAACACTTCTTGGACAGGCAACATTAATTCTCTGAAAGCCCTCTCCTGACTTTCCAAAAATTCTTCCACTGTCGAGCCAAAGCTTTGCTTTATTAATAATTAAGTCGTCTAGTGTCTTTGCATCAAGTCCTGTTTTTCTAAAATCAAGCCAAATTAAATATGTTCCTTCGGTTGGAATAAGCTTTACATTAGGCAGATTATTTTCAATATAATCTTTTGCAAAGTCTATATTTTCTTTGATGTATTTTTTTACAGCCTCATACCACTCATCACCGTATGTATATGCTGCTTCCGTTGCTGCGACACCGAATCTGTTTGGCTCATCAAGCCCTGAAACACTGTATTCCGTTACAAATTTTTCCTTCAGTTCTTTATTTGAAATAAATATATTCGACTGCTGTGCTCCTGCTAAATTAAAGGTTTTACTCGGTGCAGTAGCTGTTATTGTAAATTCTCTAAACTCAGGCTTTATTTCCTGAAATATATGATGTGTACCACTCCAAATGAAATCAAAATGTATTTCATCACTAAATACGATTACGTTGTATTTTTTACAAATATCACCTAACTTTTCAAGCTCATCCTTCGTCCATACTCTGCCAACAGGGTTATGCGGATTACAAAGTATAAATAGCTTCACAGCATGCTCTTTTATTTTATTTTCAAAATCAGCAAAGTCTATAGAATAATGTCCTTCGCCATCGTAAAGTAAATCGCTGCTAATTAATTTTCTATGATTTTGAATAATGATATTACTAAATGGATAATAAACCGGCTGCTGAATAATCACAGCATCCCCATCATTTGTATATGCTCGAATTGCATTGGCAATAGCAAAGCATACTCCAGGTGTATGCACATGCCACTCTCTCTGTACATCAAAGTCATGGTGCCTTTTCATGAAGCCCGAAACCGCCTCGAAAAATCCGTCGCCATTCTGTATGTTTGTGTAACCATAAATATTATGATTTACAACATCATGAAGTGCATCCTCAATATATGATGAGGTTTTGAAGTCCATATCTGCCACCCATAGAGGAAGAACATCCTCTGGAAGACCTCTCTTTACCGCAAAGTCATATTTCAAACATTTTGTGTTTGTTCTATCTATTATTTTATCAAAATCAAGATTTCTTTCTGACATATAATCACTTCCTTAGTGTTTGCTTTACTGTAAATCAGACTGATAACATTTCTAAATGTATTGTGCCTTATAACCATCGTATGAGTCAATTGCTTCTTTTAAATCTGAAATCAAATCCTCTGCTGCCTCAATTCCAACAGACATACGAAGTACACAGTCTGTAATTCCATTTGCTATGCGCTCCTTCTCTGGTACATCTGCATGTGTCTGCGTACAAGGATATGTAAGTAGCGTCTCTACTCCTCCAAGACTTTCCGCAAAAGGAATGAGTTTAGTAAATTTTAATATGTGTTTGGCAAGCTCTGCACTCTCTACCTCAAATGTTAACATTGAACCAAAGCCTCTCGCCTGACGCTTACTGATTTCGTAGCTTTTTGTTCCTTCAATTCCTGGATAATATACATTTTTTACCTTTGGCTCTGACTGAAGATATTTCACTATCGCAAATGCATTTTCCTGAGCTCTTTCCATACGAATGCCAAGTGTTTTGATTCCGCGTAATATTAACCAACTGTCAAATGGTGCTAAGCCTGAGCCAACTGTTTTGATTATAAAACGTAACTTTTCTGATATATCTGTTCTATTTGTAACTACAAACCCTGCAATTGTATCATTATGGCCGCCTAAAAACTTTGTTCCACTATGTATTACTATATCTGCTCCAAGAGTAAGCGGATTCTGGAAATATGGCGATAAAAATGTATTGTCTACAATCAGCAAAAGATTATGCTTTTTTGCTATTTGTGCAAACTTAGCTATATCGCTTACACGCATCATTGGATTAGTAGGTGTTTCTATATAAATAGCTTTTGTGTTTTCTTTTATTAAAGCTTCTACATCTGCTGTGCTGCAATCAACACGAGTAAATTCGAGTCCGTTTTTGGCACTAATATTGTCAAATAATCTGATACTACCACCGTAAAGGTCTGCGTCTGTAATGAGATGGTCGCCTGGCTTAAAAATTTCCATTAGCGCAGTAATTGCAGCCATTCCGCTTGAAAATGCAAGTGCATCTGTGCCGTGCTCCAAAGCTGCAACTATTTTTTCTAACTGCTGCCTTGTAGGATTTTGTAATCTGGAATAATCGAAGCCCGTGCTTTTTCCTACTTCAGGATGTGCATAAGTAGCAGTCTGATAAATAGGATAACTAATCGCACCATAATGATTGTGGTAGCCTTCCTCATTTTCTAAATGTAAACATTTTGTATTAATATCCAAACTCATATGATTCACTCCATTTCTTGTTAGCTTTGCCAATTGCCTATTGATTTAATAGGTGTATAAATATATTACTATTCAAGACTTGAAATGTATAATTCATATAATAAATAAAGGGTTATAGATTTTTTCTATAACCCTTTAACCATGTTTCGCAATTACATGCTATGATTTTTTTCCAATACCTGAGACATGCAATTGTTTTCTGGCTTTGTTATTCTGTTTTCGCATAGCTTAAAAAAGCTGCCCCGGGAGTTTGAGTTTCTCCTTATATGGAAATAACTTATCAAATTCCTCTACCTTAGCTTCATCCACAAAGTAACCTGCAGGTGTCGCATATTCTCCGGTAATTCCGTCAAGATACCCTGATATTAATTCCTTGCAAAGGAAGAAAGAAACATCTTCTCCTTCTGGTAATCCATGATAACGAATACCAAATTCACTGGCATATGTGAAACCACTCTTACCATAAAAATCAATGTTCCCTTCAAAGCATACTGCTCCGCATCCCATCCTGGCAGCTTTTTCAAGGGAATAGTCAAGCAAAAGCTTACCATAGCCCTTACTCTTAAGCTCAGCTGCAATGCATATTGGTCCCATGGTCATAATAGCAATATCTCTACCATCATCAGCTTTAATCACTGCTTTCATAAAGATGTTCTGACCTATCAGCTTACCATTTTCTTCCATAACAAAATCAAGTTCTGTCACGAAATCAGGGTCCTTTCGTAGCTGATTCAGTACATAATGCTCCAGACATCCTGGACGATATACATTCCAGAATGATTCTCTGACAAGGTTCTCTACTTCCCGATATTCTTCTTTTTTTTCTATACGTATTGTAATGTTATTTGTATTCATTATTTATCTCCGTTTCGCTTCGGTCGGCTCAAAGCCGACGTTCACTGGACGTCGTTCGCCCTCCTGAATGTTGTTAACGTCAACTGCAATTAAGCGGGAGGTTGTGTTTGACTGTATTCGCAACCTCCCGGCTACGCTACAATCTCCATTGTGTTGTACTTAATCAAAAAGCATTCTCCTTAATAATATAATATTTTATTTTTTTTCTTAAATTATAGTCGATAATAAGAAAAAATCAATATACAAAGGGGATTCATATATGCTCATCGTGAGGATTCCGTCATTATCATGTAATCTCTGCTCATCGGTAGCCATCGTAATAGTTAATGGCAACCACCAGAGGTTTCATTTAATATTTTTGCCACAAACGGCATCCATAAGTGCTACAATTGCTGGTTCATCATCAAAAGAACCTTTATGCATTATCTGCACACATAATCCCTCATTAATATGTAGCCTTAGTCTCTACACTGGTAGCATCAAGCTTTAATTCCACCTCTATTTGATGTCGAATTTTTCGATATCAATCCTTGAGACATTAATATTCCAAATTCCTCTTTAGTAAGTTGGAACATAAAATCATCGTCAAACTTTTCAATATTATTTTTCACTTGCTCATTAAAGCGCGTCGTTGTATATCCGTATATCTCAGCCAGCTCATAATCTAACATAACCTTCTGCCCACGTGCCATATAAATTCTATTCTTGATATAAGTTTCATCAATTAATAAAACTTCGGTTTCTAATTCACATTCAGCATTTTTCTTCGCCATACAATTACTCTCCTCTCTTATTTTCACAATAAGTTTTTAAGAAACTATATAGTGCCTCTGCCGAACTCAAATCAATATTGGTTCCATCTGCATTTTTAGCCATTCCAGGCTTATAATTACGTCCATAATCTAGTTCATAAATAAAATAATCTATCCATTCATATTGGTCATGCATCAATTTTTTCAGCAATTTAACAACCAGACTCTCATGTGAAATCTGAAGTCCAGC
>JAZQOO010000048.1:0-15073 GCA_045627905.1 Lachnospiraceae bacterium | reverse complement strand
ACATTTGAATCATCTTCGAAAAATCTGACACGCATTGTCTTTTCATTACAGTTCGCTATAGTTGTAAATGAGCTTTCCCAGTAGGTTCCATCATCCTTAATCTCCTGTTTAGTCATGCTGTTATAAGTCTCAGCGACTTCATCAAGATATTTATTTACTTCGTCCTGATTCTTTTCATCAATTACATAATAGTAATCCCAACCTGGATTCTCACCAATGTATTCACTTCTTGCATCGAAATTACATGTTTTATAATCGTAGCTCTGTGCATATGAAATTGAATCCATAAGGTTAAACATATCCTCTTCTGATTTTACGTCACTAATTCCAGCCTTAAGGGCATCATATCTGCCCACACCACATTTCATGCGCTGTTTTTCATAAAGTTCTTCTGTAACATAGAAATTAGTCTGTATCTGCTGTTTATCTAAGAAACTAACCTTGTTATCAGCTACCTCAAGTAATCCGTAGTCTCCAGTTGCATCTGCAAGGAGATAACAGAAGTTCCACTGCATTTCATCTGTTTGAGGGCTGTATATGTCAAGCTTTTCAACGTACTCTAAAGCCTCTTTAACTGTTGCACAGTTCTGACATATCTGAGTATTGATTCCTGCTATACACTTTCTCACTTCTGACTTTGGATTCGTATGTGTATCAGCAAACATCAATTCACCCATTGAATCATATTCTGAATATCTCATATTTACTTCAACATAAAGTCCTTGGTCATTCATAACATCCTGACAGTACGTTGGAAGCATACAATATACCACTCTTGGAACGCCCTTCTTTTCAACCACATCCGCATCAGGAACAAACTGGTCATAGTAGGCAACACCTATTGTTTCATACTTATCTTTTTCTTTTGTACGAACTACAAATGCAGGCTTATTTGATACATAAAAGTCCATGTTCCTTCCAACAATAGTATCTCCATTTTCAAGTGTCTTTGCTACTGCACTGCACCCACCAGGATTTCCACTGAAAATGTACTTTAAAAACCAATCATTAAATTTTTGATAAGTACTGGTAAAAACCTCTGTTTCATATACACCTTCAGAAACTTTATTTACTTTTACTCCACCAAATAAAGCAAAATATAATGCTAAAATTACAACAACAATAACAGCTACTACAGCTGCAATCACTTTAGTTATTTTTTTACTCATATGATTCATCTCCATTCGGACTATTTATAGCTTTTTTATCTGCATCACCAAATTATTATAATTGTTTATATGGGGAATACTTGGGGAATAATAAAATCTTATAGTAATGCTAAGGTCTTTTCTGCAAAAGAATACTGCGACATATATTCTTTAGGAGTTTTTATCTGGCTACTTTCAAGATAATCATAATAATCACATTCTACCAGTTCTTTATTAATTGCAAGACCTCCTCTTGAAATACTAAGTACATTTTCAATTCCAAGCAAACCAAACGTCTCAATTAAATCCTTACGCAATTTCTTATAGTACTCAATATTAAAATCATCCTCAAAAAGAGCCGCTATTATTTCATTTTTTCTACACTCCGCACCTTTGCGGTCTACAAGATACGCTAACAATTCCTTGGTTTTATTTAATGAAAACTGAATTGGCTTGTTATCACAATACACCTCAAAATTTCCAAAACACTGAATTTTAATGCGCTTACTTGCAATAGGATGCCTCAGATGATTAACTGCCTTTGTAATTGCTTCCACCGTGACAGGCTTTGTTAAATAAGCACTTGCATAAACATTGAATGCGTCTAGCGCATATTCAGAGAAGCCTGTTACAAAGATAATATTTGTATTTGGATATATCTGCTGTAGCTTATTTGCCATTTCAATTCCGCTTATAACAGGCATATCAATATCTAAAAAGGCTATATCAATTTTATTTTCTTCAGCATACTCAAGCGCTAAACGTGCCTTCTGAAAAGGATGCACTTCGCTTTCTGGAAGTGCTCCTAAAACAGCTTTTTTTAATGCTTCTAACGCCAATTTTTCATCATCTACTAGTAATAAATTCATCTCTCTCCCCTAAAATAAATGTAACCGTAGTTCCTATTCCTATTTGGCTATCTATAATCAACTCTGAATTCATAATTTGACGTAAACGTCTACGAGTATTTTCTATTCCCAAATGGCTTCTCTCATCATCTTTATTTTCGTTTAAATCAAAACCCATGCCGTCGTCATGAACCGTAAGATACACTGTATCATCAACTCTTTTAGTAGATATCGTGACAGTTCCACCATCCTCACGGCTTCTAATTCCATATCTTACTGCATTCTCTACGATAGGTTGTAGGGTTAATGCAGGAATCACAAAATCCGTCACTTTGATATCATATTCCACCTTTAATATGTCACCGAATCGCAGCATTTCAATTTCCAGGTATATCTTAGTATGATTGAGTTCCTTTTCAAATGGAATTGGCGCTTTCGTGCCTATACTATCCATATTTGTTCGTAGATATGTTGAGAAATTCTGAATTGTTTTTTGTGCCAAAGGAGTATCAGTATCACATAATGTATAAATAGCTGTTAATGTGTTATACAAAAAATGCGGTTGTATCTGCGATATCATAATCTGTGTTTCCAACTGAGATAGTTCCATTTCTCTTTCAGCAATCAAGGCATTCTTTTTTGCAAGCTCCTGCTCTTTTTGTACCTGCACTGTTCCATAAACCAGAATTAAATCTGCAAAAAACGCCACATAAATAGTTGAATAGTCTGGTATGAACATTACAAAACCTAATGCAATTACTGGTGCAACACCAAAAGCTAATAACGAAATCTTTTTCTGAAGCGGTAGTTTTCTCCTTATATTTTCATATGCACAACATATAACTGCAATTGTCGGGTATATAAAGATGGTAAAATATAGGTTTCCTTCGCTATATATTCCGTCTTCACTAATAGAAAACAAATATCCTGTAGCAGTACCTGCTATAACATTCAAAATATCCAATACCGCAGCAACATTAATAATAAACTTAATCTTTTTACTTCGTTCGAAATCATCTAGAAATACCCTGTTTTGATAATTCCAAAATAAAACTAGTACAAACGGCATAATAATATATGCTAACATATTTAAAATAAGGTTCATGGCCACATGCTCTGTTCCTTCAAACGCCCAGGACAGGTTATCGCATATTACACCCAAATATACGAGAACAATCATACCCATGAATATTCTTGCACTAACTTTATCAGATGCTTTTCCTAGTGAATGTGCTAGACCCAGCATAGATAATCCAAGCAGTGTAACAAGACCAGCCGCTACATTACTGAATATTATGGTCTCTGCGTTAATATGCTGAAGATAAGTCAATGATTTCAGCAATGCAAAAAAACCAATAAGCATAGCTACTGAAATTCCTAATTCTATTATTCGCTCTTTATTTCTCATATTATATCATCCTTTAGGACTTTTCTTTTGTCATATCCATACTTGTCTGTTATTCTTGTCAACTCAAAAACCTTATAATTGTCAACAGTTGTAAAATATGTATGTATCCAAAAATATAATTACAATTTTACATTATTTCTGTTTTATTTAATAGCACAAAAATATCTCCGAGATTCAATTTACGAATCCCGGAGATATGTATAAAAAACTTATAATTTATGGTATATACAGTCTGTTTATTTCTATAATTTCGCCATTTTCTACCATAATGGTACAATTATTACAATTTAACGGATAATCACGAATCAGCTCTATTAATGCAGGTACTGCCTCGCTTCCTGTGTACACCTTTTCTTCTGATGGGTCGCTATTATCAGTAAGCTTTAAATCATCGCTTACAGCGAGCTTTGTCATACCATGAGTAGTATAGCTTCGCTCCATATCCATACCAGCATATACAAAGCAGTTAGATTCATCCTCTGCAATTACAGCACTGCCATTATTCTCAACTCCACCATTAATATTTATTAATCCAGACTGTGTATGCTCAATAGAATTTACTGGCAACAGTATTCCGTTTATATATATAACATCGCCTTCAGCCATCTGGTTAATATCAACTATGTCATATGAGTCCTCTGTTAAAATTTCTGTGTCTATTATAGTTTTACCATCAGCTTCACTGATTCCACTTTCAGCTATATATGCATGATAAATTCCATTTTCAATATTATTTATATCGACATCATATGGATTCGGTGTAATTAATTTCCCTTCTATTTTGTCATACACAATGTCATTAACTGTAAGCTTGCCAGGTTCCATTTTAAAGCTTTCTGTTCTATCAGGAAAATGTATCTCTGTCTCATTCCATGTAAAATCAATTACATCCTGAATGTAGCTTACACCTGTTCCATCACCATTAAACTGATATCCGTTTGTGTATGTTATTTCATAGTCTTCGATTTGTTCTGTTCCTGTATAACAGTAAAAGCCCTCGAAGTCTTTTAAACCAAATGTTTCCTCCGCTGTATTTTCGGTTACATCCACATTTTCAGTAGTAGCCACATTTTCAGTCACGCCAGTATCTACATTTTCGTTCTTCTGTTCCGTGGTTACTTTATTTCCACAACCAGACAACGCCCCTATTAAAACAACCGATGCGGCAATAATGCCTAAAACCTTTCTTTTATTCATCTTTTCCCTCCCATTATTCAATATTCTTTAATATCATTTTACTACCTATAATACTATCGTCAAGGTATAAAATGTATAGTGATTTCTGTTATTTCTCCAGCCTCAACAGTAATAACTGTGTTGTATACACATATATATGTATTGTTGTTATCAACATAATCCTTAAATTCGTCCGCTTTTACCGTAATTCCATCCGGTTTTTCCAGATTGGATTTATCCGTTATTACGCAGTCTTTCGAAAGCATTAACGATGCCATGCCATATTTGCGATAAGTTGCTATATCATCAAAACCCTTATATACATAACAGTTTTCTTTATCTAATGCTACAAAATCAAGGCCGCCTACATCAACTCCGCCATTTATGTAAATACCACCGTTCTCATTTTCGATACTTTCTATTTCGGTTACAATACCATCACACTCAATTCCATCCCCAACTGCAAGAGTATTCATATCTACAATATCATATGTTTCTTTCAAATAAATATCAGCAAAAACTGAGCATCTGCTATCTTCCTCAGAAAATATATCATTTGCCTTAATATTTACATGATATACGCCATCTTTAAGCTTATCGATATACTCATCAGAGCCTCCGCTTGTAGCATCGTTCTTTTCACTACCACTGTCAGCTCTTACATCTACAGACTTTTCGTTTGGGTATATGAGCTTTCCTTTTATTACTGGATTGAGCTTTGATTCACCAAGCATTTCTATATAGCCATATCTAAATTCAAAATATCTGATATCGAGTTTTTTATTTTTTGCTATGACCTTTTCATAAAACGCATCATAATCCGCCTGTGAATAGTATTCTTCCTTATATTCAGTACCATATTTAATTCTGTATACAACACCTATATTGTCTGTATCAATGTCTGCTGGAAATGCTTTTCCATCAAAATCAGTTTCGCTTATTTCTTTGTTCCAGCTTTCCACATAACCAACACACTTATATTCTGAAACTTCAGCATCATATTCATAAATATTATATGGCCACATTTCTCCATGTCCCTGATTATGAGACCATCCTACAGTCGCCATTCCATTTTCATAATACTGGATTCCTGGAAATTCCATAAGCTCAGTAACAATAGTTTTGTTTTCTACATCATATTTAAATACATATTCTGCCATTCCTGCCATAGCATCTGTTCCCCATATAAAAATGAGTTCATTTATGCTATCTCCATCCACATCCTCTACTGCAAATGAATTTTCATCAATGTATCCAAAGAATTCATCTACTTCTAATGTTCTTCCATCAGGCAAAATGTGTTCATCATAGATTTTTTTCAAAACATCTGCATAAGCCTTATTACATTCTTCTCTATTTACAATTTCATCCTCTGAGTCTTCACTATCTGTCTCTACTGCAGGCAGCAAACTATCCTCCGTATTATTCTGGTTTTCTACCTTCTGCTCATCAGATGCTTCTTTTTCAATGACAGCTTCTGTCGTATCATTTGTATTTCTACATCCAGTAATTCCTATTAACATGGATACCGCTATCATTGCTGTTATTATTTTTAATCTCATGTTATTTATGCTCCTATATAATCAGTAATTCTTATTATCAAATTGGATAAGCATGATGATTTTCATACATTGTTGCTTCTACCCAATATATTTACTTTACCTTCGATAAATCAAATGATGTAATGTTAAAGCTCTGAGTTTTTGAACCAATAGTTTTCTCACCATCACCTGTTATCATAACAGTAGCTTTACCTTTTGACGTATTGAAAATGTAATTACAAGAATACGATTTTGCATCAACCTGATTACCATTTAATTCCACCTTGATTTCTGGTCTCTTCGCATTACTATCAAACACGATATCTTTTGCATTCAACACAGTAATTTTTGCCTTTGATAAATCAGGTAAGGCACTATTTTTCCTATATACATTATACTTCGCTCTTACAAAGCCATCGTAGTTTCCCTTTCCAGTAATCTCAGCATATACAGTCTCTACACCTGACTTAGCGAATGTAACCTTATTCTGTGCATTCATTTCCTTTGTACAGCTATCATCAGTGTAGTACTTAACAGAAAAATCTGACTTTGATAATTTGACACCATCTATTTCTACAACAGGTGTCTGCATAAATACTCCAGATGCAGCACAGTTTGTTTTATCAGGAATGATAATTTTAGCATCGTTGATTAATGACTTACAAACATCGTAATCTACAGTCTTTGCTTTTAATCCTTTATAATTTCCAATAAAGGATATCGTATATGATGCCTTCTTATTCGTTCCCTCAGTTACCTTCTTATTTCCTGAATACTTAACTGTGTAATCCTTACCTTCCGTCAATGGATTTTGTGTAGCAACACCATCTTCTCTATTTTCTATTAATGTTACATAAATAGTATCCGGCTTTGCTCCAGCTTTACTATACATCACTGACTCCTGTGATGCTGTCACTTCAATATTTCCATTTCCATTGTACGGCAAAATAGTATAGCTCTTTGTGATAGTTCCCGCATATTTACCGATTCCAGCAACAGTAAACTTATGAGCACCTGCATCAACTGTATTTAATGCTTCGTATAATTCATAATCAGTACCCTGTTTAAGTTCTACCCCTGTCTTACTGTCACATACTTTAACAACTGGCAGCTTTCCATCTCCATCGTAATAAATCTTATCCTTTGATACATCAACTTTTAAGGAAGACATTTTATCGTCAACTACCTTAACAGGGATATCAACATATTCTTTAAAGTTTCCTTTACCTTCGATTCTAAGAGTTCCATCATTACTCCACTTATATGACGAACTAATCTTTGTAGCCTCACCATTTTCACTTACAGAATACATTTCGTAATCTGATGCTTTAAGTGGAATACCATTACTACAAATAGTAAATACAGCCTTTGTACCCTTTGTAACATTAATTACATCAGGATAATTGCAACCATAAACACTTAATTTATTAATAGTAAATGGCACTTTTAATGACTTAGCATAATTTCCCTTACCCTTAATCACTATCGAAGGGGCATTCTTTTCAGTTTTATCCTTTGCGTTCACATTATTAGTATAACTTAATGTATAGTCTACACCTTCTAAAAGCTTATGTCCGTAAGCCATTACCGTTACCTCCGGCTCGTGCTTTTCCCCAGTGTATATAGGGTCATTATCATATACTATTTTAAACTTACCGTCGTCATATTCATGTACCTCTACACACTCTTCTATAAATTCTGCGTGCAGGTAACTATATTCATCTGAATAGAATTCATATGTACCATCTTCTTTTTCAGATAATACATAGACATCCCCATTTTCCTTGCTTACTGTAACCTCTGCCACCTTATAACCATCATCAGGCACAGCATGAACAGTTACTTTTCCTGTTTCAGAATCTACATCATAATATATTTCGCCGTTTACTGTTTCTTTTGCAAATACTGGTGTTAGCTTTTCGTATACTTCAAGCGACTGTGTATTCGACAATGTCTTTGTATCCTTATTAAGATTCTGAACATTTACAGCAAATATTACAGCTCCATATTCGTCAAATGCTTCACGCTTTAACTCTATCTTCTTTTCGTAATATCTGCTTTCTCCAATACCTAGTCCTTCTATTGGAATGTATGTATGTTCACCCTCTGCAAGCTTGCCACCATAATTATCAAAGCCATACAAATCATCTACAAAGAATTTAAGTACATCATATTCCTCAGCGACCGCATTACCATCATTCCACACGTTAGCATATATGTAAAGACCATCTTCTCTGTATTCAAAACCTGTATCACTTACCTCATAGGATGGTTTCTTCTTCAGACCATCATACTCATATACTGAGGTCTCTTCATAATTATTTTCGCTACTCTCAACAATTATTTTTGCATCAGTTACATCTGCAGGGGCAACCCACTCGACTGTATATGTCTTCTTTACACTCGGAAGCAGAACATCCTCTGGGTCATTTATTGATTTAATTAATGTTTTCTTTCCATTAACTAGTGAATAAAAGTCAAGTGTATAACCAACTGCCTTGTCAAGACCTTCATTCTTAACTGTAGCATTTATTGTCACTACCTCGTTTTCTAATGGTAAATCATTTGACACATTGACATCTGTAACATTTACAGTTCCCTTTGTATCCATCGTTGCACCGACAAGCATAAAGTCACTGATTTTTACAGGATCATTCTTATCGTTAACTATTTCCTGCTTATAGCTTGAAAACATCGCATAAAGTTCACCATTTCCATCAGAAACAACTACAGGTTCATCTGCACATCTTAACATGTTAGACATCTTAACAGCATTTGACCATGAACCTCCTGTAGCTTCGCTGCCAGGCTCAATTCTCTTAACAGACGCTTCTGAGTCATATGCGGCAGCATAAAGTTCTTTTACATGCTCACCGTTAAAATCATCCTGCGCAACATCCTGTGTCCATACAATGTATGTCTTTTCATCATCACATGCGACATCATAATCGTCTATTCTTAAGTTCGAATCTCCATTTCCATCCTGATTAATGTCGATACTTCTTGACATTGATGGGATTTCATTTTCGCTGACTGTACCATTTATAATACTGTTAAGCTTTACTGTATAAAGATTTTCCTGATTTCTATACCAGAACAGGTCAATTTCTGTTTCAGTTATTTCTTCTGTATTATCCTCATTCATTATACGCACATCATGTGCTACAAGCTTTGGAATTGTATCGCTTATATCATTGTCATTTGTAATACGTACAGGCTGTTTCATAACATGATTTTTGAAATCATATTCCTGAATAAATACGTCTTTATCATTTGGAGTATTAATATCAGAGTCTGCATCTATCGTAAACGCAAATATTGCTTTATCTCCAAATGACGAACATGTAATATCAACAATATTAGCAACTGTATCTGCATTCCTGTCACTAGTATTAAGACTGAGTTCAGCAAGTGTATTAGAAACGAATCTCTGTCCATAATACTTTTCTGACATTGCCTTTTTATCAAATAAACGTCCTGTTATTTCACTATCATAGTCATAGCTCTCAGACCATTTTCCGTTTTCATAGAGTCTGTAGCACACTACACAATTATTAGTGTATGGATTCATAACATCCGTATAATCGCCGTCCTTTGATGTTTTCAAATATAGAACCATTGCCTGGTTACTACTCTTATCATAGGCACATACAGGTGCAGAATCATACATTTCATCATCCGTAAGCTGTGTGATTTCATGTACTGTATCGTCACTTGTATCTATAAATGCTGCATATATATCCATTGATTTAAGATACTCTGTGACATCTTCCTTTTTACGTTTAATATCCTCATCAGACGAAACCCAGGTAATCATTACTTTACCATCGTTCATCTCACTTATATTTGGTGTGTGATCTCCCTTTGTGCTCTTTTCATCAATAGCTTTTGGAGTGCTCCACTTACCATTTTTATTAATTGTATATTTAAGAACAGTTCTATCCTGTTCACCCTTTGATTTATCACTATCTATAAATGCAGCAAATATAGAGCCATCACTAAGTCTAAGCATTTTAACACTTGGATGCTCATAACCATTTTTCTCTATTACGGATATGGATTCGTTAGCAATAGAATTTATATGCGTTTTTAAATCATCTGGCATCCATACAGGCTTATCATAGGAAGGCGCATTTCTAAACGTTGGCGTTCCTGCTACAAGCTGATTATTAAGACTTAGGCTCTGAGTTACAGGGTCATTTGCATTATTTTCATCATTTGCATATTCTTCAACTGAACCAAAGTTAAAGTCCTTAATTGTCCAGTAGAATGGAACAGTTGTAAGTAGTAAATCCACTTCTATTCCCGCATCGAAAGATAGCTGGGCACCCCAGTCACTGTACTTATCACTAGGATAATACATACCCATTAAATTAAATGCTATACATCCTCTTGCACCTATAACATTACATACACCTACACCTACATATACCTTTACCTGACCCGTCAGCATAGCTCGCGCATCCAGATTAGTCATACCACTGTAGTCAAGTCCATTTTTCATTACTTCTTCAAAGGTCACTCTAGTATCATCTGTATACTCAGGCTTGCGTTTTGCACCTATGTTACCAACAAAGCCCACTTCTGCATAAACACCCCAATAGCAAGGAATATATACAATTGGCAGTAATGCATACCAAGTAACCTGGAAGCTAAGGCCAGCACCAAATCTTATACCAACACCTATAAATATAATCTTGGAAACATGCTGGTCACCTACAGCTACATCCACTCTTCTAAAATCAATGGTAATACCGACCTCCAGGCTATAATCCCAGTCAGGTGCACCAAGTGATGCATCCATAATACTTTCAAATACAGAAGCATCCTTAAAAATCTCCTTAGTATCAGAGGCCATTTTCTTTATTCGAGCTCCGATATTTGTCGCTTTACCGTCTTCTTTAAACTTAAAATTATCTTTTATTGCATGTTCTTTTGAACCTGCCGGAAGACCTGGCATTTCAAATGCATCAACTAAGCTTACACCAATGCTTATTCTGTAACCCTGTCCAAGTGGTAATTCTTCAACATGAAATTTTACAAGCGGAACAGCTTCTAATGCAGAACCAAGCGTTCCAATTACAGGTACATCTAAAACCTCAACCTTCATACACTGATTGAAGCCAGAAATATCCTGAGGAACCGGTGGAAGAGATTCTGTTGTCTTATTTGTGAAGCTGTAATTTGTATCTGCCTCTTCGTATTCACATGTGTTAACAGATTTACCATCAGCCATGCAGAATACCTTATCAGTTGTGAGCTTAATAAAAATTCTGTCACCAACAACATAATCCTTAGATGGAATTTCTACCTTAAACATTCCCTTTTCGTCAGTTTCTACACCATCGTATTTTCCCTTTTCTACAGCTCCCTTTGCATCATATACAATAAACTTAACATTTGTTACATGCTCTGTTGCTGCTTCTTCAGTTACTGTACCATCGTTATTTCTAACTGACTTCTTATAATCAACACCCTCCTTAGCATTGACTGTAAACTCTACTGATTCATCATCAATTACAAGATTATACTGCTGTGCTATTCTGTTAGTTGATACTGTAATTGCATCATAAATCTGACCATGGTCTGTATTGATAACTACATTTTTTAAATCCTTTTCAATAGCATTAATAGAAACCGTCTTTTCTTTAAAATCTTTGTCATAATATTTTATTCCAACTGTTTTCTTTTCCGAAAGCTCAGGCAGTCTTGTATCACACAGTATCATGTTTCCATTTCGCGATACGAGATAACGCACCTTTTTATCAGCCACTCCTCTTTCGTAATTACTTACTAAATGGCCTTTTGGATCAAGTGACTTTCCAGTTCCACCTACTATAACCTTAGCATCCTTTAATACCCTAAACGTTGAATCAGCTGATTTCTGTGCAATGTTATAATCTGCATATGAAAAATCACCTGACAGTCTGTAATATACAACATCTTTATTTGGTATCTCCACATATGACAGATAAACAGTATTTTTTCCATCAACTATTGAATCATATTTTAAATAGAACAGGTTACCTGTATATTCATCATTTGTACCGTCAGACCTCCATACAATTCCTCCAGTTTGTGACTCAACATTATCATAACCATTGTCTAAAAGCTTTGCAGCAAAGGAGTAAATAACTCCTGTACTTGCAGTAGGATAAATCTTGTATTCCATGTAAGTAACATTATTTTCTACAACCTCGATGCCGCCTTTTTTAGCATCTGTCTGCATAAAGACACCGTAGCTTGTATCAAACTTTGGAATATCATCCTTTTTAATTCGTAAATTAATACCACTCTTTGTTGTTTTAAATAACGGTGTTATTTCATATTTATTTGCTAACAATCTGTGACCAAGCTCAGATGAAGTCTCTATATAACATGAATTATTTTCATCAAGTGAAATTATACCTACAGGCTTGTCATCCTTTGTAAGATATACTCCACTTGGTGCATATACTGAGTTGTACTGATCATACATTTTAATAGTCAGCTTTAAGCAATCGCCCTTATGATAGTTCTCTGTTGTCGAACTGTCTATTTTATAATCTTTTCCAGAAATATTGAAATAGCCATAATTATTTTTAGGCACATTAATAGTAACCTTTGAATCCTTATAATTGAATCTTGGATAAAGTGAAACCTTTCCATACAAAGGATGGCATTCAGGCTTTGTTGTATCTCTGGCAAATGCAGATGTAAGGCTTGTATTTCTCTCAAAATCGTAATATTTTAAGTCGTTCTGTATTCTCTTTGCAGATAAATTACCAATAAGTCCGTCACAGAACTTATCTTTAGTACCCTCATGCTTTGAATAGTACATTCCATCAACACTAAAGAATGGCTCTACCTGATGAGTAGAACCAGAGTTCTGAGTAAACTGAATATCCTCATCAGCAAAATATATACCTGCCTTGCCCGCAGTAAGTCCTACAATTGATAAATATGTATCATCTGCTGTAACGTCATACGTACCATCTTCCTTGAGGAACTTTGGCGCATTTGCAAGTGCTGCATCTGCATCGATTGAAACCTCAAACGGACGCATAATTGGAGTAATTTTTGTAATTCTTAATTCCTTTCCGTTAGACCTTCCACTTTGTGTTGTTCTACTGTGTACATCAAGACACTTTGTGTCTATATCCGGATTAAAATAGTTACCATTAATTGTTCCATCATGAGGAATAAAGCTGTATCCGTCTGACCAGCCTTTATCATTAACTCTTATTCTTATATCTGTATCCTCTGAGGCATTCTTTCCCCAGCCCTTCTCACCTTCGACATAAAATCCATCGTATATGTTAGGATAGTCAGTCTTAAGGTCAAATTGTGCAAGTAGCCATCCAGAATACCACCAGAAGTTATCCCATCTCTGCACAAACATATTTTTCTGGAATCCATTTGCAGAATCACTAAAATGACCACTATCGTCTGTACGGCTTGGTTTAAGGCTTACATCATCTTTTGCAAGCTTAATAGTTGCCAAATTTCGCATTTGCTCGCTACCTGTTGAGCGTTCAGCAACGTCCACATTGTGCTTTGGTTCAATAGTAATTTTTGTCTTTTCAGTTACAATATTTGCATTAGCATCTTCTGCAAGACATACATTAAAGCTTGAAGCTTCATCAATATTTTCTGTGTTTATTGGAATCTTTATTTCTCTTTTATTTATACCCATAGGGAATATGAGTGATGCGTCAACATTCGAGAAATCACGTCCCTTTACAGCAGTTATTCCTTCAGTAGTTACCTGTATGTCAGAAATAGTATTAGTTACACCACTTCTCTCAACAGTAATTACTGCTTCATTTGCTTCGTAATCAATATATGAATTTGTAACACTAATATCTGGTGCCTTAAATTCCTCATCATCCGCAATTGTTCCTGCAAAGCTTGATGCACCAGAAACATATGCATCACCTTCCGGATTAGAAAGCATCATATAAAAATAGCGGTCATTATCAGCCTTATTATTATTAATTGGCTTTATTGCTATATATCTTTCGCTTACACCTTCATCAAACTGAATACGAACTCTTGAGCATTCAATAACGCTCAACATCGTATTAACCATCTTCTGAGACTGTTCAAACACATCTGATGCTTCTCCTAAGGTCTGCACTTCACCATATTCTCCTGTGAAGCTCGCCCTTGCGTCCTGAAGTTCGTCACCATAGACTTCCTTTATTCCAGTATTTGCAGTGAGCTCTTCGTCCGTATTTTCTGGCACTTCTTCTGTTTCACTATATTCTTCCGAAATAAGCTCATCTAAATCATCATTATTAAGGCCAGCCTCTTCTCTAAGCATTTCGACAGAATTTATAACATTTTCTGTAAAGGCTTCTTTAGCCTCTTCGTCTTTTTCAAGTTCTTCTACTGCTGTCTCTTCATCCATATACTGAAGCTCAGTAGGTTCATTTCCCTCTATAACCGATATAAATGAGCTTGCACCTTCTGGGATATCTATTTTTTCATCTTTTTTATTATTTACGATAGAAATCGTATAGTCCTTCCCGAAATTAGATGTATAATCTGCCACCATAAGCTCGACTGATGCAGCCGATGACACATCTCCACCTCTTCCTATTTTGAGATAATACTCCGCTTTGCTATTTTCAGGAATTGTTGCCATTCCCGATGCAAAATAAAACAGATTCTCATTATAAACAGAATCCGGAAGTGTTACCTCATCAATATAAACAGTTTGTGGCTTATTCTCTGGGGTTGCCAGTGCATTTACAGGCATACTTGTAATAGTAAGTGCGCCGGCTAGAACCATACTTATAAGTCTTTTAAAATAATTTTTAATTCTCATTCTTCCTCTCTCCTAATTTTACGTACCGTTATCCTAGTATATATTACCATATTATCGAAAAAATAGCGATAAAACACGCTTTGCGAGTTTTATCAGCTAATTAGCGGTCGTCAGATGTTGTTGCATGCAAGCATGCACTC
>JAZQOO010000047.1:0-38674 GCA_045627905.1 Lachnospiraceae bacterium | reverse complement strand
TGAATTGTTGACATGATACCTGACTTGATACCAGCAAGGTCATTAAGAGCCTTAGCCATTGGAGCAAGACAGTTTGTTGTACATGAAGCAGCTGAGATAATCTTGTCATCTTTTGTAAGTGTTTCATGGTTAACGTTGTAAACGATTGTTGGAAGATCATTTCCAGCTGGAGCTGAAATAACAACCTTCTTAGCACCTGCATTGATATGAGCCTCCGCTTTTTCTCGTGCTGTATAGAAACCTGAACATTCAAGAACTACATCTACACCAAGTTCTCCCCATGGGCAATTGTTTGCATCTGGGAAAGCATAAATCTTAAGAGTCTTACCATCAACTGTGATTGAATCCTCACCAGCTGTTACTGTGTCAGCCTTAGCGTACTTACCCTGTGATGAGTCATACTTAAGAAGGTGAGCTAACATCTTTGGTGATGTAAGATCGTTGATTGCTACTACTTCGTATCCTTCTGCACCAAACATCTGTCTGAATGCAAGACGTCCGATACGTCCGAATCCGTTAATTGCTACTTTTACTGCCATTTTTAAATTCCTCCTAAAAATAAATTTATTATTTTTATTATTATTAATCCTAACAGATTCCATTTTACAATGTTAGCAGTTAAAATACAAGTATAAATTGATAAATTTTTAACTATAGCGTAAAATGTAGTGTATAAAAAGAAAGATAAACGCTATATATCGTTATAAAATGGAGTATACAAATATGATAAGAGCTGATTTTCACATGCACTCCTCTTTTTCTGAGGATTCTACAACATTAATGGAAGAACAGATAATTGCCTCTATTAATAAAGGACTTAATACTATTTGCATTACAGAACATCTTGACTATGATTTTCCAGACAACCCCGATAATGCTATTTTTTTGCTTGATACTGAAGCATATTATAGTAAATATATAGAATTAAAAGATAAATATAAAGATAAAATTGATATAAGATTTGGTGTCGAATTAGGGCTTCAGCCACACCTTGGAGACAAGCTTCTAGACTATACCTCTCATTATGATTTTGATTTCATTATTGGTTCTACTCATGTTTGCGATGGGTATGATGTTTATTATAAAGATTACTTTGAGGGTAAAACCGATAGAGAGGCATATGAACGCTATTTCATTAAGTCTTTAGAAAACATACATTCCTTTAGTAATTTTGACACATATGGACACCTTGACTATATAACTCGTTACGGCAAAAACAAAGATACCGACTTTTCCTATATTTCATACGCAGACCATATAGATGCAATTCTTAATGCCCTTATTAGTAAAGGTATAGGTATTGAAGTCAATACAGGTGCTTTCAAAAGTGGCTTAAATCATCCAAATCCAGATTTAGATATTGTAAGAAGATATAAGGAGCTCGGAGGCGAAATAATTACAGTTGGCGCAGACGCTCATTCACCTGAATATGTCGCTGCTCATTTTGATAAGGCTGAGCAAATAATCAAAGATGCCGGTTTCGATTATTACACTATTTTTAAAAATAGAACTCCACATTTTATAAAGTTTTAAAATTATGTAACAGCTATAACAGAATTTTAACACTTTATATAACGAAATGGCACGCTCTGCGAGCCATTTGCGTTATCATGTATAAAAAAGAAATGCCATTCGGCATTTCTTTTTTATAACTGTTGCTATCCTCTTGGATGAGTTCTCGTATATACCTCTCTTATATGATTGTGATTCATATTTGCATATATCTGAGTTGTAGATATATCAGAATGTCCTAGCATTTCCTGAACAGATCTTAAATCAGCCCCGTTTTCTACCAAATGTGCAGCAAATGAATGTCTCAACGTATGTGGCGTTATATCTGTTTCAATACCAGCCTTCTTTGCATAATGCTTAATAAGCTTCCAAAAACCCTGTCTTGACATCTGCTGACCAGAACAGTTTGCAAATAATAGAGTTGACGTCTTATCATCTACTATAGCATCTCTTGCTACCTCTAAATATTTAAGTACCGACTGTCTTGCCTCTTTACCAAAAGGAATAGTTCTCGATTTTGAACCATCATGACAATTGATATAATTCATCTGTAAATTAATATCCGAAATATCAAGACTAATAAGTTCCGAAACTCTTATTCCAGTAGCGTAAAGCAATTCCAACATTGCTTTATCTCTAACCTCTTTTGGTGTTTCGCCTGATGGCTGTTCAAGCAATGATACCATCTCCTCCATTGTGAGCACTTCAGGTATCTTCTTTTCAATTTTAGGAGCTTTCAGCTTTCCAGTTGGTTCCTTACTCACAATCCCTTCATTTAAGCAATAATGAAATAACGCCTTCATTGATGCTATATTTCGTGAAATAGTCGCCGACTTAAAGCCTTCGTCACTGAGGTGGTCGACATATGCCTTCAAATCATCGTCTGTTACCTCTGCGAAATTTTTAATATTCTTTTCTCTTAAATAATTAATAAGTTTTGTTAAGTCTCTGTTATAACTAAGGGTTGTATTTTCAGATTTTTTCTTAACATTATGTAAATAGGTTATGAACCCTTTTAAAGTTTCTTCCATGTATGAAAAACCTTTCCTGAACAAACGCAAATTCTCCCCTAATTCGTTCAGCGCATTGTCAATTATAATTATATTTTACATAAAAATCAATGCCAAAATTTTCGATTTTTTGGGCTTTTTTTGCTATTTAGGTATTGACAAACAACATGTGGATTCATTATTCCTTTATTCAATCTATATATTGTGGGCTTTACATAAAATATTTTTATAATTTGTTTCCATAAAATTCAAAATTAGGTCACATAATTATTTATTTTGATATTATTATGTTAAGAAATTATTTATACTTACTCGCAAATAAAATCTATATTATCATTCTTGAAAATATCAATAAATATAAGTGTTTGTGACCATTTTTGATATGAGCAAATCTGATACTATACTATTTGATATTTTTTATCAATACAATTACAAGCAAAGAAAAAGATCGTGAAATAATATCCACGACCTTTCCACTTATCAAAATCTATATATTGTGGTATAAACAATCAACAATACTTTGCCTTATATGACATAATAGCAGCAATAGTCTTTGCATCAACTATCTTTCCATCAAAAACAAGCTTGCACAATTCATCTATAGAATAGCTTTCAACATTTATGTATTCATCATCATCAAGGTGCTGAGCTGTTTTTACAAGGTTATTTGCAACATATATGTCTATCTTCTCATTGCAAAAAGCCACTGTTGTATACAATGAAATCAATAGCTCCATATTCTCTTTACCAGTGTAATAACCTGTCTCTTCTTCGAGTTCTCTATGTGCACAATCAAGAGTCGGTTCATCAACAGAGTTTTTTCCACCAGCTGGTATTTCTAATGTATAATCATCTATAGCATTTCTATACTGTCTTACCATCAGGATTCTGCCATCATCTAAAACAGGCATTACAGCAGCCGCACCCTTATGATAAATAAAATCAAAATATTCTATTCTACCATCAGGCAACTTCATTGTATCTTTGTTTAAATCGATTATAACGCCTTTATGAACAAGCTCTCTACCAACACGAACTGCTCTGTCAGGCATTACATTACTATTCTCATTTTCCATTTCAGTAATCCCTTATTTCAGTTCTTTTAAAAATGCCTCTATTCTATCAAGACCCTTTTCAATCTGTTCAATCGAAATAGCATATGAAAGTCTAAAATGCTTAGGGAAGCCAAAATCAGCACAAGGAATAACCGCAACTGAATAATCATCTAAAAGAGCTTTTGCGATTGCCGCTGCATCAGACAATTTTTCTCCCTTATATGTTTTCTCACAGGCCTCCTCTGCATCAACAAAAACATAAAAAGCACCCTTTGGTTCAAGACATGATACATTTTGCATTTTCGAAATTCTTTCATACATATACTCACGTCTTTTATTGAACTCAGTCTTCATAACCTCTATAGGCTTCTGATCGCCATTTAATGCTTCTACAGCAGCCTTCTGGGCAATAGAGTTTGGATTTGATGTCTCATGTGACTGAACAGCACCCATAAGTTTAGCAATTTCCTTACTAGCACCAACATAACCAACTCTCCAACCAGTCATTGCATAACTCTTTGAAAGTCCTGAACATGTAATTGTTCTCTTATATATCTCATCAGAAAGAGAACCTATACTAACATGTGAGTCATTACCATATATAAGATATTCGTACATTTCATCAGCAACAACATAAATATCATTTTTAACAACAACATCAGCTATTGCTTCGAGTTCTTCTCTTGTGTAAATATTACCAGTAGGATTAGATGGAGAATTAATTACAATAGCTTTTGTATTTGGTGTAATTGCATCCTGAACCTGCTTGGCTGTAACCTTATATCCATTTTCCTTTGTAGCATATATTATTACAGGTGTACCATCTGCAAGCTTAATCATTTCTGGGTAGCTGAGCCAGAATGGTGCTGGAACAATAACTTCATCACCAGGATTTAAAATAGCTGTAAATACATTCTGAAGTCCCTGTTTTCCACCATTTGATACTACAATCTGATCTGTTGAATATTCTAAATTATTAAATTCCTTGAATTTCTTAGAAATAGCCTCTTTAAGCTCAACAGTACCCGACGCAGGTGTGTATTTAGTAAATCCATCATTTATTGCTTTAATTGCAGCCTGACAAATATTGTCTGGTGTATTAAAATCAGGTTCCCCTGCTCCAAATCCAACAACGTCAATTCCCTCAGCTTTCATTGCTTTTGCCTTTGCTGTTATAACAAGTGTTGACGATGGCTTAACCGCTTTTGCCTTTTCAGATAATGTTAATGCCATAATATAGCCTCCTCTTTATATATATTGACAACTCGTTTATTGAGTTTTAATGTCTTTTCACTCCATTTTTACTCAATTATATAGTATAACAAATACTATCCAAGGTCAAGAAAAAAAGGCGCGAGATAAATCTCACGCCTTTGTGAATACATGTTATTTAGCATAATCAACAGCTCTTGATTCTCTAACGATACTTACTTTTATCTGTCCTGGATATTCAAGTTCAGATTCGATCTGCTTACTAATATCATGTGCAAGCAATACCATATCTGAATCGCTGACCTGCTCTGGAACTACCATAATTCGAATCTCTCTACCTGCCTGAATAGCAAAAGTCTTATCAACTCCCTTGTAAGAGTTGGCAATTTCTTCTAATTGATTTAATCTGTTAGTATATGTTTCAAGTGTTTCTCTTCTAGCGCCTGGACGTGCTGCTGAAATTGTATCAGCCGCCTGTACAAGACAAGCTATAAGTGAAGTTGCCTCCACATCACCATGGTGTGACTCTACAGCATTTATAACTATTGGTGATTCTTTATACTTACGACATAATTCAGAACCTAACTGAATATGTGTTCCTTCCATATCATGATCAACAGCTTTACCTATATCATGAAGGAGTCCGGCACGTTTGGCCATACGTACATCTACACCAACTTCTGCCGCAAGAAGTCCTGTAAGTATTGATACTTCTATTGAATGCTTTAACGCATTCTGACCATAACTTGTTCTATACTTCATTCGTCCGAGAAGTTTAACTAATTCAGGGTGAATTCCGTGTACGCCACATTCGAGCGTAGCATTTTCTCCCTCTTCTCTCATTATATTCTCAACTTCCTTTGTAGCCTTTTCAACCATTTCCTCAATACGGGCTGGGTGAATTCTTCCATCTACAATAAGCTTTTCAAGAGCAATTCTTGCAATTTCTCTTCTTACAGGATCAAATCCTGAAAGAACAACCGCTTCTGGTGTATCATCAATTATAAGCTCAACACCGGTTAATGTTTCAAGAGTACGAATGTTACGACCTTCACGTCCAATAATTCTACCCTTCATTTCATCGTTAGGAAGCTGTACAACCGATACTGTAGATTCAGCAACATGATCCACAGCACATTTCTGAATTGCTGTTACAACATAATCCTTAGCTCTCTTAGTTGATTCTTCTTTGAGCTGCTGTTCCATCTCTTTAAGTCGAACTGCAGTCTCATGTTTAACATCATCTTCAACAATTTTTAACAGATATTCTTTTGCCTGGTCGGAGGTTAATCCTGAGATTCGTTCAAGTTCCTGTACACGCTGTTCGTTTAATTTCGATACTTCTTCCTTCTGCTTAGCAAGATTTTCTTCTTTTGCTGTCAAAGACTGTTCACGTCTTTCAAGAAGTTCAATCTTTTTATCAAGATTTTCTTCTTTCTGCTGAACTCTACGTTCAAGACGCTGCATCTCAGCTCTTCTCTCTCTGGTTTCTTTTTCGAGCTCATTTCTTGTCTTTAATGACTCTTCTTTAACCTCAAGTAAAGCTTCACGTTTTTTGTCTTCAGCTGTTTTTAATGCATTATCTAAAATCTCTCTCGCTTTAGTTTCAGCACTGGCAATCTTCGCTCCATCAGCCTTTTTACGACCATCAAAGCCAAATTTGTAAGCCACAACAGCTACAACAACAAGAAGGACTATACCTATTACGATTATTGCTATCTGCACAGGGCACCTCCTTATATTATTTAGTTTTCATTGTATAATATTATAAAAAGGATTTCTCCTAAATATTAATTTACAACATATCTATTTTACATATATAACATTTCAATGTCAAGGATAAAAGAATATCTGTTAAATATTATGTAAACCAATCTGTTGTAGTATTACAGCAACGTTAGCATAACGATTCAATATACTCATTATATACTTTATCAATGTGATTTATCGAAAAGCCCTTTCTGTATATTGATGCAAAAACCTTCTGTTTTTCATTATATTCAAGAGATATGCGCCCTTTAAGCTTTTTTATAAGCAATTTTCTTAATAGCTGTTCCTCAATTCCGGCATTAAGAGAGTCTTCTTCATAATAGCTTATAAGCTGTTCGTCAATTATACTTTTATCGATTCCTTTCTCAATGAGTTTATTTCTAATGACCTGCCTGCTTCTGGTAGCAGAATTAAGACCTATATAATTCCTTGTATATCTGGCATCATCAATGTAGTGATAGCCTTTGACAAATTCGATTGTTTTATCAATACAGCTTATAGGATACATATTCTCACTAAGCTTATCACGTAACTTTTTCTCAGGGATATCGCCTTTAAGTAGTAGATTCATTGCTCGTTTTTTGGCACGTTTCAAAAGTACATTATCAAGAATCTCATCATACGTATCTGATAAAATTTCAGCTCCAATGTCAATATTATATTTTTTAATTTCACTTTTATAGAGTATAAAGGCAAATTCATCATTCAAATAGATTTCATATTTGCCTTTCACTCTATATTCCTTAATATCTGTTACTGTCATTGCAATTAGTCTTCATTTTCCTTTGAAGTCTTTTTAGCCTTTGTCTCATCAGCATTATCATCTGATATACCATTTAAACCATACTGTTCTCGCACTTTCTTATCAATTTCAGCTAAAATCTGTGGATTTTCCATAAGATACTGCTTTGCATTATCTCTTCCCTGGCCTATCTTATTTCCATTGTATGCATACCATGCACCCGATTTATTGATAATATCAACACTTGCAGCTAAATCAAGCAAATCACCTTCACTGGAAATGCCCTTACCAAACATTATGTCAAACTCAGCCTCCTTAAATGGAGGTGCTACTTTGTTCTTCACAACCTTAACTCTTGTTCTATTACCAATAACCTCACCAGCAGCCTTTAACGTCTCTATTCTTCTAACATCCATACGAATTGATGCATAAAATTTTAACGCACGTCCACCAGTTGTTGTCTCTGGATTACCGAACATAACACCTATCTTTTCACGTAACTGGTTAATAAACACAACTGTACAGTTTGACTTGCTAATTACTGCAGTAAGCTTTCTAAGTGCCTGAGACATAAGTCTTGCCTGAACACCCATGTGTGAATCACCCATATCTCCATCTATTTCAGCCTTTGGTACAAGTGCCGCAACCGAGTCAACTACAACAATATCAATAGCACCGGAACGCACCATTGTCTCAGCTATCTCAAGCGCCTGTTCTCCACAGTCTGGCTGTGAAATATATAAATTATCAATATCAACACCTATATTTTTAGCATATACAGGGTCTAAAGCGTGTTCCGCATCAATAAAGCTGGCTATTCCACCTCTCTTTTGTGCTTCTGCAATCATGTGTAATGTAACAGTTGTTTTACCTGATGATTCAGGTCCATATATCTCTATAATTCTTCCCTTAGGTATTCCGCCAAGTCCTAATGCAATATCAAGGCTTAATGAACCCGTAGGAATAGTTTCGATGTTCATATTAGCTCCGCTATCGCCAAGCTTCATAACTGATCCCTTACCATACTGCTTCTCAATCTGTGCAACAGCAGCATCTAATGCTTTTAACTTATCATCTCTTTCCATTCTCATTATCTCCTTTACTACATTCCCCTTTTAACAGAAGAAAAATCTGCACTGCAAATCTTATCTTCCATTACGCATAACAAATGTTTGCGAACATTTGTTCGTCATTGTTGAAATAATAAAACATTTGTTCGATTTTGTCAATGGGTATTTTTTTCTTTTTTTAATTTTTGTGGTTTGTTTTTTTGACAATAGCATTCTAGCAGGTGTCTTGTCCATAAAACAGGACACCCACTTTTTTTTTGCTATTAAATTTGAATATATATATGTTTTATTTGTTTTTTTAGATAGTAATAATTAAATAAGACTCTCTTTGACACACATTCTTACCATTGCAAGAGCCTTACTAGCGGCAGTTGCTCGCACTTTATTTCTGTCGCCCTTAAACTGAAATCTTTCAACGCGAATATTTCCTTTAACATAGCAGCCAATGTATACTGTTCCTACTGGCTTTTCTTCAGTTCCTCCGCTAGGGCCAGCAACTCCTGATATCGCAACTGTTACATCTGCTTTCGTTTCCTTAGCCGTTCCTGTAAGCATTTCTGTAACAGTTTCCTTTGAAACAGCGCCAAACTTCTCTAAAGTCTGTTTTTTTACGCCGATTCGAGTCTTTTTTGCACGATTACTATATGTGACAAATCCTTCTTTAAACACATCAGATGCACCTGAAACGCGTATTAATGTTGCTGCTACAAGACCACCTGTACAGGATTCTGCTGTCGCTATAGTCAGACCATTAGATGATAAAAGTCTTACAACTGATTCCTCAAGTGTTTCCTCTTCGTTTGAAGAATACACATTCGATGGAAACAACGATTTAATATGTTTAATAATAGGTTTTACAAGATTCTTTGCGTTTTCCTCTGTATCGCATTTTGCTGTAACTCTTACATGAACCTCTCCAGGCTTCTCTGAAGTGGAAATCTGTGGATTATTAAGCTCAAACAAATCTTTAATTTTGGCTGCAATATCAAGCTCAGTCACACCTACCATTTTAATAACTCTTGAATAATATGCACCTGTATCCTTACTCATAAAGTATGGAACAACCTGCTTTTCAACCATTAATCGCATTTCTTCCGGATTACCTGGTAAAAGTACATATATCTTATCATCCTTTTCAAGAATCATACCTTTAGTAGAGCTGTTTTCGTTATATAACACATGCGAGCCTTCAAGAATCATCGCTTCTTTATTATTTATTTCACTTAAACCAGCTTCTAAAGCTGCATCATCTACAGCCTCATCACTTACGAGCTTTACCTCTAATACCTCGCTAATAGTTTCCTTTGTGATATCGTCCTTAGTCGGACCCATTCCACCAGTTATAAAAATAATATCAGCTCGCTGCTTTGCAGTTAAAAGCATACTGGCAAGTCTTTGTTTATCATTAGATGACACACCCTGATACTCATTTGACAGCCCTAGATAAACACATTTTTCTGCCAGATATGACGCATTTGTATTTATAACATTTCCAAGCAATATATCGCTTCCAACGCAAATAATTTCTGTAATCATAATTACCTCATAGAGCCTTCAAAAACCTTTATATTTTTAACAACATAATCTACTAACGACACAACCGTTAAAATAAGAGAAATCCAAATAAAAATCTGAGTCACAATAAACATAACCGGATTATTTATATCCATAATCAAAAGTATTATCATAACCATTGAAAAAGCTGTTTTGAATTTACCATAATAGCTTGCAGCAATTACAGTACCTTTTTCCGCAGCAACAAGTCGAATACCACTAATAACAAATTCTCTTGCAATAATAATAACTACCATCCATGCAGGAAGCTTATTTAACTCAACAAAGCAAATCATTGCAAGACATACTAACAGCTTATCCGCAAGTGGGTCCATAAACTTTCCAAAATCAGTTATCATATTATATTTTCTGGCAATGTATCCATCTAGCATATCTGTTAGTGAAGCAGCAATAAATATGACAAGTGCAATCCACTTGTCTGCACTTCCACAAATATTTCCATTATTCATAAGAAACACTAAAAATGGAATAACCATTATTACTCTAAGTACAGTAAGTTTATTAGGCAGGTTCATCTATCATTTCTCCAATTAAATCATATTCATTTGCACCAGTAACCTTTGCTAACACTATATCCCCACTCATAAGCTCTCTTGTAGCCTTTATGAAAATAAGTCCATCAACGCCTGGAGCATCCATATACGTTCTTCCTGCATATATATCATCTTCTGGAAGCTTGCCTTCTATGAATACAGACAACACTCGTCCAGCCATTTCTTCATTTTTTTCAAACACTATTTCCTGCTGTAATTCCATCACAGCATTTCGTCTTTCTATTTTTACATTTTCATCAATCTGATTATCGAAAGTCGCAGCTTTTGTATCTTCTTCAAGCGAATATGTAAATACGCCTAATCTGTCAAATTCACAATCATTTACAAACTGCATCATTTCTTCATGATCTTCTTCTGTTTCAGATGGAAAGCCGGTAATAAGCGTTGTTCGAATTGCAATATCTGGTATTTTGTCTCGAAGCCTTTTTACAATACTCTCTACGTCTTCCTTTGTCGTAAATCTTCCCATTTTCTTTAAAATAGTATCAGATGCATGCTGTATTGGCATATCAATATAGTTGCAAACCTTATCAAGCTTTGCCATTGTGTCAATCAGTTCATCAGTTATTTCCTCTGGATAAGCATACAATATTCTAATCCATTTAATACCTTCTATTTCGGAAAGCTTTTCAAGTAATTCAGGCAGTGACTTTTTGCCATATAGATCTACGCCGTATAATGTTGTCTCCTGAGCAACTAAAATCAGTTCCTTAACGCCTTCATCAGAAAGCCTCTTTGCCTCATCTATTAGCTGCTGCATAGGAACGGAACGATATACTCCGCGCAGTTTCGGAATGATACAATATGTACAGCGTTTATTACAGCCCTCTGCAATCTTAAGATATGCATAATGACCTCCTGTTGTAACTAATCGTTTAGTTGTAAATGTCGGAAGCCCCGTCAGCTTTTCAATGTACACACAGTCAGAATTGTCTTTATTTGAATTTTTGTTAAGCGCCCCTTCTATTGCATCGACAATCTTGTCAGTAGAGTTTGTGCCAATAACGGCATCAACCTCAGGAATCTCAAGCTTCATTTCTTCGAAGTAGCGCTGTGCAAGGCATCCTGAAACAATCAGAGCCTTGCAGTTACCACCGTTTTCCATTTTATTTTCTGCCATCTGAAGAATTGTCTCGACACTTTCCTCTTTGGCATCGCCAATAAAGCAGCATGTATTAACTACAATAACGTCTGCCTCTTTTTCATCATCTGTAAACTCAAAGCCTTTACTTGCTATGAGTCCCATCATATTTTCTGAATCTACAAGGTTCTTGTCGCATCCAAGTGAAATCATAAGAAGCTTCATTTATTGTACCTCATTTTATTCTGGAAGAATCTTGATAACGCCTGTTTCAAGCTCTTCAATTGCTACTGATAATGGTTTTTTCTCACTTGCATTTTCAAGTGGTGTTTCTGAACCGCCGATTATTTCGCGGGCTCTTTTTGATGTAGCCATAACAATAGAGTATCTGCTGTTTACTACTGGATGCTCTGATTCTACAGCATCTGCGTTAACAACGTTCATTAAGTCTGTGTAAGATGGATGTAACATATAATTCTCCTTTTAATATATTATTTTGACAAATAATCGCCAAACTGTTTTTTTATATCATCAACAAAATCACTATTTCTGTATGCTGCATTTTTAGCACACTGAATCGTGTTGTGAAGATTTAAAAGTGTCGTTTCAAGGTCATCATTAATAATTACAAAGTCGTATTTATCCATGATTTCAGCTTCTTCTTTACCTCTTATAAGTCGTTTTCTTATAACCTCTTCTGTTTCGGTATTACGCTTTTTTAATCTGTTGTACACCTCTGTAACTGAAGGAGGCGTTAGAAATATCAGATTCGCATCCGGAAAACGTTCCTTTACTTTGAACGCACCAATGTATTCTATCTCTAATATAACATCTCTTCCTTCATTTATCATGTCGATTACATAATCAACAGGTGTTCCATAATAATTACCGACATATTCAGCATATTCAAGAAGTCTGTCCTCTTCAATCATTTTTTCAAACTCATCTCTTGATTTAAAAAAATAATGTTCTCCATCGACCTCACCTGTACGTGGAGCTCTTGTAGTCGCAGAAATAGAAAGCCTGTAATTATCATATTTATCAATCAACATCTTTGTAAGCGTCCCTTTTCCAGAGCCCGCAAACCCAGATATTACTGTCAATATACCTTTTTTCATGTTTAGCAAATCCTCATATAATACATATAATATGTATTATTCTATATTCTGAATCTGTTCTCTTACCTTTTCGATGCAGGTTTTTAAATCTATTGCAACATTTGATGTAGCAATGTCATTTGCCTTCGAAAGAATTGTATTAGCCTCTCGGTTCATTTCCTGAGCTATAAAATCAAGACGTCTTCCAACAGAGCTTTCTTTTTCTAACTCATCCTTAGTTGCCTGAATATGGCTCTTAAGACGGACTATTTCTTCATCAATGCAAACCTTATCTGTAAATAAAGTAACCTCTGTAAGAATCCTTGCCTCGTCTATTGTTGAATCTGCAAGATACTCCTTTACCTTATTTGTCAGCTTAGTATGATATTCCGCTATAATCTCTGGAGCTCTTTCCTCTATTACAGAAACTCCCTCTAACATTTCATCAAGCTTAACAAGTAAATCCCTCTTAAGATTTTCACCTTCTTTTATTCTTGCTTCAACAAAATGCTCACAAGCACCTCTGAGTGCCTTTTCAACAATTGCAAACAGCTCTGTTTCGTTAACTTCCTGTTCCTCTAAAGACAGAACCTCTGGAAATCTTGAGAGAGATGTTGCTCTTAAATCATTGTCTATACCAAAATCATTAGACATCTGTGAAATAAAATCAACATATGCCTTAGCAACCTCTTTATTATATTTCACGGCATAGTTAGACTCAGTATAATCTTCATATGTAACAAAGATATCAACCTTGCCTCTTTCCATGTACTCCTTTAATATGCCTCTCATGGAAGCCTCGAAGGCGCTAAGCTTCTTTGGCATCTTAATGTTAACATCAAGATATCTGTGATTAACGGCCTTCATTTCAATACAGATTTTTTGGTTTTCATCAGATACCTCGCATCTTCCGAATCCCGTCATACTTTTAATCATACCCATCTCCTATGTATTGATAGAAATCAAATGATTTCTTTAATCAAATCATATTCCGTATAATTATACTTGTTAATAAAGAAAAATACAAGTAAATAAAAAACGAACTTTTGACCCCAATGTCACATTATAGTATAATATCCTCGTTGTATTTTTATTATGAATTCAGAAAACTCAGGAGGCATTTATGGCATTCGATGGATTGTGCGTAGCCGCATTAGTAAACGAATTTAGGGAAAAACTTATAGGTCAGAGAATATATAAAATAGCTCAGCCAGAACCAGATGAGCTTCTTATAACATTCAGAACTACATCTGGCTATGAAAGACTACTTATGTCTTCTGATGCATCCCTGCCACTTTGTTACCTTGCAAAAGAAAATAAAACTGCACCTATGACGGCGCCTAATTTTTGTATGCTTCTTCGCAAGCACATTCAGAATGGTCGCATAGTAGAAATAAATCAGCCTTCTCTTGAACGAATTATCGTTTTTGAAATAGAACACCTAGACGAAATGGGCGATTTAAAAAGGAAAAAGCTTATTATGGAGCTTATGGGTAAGCATTCAAATATTATTTTTACTGATGACAATAATGTTATTATCGATAGCATAAAACACATTAACAGCTTTGTAAGTTCAGTTCGTGAGGTTTTGCCTGGCAGAAACTATTTTATTCCTGATGCAAATAACAAATTAAATCCATTTGAAATGGATTTTGAAGCATTTAAAGCCTTAATAAAATCAAAACCTTTTGATATTTCAAAAGCTATCTATTCTTCAGTAACCGGCTTCTCTCCGCTTATGAGTAATGAAGTGTTAGTCCGTTCTGGCATAGATGCTGAGACAAATGCTCAGGACACAGATGATGATTCACTACTTCATATATATAACTGTATTAAATGGACTTTGGAAGATATTACATCACATAAATTTGTACCTAATATTATTTATAATTCCGAAGGGAATGTTATCGAATTTGCACCATTTATTCTCAAAGCCTACAGCGGACTTCCATATAACGAATTCGATACAATGTCTGATGTTATACATGATTTTTATTCAAAAAAAGCAATATCCGCTCGTGTGAAGCAAAAGACCTCAGACATACGCAAAATACTTCAGACAATACTTGAACGTAATGTCAAAAAATACGATTTACAGCTAAAGCAGCTTGCAGATACAGAGAAAAAAGACAAATATAAAGTGTACGGCGAGCTAATTAATGCTTTCGGATACAACCTTTCCGATGGTGCTAAAAGTCTTACCTGCGATAATTATTATACTGGCGCAGAAATAACTATACCGCTTGACGAAACTATTTCAGCTAAAGATAATGCAAAAAAATATTTTGATAAATACAATAAGCTAAAACGTACTGAAGAGGCTGTATCAATTCAGGCAGCTGAAACAAAGGCAGAAATTGACCATCTTGAATCTATTTTAGCTTCTCTTGACAATGCCCTTTCAGAAGCAGAAATAAATGAAATCAAAGAAGAGATGGCAACATCTGGATATATAAAACGCAAAGGTTCAAATAAAAGAAAAGATGCTTCAAAATCATCTCCTCTCCACTATGTAAGTTCAGATGGATTTGATATTTATGTTGGCAAAAATAATTTTCAAAACGATTATCTCACCTTCAAGCTTGCAAATGCTACGGACTGGTGGTTTCATGCAAAGAAAATACCTGGTTCTCATGTGATTTTAAAAACTGAGGGAAAAGATATTCCAGATAAGACTTTTGAAGAGGCTGCAGCACTTGCAGGCTACTACTCTAAAGGTCGAAATCAGGAAAAGGTTGAAATAGACTATGTTAAAAAGAAAGAAATAAAAAAGCCACAAGGCTCAGCCCCGGGCTTTGTTGTATATTATACAAATTATTCTATGGTTATTTCTCCCGACATATCAAATATAAAAGAAATAGCACAATAGTGTTTATATGTTATGTCAACCTATATAACAACCACTCAAACTATCTAAAAGATTTCAGATATACCTTTTGTTCATCTGTAATTCTGTAGCTTTCTACAGCCTTTTGGATAGTTTTTTTATGTGTAAAATCATCGAGTCTGTGCTGTTCTATATAAATAACAGCTTCCTCATACTGTTTAGCGAGTGCTGTTGCAAAATACCACGCCTTCATCATATTAACATAGTACTCCTCTGACTCAACCTCTGCTACCATTTGCAAATATTTTTTATCGAAATCGTCATCCAGGAAATGACTCATTAGCATCTCAATCGCAAATCGTATCGTGTATGTTTCATCAGATTTAATCCATATATTAATCTTTTCAATAAGCCTGTCTTTATTTTTTTTAAATACCTTTGGTGACATCAAATCACATGTAGCCCAGTTATTTACATATGGAAGAAATTTATCTATTTCTTCTATACATCTGTCATATTCTTTAATCAGCTCTATAATAAATCCATGCAAGTTATTTTCTTCATGGTATTTATGTGGCAGGTCGGTTAAAAAAGCAGCTACCTCATCTGAAGCCTCACTTTTTATTCCTTTTATAAAATCCTTTGAAACATCTTTTGCAATTTTTCTAAGCACGGGTGTACGAACACCTATGACATATTCAGGATTTATAGTCGGCGTAAGCTTTTCTGAAAATTCCTTATATCCTATATCCTGATTTTCAAATAATAAATTTGTAAATTTCATTTATCGTTTACCTTATATTATGCTTCACAATTCTTTAATTTTCATTACTAAAGTCAATTACTATCTATAAATATGAACATCTTTCCATAGCTCATAGCCTTCATAATTAACTTTTGATTCTATCCTTGACTTTTCATCAAAAATATAACTATACATATTAGTTTCTTCAAAGCATGGCCATTCTATTTCCTCTGATTCTGGACTTCCGTTTTTAATAAATCGAGTAAATGCACCATGCATGTCATTATGAATATGCTCAAATATCGCTTTTTTAAGACGTATATAAAATATTGACATATGACCTTCATCTGTATTAAGCGCCGGACACACATCCATAGAATGTGTTGCACCAACTCTTATTATTCTGCTTATTGGTGTTGTCAAATCAAATCTGTACATATATGTATCACAATGTTTCGAGGCTTCCAATGCAAGCTTTACAGCACCTGAATAGAACATTCTGTCCCTGTTAGCCTTTTTCACTGCATCAGCGACCTTTATTTTTCCATAATGCTTTTCAAGCTTTTCTCTAAGCGCACTATAGCCATTTATTTTAAGCATATTGATGATATCTGCCCACGTTCTAGGGCAAATCTTCATATAATAAAATAGTCCGCCCTCGTCCTTACATGTTCCAAACATCAGCTTTTTATCTTTTAAGTCGCCACGTTTAATTACTTCATACGGCTCTTCTGGTATCAAATCATCAAATACAGGGCCACATGACAAAAGCCCCGGATAATCTTTATCTTTTCCTTCAAAGACTCTACTACAGCCTGGAAGCAATTGCTCATAAGACATTGTTTTCAATTTATGAATATCTTTTTCGCGAACACCGACTGCATCTAAAAACTGCTCTCTGTGTATTTCCTGAATCATTCCACCTGAAATATTTCCAAGCACTCCGCTCATAATAATTGCTTTATTAAAATATGGTCTTGCATATGGACTTGCAAGAAGTGCCATTACGGATGTACCACCTGCTGACTCGCCAGCGATTGTTATATTATCCTTATCTCCACCAAACGCTTCTATGTTTTCATATGTCCATTTAAGAGCCATAAGCATATCTGAAATAGCACAATTTGACTCAAATGCTTTATCAAGATGAGAAAAATTATAAAATCCAAGAACTCCTAAACGATAATTAAATGATACGCCTATAATATCATTTTTAGCAAACGAATCTAAATAGTACTCTGGCGCCGATGCCTCACCTGCATACTGACCGCCTCCATATATCCAAAGAAAAACTGGCTTTTTACTGCCTGTTTTTGCATCTTCGTTACCATCCTTTTTAGGTGCCCATACATTTAAGTAAAGACAGTCCTCACTCGCTTCATTGTCAGTTTTTGTAAGCTTTGCGAATTTACCTCCTGCGAACTGATAAGGCTTCTTTGACATTTTAGTGCAGTCTAGCACACCCTTCCATGGTTCATTTTCAACTGCTCTTTTAAATCTGAGCTCTCCAACTGGCGGTTTTGCAAAAGGTATTCCAAACCATTTATTTACTCCATTTTCTTCAAAACCTTTTACTGTACCCTTATTTGTATTAATTATTAAATCCAAAAAACGACCTCTTTCTCTACCTTTAGGTGCTGTTTAGGAACACCTATGATAGCCTTTACACTTACAATTCCACACATCTAAATATTATACAAAATCGTTAGACAACCATGCAAGTGTATTTCTACTATTACTCATATAGTTTGACGACTCATATCTGCGTCTGTATTGTTATGCTCCAGCACTTCAACAGATGCAAGCCTCATAACAGCCTGTGAAAATGGTTGCTTGGTTGCATCAAAAAAGCACCAGCCAACTTAATGACTGATGCCTGTTAAAACGTATATTTATAGCATTATTAGCTTGTCTCCTTAGCTCTTTTTATGAGATTTTTGATTGTTTCCTCATCTTTGATTTTATTTATGCCAAAGCACTTTTTGCCTGCATCCTTTATTGATGCCCCTATATGATATGTAGGTTCCAATCTCATATGGTTCAAACCAATTCTCTTTGAATTCGTACCACTCTTCCTCAGATTTCCTCATAATTAATGATTTAACAATTTCACTGTATTTTTCCATTTATTTCCTCTTTTTATATACCAGTTATCTACCACTTATCTACCACACATTGTAGCACATGTGGCAGATAAGTGGTAGATAACTTTTAAAGACGCATAGCAAGATTAATTAGAGTTTGATGCTACCTATCATGACTAACTATCATAAAGATTAACATACCATAAACAAATTTGAATACCCTAAAAAAAAATCCGGTGCCTCAATTGAAGCATCGGATTATTTTTTGTTTTCTAGAAAAAAGTCTCTTAACTACAACATTTTCTTATATAAAATTAGCTATTTTGGTGGTCACACAGTGGTCAAACCACTTAGTCACACCTCGCAAGCCCAGTGTTTATCGGGGCTACAAGTCAGCCTATCAACCAGTCGTACATCTCCTGATACTTAAGTGCTGAAACACCCCATGAGAAATCTGCTGTCATAGCTCTGTCTACCATTTTATTCCATTCACGCTTTCTGTTTGTATAAACATCGTATGCGTATCTAACAGTATTCAGCATCTCATGTGCATTGTAGTTTGTAAAGCTAAAGCCTGTACCCTTGCTCTCATACTCATTGTATGGTTCAACTGTATCCTTAAGTCCACCTGTCTCTCTAACGATTGGAAGTGTACCATATCTCAAAGACATAAGCTGTGATAATCCACATGGCTCAAATAATGATGGCATAAGGAACGCATCTGATGCTGCATAAATCTTATGTGATAATGCTTCCGAATAATAAATATTCGCAGCAACCTTATTTCCGTACTTCCATGCAAAATGTCTGAACATGTTTTCGTACTGATCCTCACCTGTTCCAAGAACAACAATCTGAACATCCATCATGCAGATTTCTTCAAGAACACACGCTATTAAGTCAAATCCCTTCTGGTCAGTAAGTCTTGAAACAATACCAATCATGAATTTCTTTTCGTCAACTGGTAAACCAAGTTCTTCCTGTAATGCCTTTTTATTTTTAACCTTTTCCTTACGGAAATTCTTTACATCATAGTTAAAGGCTATATGCTTATCTGTTGTAGGGTTGTAATCAGTATAATCAATACCATTAACAATACCACGAAGATCATGAGCTCTGGCTCTTAATAATGCATCAAGACCCTCTCCATAAAACTGTGTCTTGATTTCCTCAGCATATGTATCACTAACTGTTGTAATAGCATCCGCAAATACAAGACCACCCTTTAATAAGTTTCCGTCCTTATACGCCTCAAGCTTATCTGGTGTAAAATAATAATCTGGAAGTCCTGTAATAGACTTAATTGTCTTAACATCCCAAACACCCTGGAATTTAAGATTATGAATTGTCATAATTGACTTGATTCCTCTAAAGAACTCTCCACCCTGGAATCTCTCTTTTAAATAAACAGGAATAAGTCCTGTCTGCCAGTCATGACAGTGAATAATATCTGGTCTGAATCCAATAACTGGAAGAACTGATAAAACAGCCTTTGAGAAATATGCAAACTTTTCTACATCCCATAACAAATCACCATATGGTCTTGCGCCTGAGAAATAGTATTCATTATCAATAAAATAAAACGTTACTCCATCAAGTTCACATTTAAAAATACCAACATACTGATTGCCTGTTCCCATATCCATATAAAAATGGTCTATGTACTCAAGCTTCTTTGTAAGCTCCTCCTTCATACACAGGTACTTTGGAATTATAACCCTAACATCATAATACTTCTTATCAAAACACTTTGGAAGTGAACCGACAACGTCAGCAAGTCCACCTGTTTTAATAAATGGAACACATTCTGATGCAGCAAATAATATTTTTTTCATTGATACCTCCATTCGCGAACTTCGTTCTCTATCATAAGTTAAATTATACATTATATAAACGACTTATAAAAGTATAGATTGTCGTTATATTATTATTTAAGTAAAAATAATACAGCTTATTGTCACTATGTGATTATTTGTAGTCACTAAGATCTATTTTTTCAACATTATAATCATCCTCGGCAGACGTTAAAACAGTAGATTTTATTCTCGAATCATAATGAGATGATGATATAATCTTTGGTTCACTAAAGTCATATTCAAATGTTCCATCGCTATTTTTAATGATATCTGTGTACCTTACAATGGTCTCAACATTACATGTAACTCCATCCGCCTGTGTCATCACACAATCAAATACCAAATCGAGTATATTGTAGTTCGTTCCCTGTGCTCCAGCTATTTCACTTTTTACGGCTTTAAAATATCCCGATAAAAGCCTGTAGGATTTCCACTCAAAGGTTGACATCTTATTACCCGTTGACTGATAAACTGGAACCAGACCTGCCTCAATATAAACGCGAACACCAAACTCTCTTGCCGTCTCATTAGTGAACGCCTTACTTGCAGACTCTATTGCTTCTTCAAGCAGACTATCATCTAAATCTGATAAATCACGTATATACTCTGAATCTGCAATAACCGGATACGACTTCACACATTCCTCGGAAGGTCTGTCAATTGCACAATGCTTTTCAAGGCACTCTTCTTCAGTGAAATATGCCCTTACTTTAACCTCATCTCCGATGCTGTATTTTTCTTTATAATCTTCTATAAGAAAAATCATATCTTTGATGAAATAATTATCACTTTTATTCTCAAGCCTTGCTGATACGTTTGGAGAAATGCCCTCAAATACAACGTTTATATCCTTAAATAATTCGTCATACTTTATTACCGTTGCCGAATTAAGTCCTGCTACTGTAACTTCTCGTTTATTCTTCTTTACACCTAGCTTAATTTTTTTTGCAAGCTTAACATCATAATTTACTGTATATGTATACTTCATACCATTACTTAAGTTATCTGGTATATCAACAGCAATTGACAGCGAATTATAAAATGCATTGTAGTCTTCAGATTCGCATTTATTAAACTTAATCAGCGCCCTTTGATATTTATCCTTTAGCGTTTGCATAAGTGTACTAGTTGCATCATCATTAAACTCTATCTGAACACTTCCTTTATTGTTATAGCCACCATAAGTTATATTACAGTAATCACACAAATCTACTGTAGTATAACTAAAAAGTGATTTAATTAATAAAACAAAAAGAATTGTTACACAAATAGCTAAAGCAATTCCTATATATAATTTTATACGGCGTATTCTTCTTTTTTGCCAGCTTGTTAACCTTTTTTTACTCAATAATATAATGCCTTTTTCTTATTTTTTTTCTTTTTAATCATTCTTGCAACAACTATAATTATTACAATTACAACTAAAATTACAATTACAATTGCGTATATTTTACCATTCGTATTCTTTAGAAGTGCAACAGGTGAATACGAATCATTAACAACTTTTCTTGAATGATACGACGCATAATATTCAGGAATAACGCTTATTCCATTACTTCCTGCCTTAAATGATTTAAGGTATAGTGCAAGAGCCATAAAGCTTTTTAATTCTTTCCCAGCTTCGTCATAAATAATACAGTCATCAAGAGCTGTCACTTCATTTCCATTACTGTCTTTAATTTTTGCATTGAGAAGTCCATTTGTCACTTCACCGATTCTACTTAACACACTTAACGTATAATAATCAGTTACAATATGATACAGCTTTTCCTTTTCAAATGCCGATACAGAATCTTCTAACAGCGCCGATGACATCCACATATCAGACACCTTGTCAAGATACAATCTGTTAGGATTATACTCAAACGAGAGACCACTTGTGTGAAGCATATAATCTCCGTTTTTTTCTGAAAATGTTGTGTCTATCTCTGCAAGCGACCTTATTTCTTTTCCGGTAAGGTATGCTTCTACTAGCGGATACCCTAGCTTGTCACCAGCTATACCTCCCATTGACAGTACTGAGAATGCATCATTTACTGTAATCTTACCTGTACAAATACTATTTCTTATTGTGCCATTCGGAACAATTGCTATATCAACTGGTGTATCTGTATTACCGTATCTGCCTGCAGAATATCTATATGCATCCGAAAGTAAATCTCCAAGCTTTATTTCCGAATGTCTGCTGTAATATTCATCTCTGTTTTCAAAAATAATATTAGGATTATTTGCGAGAACTTCATCATATTGCATTCCATACTGAGCAAGAACATTTTCGTCTATCAGTCTGATTTTATCACTGATTTGCGCTGCAATTTCCTCGTCCTCTTCAATACTTTCATCCATTAGCTTTGTTTCGTATTTAGATATAAACCATCTACCGTTGGATTTACGCGTAAGCTTCACAAAACCTGTATAAATGCCATATTCTCCGCAGCTTACAATAGCTGTATCTCCAACTGATGCATAGTTTTGAAGAAGAGTATGAGTATGTCCGCTTATAATCAAATCAATATCTGGAACCTTTTTTGCAAGCCTCTCATCCTCTGTTTTTCCAAGCTTTTCCCCGGTACCCGAATGTGACAGACACACTATCATATCTGGTTTTTCTGATAATTTAACCTTTTCTACGGTTTCCTTTACACTTTCAATGTATTCGCTAAACTGAATTTCGTCATCAATTATACAATTTACTGCATTCTGCCCCATCACACCTATTATCGCAATCTTAACCCCATTCTTCTCGACAATAGTATAATCTTTAATTCCATATTGATTTAATCCGTTTGGAACAGGATTCAATTTAAGATTACATGATATAAGCTGTGGTGTAACATCATATTTACTATTTACTATGCTGTACATATTCGAAAGTGCTTCTAGACCGAAATCAAACTCGTGATTTCCAATTGTAACAGCATCATATCCCATTTCACATAGCATCGACAGCTCTACTGCCTCTGAATCAACTAATGTCTGATACAGTGTTCCGCTTATCAAATCGCCTGTATCAACTAACAGTAAGTCATTATCTTCATTCCTCTTACTGTCAATATATGTCTTCAGTCTTGCAAATCCACCAACATTTATCTCACTTCCACCATTGATACGTGTTTTAAATGTCGAAACATGCGAATGCAAATCTGAAGTAAAAACAACAGAGATATCATTGCTACTTGCATATACATTTTTACAGTTAATAGTCATCATTAGTATGCATAACGAAAACATCCCTAATATTAGACCATCTCTTATGGTTTTCCAAAAGAGTATTTTATTTTGCTTCATTTATTCCTCTGTCTTAAATCTGTTTGCCAGATCCTTCATTTCCTTTGCATTTAATAAAACTGCATCTGTAATTTCTGTTCCACCAAGCATTCTTGCAAGCTCTGTAACACATCCATCATATGATAATGTTTTTATATCAGTAACAGTTCTTTCATTTATGACAGATTTTTTTATTTCAAAATGATCATCTGCCATAGCTGCAATCTGTGGCAAGTGTGTCACACATATAACCTGATGGTCCTTTGATATACACGACATTTTCTCAGATACCTTTTGAGCAGTTCTTCCGCTAATACCCGTATCTATTTCATCAAAAATCAATGTCTCAATGTTATCCTTTTTAGCCATAACACTTTTAATCGCAAGCATGATTCGAGATATTTCACCACCTGATGCAACATCCTTTAGTGGTTTTAAATTTTCTCCCGGATTGGTGCTTATAAGCATCTCAATATCATCATACCCATTTGCTGAAAGATTATTCTCATCAGATTCTATTTTTATTTCAAATCTTGAATCCAGAAAGTTCAAGTCTATGAGTGCTTCGTGAACTAGTTTAGAAAACCTTGCGGCTGAATTTCTTCTAACATGAGAAAGCTTTTCACATATCTCAATAACCTCAGTTCTTATTTTAGATACCTCATTCCTAAGCTGTTCAACATAAGCATCAAAGTCCTCATACTTTTCTATTTCTGCTTTTTTGTCATCACAATACTTAAGAATATCTTCAATCGTATTTCCATATCTTTTTTTGAGATTATTTATAAGATTAAGTCTTTCCTCACAATTTTTAAAATCTTCCTCTGAAAATTCCAGACTACCTATGTAGTCCGCAATACTTCTGTTAAAATCGTTAAGAAGGCTGTCAATGTCTGTAATGGAGCTTAGTAAATCGTCTGCGCCCTCATCTTCTCCTGCAACACTTTTTAAAGCACCAAGCGCCCTTCCAATTGTACTGCCTGCTCCATATTCATTGTAGCCCGTATATTCGTGAGCACTGGCAATTGCCTCAGATAGCTTTTTTGAATTAACCATCTTTCTGTAAGTTTTTTCAAGCTCCTCATCCTCAGCTACGACAAGCCTTGCACTTTCTATTTCGTTTACTTCATGCCTTGCTATATCAAGATTTCTGTCTTTACTATTTTCGAAGCTCACAGTATTATCAAGCTCGCTGTTTTTTTCAATATAGCTTTTGTATATATTATGTAAACTATTTTTCAACTTAACAACATCATCACCACAGTAATTATCTAATATGTCAACATGTCCTTTTTTATAAAAAAGCGACTGGTGGTCATGCTGTCCGTGTATATCAATCAATAATGAAGAAAGCTCTTTTAATGTACTTGTGTTAACTGTTTCTCCATTTATTTTACATATATTTCTTCCATTTGAGATTTTTCTGCTAAGTATTATCTCATCATCAAAATAAATATCAAGTTCCTTTAACTTACTTCTTATAGCATCAGAACAAATGTCGAAAACAAGCTCTGAAAAGCTGTATTCGGCATCTTCTCTCACAACATCCTTAGACATCTTTTTGCCAAGAGCAAAATTAACTGCATCAATAACTATTGATTTACCAGCACCTGTCTCACCTGTTATGATATTGAGTCCTTTACCCAAATCTATTTCTACATCATCTATAAGAGCAAAATTCTTTACATGAATACTCTGTAACATATTTATAGTCTTTCCATTAATATTTCTTTAACTGTATCAAATGATTCCTCGTCTTTAATGGCACAAAAAACAGTATCATCTCCTGCAATACATCCGACAAGATTCGGTATTCTCATTGCATCTATCGATGTAGCAACAGCCATCGCCATTCCTGACATTGTTTTTATGACAAGAATTTTTGAAGCCGAATCAATATCAAGCACACCCTCTGAAAGCATTCTTCCTATCTTTTTCTGGTTATTAGCAAAAAAAGTGCTTCCCTCAACATATTTTTGTCTTCCGGATTTTGCTTTTACTTTAGTGAGTCCTAGCTGCTTAATATCTCTTGATACAGTTGCCTGAGTCACTTTAAAGCCTGATTCTATAAGCCTTAAGGCTAACTCTTCCTGAGTTTCTATATCTTCTTTACTTATTAATTCAATTATTCTTTCGTGTCTGCTATTTTTCATTAATAAATATCTACCATTTTCTTTGAAAGTGTATCGAAAAACGAATTATCCTCTAGTCTGACAAGCTTTGTGACATAGACTGACTTTTTCACATTTATGAGGCTTCCAACTGTAACAGGACATCCCATATCGCCATCAAATAATACCTCTACGCCTTCGCCCCCAGAGCCTCTTTCGTCCCTTATTTCAACAGATATTTCATCATTTTCAGACAGCACAATTGGTGTGACCGTCAATGAGTGAGCACAAATTGGAGTCAGCACAATATCCTTTGCATACGGCGCAACAATAGGTCCACCTGCCGAAAAATTATAGGCTGTAGACCCTGTAGGTGTAGATATTATCATTCCATCTGCACAACATTCATATAGTTTTTTATTATTAACATATACTGTGAATTCAATAATTCTGAACTCACCCTTTCTCGCAATAACAACATCATTAAGCGCATGAAAATGTTTAAGTCTGACATCCTTAAGCTCCACTTCACCGCAAAGCATCATTCTTTCTTCTATAGAATATTCTCCACGTATCACCTTCTCAAGCGCTTTGAACACAGAATCCTTATCTGTTTCTGTCAAGTAGCCAAGATGTCCCATATTGACGCCAAGCATTGGAATATCCTTATGTGTCATTATTCCTGCAACCTCAATGAACGTTCCATCACCGCCAAGCGTTATAATTAGGTCTGTATCATCTGAAACACGATGAAAAACCTTTTCTCTTTCTTCAGGGGTCTTATACATTCGCTCTATTACAGTATATTCAGCCTTCTTTCCTCTAAGCTCTAAAAACTGTACTATCGCTTTTGTTTTTTCAAGACCTTTATCTTTTTCGTTATTTACTAATATATGTATTTTATCCATTAATTTTCTATTTCCTAATAATTCGCCAAGTCGTCTTAATTATTCCTTTGAAAGTCCTTCATGAGATAATTCTACGAGACCCTTTATATCAAAAACTTCAGATGGTTTGGAGCTTTTTTCAATATAAACTAAATATTCTATATTACCTTCAGGACCTTTAATCGGCGAGTATGTAAGACCTCTTGCACTAAATCCATTCTCACTAACAATGTTAAGAACCTTTTCTATAACTTCGATATGAACTGATTTATCTCTGACTACTCCCTTTTTACCGACCTTTTCTCTTCCTGCTTCAAACTGTGGCTTTATAAGACAAACCATATACCCATTATCTTTAATAATATCTCTTGCAGCCGGTAATATTTTATCAAGTGAGATAAACGAAACATCCACAGATGCAAAATCAACACCTTCGCCAATATCCTCTGGCTTTACATATCTAAAGTTTGTCTTTTCCATACAAACTACACGTTCATCATTTCTAAGCTTCCAATCAAGCTGTCCGTGACCAACATCAATTGCATAGACCTTTACTGCTCCACATTTTAACATACAGTCAGTAAAGCCACCCGTTGAGGCTCCAATATCCATACAGACATACCCATCAAGCTTAATTGAAAACTCATTCATTGCTTTTTCAAGCTTGAATCCGCCACGACTTACATATTTTTGTTCAGTATTTTTAACTAAAAGTTCTAAACCTTCTTCTTCAAACTGAGAACCAGCTTTATCCTCCCGGTTTCCCTTAACAAAAACATTTCCAGCCATTATAATTGCTTTTGCCTTTTCTCTCGAAGGTGCATATCCTTTATTTACAAGTATTACATCAAGTCTTTGCTTCATCTTCTAACCGTATATGCAGCAATAATTCTATTAACTATCGACTGCGCATCTATCCCACATTCTTTTTTAAGAATATCAACATTTCCGTGTTCAATATATTCATCTGGAATTGCAACATTTATAACCTTTATACCAAGCTCCTGATTATTAACATATTCCATAACCTTTTCGCCAAATCCACCTGATGCAACATTTTCTTCCATCGTTACAAGAAGCTTATGCTCCTTATTCATCAGTTCAATAACATCTGTGTCTATTGGCTTTACAAATCTTGCATTTATGAGTGAACATGGATACCCTTTGTCCTTTAATATATCTCTAACCTCTTCTGCTGTTTTAACCATAGAGCCAACCGCATAAAGAGCTATATCCTCTTCCTCATATATTATTTCACTTTTACCATACTTAAATTCCTGTCTAAAATCCTCAAGACCACTATAAGCAATACCTCTTGGATATCTGATTGCAACAGGACTATCTAATGTAAGAGCAAATTTCAGCATGTCTGACAGCTCCCACTTGTTTTTAGGGGCCATAACTGTCATATTTGGAATACTTGATAAATACGACAAATCAAATATACCCTGATGTGTTTCCCCATCAGAGCCAACAAGCCCTGCTCTGTCTATTGCAAAAATTACTGGTAATTTCTGAATACACACATCATGTAAAATCTGATCATATGCTCTTTGCAAAAATGACGAATAAACTGCAACAATAGGTCTCATTCCACCTGCTGCCAAGCCTGCCGCGAAAGTTACAGCATGTCCTTCAGCTATTCCAACGTCAAAAAATCTGTCTGGATATTTTTTTGAAAATCTTTTAAGTCCTGTTCCATCTGGCATAGCTGCCGTAATAGCACACACTTTTTTATTTCTGTCACCAAGCTTAAACATTATTGTCGAAAAAACATCCGTATAATTAGCTAATATTCTATTCTTAATTGGAAGTCCTGTCTCGATATCGAAAGGCTCTGCACCATGAAATCTTGCAGGATGTCTTTCTGCAGGAACATATCCTTTTCCTTTTTTTGTAATAACATGTACAAGTACACATTTATTTATTTTCTTTGCATCTTTAAATGCTTTAATCATCTCAGGAATATTATGACCATCTACAGGTCCTAAATATGTTATTCCCATATCCTCAAAAAACATTCCAGGTACTACAAGCTGTTTAAAGCTTGATTTGTATTTTTTAAGTGTATCAACTACACCCTTTCCACCCGGAACTTTGTTTAAAGCATTTTCTAAACCTACCTTAAACCCTACGTATGAATCATTAGTTCTAATTTGTGTAAGATACTCCGAAATACCACCAACATTTTCTGCGATTGAATGGTCGTTATCATTTAATACAACTATGTAGTTTGTTTTCAGACTTGCTGCATTGTTTAGAGCCTCATAGGCTTCGCCGCCTGTCAGTGCACCATCACCAATTACAGCCGCAACCGTTCTATTTTCACCTAAAAGCTCTCTCGCCTTAACTAAACCAAGGCCTGCTGAAATTGATGTCGAGCTGTGACCTGTATTAAAAGCATCGCAGTCGCTTTCACATCTTTTAGGAAAGCCTGCCATTCCTCCGAACTTTCTAAGTGTATCAAAGCCTTCTTTTCTTCCCGATAGAAGCTTATGTGTATATGACTGGTGTCCAACATCCCATACTATTTTATCCTTAGGCAAATCAAGACATAGATGAAGAGCCATTGTCAGTTCTACTGTTCCAAGATTAGAGCCTAGATGTCCGCCATTCTGACTAATTTTTTCAACAAGAAAATCTCTTATCTCCTGAGCCAAATCATTATATAATGCCGGTTCAATGTTTTTTATATCATTTTCTTTATTTATTCTGTCAAGTATCATCCGTTTATCTCCAGATTACATTTCTCTATCGATTAAATACTTAATTAATTCATATAAAAATTCATTCTTTTCAGATAATCTTTCAAAATTATCAAGCGCTCTTTCGGAATATTTTTTAACATCCTCCTGAGACTGTTCAAGACCCTTTATGGATACATATGTTGTTTTATTGTTTTTCTCATCCGAACCAACTGGCTTGCCTAACACTTCAGTAGTACTTACAATATCTAATATGTCATCTTTAATCTGAAATGCCATTCCTACATCACTTCCGATTTCGTCTAGAAACTCTATATCATCCTTTGATGCCCCTGCCAGCCTTGCACCAGCAACAAGAGACGCTCTTATAAGCGCACTCGTCTTATTCTCATAAACAAATAACAAATCAGAAAATGTCGGAACAATTCCTTTTCTTTCAGCCTCTACATCAAAAACCTGACCACCGACCATGCCATATATTCCAGCATTATCAGCTAACGTTCTTAACGCACTAATCGCTTTCAATCCATCATTTCCGTTAAGAGCCATTTTTTCAGTAGCCTTTAGGGCAACCTCATAAGCATAATTAAGCAATGCGTCTCCGCAGAGAATTGCCATATCTTCTCCATATACAACGTGAGTCGTCTTTCTTCCTCGTCTGTACTCATCATTATCCATAGCTGGCAAATCATCATGCACAAGAGAATATGTATGAATTAGCTCGATTGCCGTCATAAAAGGCTCTATAGCCGTTTTATCCGTTCCACCAAACATTTTATATGTTTCGTACATCATGATAGGTCTTAGACGTTTACCGCCTGCTTTAAGCGAGTACTCCATAGCATCTGCAACTGTCTTTTGAAGAGACACATCTTCTGGCGTTCCATACTGTTCTAGAATACTATTAACGTAATCTACTCTCTTACCTAACTCCTCTTTGAAATCAAAACTCAACTGTGACTCCCTCCTGATTAAGCATCATTACCTTCTTTTCAACAGTATCTATTTTATCCGAACATACCTTTAAAAGCTCCATTCCATCCTTGTATAATGAAAATGATTCTTCTAATGTAACATTGTCTGATGACATATTCTCCATTAGCTTTTCAATTTTTGAAAAGGCTTCCTCTAGAGACATATTCTCAAGTTCTTCTTTACTCATTACACTCTCCGTATTGTTAAGCATTACTATCTATATCGTTTACAATCGCTTTTACAGTACCATCTGTAAAACTTAATGTAAGCACGTCATTTACATTTATGTTTTTTATACTTTTTAAAGCATTCCCTTTACTGTCTTCCACATAAGAATATCCTTTTGAGAGCTTATCAAGTGGCGACAGAGCCTTTAGCTGTTCTAGGTATATCTCATACTGATGCTTTCTTGTTATTAGCTTTTTATTAAATAGCTCTGAAAGTCTGTCTGCATATGCTGCATGCTGAAACTTCTTTTCCGATAAAATATTTTCAGGCTTTAATTTCTCAACAAAACGCTTTGCACGCTCATACCTTGACTTTTTTTCAGCATAAATCACATTAAAGCTACTATAGAGTGCTCTTTTCATATCCTCAAGCTTTGCTCTGTATTCCTCATATGAAAATACACATATTTCAGCAGCAGCTGAAGGTGTAGGTGCTCTTAAATCAGAGACAAAATCAGCAATTGTAAAATCTGTTTCATGACCAACGGCAGACACAATAGGTGTATTACAGTCAAATATTGCTCTTGCAACAATTTCTTCATTGAACGCCCATAAATCCTCTATAGAGCCTCCACCTCGACCAACAATAATCACATCAAGCTTCATACTATCAAGAGAGCGTATGCCATTTACAATCGATTCCTTAGCTCCCTCTCCCTGTACAAGTGCAGGATAAAGTATTATTTGTACAAACGGATTTCTTCGTTTTGAAACATTTATAATATCCTGTACAGCAGCACCTGTCTGCGCTGTGACAACACCTATTTTCTGACAGTATTTTGGTATTTTCTTCTTATACTGGTCAGAAAACATACCCATCTGCAACAGTTCTTCCTTGAGCTTTTCGTATCTCTCATATAAAGCTCCTGCTCCGTCAAGAGTTATTTCTTTCGCATAAATCTGATATTTTCCGTCTCTTTCGTATACTTCAATTCTGCCATTAATAACTACCGCCTGACCCTCGCACAGTTTAAAGCTTAAGCTTCTTCTGTCAGAGGAAAACATCACACCCTGAAGAGAGCCTTTGTCATCCTTTATCGTAAAATATATATGACCAGCCGTATGATATTTAACATTGGAAAGTTCACCCTTTACGCTTATATTTTTAAGCATAAAATCTTCCGTGAACATTCTTTTTATATACGAATTTACCTGACCTACAGAATATATATTTCTATTCATCGTCTATTCTTTATTGATTTTAGCAAGGACACCATTAACAAATGCGCCTGCTCCATCCTGACCATATTTCTTTGCTATTTCTACAGCCTCGTTTATAGCAACACTCTCTGGAACATCATCATCATAGAGCATCTCATATATAGCAAGTCGCAATATAGTAAGCTCTACCTTACCTATTCTTGAAGCTGTCCAATTATCTGCTGCGGAATCAATTTTTTTATCTATTTCATCTATTCTGTCAACAACCTTACGAAACTTTGCAGAAATATAGTCCTCATCCTTTTCAGAAATTGTAATATCAATATTTTCATCTGTGGAATTAACCTTTGATGGATTATCGAAAAACAGCTTTACCTGATTATCGATTTCCTCACTTGCATTAAACTCCACTCTGAATAAAAGTTTAAATAACTGTTCTCTTATTTCAGTACGTTTCATATACTTCCCTGTGCTTTCTAAAATTCCATTCCTGAAACTCTTATTTTAACAACATCTACAGTAAGACCTGTCATATTTTCTATAGATGTCTTAACCTTCTCCTGAACCTGCTTACATGTTGTAGGTATGTTAACTCCATATTTCATAATAAGAATAAGACCTACTGATACAACGTCATCGATAATACGGATTTTAACGCCCTTTGCATTGCCCTTAACACCTACAAGACTCATAATCTCTTCAGTTGTAGTTCCTGCTATTGAAGCAACGCCTTCAACTTCTCTTGCAGCAATTGAAGCGATATTAGCAACTACAGCGTCGGCAATACGAACCTCGCCCATTACATCTTCAACAAGAACATGTCCCTTTTCATTCACTTCTTTTGACATAGCTAAGTCCTCCATCATCTGTTTTTTTATCATATATATTAGCAAATTATACCATAGTCAAATATAGAACGCTATCTTGCACGAATCTCTGAACTCGGCAAAATTAACTGTTGTACTGCCTCCAAGATATTCAAATACCTTTTCAGAATCAATCATATATGAATATAGTGCTGCATATACATTTGCATCCGAACATTTAAGTGTAACTGTATCACTGCCCTCCATGTAAGCTCTGTCAAATGCAGCTCTAATAATATCTGTATCTACCTGCGTTAAATAATAGCCTTCCACTACATAGTAATTTGCATTCATACTATCGCATGCAGGCAACTCAACGAATTGCTTTATAAAGTGCGTTTTCTCAATCTCCGAATCGTCTATGCAAAGATAATCATAGTTGATTTCCGGAGCCTGAACAGCATCACTGTCATCAGAGATAGTATAGCTTGCGTCTCCCCATGTAGTATCAACATGATAGTAATTTTTATCAATTCGAACAATATTCCATACGTGAGCTTCTGTTCCTTTAACAGTTCCTTCGCAAAGCATACAGAACACACCCATTCTGTTTAATATGTACTGCGTAGCCTTTGCATAGCCCTGACATACTGTCTTATTGTATTTCATAATTCCATACAGACTCTGATTATGCTCAGCCTGTAAATCGTACTCTGTATTCTCTATAAGGTACTCATATACGAATTTAACTTTACTGTACTCATCGCCATTTCCATCGTACTCACTGACACATTTATCTGTGTATGCATTTATGAGAAGGTTCGCCTGTTCTATTTCCTCTTTATCCATAGTATACGAACCGGAAACTGTTATTTTTTCAATCTTGCTTCCACGCATATACTTTGTAAACGAATAACCTGATATGTAAAATAGTTCAGGATGATCTAGTGTTACACATGTAAAAGCCTTGTCGATGAGCTTTGGATCTACAGAAGAAACAGTAACATCTTCACCTCTTGACCTTAATATTCCTAAAAGCTCTGTGTAAATAATACGTTCTTCCTCAGTCAGCCTTCCGTAATAATAATATGACGCGCCATCATCTCTAAGCATTTCCTCCTTAGCCTGATTATACGAATCATTATCTATATCGTTAACATTTGATGGCTGCTCATCCTCTTTTAATTCCTCAACCTTTTGAACGACAATTATTTTATCTTCTTTTGCAGCACTGCCTTTTTCGCTATTATTTTTATGCTCACTTCTCTTAATATCTGTATTATCAGTCTCACTTTTATGAAATGTTTCAAATGCTTTATCTAAAAATAAAGTCACAGGCGAATCACCGTCATCCGAATTACACCCGGTAAAGCATAATATACTGGCAAGCAAACATATCAAAATATATAGTTTTCTTTTATTTAATCTAACCATTTTAAATTAATTCTTCGAGAACTCGCTAAGCTTAAGCCCTTCATTTCTATCAAGCACCATTCCAACGCTCCAGGCATTAACAAACAATAAAAGTGGATTTCCTTTAATGTCCTGAATACGTTTCATATCAGATGTACCAGTTATTTTTGCTACATCTACTTCATCTTTATTTTCAATCCATCTGATGTGTTCGTATGGAAGTGTTTCAAGCTTTATATCAACATTGTATTCATTTTCGAGTCTGTACTTAAGTACTTCAAACTGAAGAACACCAACAACGCCAACTATTATTTCTTCCATACCAGTGTTGTATTCCATAAATATCTGAATTGCACCTTCCTGAGCAATCTGAGTTATACCCTTAACGAACTGCTTTCGTTTCATCGTGTCAAGCTGTCTAACTCGTGCAAAGTGTTCAGGTGCAAATGTTGGAATACCTTCATATGAAAACTTATCTGCAGGCATACATACTGTGTCTCCAATAGAGAAAATACCAGGGTCAAACACGCCTATAATGTCTCCTGCGTATGCCTCTTCAACGATATGTCTTGAACTTGCCATCATCTGCTGTGGCTGTGAAAGACGCATCACCTTGTTACCCTGAACGTGTTTAACTTCCATTCCGGCATCAAATTTTCCAGAACATATTCTCATAAACGCAATTCGGTCTCTATGAGCCTTGTTCATATTTGCCTGTATTTTAAATACAAATGCTGAGAAATCCTTTTCAGTTGGATTAATCACTCCTGCATCTGACATTCTCGCAAGTGGTGTTGTTGTCATTTCGAGGAAATATTTAAGGAATATTTCTACACCAAAATTTGTAAGGGCAGAGCCAAAAAATACTGGTGATAATTCACCCTTTCTGACAAGTTCTAAATCAAAATCTGCACTTGCACCATCTAACAGCTCTATTTCGTCAAATAAAGTATTTTTTGCATTTTCTCCTATATGCTGAATCAGGCTATTTTCATCGTTTGTGTCAATTTCCTCTGAATGACCTTCCTTCGTACCCTTTTCAGTATCAGAAAATGTAACGACCTTCTTTGTATTTCTATCGTAAACACCTTTAAACTCTTTACCTGAACCTATTGGCCAGTTTATAGGACATGTCGCAATACCTAGCTCCTTCTCAATATCATCTAAAAGTTCAAATGTATCATTTGCATCTCTGTCCATTTTATTTATAAATGTAAAAATAGGAATATGACGCATTACGCATACTTTAAAAAGCTTTCTTGTCTGAGCTTCAACACCCTTTGATGCATCAATAACCATTACTGCAGAATCTGCTGCCATAAGAGTTCTGTATGTATCCTCGGAAAAGTCCTGATGTCCCGGCGTATCAAGTATATTTATACAGAATCCGTCGTAATTAAACTGAAGCACAGAAGATGTTACGGAAATTCCTCGTTCCTTTTCAATTTCCATCCAGTCAGAGACAGCATGTCTTGCTGTTGCTTTACCCTTAACAGAACCTGCCAGGTTTATTGCACCTCCATACAGGAGAAACTTTTCTGTAAGTGTAGTTTTTCCTGCATCAGGATGCGATATAATTGCAAAAGTGCGTCGCTTATTTATTTCATTTTCGTACATGTCAAAAACTCCTTAAAAATATGTATCACGTAAAAGACTCTCCACTAATATCCCCGGGTGTGTCTAATAACTTAAGAACTGTCTTACCAACACATGCAAATGTATTTCTAGTTCCGTAATTTTTTGGTTCTATTTCCTTTCCATACATTATGAAAGGAACATATTCCCTTGAATGGTCCGTAGACTGTGTAAAGCCAGGGTCACAGCCATGGTCTGCTGTGATTATAAGTACATCATCCGACCTCATTTTATCCATTATCTCAGGCAGTCTGTTATCTAAATAGGCAACTGCCGAAGCATATCCATCGACATCATTTCTATGACCATAGAGCATGTCAAAATCAACAAGATTAACAAATAAAAGTCCCTCAAAATCCTTGTCCATATATTCAAGAGTTTTATTTACTCCATCTTCATTTCCTGTTGTATATACATATTCGCTGATGCCTTTTCCAGCATAGATATCTTTTATCTTTCCTATGCCAATCGTGTCTTTTTTATTTCTCATAAGACAGTCAAGCATTGTATCTTTCGGTGGCTCAATTGAAAAGTCATGTCTGTTCGTCGTTCTCTTAAAACCGTTTTCCTTATCTCCAACAAATGGTCTTGCAATCACACGCCCAACGCCATGCTCACCCTGCAATATTTCTCTCGCTATTTTGCAATCTTTGTAAAGCTCGTCTAACGGAACAACATCCTCATGAGCAGCTATCTGGAACACACTGTCTGCCGATGTATATACAATCAAAGCACCTGTCTTCATATGTTCCACACCATACTCATTTATTACAACTGTTCCTGAATACGGCTTATTACAAATAACCTTGCGTCCCGTTCTTTTTTCAAACTCTTTTATTATCTCTTCTGGAAAACCATTCGGATACGTTGGCAGAGGTCTTTCAGAAATAACACCAGCGATTTCAAAATGCCCAATTGTAGTATCTTTACCCTTTGATGCCTCTCTTAATCTGGCATATGCTGCTATAGGATTTTTTTCTTCACCTGTGTAGTTTAGCTCCTTAACACCATCTATATTAAAAAGACCAAGCTTTTTAAAATTATCCGCTTTAAAAAGGGCACTCTTTGTACATGATAAGAGAGTATTACAGCCAACATCTCCGTACTCCGAAGCATCTGGTTCTTCACCTATTCCAAAACTGTCCATTACAATTAGTATTACTCTTTTTGCCATGAAGTATGCCCCTCCTGTCTAAAATGCATATTACATTTTATTTTATCACAACAATATATTTTTTTCTATATCAAATACCTTGTCATGAGACCCTTTTTCCATTTATGTACAGCGTATTAACGGGCGTATTATTGTAATAAATAGATGGTGCGGTAACGTACAGCTTAACAGGTTCACTTATACTCTCTCTGCCGTATTCATCAGCACATACACATCTAAAGCTGTAACCGTTCATTGATGCTAATGCACCATTAATTTTTAATGTTGCATTATTTGTTGTATATATATTATTTGAAAAAACAGATATTGGGAAGCTGTCTGAATACATGACTCCATCCTGACTTTGCTGCCATTTAATAGTTCTTGTATCTGATGGTATTTTAGAAGCTAAATCAAAAGTTACCGTCTGTCCCGTCCTCGCAACAGTGTCTGTAAGTCCTGTCTTAAATCCAGCCAAAATACTTATATCTGTTGAATATGGTGCCCTGCCTGCCACAAGACCTGTCAGCCCCTGTTCGTGTTCATCATAAGTGTACAGCATAATTTCTGCTGTTTTCCCCCGGTCATTTGGAATATTAATTAATGTAAGGTGATTTATATCAGCACCATTTACATACATTCCATTGTCCTGAAGACCATCATGTAATTTCACTTCCTCTGAGTCATTTTCAAATTTCATATACCACTCACAACGCTTAACATAATCGTTGACATTTGCGTTAACAACAACAATATTATCCCCAACAGTGCTGTCACTTGTGATTGATTTACATATTCCTCTGAAATCCCAGGAATATACAGTGTCAAGTTGAAATCCCTTATATACATCGTTTCCGCACGATATACATTTAGCCTCGCCTGTATCTTTCCATGTTACTTCTACTATTTCCTCCCCTAAATTATATTTAGTTAGATTTTCAACAGATTTTGTTAATTTTTCTGTGATAAAAGTTGATGTAATTCCGCTTGTTGATTTAAGTCTGACACTAAATGATTTTTTCACTCTTCCATTTCCTATATCAACTGTAAGAGTCATTGGGCTTGCCTGATACGTACTTTTTTTCGCGCATGACGGATTATGTCCACAGTAAAACTCGCCTCTTACAATAAAATCTATTTCATCAGCATTTGTAAGATTTAGCTTGAACTTTTGACTTCCAGATACATCTCCGCGGAAATATTCTCCCTCTACCAGCTTATAGTACATTCTTCTGTGATAGCTGTATGTGTACCCGGAATCCTGATAATCTCCCTCAAAGAAAACCTCAGGACATTCTACAGACTGATCCGATGCATATACACCTTTTGCATTTGTAAACTGAAGCATTATGTATAACATTAAAAATAAAACATATTTAATTATCCTAAATGATGTTACTTGTTTTATACACTCTTTTTCTATTCTCATGACATTCACCTACTTTAATTGCCGCTTCCTGCTTCTGATGACTTAAGATAAAGTGTATAGCTTCCACTTGTATTATCATACACCAGTCCGTTTTCTCCCTTTGATTCATCAGGTACCAGCGCACCCTTTAGCTTATTTGTCACAGTATTATTTACAGTTGTATTTATATTTTCTATTTTCGTTTCAACAGATGAATTGAGCTCAGTTAATTTATTTGTAACAGAAGTATCAACACTGTCTATTTTGCTATTTAAAATACTGTCATTGCTGTTTACCTTACCTTCTAAAAGCTTTAAATCATCTGCATCTAAAACAATCTCCGCTGTTCCATCTCCGTCTTTATCGTAGACAAATGTGCCTTTTGATTTAAGACTGAGTAAGGCGGTATTTATTTTTTCAACTGTATTCTCCACTGCACTTGCATTTACAGCAAAAGCACTAGCAATAAGAGACGCTGATACAATTGACATAAACACTTTCTTTCTGTCAAGCTTACCGTTAACTAAATATTTCTTAGATTCCTCTTTTATCCTATTTGCAATTTTATTTATTATTTTATTCATACTGATATCTGTTCCTTTCTACTACAATATATTTATGGTTAATAACCCTTACAACCAGTAAGGAATTATCCATCTTGTTGCTTAGCTGTATAATGGTGGAGCAATCGGTATATCGGTTTCCTTTCTTGGACTTAGCGTCCGCTAAATAGACT
>JAZQOO010000046.1:0-18169 GCA_045627905.1 Lachnospiraceae bacterium | reverse complement strand
GAAGCGGTGGATACCTTGTGACAGGCAAATTTTTAAAGAAAATTTGCCCGTAGTGATAGAGAAAGAATACAACAACGGAGGAATACAATGAGTTTTTTTAAAGATTTTAAGGAAGATTTATCACAGGCAGTAAACGAACTTATGCCTGATACACCTAGCATGTCAGATATTCAGACAGAGAAAATAGAGTTAGATGCATTTAATGAGAATCCAGATAGAGAAATGTCTGCAATGGAAGAAATTATATCAGCAACAGGTTCTCTTACAGGACCTAATAAGGAGCCTGCATTCGATCAGAATGAGCTTGCAGATATGTTAAGAAACATAGATGATGTAGTAGTAGCTCCACAGGAAAGCGAACCGGTTGAAAAACAGCCTGAGCAGGTGTTTGCATCAGAGGCAGTAAAACTAGAGGCAGCAATGGCAGCTCAGACAGCGGTAGAGCCAGAGCCAGTGAAAGCTCCAGTAGAGCCAGTAGCCAGCGTAAAACCTGAACCAGTTGTAGAGACAGAAGCAGAACCAGTAAGACCTGTATCAACGGTTCAGCCAGTATTTGCTCCAGAACCAGTTATAAGGGAGGCGGATAAGGTTGCAGTTGCTCCAGTTTTTGGCGAGCCAAATGTTATAAAAGAAGCACCAATAAATACAGTTAAGAATTTAAAGGCAATGCCAACAGGTATTATTAATGAGGGCATGGTTGTAAATGGTGATATTAAAGCTAATGGTTCTCTTGAAGTACAGGGTAGCATAACAGGTAATGTTACACTTGAAGGAAAGCTTGATATTACTGGAACACTTGAAGGAAATGTTGCAGCAGAAGAGGTTTTTGCTGACGGCGCTAAAATCATAGGTGAAATCAAGTGTAATGGCTCAGTAAAGATTGGTCAGAGTTCAGTTGTTCGAGGAAATATTATTGCATCAGCTGCAGTTCTTGCAGGTGCTGTTAAAGGTGATATTGACGTACAGGGACCAGTTATTCTTGACTCAACAGCTATTATCATGGGTAACATTAAGTCAAAGTCAATTCAGATTAACAACGGTGCTGTAATTGAAGGTCTCTGCTCACAGTGCTATGCTGATGTAAGCCCTATGAGCTTCTTCAGTGATGACAAGCAGCCAGCAAAAAAGAAATAAATAATTATTTTAATTAATAAAAGAAAATAAGGAGTGTCCAATGAAAAGAGTTCTTCTAAAGCTAAGTGGTGAAGCACTTGCAGGCGAAAAAAAGACAGGTTTTGACGATGAGACGATAAAAGGAGTAGCACTTCAGGTTAAAGAAATCGTTGAATCAGGCAAAGAGGTTGGAATTGTAATCGGTGGTGGCAATTTTTGGAGAGGCCGTACAAGTGATTCAATTGACAGGACAAAAGCAGATCAGATAGGTATGTTAGCAACAGTTATGAACTGTATATATGTATCTGAAATATTCAGGTCAGTTGGCATGAAAACTGCAATATTAACTCCATTTGAAGTGGGCTCATTTACAAAGCTCTTTTCAAAAGATAGAGCAAATAAATACTTTTCTAAAGGAATGGTTGTATTTTTTGCAGGAGGAACTGGACATCCGTATTTCTCAACAGATACAGGCGTTCTTTTAAGAGCTATAGAAGTAGATGCTGAGGCAATTTTACTTGCAAAGGCTATTGATGGTGTGTATGATTCTGATCCAAAGACTAATCCTAACGCAAAGAGATACGATGAAGTCTCAATTCAGGAAGTAGTTGATAAAAAGCTTCAGGTTGTCGATTTGACAGCATCAATTATGGCTATGGAAAATAAAATGCCACTGTATGTTTTCTCTCTTAATGAAGAAAATAGTATAGTTAATACAATAAATGGAAAATTTAACGGAACGAGGGTTACAGTATGAACGAAAAAATCAAAGAATACGAAGCAAGAATGTTAAAGACAGTTGAACATCTCGAATCAGAGTTTTCAGCAATCAGGGCAGGAAGAGCAAATCCACATGTACTTGATAATTTACGTGTAGATTACTACGGAACACCAACTCCTATTCAGCAGGTTGGTAATATTTCGATTCCAGAAGCTAGAATACTAGTTATTCAGCCATGGGAAAAATCACTCCTTAAGGAAATAGAAAAAGCAATTCAGATGTCTGACATTGGAATTAATCCTACAAATGACGGTTCTGTAATCAGACTCGTTTTCCCAGAACTTACAGAGGAAAGACGTAAGGACCTTGTTAAGGACATAAAGAAAAAAGGTGAGGCAGATAAGGTTGCTATCAGAAATATACGTAGAGATGGCAATGATGCATTTAAGAAAATGTCAAAAGATTCAGATGTTTCTGAAGATGAAATCAAGAGCCTTGAAGATGAGTTACAGAAGCTCACAGATAAGTTCGTTAAAAAAGTTGACGATATGATTGAAGAAAAGTCTAAAGATATTTTAAAACTCTAATAGATACGCGGAAAGAAAGCTCACCGGTGTGTGGGCTTTCTCTGTATTTTTGATGTAAAATCGGAGGGAACATGAACATACCAAATCATGTAGCCATTATTTTAGATGGTAATGGAAGATGGGCTAAATCAAAAGGAATGCCTAGAAATTTTGGACATACACAAGGTGCAAAAAACGTTGAAACAATTTGCCAGGCATGCCATGATTTAGGCATTAAATATTTAACAGTATATGCTTTTTCAACAGAAAACTGGTCAAGACCTAAGCTTGAAGTAGATGCATTAATGACACTGCTACGTTCATATCTTAAAAACTGTTTTAAAACAGCAAAGAAAAATAATATGGCAATTCGTGTTATTGGAGATATATCAAAGCTTGCTGATGATTTGCAGGATACAATTGTTAAGCTTGAAGAAGAAACAAAGGATTATGATGGACTGCATTTTACGGTTGCTTTGAATTATGGAAGTCAGGACGAAATGCTAAGAGCTATGAATAAAATCATGGCAGATATGAATTCTGGTAAAATAGAAAAGAAAGAAATAACAAAGGAATTATTTGAGCAGTATTTAGATACAGCGGGAATGCCTGACCCAGACTTGTTAATAAGAACCTCAGGAGAACAAAGATTGTCAAACTACCTGCTGTGGCAGCTTGCATACTCGGAGTTTTATTTTGCAGATGTGCATTGGCCAGATTTTTCAAAGGACGAGCTCATAAAGGCGGTTGAATCATACAGTTCAAGAAATAGAAGATACGGTAAAATAGATGAAGAATAATTCGATGTTAATAAGAACATTAAGTGGAATAGTCTTAACAATTGGTGTGCTGCTATGTGGAAGCGTAGGTGGTGAACTTTTATTTGCACTTTGTGCTTTGGTTTCAGGAATCGGGATATACGAATTTTTTAAAGCGATTTCGAATCTAAAAGATGTGGGACAGGGTAAGCCAAGTAATGAACAAAAACAAATAAATATGAAGCTGCTTTGTATAATAACATATGTATTATCGGTTATTTATTATGGTGCATTGTACATTATGAAAGCGGATCTTAAATATGTTACTGGTATTATCTTTATTGCAATGCTTGCATATATGTGCATATTCGTTGTTAATTTTGAGAACTGCTCAGTTGCCCATTTTTCTATGTCGTTTATTGGCTTTATGTATGTGACTGTAATGATGTCGTGTGTATATATTATAAGGATTATGGAAGATGGACCACATACGATATGGCTTGTATTTATTTGCTCATGGGTATGTGATACGTGTGCATATTTTTCAGGAACTATGTTTGGCAAACACAAAATGGCTCCAGTTTTAAGCCCTAAAAAATCAATAGAGGGTGCAATTGGTGGTGTATTGGGCTCAGCGATTGTTGGTGTTATATATGTTCATTTTGTTGCAAACGTATTATTAGGCGGAGATTTAAATATAATTCATAGTGTAATTGTTTGTATTTTAGGAGCAGTTGCATCACAGGTTGGTGATTTATTTGCATCTGCAATTAAAAGAAACTGTGGTGTTAAGGATTATGGTAATTTAATACCAGGCCATGGCGGTGTGCTCGACAGATTTGATTCAGTTATTTTTACTGCGCCAATAGTGTGGGTAGTATGTCTTATTGCTGAGAAGTTCTAAAACATCTTTAGGAGGAAGAAATGAAAAATATAGCTGTTCTAGGTTCTACAGGTTCAATAGGAACACAGACACTTGATATAGTAAGGGCAAATAGTGATGCGTTACAGGTAAAGGTGTTAGCCTGTGGTTCAAATATAGAGCTATTTGAAGCTCAGGTCAGAGAATTTAAGCCAGACATTGCTGTTATGTTTAACGAAAAAAAGTCTGAGGAGCTTAAGGTTAAAATAAGCGATATTAATACAAAAGTGCTTTCAGGAATGGATGGTATGATTGAAGCGGCACAATATGAAGGCATAGATACAGTTGTTACATCTATGGTTGGAATGATTGGTATTAAACCAACGATAGCTGCTATTAAGGCAGGAAAAACAATTGCGCTTGCAAATAAGGAAACATTAGTTACTGCTGGTCATGTCATAATGCCTTTAATCAAAGAAATGGGAGTAGACTTGTTGCCGGTAGATAGTGAACATAGTGCTATTTTTCAGTCTATGAATGGTGAAAATAAAAAGAGAATATCAAAGATTCTTCTTACAGCATCTGGTGGCCCATTCAGAGGAAAAAAGAGAGATGAGCTTGCAAATATGCACGTAGAAGATGCGCTCAAGCATCCAAACTGGGCAATGGGACAAAAAATAACTATTGATTCAGCATCTTTAGTAAATAAAGGTCTCGAAGTTATGGAAGCACGATGGTTATTTGATGTGGATATAGATGATATTCAGGTAGTAGTGCATCCGCAGAGTATTATTCATTCAATGGTTGAATATGTTGATGGCGCAATCATTGCAGAATTAGGAATGCCAGATATGAAGCTTCCGATACAGTATGCGTTGTTTTACCCAGACAGAAGACCTCTTGAAACGAAACGTGTTGATTTCTACGAGCTTGCAAATATGAGCTTTGAGGCACCGGATATGGAGACTTTCAAAGGTCTTAAAATGGCACTCGACGCAGCAAAAATAGGTGGAAGTATGCCGACTGTATTCAATGCTGCAAATGAAGAAGCAGTTGCTAAGTTTTTAAAGAGAGAAATAGGCTTCCTTGACATTTGTAGTATTATTGAAAGTGCAATGGAGCGACATACGGTTGTTAATAACCCTACGATAGATGAGATTTTAAGTATCGAACAAGATGTAAGAAGGTTTATATCATCTAAATAAGGTGATTGGAGATTATATGAAGATTATTTTATCGCTTTTAATGCTGTGCATAATTATTCTTGTCCATGAATTTGGTCATTTTATTATTGCGAAGGCAAATGGAATAGAGGTTAAAGAATTTTTTGTAGGTATTGGACCTAATATTTTTTCGAAAACAGTAAATGGAACAAAATACTCACTTAAGGCGTTTCCATTTGGTGGGGCTTGTGTATTTATTGATGAAGAAGCAGAGAATATTGAGGAGTGTTCCTATGAAAAAGCGAGCGTCTATTCAAGAATAGCTACAGTGCTTGCAGGCCCTGTATTCAATTTTATTTTAGCTTTTTTATGCTCGTTATTTGTAATAGCAGATAACGGTATTTCTGGTACAGTAATTGTTGAGGTTACAGAAGGTACACCTGCATATGAAGCAGGTTTTAAGGCTGGAGATGAAATATTAAAGGTAGACAATTCAAGAGTTTATATGTATGGCGAAGTAGTTATTGAAACTATGACAAATAATGGTAAGCCAATGAATTTTCTTGTAAAGCGTGGAAATGAGAAAATTAAGTTGAGTGTTACACCCGAATATAATGAAGAATATGACAGAAATATGCTAGGAATTGTTTTCGGTGCTGATACAGGAAAGCTTAAGCCTTTAGATACAATAAAGTATAGCTTTTTAAATGTAAGGTATTGGATAAAGCTTACAGTAAAAAGCTTAGTGATGTTATTTGGCGGACAGGCAAAGCTTGATGATTTGAGTGGTCCGGTTGGCGTTACTCAGGCGGTAGGTGAAGTATATGATTCAGCATCTAGTTACGGAATAATGGCAATCATTTATTCAATGCTCGACATGACAATTCTTATAAGTGCCAATTTAGGAGTTATGAATTTATTGCCGTTTCCAGCTATTGATGGTGGAAAGCTTGTATTTCTTGTTATAGAAGCGGTTACAAAAAAGAGAGTAGACAGAAAAATAGAGGGAGCAATCAATTTTGTAGGAATGGTTCTTTTATTCGGTCTTATGATTTTGGTATTATTTAACGATGTTACGAAGCTTTTTAGGTAAAAAGCTTCGTAATTTTTATGCAAAAGTGATAATTGACTTTTAGCGATTAGTGATTTATCATAAATGCACATTTTTAGTTTTATTTAATCCTATTGCTAGGATATTCATTTCATATTTGTGGAGAGCGTGGAAAGGAACAGAATGAATACTGCAACTACACGCTACAAATTTATTGCCCCAATAGGAAAAGGGGGCATGTCAAAGGTATTCCTTTGTGTTGACAATCATATAGGCAAAAAGTGGGCTTTAAAGAAGATATCGTATAAACGGTTCGGCAGAGCGCTTGTGCAAAGTGAAATCGATACATTAAAAAGTCTTGATTATCCGTTGTTTCCAAGAATAACAGACGCGTGGGACGAGGATGGTTCGATTTGTATTGTGACAGATTATATAGATGGAATCTGTATGAGTGAGGCACTTAAAAACGGTCCGGTTCCAGAAGATGCTGCACTTAAATACTTTATATCGCTCCTTAGAGGGATAGATTATTTGCATCATAAATCTCCGCCTATATTATATCTAGATATGAAGCCAGACAATATAATGCTCAAAAAAAATGGAGAGCTTGCGCTTATTGACTTTGGTATAGCCTCGAGTATTGCTGATAACTCGATTTGTATGGGAACCGTAGGCTATGCGGCGCCAGAACAGTACAGTATTAAAGACAGCGTATCTGAAAAAACAGATGTATATTCTCTAGGTATTACTTTGTATGTTTTAATGACGGGACGAAAGCCTGAAAAGGATTTTAGTTTACAAAGACATATTATTTTAAATGACACATCAATAAACAAAAATATTAAGAAAATAATTCTTAAATGCATTAATGAGGAGCCGGATATGCGGCCCTATCCAGACGAAGTTCTTTCGGAAATAATTCATTATCAAAATGCAAAAAGACATAAAATAGCAGCATTTATAATAGTTGCTTTAATGATGTTAGCGACAGTGCTTGTATTTAGACTGACGCTCAGTTACAGCCTTATTAACAACGAGAAGGCGGCTGCAAGGAAAATGCTTGAAGAAATAAATGACTACATAGTTGAGGACCATTATTCGAAGGCGGGATTAAAGGTTATAGGCGGATATATTGACAGTGGTGTATTGGATGAACAGATAAAAGAAAATTTTATTTATGAAATTGGAATCGAATATTTTGAATACTATTCGGATTACAAAAATGCGGCTAGATATTTAAAAATGCTTAAAAAGGGTGAGTATAAGGAAGTAGAAGAAATAATAAATGTTTGTGAAATAATGACAAGCTTTAATGTTAAGCCAGAAGAAATAAAGAAAAGCGCAGACAGATTAAGGGGAATGAGCAAAATAGAAACAAATAAAGAGATAAAGAAGCGTTATTTAACTCTTGCTAATTTTATTTATAAACTTTATGAACTTGAAATAAACAGAAGTGATTAAGTTTACATAACATTAAGATAGGAGGAAAAATGAAAGAATGGACAGATAAATGTAAAAATGGGTGGGGCTTAATAAATAAAAATATAAGGAAGAGTATTTGGAATAATCGTGTAAGACTGCTATCAATTATTGTTGCTATAGTAATGTGCGGAAATTGTTTTATTAGTAACTTAAACAATGTATTTGGCGCTGTAAATTTTGCAACCGATTTAGAAGGAACATTGGGCGGGTCATCAGTATATTATGTACGCACAGAGTTTAGAAAACTATTTCTGGATAGCTATTCAGATAAAACTGAAAAAGTAGAAAAATACTATTTTATGGACCTTAAAAATGCTGATAAATTGGCTATTCATATGGACAATTGTGTATCAATTTGCTGCTCAAATCCTTCGTATTCATATGAAAGTAGTATATCGATAAATTTAGGGGGAAAGGCATCAAAGGTTTTTACAAACTATAAATTATACACTGATACAGGAACATCACCTAGTGGAATGGTCGGAAATTATGAGTATATTGATAATTTGACTGGAATCAATTTCACGGATGAAGAGTTTGTAACTATTACTATAAATACAAAAGGCGATAAATGTAAAAACTGCGGAAAGGCGGTGAAACGATACGGACACGTAGGCTCTATATTCAAATATGACAATCGTGGTGGCTGCCTTTCTATTGGAACCTCATTGATTAATAATGACGAATTGCAGAATGTCAGAAAATATAAGATGAAAGGTGCTGAGGGCGGTAGTGTTGCAGTTGATGTAACCCTTAATAAAGAAACTACAAGAGTTTTATGGAAAGCCAGCTATGATGGTGGGGTGAATTATGTAAACCTATATGATGGAGTGCTGGAAAATAAAATGGTAGTAAAGGGTTCTAATACAAGTTCACTTTCACTTGATAATATACCTTATTCATCTGGGAAATTGGTGCTAGGTTGTTTTACATATAATGCCCGAGGAGATTTGTCGTATGGGTTTGATGAAAATAGCACACCATTTGTAGTGGAGGTCACGGTAAGTAAAGCTCCCGAACCAGTATTGCCTAGTACGAGCAGTTCAAGTACTTCAACGAGTTCAAGTAGCACAAGTAGCTCGTCAAGTAGTTCATCAAGTGCAAGAACAACGACAAGTACATCAACTAGTTCAAGCAGCACGTCAAGTAGTTCATCAAGCGCAAGAACAACGACAAGTACGTCAATGAGTTCAAGTAGTTCGTCGAGTAGTTCATCAAGTGCAAGAACAACGACAAGTACATCAACTAGTTCAAGTAGCTCGAGTAGTTCGTCGAGTAGTTCATCAAGCGCAAGAACAACGACAAGTACATCAACTAGTTCAAGCAGCTCGTCAAGTAGTTCATCAAGCGCAAGAACAACGACAAGCACTTCAACGAGTTCAAGCAGTTCATCGAGTAGTTCATCAAGTGCAAGAACAACAACAAGCACTTCAACTAGTTCAAGTAGCACAAGTAGTTCGTCGAGTAGTTCATCGAGCGCAAGAACAACGACAAGCACTTCAACTAGTTCAAGCAGCTCAAGTAGTTCATCAAGCAGTTCATCAAGCACAAGAGCAACAAGCTCGTCAACTAGTTCAAGTAGCACAAGTAGTTCATCGAGCAGTTCATCGAGCGCAAGAACAACGACAAGTACGTCAACTAGTTCAAGCAGCTCGTCGAGTAGTTCATCAAGTGCAAGAACAACGACAAGTACATCAACTAGTTCAAGCAGCTCCAGTAGCTCGTCAAGTAGTTCATCAAGCGCAAGAACAACGACAAGTACTTCAACTAGTTCAAGTAGTTCGTCGAGTAGTTCATCAAGTGCAAGAACAACGACAAGCACGTCAACTAGTTCAAGCAGCACAAGTAGTTCGTCGAGCAGTTCATCAAGTGCAAGAACAACGACAAGCACATCAACTAGTTCAAGTAGCACAAGTAGTTCGTCAAGCAGTTCATCAAGTGCAAGAACAACGACAAGTACTTCAACTAGTTCAAGTAGCACAAGTAGTTCGTCGAGTAGTTCATCAAGCGCAAGAACAACGACAAGCTCGTCAATGAGTTCAAGTAGCACAAGTAGCTCGTCAAGCAGTTCATCAAGTGCAAGAACAACGACAAGTACGTCAACTACTAAAAGAACAACAAGCAGCAGTACAAGTTCGTCGAAAAGAACAACAAGTAGCAGTTCGAGTTTAATAATCCCGTCAGGTGAGGAAGAGTTCATCATAGTGAATCCACCACCAGGCGATTCCACAGGCTCATCTTCTACAAGCTCGTCTTCTACGAGCAAGCAAATAAATAATACAAGCTCGGCGAAAAAGGGCAGCTCGCTTACATATAAAAAATTGAGTGATAGTGAAAAAGCATCACTATTTGATAAGATGATGAATTCTTCATCAGATTACATACACCGTATAGAAACAGACGAATTTGAGTCGCAAAGCATAGCGGCAAGTAATTTAAGAGATAAAATAAAGATAGAAACTATAGATGATAAAAATGCGGAAAGCTGCGACAGTGAAAATGATTCTGATGATAACTTTTCCGGAGGATTTAGAAAAGAATTTAATATATTTCTAATTATTATTGTTGTGCTATTTATACTGCTTATTATATTACTTTTATTCCTAATGTTTTTTGGAGTGCTTATATGTGAAGAGCGATTAGTTAAAAATAAATTGAATGGCGAAGAAGAAATCAAAAAGGTTATCGTTTCTCTTAAGCTTATAAGTTATTCAGATGATGTATGGAAGTTAAATATGGGTGATCTTTTATTTAAATATAATGTCTTATATGCATATCCAGGATTACTATTTGTTTATCTATTTGAAGAAGAAACTATTCGAATATTAACAGGGTATAAGGGCGAAGAAAAGCGGGAGATAGCACGTGAAAAGGTTTGCAAAGAAATAAAATTAGGAAAGGCAGGTGGACGAAAATGAAAATAATAAAAAAGAAAGAGAGAGAACAGATATCAGAAATAAGAAAAATAAGAAACAGTATATATCTGATTATTGCAGCAATTTTTATTTATTTAATTCAGACATTGACAGTCATGGCGAGTGAAACAGATGATAAAGTAAAGCAAGTTTCGGAAAACAGAATTGAAAATGCGGATTGCAATATACATGTAAGTATAGATGGTATAGACGACGGAATGATTTATGCTAATAAAGTCGGACTTAATCTAAAAGCTACCTGCGATGTGAAATCTATGATAGTTCGTTTGAATGTAAGATATCGTGATAAATCAGGACAAATAAGAGAACTTGACAATGTGGAAAATAATGTACATGGACGCGAGTATACTATTAACAGAATATATTCAGAGGCAGGAATATATGAAATAAGTTTTTATGCAAAACAAAAAGGTGGCGAAGCATCTGATAATAGAGTAGTAAGCTTTGCTATCGATAATGAACCTCCGGTAATTGATTTTCGTGATGTGAATAACGGAGGCAAATACGGTTGTCGAAAGGAAATTGCGATAGGAGTTTCAGACAGCTTTGCAGATGGTCTCACGGCAAGAGTTGAAATTTTGCGCGAGGAAGATAATGGGAAAATCGTGTGTACAACTCCTGAATATATTTGTCAGGCATCAAATAATACAAATATATACAGTTTAAATGATAACGGGAAATATACAGTGACTGTACATGCAAATGATTTTTGCAATAATGAAGCAGTTAAAACTATATCGTTTACAATAGATACAGCGCCACCAACTATAGATGTATATAGTAATGGAGATGAGCTTAAAGAATCAGAAATATTAAACAAGGCACCTGTATTTTCTATTGTTATTAAAGATAGTGCGTATGAAGGTGGAACTGCTCAAATAGAGCTATTAAAAAAAATAAAGGGTGAGAACTTTGAAAAAGTATATTCAAAAGGTTACACATTAACTGCTACAGAATCAAAGGTAACGCTTCCTGTCAGAGATGAGGGTATATATGTTCTTAATGTAAATGCAGTAGATGCGTTCATGAATAAAACCGCTAAATCGTATTATTTTACGTTGGACGAAAGCCCACCAGTAATTGCATATTTTTCTGACTTTAATGAGCATTATTTAAAATCATTCAGATTACCTGAAAATGCAAAAAAATATATTAACGACATGACAAATGTATCGTATCATGCTTATTTGAATGAAAAAGAAACAAGTGGTGGAAGTATTAAAAAGGATGGAAAGTATATATTGCAGATTGTGGCGCAGGATGAGGCAGGAAATGTATCAGAAGAGGCAATTGCTTTTATTGTAGATAATACAAAGCCAACTGTTATTGTAAGTGGGTTGAATGCAGATGGAGACGTAGATAAAAATACAGATATAAAACTGTCGTTATTTGATGATGAAGATTATTTTGAACGGGTTATAGTGAATGGTGAGGAGTTAAAGCTTAATCAGATGTGTAGGGAAGCGTATATACCTGTGAATGAATATGGACAATATGAAATAAATGTATGTGCTGCTGATAACGCTGATAACAGAGTAGAAAAAACAATAGTTACTAACTGCAAATTACTTTCAAAGGGTCCTAATATTACTGAACTTTCCGGCAATATAAAAAAATTAACCAAATCTTCGCCTGAAAATTCTGTTAATAATACCTCAAAAAAAATGTCGCAAAGAGTGAGTGCGCTAATGTGCGTAGCTGCGTCATTTATAACGATAGGACTCGTGATTTTAGCCGTATTTACGTTCGTTGACACAAATAGAAAACAATGTTAAATTTATGATGTTGGTTTAAAGGTCTATATATTTAGAATCGTATATTTAGATTTGACGACAACAATTTTTTATTAAAACATATGGCGAGGTGCAAAATGCTTAGGGACAAAACTAAAGTAATACATATAGGTGACAGAGTTATAGGCGGTGGAAATCCGGTGCTTATTCAGTCGATGACAAATACAAAAACAAGTGATGTAGATGCAACAGTAAAACAGATTCTTGGACTTGAAAAATGTGGATGTGAGATTATCCGTTGTACAGTTCCAGATGAAGAATCTGCCAAAGCGATTAGTGAGATTAAGAAACAGATTCATATTCCGCTTGTTGCAGATATTCATTTTGATTATAAGATGGCAATTCTTGCAATTGAAAATGGAGCGGACAAGATTAGAATAAATCCGGGAAATATTGGTGGAAGAGAAAATCTTAAAGCTGTAGTAGCGAAGGCAAAGGAAAAGAATATTCCAATAAGAGTTGGTGTAAACAGTGGTTCGCTTGAGAAAAATCTTATTGAGAAGTATGGCTCTGTTACTGCTGAAGGTATTGTTGAAAGTGCCCTTGATAAAGTAAAGATGATAGAAGCTGAGGGCTATGATAATATAGTTGTTTCTATTAAATCGTCAGATGTTTTAATGTGTATAAAGGCTCACGAAATACTGTCAGCACAGTGCAAATACCCATTGCATGTTGGAATCACAGAATCAGGTACAGTTAAGTCTGGAAACATTAAATCTTCAGTTGGACTTGGAATAATTCTAAATCAGGGAATAGGAGATACTATAAGAGTATCTTTAACAGGAGACCCGAAGGAGGAAATCGCAACAGCCAAGCTTATTTTAAAAACACTTGGTTTAAGGAAAGGTGGAATAGAGATAGTATCATGTCCTACATGTGGCAGAACAAATATTGACTTAATATCACTAGCAGGTCAGGTTGAGAAGCTTGTAGAGAATTATGAACTTGATATAAAGGTTGCTGTTATGGGCTGCGTTGTTAATGGCCCAGGAGAAGCAAAGGAAGCTGATATAGGAATTGCAGGAGGCATAGGAGAAGGTCTTCTTATAAAAAAAGGAGAAATAATAAAGAAGGTTCCAGAAAATGAGCTTCTTGATACATTAAAATATGAGCTTGATAATTGGAATGCGTAATGGTTTACATAATATCGCATAGAATATACTATAAATGAATTGATTGACAGATGGATAAATTATTAAAAGAGGTATTTCCTACATTAAAATTAAATAATGATTTAAATAGTATTACAGATGATGTATTTGTAACTAGAATTGTCTCATCGAAAAGAAGAGACAGCTTTAATGTACATATTTCGTCAAATCATCTTATAGAGAGACGCAGGATAAAGGAATTAGCAAAGCAGATAAAAAAACAGGTATTTAATGCGTCGCCTGTCGATGTTAATTTTATTGAAAAGTTTAATTTATCCACACAGTACAATCTTTCTTCATTATGGAAAATTTATAGTGAAAGTATTTTAGAAGAGTTTAAGGACAGAGATCAGATATTATATAGCCTGCTTAAGAAAGCTGACGTAATTGTTGATGATGAAAATACATTACTTGTTACTATAGAAGATACATCAATTGCACATGCAGAAGAAGAAAATCTTGCTAGGATTCTTGATAAAATAATTTGTGAAAGATGTGTATAGAGGCGTTAATAAAGATTGAATATAAAGAAGCAACAAAAACAGCTCACAGCTCACATCTTGAAAAGCGTGTAAATGATGCGATAACTGAAATATCGAGAAATCTTGAAGAGGCAAAGCTTAGAGCAGAGGAAATGCAGCAGAGTCAGAAGGTATCATCTGAGGATAGCGATAAGTCACCGGAAAAAGAAGCTTTTGACTATAAAAAGAGGCAGCAGTTTGTGAAGCGAAATACAGTATCAGATGACCCGAACGTATTTTACGGTGGAGACGTTGAAGATGAGTACATTTCAATTGCAGAGGCTGTAGAAGAATTAGGCGCAGTTACAATCAGAGGTTTAGTAACAGACGTAGAAGTAAGAGAAACAAAAAAAGGAAAATTGATTGTAAGTGTCAGTATGACGGATTTTACAGATACTATTTCTGTAAAGCTGTTCCCAAAAAAAGAGCAGCTTAAGCGTTTTAGTGATGGAGTAAAATCAGGTGCGTATATTTTAGTTACTGGAAATGCCGAATTTGATGATTTTGATAAAGAAATAACGATAAGTAGAGTAAAGGGAATTAAGAAAACTGACAAATTTACACATGAAAGAAAAGACAGAGCAGAAATAAAAAGAGTTGAGCTTCACGCACATACTAAAATGAGTGATATGGATGGACTTATAGATCCGGCAGATTTGATAGGTACTGCGGCTGCATGGGGACATAAAGCTGTTGCAATAACAGACCACGGTGTAGTACAGGGATTTACTCCAGCATTCCATGCTCTTCCTAAAATAAAAAGTAAGTATCCTGATTTTAAAATAATATATGGCGTAGAAGGCTATCTTGTAGATGATGCGGCGAAAGCATGCTATAACGTAAAAGAATATAGCTTTGATGATACATTTGTTGTATTTGATATTGAAACAACAGGTCTGTCATTTAAAGATAATAATATTATCGAAATAGGCGCTGTGAAAGTAAAAGGGGGAGAAGTGATTGACAGATTCTCTACCTTTGTTAATCCAAAGGAGCCTATTCCATATGAAATAACGGAGCTTACTAGTATTACAGATGAAATGGTTATAGATGCTCCATTTATATCAGAGGCTCTTGTTAATTTCCTGGAGTTTGTAAATGATGCAGTTTTAGTAGCACATAATGCAAACTTTGATGTTTCGTTTATCAGGGAGAATTGTAGAAGACTAGGAATAGAAAAAGAGTTTACATATGTAGATACTCTTGGTTTATCAAGACTTCTTCATCCTCATCTTACGAAGCATAATTTGGATGCTGTATGCAACGAGTTTGGATTAACTAACGAACACCACCACAGAGCAGTTGCTGATGCGGAGGTTACGGCAGCAGTATTTAACAAGTTTATAGAGAAACTTAAAGACAGGAATATTTCTAATATAAATCAGATAGATGATACTATTTTAACGAAAGAAGAGAAAATAGAAAGAATTAAAAAGGATACATCATACCATATTATTATTCTGGCAGCATCTGAAATAGGAAGAATAAATTTGTACAGACTTATTTCAATGTCGCATCTTGACTATTTCAGAAAGGCTCCGCGTATCCCTAGAACAGAATTAATGGCTCATAGGGAAGGGCTTATTATAGGTTCTGCATGTGAAGCTGGTGAATTGTACAGAAGGATTCTGGACTTAAGAAATGGTACATGCGATGAGGCAAGGGTAAGAGAAACGGCAGAGTTTTATGATTATCTCGAAATACAGCCACTTGCCAACAATGAGTATATGCTTTATGACGAACATAAAGAATATGCTAGCGTTAATTCCTGGGATGATTTAGAGGATATAAATAAAAAAATAGTGAAACTGGCAGATGAGCTTGGTAAGCCATGTGTAGCTACGTGTGATGCACATTTTTTAAATCCAGAGGACGAAGTGTACAGACGTATACTTATGGCTGGAAAAGGCTTTTCAGATGCGGATAATCAGGCGCCATTGTATTTAAGAACTACTGATGAGATGTTGCAGGAGTTTGAATACCTTGGATTTGATAAGGCATATGAGGTAGTAGTTACTAATACTAACAAGATATCAGATATGATAGATGAAATAGAGCCAGTACGTCCAGATAAATGTCCACCAGTAATTGAAAACTCAGATGTAGATTTGCGTGAAATTTGTTATAAGAGAGCTCATGAACAATATGGAGAGGAATTGCCGACTGAAGTATATGAGCGTTTAGAAAAGGAATTAAATTCGATTATATCAAATGGCTTTGCCGTAATGTATATTATCGCGCAGAAGCTGGTGCATAAATCAAATGAGGACGGATACCTTGTTGGTTCAAGAGGCTCGGTTGGTTCATCATTTGTTGCAACAATGGCAGGTATAACAGAGGTTAATCCGCTGCCTCCTCATTACTATTGTTCGAAATGCCATTACGCTGATTTTAAATCGGAAGAGGTGAAATCATTTTCTGGAATGGGTGGCTGTGATATGCCAGACAAAGTGTGTCCTGTATGTGGAGAGAAGCTTAAGAAGGACGGCTTTGATATCCCATTTGAGACATTCCTTGGCTTTAACGGTGACAAGGAACCAGACATTGATCTTAACTTCTCGGGAGATTATCAGGCAAAGGCACACAAGTATACGGAAGTTCTATTTGGTGAAGGTCATACTTTTAAAGCAGGAACTGTTGGTACAGTTGCTGAAAAAACTGCTTTTGGATACGTTAAAGCATATTTTGAAGAGAGAGAAATAAAAAAGAGTAATTCTGAAATAGCTCGAATCGCAAAAGGTTGTACCGATGTTAGAAGAACGACGGGGCAGCATCCTGGTGGAATCATTGTTTTGCCGCACGGAGAAGAAATACATTCATTTACACCTATACAGCATCCTGCTAACGATGAGACTTCAGATATTATTACAACTCATTTTGATTATCATTCGATTGACCATAATCTGCTAAAGCTTGATATTCTTGGACACGATGATCCTACTATGATTAGAAAGCTACAGGATTTAACTGATACGGATCCTACGTTAGTGCCACTTGATGATGCAGGAGTAATGTCTCTGTTTCAGAATACAGAAGCACTCGGAATAACACCAGATGATATTGGTGGATGTAAGTTAGGCTGTCTAGGTATTCCAGAGTTTGGTACGGACTTTGCTATGGGCATGCTTATAGAAGCAAAGCCAAAGGCATTTACTGACCTTGTTAGAATAGCAGGTCTGTCGCATGGTACTGATGTATGGCTTGGAAATGCACAGGATTTGATTCGAGATGGAATAGCAACTATTGCCACTGCTATTTGTACAAGAGATGATATTATGACATATCTTATACATATGGGTGTTGAACCGGGGATGTCATTTAAGATTATGGAGAATGTCAGAAAAGGAAAGGTTGCTACTGGTAAGTGTGATAAATGGGGCGAGTGGAAGGAAGAAATGGCAAAGCACAATGTTCCGGACTGGTATATTGCATCTTGCGAAAAGATAAAGTACATGTTCCCTAAAGCACATGCGGCAGCATATGTTATGATGGCATGGCGAATTGCGTACTATAAGATTAATTATCCGCTTGCATATTATTCAGCATATTTAAGTATAAGAGCAAAAGCTTTTTCATATGAAATAATGTGTCAGGGACCTGAAATTCTTCATAAACATATGGAAGACTTTATGAAGCGAAAAGACAGCCTTTCCAATAAGGAAGCAGATCAGTTAAGTGACATGCGTATTGTTGAAGAAATGTACGCAAGAGGATATGAGTTTCACAAGCTAGATATATTTAAAGCTGATGCGCAGTACTGCAAAATAATAGATGGAAAAATAATGCCTCATATAGGAAGTATAGATGGAATGGGAGAAATTGCTGCTAATGGTGTGTATGAAGCGTGTAAAAATGGTCCGTTTGTATCCTGCGATGATTTCAGAGAGAGAAGTAAGGTGAGTAAAACCGTTACTGATACAATGAAATCGTTAGGTTTACTAGGGGATCTTCCCGAATCAAATCAGATGTCTATATTCGATTTTGTATAAGCAAAACCCTAGATGTCAGTTCATAGAACCGACATTTAGGGTTTTTTGTTATGTCGACAAGGA
>JAZQOO010000045.1:0-30028 GCA_045627905.1 Lachnospiraceae bacterium | reverse complement strand
TTGTTCTCGCTGACACGCTTTCGCTACTTATTTTTAACGCAGCGGTACTAAGCTCAGGCTATGCCTTTGCTAAGTACCGGCGAAAAATGAGTGTCAGCTCAAACACTTTCTATGCATCGATGTAAATGGAGAGAAAAAAAGAGCCACATCGGGCTGATATGAAGGGAAAAAATGCCATATCAGGTTGAAACGGAGGGAAAATGGAGGCTGATTGGGCTTGTATGGTAAAAATGCACAAAAAAATCTGTAAAAGATTGTGTAAAAAAATGTAAACGCTTACATAATGTCAATGTTATAATAAGATGTAAAATTTGCGAATTGAAATTCGTGAAAATATTCTTCATTATTTATGGTGGAATAAACATAAGGAAAAAGAAATAACTGTTCATGGTATAAGCGTACAGGTTATAGAATACTCATTTGTGTTCGGTACAGCGTGTCGTAAGAAATGGCTTGTAAAACGGGAAGATTTCTTGTGACAACTCAAAATTCGAGATAAAAGACAAATTTTGAGTTCAATCGAGTTGATGAAACCTATTATGGGAGAAACCAATATGAACGAAGTTCATAATTAGGAATGGTTTCGACGACATGTCAATGCTTATCCTAAGGAGGAACCCACGATGTGGGAGGATACCTTAGGATTTTCGAAGAAAGAGCTGATGATACATAATAGGAGAAACCATTATGAACGAAGTTCATAATTAGGAATGGTTTCGACGACATGTCAATGCTTATCCTAAGGAAGGACCCACGATGTGGGAGGATACCTTAGGATTTTCGAAGAAAGAGCTGATGATACATAATAGGAGAAACCAATATGAACGAAGTTCATAATTAGGAATGGTTTCGACGACATGTCAATGCTTATCCTAAGGAAGGACCCACGATGTGGGAGGATACTTTAGGATTTTCGAAGAAAGAGCTGATGATACATAATAGGAGAAACCATTATGAACGAAGGTCATAATTTGGAATGGTTTCGATGACATGTCAATGCTTATCCTAAGGAGGGACCTACGAAGTGGGAGGATACCTTAGGATTTTCGGAGAAAGAGTTGATGATACATAATGGGAGAAAACAATATGAACGAAGTTCATAATTAGGAATGGCTTCGACGACATATCAATGAACTCCGTAAGGAGTGAGTTGATGATACATATTATACGTAGGAAGAAATGAGTATGAAAAGGCTATATCAGTGACAGATGCATATAGATTCATGATGATAGATAATCGTCAGATAAGCCTGCGTATTCTAGTATGTGCGAGTATGGCGAGTTAATGTATCATCATATTGGTTAGTGAAAACAACAACACGAAAAGAAAAAAGGAGAAAGAAATGAAAAAAGTAATGAACAAGTTCGGTAGAATAATTGCTGCACTTTTAGCATTTGCTATGGTAGTAACAGGTGTACCGAATGTTGGACCATTAAAAGCGATTGAGGCGAAGGCAACAACGACAATAAAAACAAAAACGATTACTTTTTGGAGTGGTGCTAACAACGAAGCTGGAAAGAAATCTGTAGCTGATGCATTTCCAGATCCAACTCCAACTAGCGCTTCAGCAGGAAATTATGCAATAAGAGGAGCAGGAGCAGGATATGCATGGATAGATGTTATTAGCAGTTCTGGGGAAACAAAAATAAAAGATAATTATTCTATTCAGATCAATACTTCTAAATCTAATTTGAGAATTGTAGTTCCAGTAGGCGGAACAAATGTTAAAATTAGTTCAAAAGTAAGTTCGGGAAGTACTAGTAGTCAGGGTAAAATAAAATGTACATATAAATCAGATAAAGAAGGATCTGTGGAAGAAACAATTCTTTCTGAAACATCAGTAACAAAGACAGCAATTAGTACAACAGATACAATTAATGTTCAAAAGGAAGGTGATGCTTCTGGAACATATACATTTATACCTACAGCTCAAAAAGTTTGTTTTATAGAATTAAGTCTTACTTACGATTATGAGGCATGCGCTGTTAGTTTTGATTCTCAGAACGGAGATGATCCAACTGTAATAGATGTTGCGAAGGGTGCGAAAGTTACCCGTCCAAAAACTAACCCAACAAAGACAGGTTTTATATTTGATGATTGGTATACGACAGCAGATGGAGATGTAAAATTTGATTTTAACAATACAGCCATTTCGGATGAGACAACTATCTATGCTCATTGGAAAGAAGCATTTACAGCCACTGTTGCTTCAGATGAAGGTGGCCATGGTACAATAAAGCTTAGAAAGAAAGACTCTGAAGAGGAAGTTGATGAGATTTCTGATGTAAGTGGAACAAAGGTAGAAGTAATAGGAAAACCTGCAGATGGCTATACATTGGACTTTGTAACAATAGATGGAGTTGAGGTAGTTGCAGCTGCTGATAAAGCTGAATTCACTCTTACAAAGAATGTTGAGGTTGTTCCAACATTCATTACAGTTGAAGAAAAGGATGCTAAGACACCAAAGTGGACAGTTAGCGGTATCGACGATGAAGATGTAACAGTTACTGTTTCATCTGATGGTGAGAATTATGGCGCGGAAATTGCTGCTGCTAAACCTGGTGATAAGGTGTATGTAAATGCAGTTGCGAAAGATGCTGCTAAATATATTTCAGAGGTTTCTTATAAGAAAGAACTTGATTCTGAATCAACTTCTATATCTGAAGAAAAAGGGAAATATTCTTTTAATCTTCCAGTTATGACTGCAGAAGATGAAGCAGATCATAAAAACATTAAAGTGTCAGCATTAGTGACAAATAAGCCAACAGTTACAGTTGCTGGTGGAGTAGAAGGAATAGTTTTAAGCGCTGGATATGGACTTAAGGATGAAAAGATTACAGTAACAGTTGCTGAACCAGAAGGGAAGATTCTTAAGAGCCTTACATATAAGGTTGGTTCAGGAGAAGAACAAGATGTACCAAAAGAAAATGATGAATATGTAATTGAAATTAAAAATAACAATGATAATATCGTTGTATCAGCAACATATCTAGACAGAGAAATAGTATTAAATGCGAAAGATGTTATTAGTACATGTCCAGCTGAGACTGCTTTAGCTTCAGCCGTATCTTTTAGAGATGATTCGATTGTATTACTAACTAAATGTAAGCCACAGGCAACAATAAATGCATCGTTAGTTAATACAGATGAATATCCATATAGTATATGTACAGCAGGAAGCGGATCTAATACTGAGAAAGCAATTAAGATAAATTTAATTGATAAGGCAATGCTTAGAGTTGTGGCTGGACATCCAAACGGAGATGGTAGTGCGAGGGGTGTACAGATAACGAATTCAGTTGCAAGTAGCGGTGCAAGTACAGGATCAAGCTTAGCTGAAACATTGCCAGGTATTGGATTATACGCATATGATTTAATTCTTGAAGGCGGTACATACTACATTGCAGGATTTAAACCTAGCTCGGGTTCTAGTCCTAATGCATCTATTTCTGTTTATGAAATTGATATTAACTATAACGTTGATGAGATTTCAAAAGCAAATATTGTGTTTAAGAAATCAGAGGAAGACACAGGAATTTCTGTAAAAGGAACAATTGGACAGAAGTTAGTAAGCCCATATTCACCAACAAAGGATGGATATACATTCTTAGGCTGGTTCAACGGTGACCAGAAATGGGATTTTGATAGCGATGTTGTACCAGAACAGGGCGTAACACTTACAGCCGGATGGGAAGAAGCAAAGTATTCTCTTACAATAGAGGCTAATGGAGAAGTTACTTCATCAGTTGAAGAAGGACAGTATGTAGAGAAAGTAAGTCCAGGAAATTATAATGCAATTGCTAATAAGGATGTTAAGGTTAATGTCGAACCTACAGATCCAACTAAAGAGGCAAATAAGGCTGTTAAACGTGTATATGTAGTGAATTCATCAGATCCGGAAGCTACTCCTATTGAAGCTAAGCGTGTAGATGATAGAGATGTTTATACATTTACAATGCCTACTTATGCTGCAGTTATTAAAGTAGAAACAGCCGTTCAGTATAAGGCAAGTGTAGCTGAAAGTATTGAAAATGCAACCGTAAAAACTGACAAAGAAAACTACTTCGCAGATGATAAAGTTAAGATTACAGCAGAGCCTGCAGAAGGTTATTATATTAAAGAAGTGCTTGTAGGTGATGATGCTATAGAAGGTGGAGCAGGTGTAAATGATCCTACTAAGGCTAAGGGTGAGACATTAAAGCCTGGATATGAAATGCCTGCAAAGGATATTACAGTATCTGCTACAGCAGCTCCTATAGATTATATAGTTGATAAAAAGGAAAGTAATACAACAGTTACAATTAATGAAAGTAATACAACAGTATCTGAAAATGGAATGAGGTTGGCTCATAAGGATGCTGAAATTTCATTTACAGTAGATGTAAATGAAGGATGTACATTATCGTCTGTAACAGTTCATGACACTGTAACAGATACAGATGTTAATCTTGAAACACCTGTAGAAGGACCATATAAGTTTATAATGCCAGCAGGTAGTGTGGAAATTAAGGCAAATGCTGGTTTACCTCAGAAACTTACTGTAGCAGAAGTTGAGCACGGAAGAGTTTCATATAGTCCAGAGACTGTATATGGTGGTACTCAGGTAACATTAACAACAAAGCCAGATGAAGGATATCGTGTTCAGAGAGACGAAGATGGAAAGCCATATATCACTGTAGGTGAGACAAATGTATATGCTTCAGAAGATAATGCAAACGAGTTTAAGTTCGAAATGCCTAATGCAGCTACAATTGCAACAGTTAAATTTGAAGAGATACCAAAGCACACAGTAACATTTGATATGGGTGACCATGGTACAGCAATTGATGCAATGACAGTAACAGAAGGTGAAAATTTATCATCATTAGCTACTCCAACAGAAGAAGGATACGAATTTGTAGAATGGACAAATTTTGAAAAAGTTAAAGTTGATGACAAAACATATCCTTCATATATAAGTTATGATTTATCGACACCTATAACAAAAGATATTAAATTATTTGCAATATGGAAAAAGGATATTACTGGATATACACAAGCACCTATATTTGAAGGAATGGTAAAGAATCAGGTGTATGGTGCCGATGATGTAGTATCATTCATGAGTAGAGCAGGATTTAGAGTAATAACAGGTGGAATTCAGAGTAATGATTCAAAAAATGGTGGTGTAGACAAAGATGGTCTTGTTGTTTGTCCAAAAGAAGATGTAAAACTCTTCTTGGCAAATAAGATTAGCGCAACTGCAGATACTAGACCTATTTATTATGTAGAATTAGATGCTGATGCAGAACTTCCAAAGGCCGCAGATGAACCTAAGGGAGATAATGTAAGTAAATTTACTGTAACAACTAATAAGTATGAAGAAAATGAGATAGAACTTAAAGCGAATAAGAAATATTTTATTACACTTGCTGGTAATGGTAATATTTCATTCGCAAATCTTGCATACAAAGTAATCGAAAAGTGCACAGTAACATTTGATACACAGGTGGAAGGTATTACAGTTGAGCCTAAGAAAGTACTTCCAGGCGGAACAATTACAGCACCTACAGCACCTGTAAGAGAAGGTTACGTATTCGAAGACTGGTATACAGATTCAGAATGTACAGAGTTTAATAAGTTTGACTTTGCAACACCAATCACTGAAGATATTACTCTTTACGCTAAGTGGACAGAGAAGACAGCAGATACATACACAGTAACAGTAGTAACTGATATTGCAAACGGTACTATTTCAGCTACACCTACAACAGCAACAGCAGGAACTAAGATTACACTTTCAGCAACACCTGCTGATGGATACAGACTTAAGAATTATGTTGTAACAGGTGCAGAGGTAATAGTAGCAGCAGATGGCACATTTACAATGCCAGCAGCTAATGTAATTGTTTCTGCCGTGTTTGAGCCAACATCAAATCCAGAACCTACTAAGGTTACTGTTACATTTAATGCAAACGGACATGGAACAGCTCCAGCATCTATTACTGTTGATGAGAATACTAAGGTAACAGTTCCAACAGCTCCAGAAGCTGCAGGATGGATTTTTGGCGGATGGTACACAGAAGCAGCATGTACTACATTATTTGATTTCGATACAGAAATCACAGCTAATATTACACTTTATGCTAAGTGGACAGAAAAAATCGCAGGTACATACACAGTAACGTTTGATGCTAATGGACATGGAACAGCTCCAGCATCTATTCCTAATGTAACTAAGGATAGCAAGGTAACAGCTCCAACAGCTCCAACGGCTACAGGATTTACATTCGGTGGATGGTTTACTGATAAGGAATGTACTACATTATTTGATTTCAATACAGGAATTACAGCTGATATTACACTCTACGCTAAGTGGACTCAGAATGCAGCAGATGAATATTCAATCAAGGTATTAACAAACGTTGGTGGTATTGTTTCAGCTAACAAGGTAACAGCTAAGAAGGATGAGACAATTACTCTTTCAAATAAAGCAAACGAAGGTTATACATTTGACAGCTATATTGTTAAGGATGCAGCAGGTAAGTCTGTAGCAGTAGAAAACTCTACATTCAAGATGCCAGCATCTAACGTAACAGTATCTGGTAACTTCATTAAGAATGCTCCAGGTCCTAAGCCACCAGTTGAAGAGGAAGGTCTTACACTTGAATGGCTTGATGATGTAGAAGTAGTAAATGGTAAGGCACAGTACACATACACAGGTTCACCTATCGTTCCTAACGTAAGCGTTAGATTTAACGGTGAAAACCTTATGGAAGGTACAGATTATACACTTGCAGTTAAGAACAACACAGCAATCTCAGCAGGTGCAGCAGCAGCTAAGCGTCCAGTAGTTATCGTAACAGGTAAGGGTGCTTATGGTCAGAAGGGTGAATTTAACTTCGACATCTTAAAGGCTGATATTAAGGATGCAACAATTCCTTCAACATTAAAGGTTAAGGCTGAAGCAAAGATTGATGTTAAGATTGCATACAACGGTGTAGCTCTTAAGAATGGTAAGGACTACAAGCTTTCAAAGGAAAAAGCTAATAAGTCAGGAGAATTAGTAGTAACAGTAACAGGTCAGGGTAACTTTATGGGTACAACTACATTTACAGTAGTAACAGGTACTCCAGACCCAGCTATTTCAGCTAAGTTTAACAGCGTTAAGTTATACTACACAGGTGCTGACCAGGCAGAAGCTGTTAAGGCTAAGGTTATTAAGGAAGTAACAGCAAATAAGAAGGCTCTTAAGAAGGATGCTTATGTAGTATCTATTTATCCTGAAAAGGTTGTTGATGCAGGTAACTACACAGTAGTTGTTACACCAGCAGAAGGAACAAGTGCTTCTGGTTACGTAGCTAAGAAGATTACAGTTAACGCTATCTCAGCTGGTAAGGCAGTAGATGAAGGTAAGTTTATCGTAATCAATAATGGTAAGGTTAAAAATAAGGATGCAGTAATCCTTAAGGATAGTGCAGCTACATATTCACCACTTGGTGCAAAGGCTGATGTAGAAGCAAGTCTTGTAAGCTACAATATTGTTAAGTATAAGAATGGCAGCGAAACAGTTACAGCTCCACTTGTAGCTGGTAAGGATTATACAGTTACATTCTCAGGCAACAAGAAGGCTGGAGAAAATATTGCAACAGCTACTCTTAAGCTTAAGGGTAACTTCAAGGGAAGCATTAAGACATACTACACAATAAATAAGGCAGATATTACAGAGGCTACAATCGTTTCTGCTAATGCAGCTATTTATGATAAGAAACCTCTTACAGCATTCAAGGGTAAGATTTTCGTAGATGTTGATAATGTAACAGTTAAGGCTTCAGAATACACAACTACATTCTACACAGAAGACCCAGCAGGTAAGTCTTCAGCAGAGCTTAAGAAGATTGAGCTTTCTAAGACTCACGAATTCAAGATGGATAACAGCGAAAATGAGAAGCTTCTCTACTTCAGAATTGAAGGTAAGAAGGTTAACTACGCTGGTGTTCAGGATGGTTCAGTTCTTATTCAGAGAAAACCAGCTAAGACTGGCAAGATTAAGGATGCTTCTAAGCTTAAGATTGCAGTTGTAAATAAGTCAGGTGCAGCATTAAAGAGTCTTGAATATACAGGCGAGGCTATTACAGTTGATACTTTACCTGAAGGATGCAGAATCGAAGTAAAGGATGGCACTAAGAAGTTATCACCAGATAACTACGATATTACTCTTGTTAACAACAAGGAAATCGGCAAGGCTTCTATCGTTGTAAATGGTAAGGGAGCTTACGCAGGAAGCAGCGTTGGAACAATTGCAATTAGTGCATACAATTGTAAGAATGGTTCAGCTAAGTAAAAATTATTAGCAAAAGCCAAGCATAATATAAAACAAAACACCATGCAGATAGTAATGTCTGCGTGGTGTTTTTGTTTTATATATCAAAATATATATGTTGAATTATTGTTAAAATATTGACAATAAAAATCAACAGGACTAAAATAATTAAGATACACTACATATGGTGTATCATAGTCATCGTTAAACATATTTTATTTAATGGTGAACTAAATACTATCAAAAGGGAGAGAAAAAAGTGAAAGTAGAATTAAAAAGAATTCTGACATTTATACTTGCTATTGCAATGGTGCTTACATCGGTACCTGCTAACACAATGGCAGCACCTATGTCAGACGAAGTCACTGTCGCAAGTGAGCTTAACAAAGCTGATGGCGGACAGGAAGAACTGGCTTCAGGAGAGATTAAAGTTTATAAGGACTCATTTATTAGAGATTTCGGATTAAACGCAAAGGATTCCGTTATCATTGAGGACTTTAATGAGAACATAGCTGATTATTTAGAGTCATATGCTAATGAGATAATGAATAACTATGTTGAAGTTAGTGTTGATAATAAGGTAAGAGAAAATCTGCATGACAGCCTTACTACAAAGTGGCAGATAAAAAATGAGTTTGGATATATGGACCTTTCAGATGGCAAAAAGCCATCTAATGCAGGTGAGTTCAGATTCGTTATTTCTATTGATCCTACATTAATAAAGGCAGATGATGTATATGTTGACTTTGAGGTAAAAAGATTAAATTTATATGCTCAGGCTTCACATATGCCAAGAGTTATTGCAGGAACTACAGCTGCTGACTATGCAAAAACTGTAAAAGAAAATATAGAATTAGTAGATGAAGATGGAGATACTTACGATGGATACATTAAGGATGTAAATGTTACTGTCAAGGAAACATATCCATCAACAAAGACACTTGCTGATACAGATGTATTCAAGATGGGAAGTGACTATACTTTCAATGCTTATATTACACTTAATGATAAATATATTGATAATGTAGATATTAAGCAGCTTGATGAAATGGCAACTACTGTAGGCGATTACAAGTCTGTTAGGATGATTCTTACAAACCTTACAGGCGCTGCTGCAGATGCTGCTATTACTCGTCCATACACTGGTGATTCAGTAGCTGCACCAACAGCTAGTGAGCTTAAGGTAGAGGTTAAGACAGTTGAGGCTGACGAAAAAGATGTTAAGGATGTTCCTACAGCAGGAAAGCTCACATATAAGTGGCAGGACCCTAATGGTGTTGATTTAGACGAAGCTCCATCAGAATGCGGAACATATCTTTACACAGTAGAGTATGTGGATTCTGACAATATATATGCTACTGTAAAGAATTCAATCAAGGTAAGAATTACACCTATAACACTTATAGTAAGACCTACTCTTGAAGACGCAACAGTATTTAAAGCTCAGACAGCTAATACTATCGCAAGAAGAGTTGGATTCAAACTTATCAATTCAGATAAGACAGAGTTTACAGATATTTCTGAAACTTTCTTTGGTGTTACATACAATCAGGCAGATGAGTCACAGCCTTATGTGCCAATGTTTGATGTACAGATGGGTATTACTAAAACTGTAGAGGGTAAGACTACTACAGAGTGGACAAAGATTGCTCCAGATGCTACATTCCCATATCTATCAGGTGAGAATGGAGAAGGAGATAACAAGTTCACAGTAGAATACCGTATCGTATTTTCTGGAAATAAATGTAACTACACAAATGGAACTCCAGATAATGTAATGGGCATTAACAAATACGAAGTAAATGCACAGAACATTAACTATGATTTCAATGTATCTAAGGATGTTAGAGAAAGCCGAGAAAATGTTATTCCTATTACTGTTAGAAATTCTAACGCAGAAATAGATGCTAAGGCTTTACTTGTTAATGGTAAGGGGCTTGATGTAAATGACATTGCTAAGTCTATTTACAATCATAATCCAATATTTGCTGATAAGCTTTCATACAAGCTTGCAAAGGTTATTTCAACAGAAGATAAAGAAGAAATAGCAGCAGATACTGACAGAAGTATTACATATAAATGGTATACATTTACACCTTCATTTGATAAAGATGGAAAGATTAAGGTAGATGCATATAATCATCCAATTGCAACAATGGATGAATACGATGGCATCCCTATGAATGCAGGATATTATGCTCTTGAGATTAGCTATTATGACAATAATAAGGAATATTTCGCAGAGCCTGTATATGTATATTTCCAGATAGAGAAGCAGCTTATAAGCGTATCTATTAATTCTGTTCCTACAGCATATACAGAACAGGATATTAGTGAATATGTAGGAAGCCTTTATGGATATGCTGATTATTCTATTTATAAGGTGCCAGGTAACGATATTAATACACCAGTAGATAGCTTAATCGCATTTGATGAGTTAAAGGAAAGAAAAGATGCCTACTATATTGAATGGGGTGTAGAGGTAGGCGATACACTTGACCCTGCTACTGCTAAATATTCAGATGCTACAGGATATTTCCAGTCAGGATTATTATACAGAGTTAAAGGTTCTATTACACTTTTTGATAGCGATTTTATTATAGATGACGATTACTGCTCAAATGTATATTACAACAATTATACAAACCAGTATGAAGTAGAAACAACGGATGCTGAAGGCAAGCCTGTTAAGGAAATCAAGGACGCATTTAATACTGTTCCTGTTGAGGTTAAAAAGGTTGGTACTAAGCAGCTTATATTTAAGGTTGACCCATCAAAGATTAACTTTAGAAAGACTTATGATGGTACTGGATTTGATTTAAGCCAGGCAATTGCTGATGGATTTATTACAGCAAGAGAATATATTACAGGTGATTCTGTCGATGTTACAAAGCTTGACCTTATAGTTCAGTGGTTTAACTATGATACATCAGAGATGTCATACGATATGATATCACCTGCAGATGCTACTATAGTAGAAGGTCATGGTGATTTCTATGTATATTTCTACGGTAATGAAGAATATGCAGCAGTCGATGGTGATATTAATTCAGAGTATTGTTCAGCTTATGTAATTAATCCTAGAGAGCTTAAGATTTCAGCAGTAGCTGAGGATGATATCACAGCTGGAACTGAAATAAAGCCATACCCTGTAAATGAATTATCAGAGGATGAGGATTATGGAGTAACAGCAGCAGGTAACTTTAACCTTAATGCTAATAAAGCATTTATTGATATAGATAAGTTAACTGTTGAAGGTTATATCGAAGAAGATAGCATGGCATTTGGTAACGGTTTAGTGAAGGATGCAGCAGCTATTATTAATCCATTTGTACAGATAAATACAACAGATAGATATGCTAAGTATGGAAAAACATATAAATTCGAGATTTTAACTGTAGATTATGAGACTATAGGGGAAGATGTTCAGTATGAAATAGGTGAATATTTAGATTTCAACCCAATTTTCTTAAAAGACGTATGGAGAGATAACTACAGAGTAGTATATGATAATAACAGCTTCGATGTTGCTCGTCACGGACATTCTACAGTAGTAGAAGCTACAGGAGAAGAGAAGACAAGCCTTGTTGCAAAATACGATAACGAAACAGTAACTGTTAAGCCTATAGAAGGTATTCCATTTTTATATGATTTAAAGGACAAGGATAATAAAGCTATTCCTGATGGAAATTATTTCATCTTTAATATTATTTATCCTAATGAATATAAGAACGGTGAAATCAGCGAAGCTGAAAATGTTGCTGTAGTTAATCAGGTAAAGGAAACAGGCGGTTACGTATTATCACTTGTTGATACAGATAAGATTAAGGTGGCATTCCCTATAACAGCAACATCTAATATATACAATTTTGATGTTACATGGGTACCAGGATTTACAGAGGAATTCACTGTTAATGCTTCTAAGGCAATTCTTGAGGATGATTTAAGACTTGCCGTTGCACCTGCAAAGCTTGCATTCAATGCACCAGTTAATACAATGGCAGTAGGTGAAACACAGAATCTTGATGTTACAATTTCTAAAGTTCTTCGCACAGATGTTGTATATCTTAACTACAAGGTTAAGAGTGGTACAAATGTAGTCAGTGTTACAGAAGACAGCGGTGTTGTAACTGCACTTAAGAAGGGTGATGCTGTAATCAGCGTATATCCTGTTAAATATGTAGATGGTAAGTTTGTTCCAATCGCTGGATTTAAGGCACCAGAGCTTAAGCTTACAGTTAAGGATGTAACAGCTCCAAAGACAGTTACAGTTGAACCTAAAGATTACAGTATTAAAATATATTACTCAGCTGTTCCAGATGGATACAGAAGAGAGCTCTATATATTAAAGGGTAATAAGACAGCAGCTGATTTCGAAAAGATAATTGCTGATACAAAGAATGATGAATTCCCAGGATATATGGATTATATTACTGAGACTATTGACAGTAAGGACATGGTCAATACTTCAATACGTAACTTCATTCAGCCAAATACAGAATATACAGCATATGTTAGAAATGTAGCTGGTATGAGACAGCTTGATGATGGAACAATGGTTGTATCATCATATGCAGGAACAGCAAAATCATTCAGAACAAAGAAGATTCTGATGGTTGATATGGTGCTTGACCTTACAAAGGATATTAATGCAAATAAGGTCAGAGTAGAAAATAATCACTACTATGTACCATATTCAGCAGGAAAGATTACACCAGAGTTTGATGGAATATTCCCTGCATACCCATATGAGCCTGCTGCAGAGGATGGAGAATTAACTTTATTTGATTTACCACTTAATGCTTCACTCACAGCAGATTACTGCCAGCCAAAGATTACATACTATGCAGTAGAAGACATTGGCGATGCAGTTACTACAAAGGATAAGACACATAAGCTTCTTATTAATGGTAAGTTCTATGCACCATCTGCAATCGCTTCTATTGATAAGAAGGGTGTAATGACACTTAAGGGTGTTGGTGATGTTAATATCGTTGCTTATGATTCTGAATCAGGATTAATTAAGACATTTACAGATATTACAATTACTGCCAGTGTATCATCTATTAAGACAAAGGGTATTACTCTTAAGGTAGGCGATGCAACAGATATTTATGATTATTTAACATTTAGTGAAGGTAAGAAGAAGCTTGCTGGTAAGACAGGATTTAAGGTAAATAATCCTCTTACAGTTACTTCATCTGATCCTAATGTTGTAATAGATTTAGACAGAACTGCATATGAGTTAACACATAACAAGGATGACCTTGCAACATACGGAATGGTTAAGGCAGTAGGATTAGCTGCAAGCAAGAATGTAACATTAAATGTTGCATTAAAGGATAATCCATCTGTATCTGCTACAGTTAAGGTAACTGTTAAGCCAATGGACCCTGTAAAGGGCGTTAAGGCTGTAGATACAGTAGATAAATTTACAGATGTTATTTTCTCTTATAAGGGAACACCATACAGCGTTCCTACAACATATAAGGTTGACTTAAAGGATGGTAGAAATAAGCTTATTTTCTCAGAAATAAGAGAATTAGATGTAAATGGAATTATTACTGATTGTGCTACTACAAATGTAGCAAATGGTGTGTATGGATTCAGAACTACAATTAATGGTCTTGCTGGAAAGAGTAGTTACAGTGTGACTATTACACCTGTAGTAGGTGATGTAGAAGGAAAAGCAGCAACAACATCATTCAAAACAACAGATATTCCTGCAAGCTATGAAAATCTTTCATCAGATGAGATTGATGCTGGTATGGAAATCGACATCAGAAATAATGAGAATGATGTTTTACCATACTGGTATGTTGCATCTGGCAATACATATACTCTTTCTGCAGTAGCAGATAACTATTATGCACAGGTTAGAAAGACAGATACTCTTACATGGAAGAGTAAAGACCCAGCTATCGCTGCTATTAAGGTGCTTCCTGGTACATTCGAAGCATCAATGATAGCTAAGAAGCCTGGTAAGACATGGATTGAGATTACTTCTGGTATTACTAAGAAGGTTATTTCAAGAAAATACATTGAGGTAAGAGCAGTAGGAAATGCTGGTAAGCCAACATATATTGACGCAGAGCCAGAAAGCGATATAGCTTTAGTTGACGCATACTATGACAGAGGTATTGAAGTTCTTACAGCTGCAAATCCAGTTGTTATTGTTGGAAAGACTAAGGATTATAAGTGGGTTTCATTTACAGCTCCACATGATGGTGAATTCCAGTTTAATAAGTCTAACTTACAGTACTACTTAAAGGGATATAAGCCAAAGGATGCAGAGGCTAGTAACCTTATAAGAAAGATTAGTGGTAATACTATTACTCTTAATGAGGGACAGACAATCTACCTAAGATTATTTGGAACTGGTTCTACTACTAAATTAACTGTTACATACAAGGGAATGAAGGCTAAGTTAACAGAGACAAAGCCAGTAGCTACAGAAGATGTTGCTTCTATAACATTTACAGTTCCTGAAGATGGATATTACAGATTTAACTCAAATATTGCCAATGTTACTGTAAAGATTAACGGAAGCAGTAAGCTTTTATACAATGAAGGAAATTCAATAGCAGCAACAGCTTCTGCATATTATAAGGATGCAGTAGTTACAATTACACCAAATAATAATTCATTTACAAGTGGACTTGTTATTTCTGTAACAAAGGTTTCAGCTGATGCTGCAGTGACAGGCGCATTAACAATAACTGATGTACCTGCAGCTGGAAAAGTATATTACAAGATTAAGGCTGATAAGACTGGTGCTATAGATGTAAATTCTGCTATCGTAGCTACTGGTTCAGAGTTAATGGATGTATATTATACAAATGGTATTGGTGGCTATCGTACAACTCTTAGAAAGGATACTGATGGAAAGAATATTAAAGATGAAATCCTTCTTAACGAAGGTGATGAAATATTCTTAGTAGTTGAAAACAAATCATCAGATGAGAGTAAGACACTTACTGCTGTAGTTACATTAAAGCAGGCTCCTATAGATACTATTACTATTGGAACAGAGAAAGAGTTCACAGTACCAGCAAAATCGGATGTCTTTGCAGCTGTTACTCTTGATGAGGCTGAGCAGGTATTTAAGGTAACACATGATAATGGAGGCTATATTAAGGCTTACCATAACGAGTTAGCATCATATCTTGATATGTATGTATACTCGGGCGATACTTTTGAAACAGTCGCAGAAGATAATGAATCAGATGATGAGTATAAGAAGGGCGATGTAATCTACTTTAGAATAAGCAATACATCTGCTTTGGAGAAAAAGGTTAAGGTTACAGTAGCACATGATGGTCCTGTAGTTCTTAAGCTTGCAGAAGCTACAAAGGTTGCTGTTAAAGATAGTGAAATGAAGAATGTAGTATTCACTGCACCAGAAGATGGATACTATTATTTAGAAGCTGTTCTTTCAAAGGATGGCGGAATCACTACAAGTGAATTAGCAGGCGTAGATATTTATCAGAATAATTCTGATTATTCGCTTGATATTAATTATTATTACAACTGGAACAGACCTTCTAATAAGTATGAGAATATTGTCAAGCTCAGTAAAGATGACAAGATAGATTGTTATTATTATATTGAAGAGCCAGCTGAAGAATTATTTGATGCAGCTAATGAATGTACTGTAAAGGTAACAAAGAAAGAATTTGCAGTATTACCTACAACAGAGATTACTGTATCAGCAAATTCATATCAGATTTATAAGGTTACAGTACCAAAGGATGAAAAATATGTTGTACGCTATGAGACAGAGTCAGACTTATTGCCTGGACTTTCAACTAGAGTTACGAATAATAGTTGGTATTGGAATAGAAAGAATATATATTCAGGAAATATTTACACATTCTATGAAGGAGATAACTATATCTTCTTAGAGAATACTAATGACGAAGAAGCAAAGATTAAATTTAGCGAGCTTGAGGCAACATCTACACCGCTTCCAGCTACAGAGATTATTGTTAAGCCAGGTGAGACTAAGTATTATACATATACAGCTAAGAATGATGGTTTATATAAGATAAGCTATACAAAGGATGTAAATGAAGATACGATTGCATTCGTTAGATTTAACGATGAGGATGTAGATCTTGAAAGACCAGATGAAAGATATCTAACACTTGGTGAAAAATATTCAGTAGAGATAACTAACGATAAGGAAGCAACAGCAGATGCTAAAATAACTGTCAAGGTTGAAAAGATTGACATTAAGCCTATCTCAGATGAAGCTATTACTATTCAGAAGAATGATTTTGCATGGTTTAAGTTTGAATCAAAGGCTGCTACATTCTATACAATTGATGTTAAGAATGCGGATGGCAGCAAGGCAACAGTAAATGCAAAATATGCATATTACCTTGATGAATATATAGATACTTATGAGCTTGAATATCCAGAAGATATGTATATAAGAAATGGCTCTAGTATATATATCAAGCTTAGCAACGATTCAGACCAGATTGTGTCAGTAAAGCTTAGTGCAAAGCCAGTAGAGGTATTAGATATTAAGCTTAATGAGGCAACTCCTGAAGCTAAGTTAGCAAAGGGTGCTGAGGTTTGGTACAGATATAAGATTCAGGATGACTGGTATCATACAGTAAGCTATAAGGCATCTAATGATGAGGCTATAGAAGTAAGTGTAAGCTCTATTAATCCAGAAGATGGATATAAGGAAATTACAGATTACTACTCTGTAGAAGATGATATTTATGCTTATATTAAGCTTAAGAATGTATCAGAAGAAGAAGTAACAGGTGTAAGTGTTACTATGAAGGTAGAGCCTAAATATACTCTTGAAACGGGTAAGGAGCTTATACTTACAGGAGCTGGAAGCCAAGGATTCTATGGAACATTCACACCAGATGCAACAGGATATTACAATATATATGTAGAGCCAGAAGAAGGTGTTGAGTATTTAAGATTCAGATGGAGCTCAAAGTACCTTGGATATGTATATATTGATAAAGATGACCCTTATGCTGATTTTTCTGTAGATAACTCTAGTATCGGTAAAGCATGTTCATTTAGTGCATTTATTACGACAGAAGATGCAAAGATAAGTAAATCAATTAAGGTTATCGTTAAGAAGACAGAGTCTAAGGCGATTAATGCAGGAAAAACTGAAATAAATGCTGCAAGATATAAAGAGAATAACTATTATACATTTAAGGTTCCAGAGGATGGCAGATACTTACTAAATGCTGTTCAGGCTGACCCTGAAAAGGAAGATGAGATAACACCTAATGTTAAATGTGCTAAAGTTGATGAAATAAAGGATGATATTAACTACGGTGGTTTATCTTATAGTACAGCAGATGCAGCTGGTATACCACTTAAGAAGGATACTATATTAGTTATAAGAGCTGTAAATGACAGTAATGTTAAGACTATGAAGGCAGCCTTTGAGCTTAAGAAGATTGAGCCAGAAGCTTTTGATGCAGATGGAAAGACAACTGTTAAGGCTAATACTCAGAAGTGGGTTAAGTATACTGCTGAAAAGACAGGGTTTTACAGTTTTAGTTTAAATAAAGACGATGTAAGCATGGACTATATGTACGAGATAGTGTACATATATAAAGATTTAAGTTCTACAGAAAATCGTAATACCTCATATGGAAGCTTTAGTGATATATTCTTAAAAGCAGGTCAGGAGTTAATATTTAAATTTAACAATACTGGTGAAGAAGCTGTATATAGTGTTGTAGCAACACCTAAAGATGTACATTCTCTTACTGTAGGCAGTAAAGTAGAGGGAACGACTACAAGTAGATATCAATATGTATACTATGCATTCACATCGCCAATAGGTGGTACCTATGTTGTTAATAATGATACAAATATTAATAGTATCAATATGTATGCTGCTTCAAACCTTTCAACAGGTAGGTATATTTCTACAGGTTCTAAATTTGAAACTAAAGCAGGTGAAACATATGCGATAGGAGTATATGTTAGTAGAGCGACTGATTATAGCTTCACTCTCGAAAACGAATACGATAAGGAAGACAATTTAACAGATATATATTCTGGAAATAATAGTCTTTATTATGAGAGTATTGGTGATGGGAAGGAATATGTAAATAAAGTAGAGTTTCTTAATTCAGGTACATATGACATAATCACTAAATATGATAGCTGGTATACGGATATTAATTTAGGTGTCGCAGTATATGATAAGGATATGAAACTCATTGATACAGCTACAGGAAAAAATGAAGCAAAGCTTACATTAGATGTTAATGAGGGCGATGTATATTACATAAGAAGATATGCACCTGATATTACATCTACATCTACATATTCAGTTTCTCTTAATGTTAATGAAGTAAGAGATTTTAACTAAAATAAAATCATATTTTTCTTTTATCACGAATTAAAATAAGCGACCTCGGGCTAATACCCGGGGTCGTTTGATTGCAGAGCAAATACCATTCGGCATTTCTTCTTTATTTGATGGTTTATTTGTAGTAAAATAATATGTTGAGAAAGAGTGAAGTATAGTCGGAGGTAGGTCTTGAAGATTAATATTTATTACGGTGGACGTGGTATTATTGACGATCCAACCTTATATGTTGTTAATAAAATGCAGTCAGTTTTAGAAGAGTTAAATATTAAAACTGAACGCATCAATCTATATGAAAACAGAAATGCTATAGCAACGCTTCCAGCAACAATAAATGACTGTGATGGAATGATTTTAGCAACGACTGTTGAATGGTATGGAATGGGCGGATATCTGATGCAGTTTTTAGATGCCTGCTGGCTGTACGGCAATAAGGAAAAGATTTCGAGAACATATATGTATCCTGTTGTAATGTCTACAACATCGGGTGAAAGACAAGTAATGGCAGAGCTTATGTCAGCGTGGGAGATTTTAGGTGGAATACCTATCAGTGGTATATGTGGATATGTATCAGATGCAATGACCTTTGAGATGAATCAGGAATATGCGGTTTTAATCGAAAAGGGCGTTGAGAATCTATATAGAACAGTGAGTCAGAGGACAAAGACATTCCCATCATCAAATCAGGCAATCAGTAAAATTGCTATTCAGAGAGCATCTTCATTATCGCTCTCGCCACAGGAGACAGAGCAGTTATCACATTATGCGGCTGATGATAATTATGTGCAGACGCAGAAAAAGGATATTTCTGAGCTTGCAGAGCATTTTAAAGGAATGCTTGATGCGAGAGCAGTTGATGAAAACTCAATTTATATTTCTGATTTTGAGAGACATTTTGACCCTAGAGTTGCAATAGGTGTTACATGCAAATTTGTAATAAAAGAAAGAAAACAGCCACTTATCATTCAGATTAGAAATAAAGAAATAAACTGTTATTATGGAGATGTACAGAGTGCAGACATTCTCTGTAAACTGAATACAGAAGTAATGAATAGAATTATTTCTGGAAATGAATCATTCCAGAGGGCATTTATGTCTGGTGATATGCATGTTCAGGGTGATATGAAGGTGTTCAGACAGCTCGACCAGATATTTAACTTCTGACTCACGATGACAATAGATGATTCATATAATTAGGAGGACTAAAATGAAAAAAGACGATTGTATATTTTGTAAATTAGCAAATGGGGATATTCCTACAAATGTTGTATATGAAGATAATGATTTTACAGTAATAATGGATGCTGCACCTGCTACAAAGGGTCACAGCCTTATACTTCCAAAAAATCATTTTGCAAATCTATTTGAGCTTGATGATGAAACAGCAAATAAAGTGCTTCCACTTGCGAAAAAGGTTGCTACACATATGACAGAGAAGCTTGAGTGTGATGGATTTAACTTAGTTCAGAATAATGGTGAGACAGCAGGACAGACTGTATTCCATTTCCATTTACATTTAATACCTCGATATAAAGATGATAATCAGAAAATAAACTGGAAGCCTACAGAACCAGATGCTGATTCACAGAAGGAAATTCTTAATAAAATAAAATTTTAAAAATTCTAAACAGGAATTGAGAAGATGAAAAAAATAGTTTTAACTGGTGGAGGAACAGCGGGTCATGTTACGCCTAATATTGCACTTCTTCCACGTCTTAAAGAAAATGGATATGAAATAGAATATATTGGCTCTACAGATGGAATCGAGAGGTCACTTATTACAGAGCAGGCAATAAAATATCACAGTGTTGCAACAGGAAAGCTTAGAAGATATTTTTCACTTAGAAATTTTACTGACCCATTCAGAGTAATAAAAGGATTTTTTGATGCGTTAGGGCATATAGGGAAAATAAAGCCGGCAGTAGTATTTTCTAAAGGTGGATTTGTTTCTGTTCCTGTAGTTATTGCAGCGGCTGTAAAAGGTGTTCCAGTCATTATTCATGAATCAGATATGACACCAGGTTTAGCAAATAAAATATGTTTACCATTTGCTAAAAAGATATGCTGTAATTTCCCAGAAACTATAGAGCATCTTCCAAAGGGAAAGGGCGTACATACAGGCTCTCCTATAAGAGCAGAGCTTTTTACAGGTGATGCAAGCCTTGCGGAAGCGTTTCTTTACAGACAGGAAGATACAAAGGAGTTACCTGATAAGCCATACATTATGGTTATGGGTGGAAGTCTTGGTGCGGTAAAGGTAAATAATGCTGTTAGAGGTATTTTGCCTAGACTACTTGAAAAATTCAATGTCATTCATCTTTGTGGAAAAGGTAAATTAGATAAAAAGCTTGTAAATATGGAAGGTTATTTTCAGTTTGAATATATTAAGGATGAGCTTAAGGATTTATTTGCGCTAAGCGATATTTTAGTATCAAGAGCAGGTGCAAATGCAATATGTGAGATACAGGCACTCGCAAAACCAAACCTTCTCATTCCGCTTTCAGCAAAGGCAAGCAGAGGCGACCAGATTCTCAATGCAAAATCATTCGTGAAGCAGGGCTTCTCTGTCATGATTGATGAGGATGATTTGACAGATGATGATTTGTACAACGAAATAATAAAGCTATATGAAAATAGAGAAAGCTACACAAAGACGATGAAGGAATCTCATATGAATGATGCAATAGAAAAGATTGTGTCACTAATAAATGAAGTAGCCAGATAAAAAGGAATTATTTATGAAAATAGTAGCTCTAGAATTAAAAAATATAGGAACTGATATCGATACATCAATGTTTAATGAGCTCGGTGAGTTTGTTGCATATGAAAAAAGTAACATAGATAATATGCAGACAAGATGCCGCGATGCTGAGGTTATTATTATTAATAAGCTCCCTATAAATAAATATACGATTTCGGGTTTTAGTAAGCTCAAATTAATCCTCGTTACGGCAACAGGCTACGATAACGTCGATATAGAGTATTGTAAATCAGCGGGAATTGGTGTGTGTAACGTGAAGGGCTATTCAACCAAAAGTGTTATTCAGCACACATTTGCAATGCTATTTTATTTGTATGAAAAGCTCCCTTATTATGATAGATATGTCAAATCAGGGACATATTCAAATAATGATATTTTTACTCATTTTGACAATACGTTTTATGACCTGGCTGGAAAGACATGGGGCATTGTAGGACTTGGTGAAATCGGACGAGGTGTTGCTGGAATAGCCGCAATGTTTGGTTGCAGAGTTATATATTACTCAACAAGTGGAAATAATAACAGCTATTACTATGAACGAGTTGAGTTTGATGAGCTTCTAAGGGATAGTGATATTATTTCAATTCATGCTCCTCTTAATGATGCTACAAGAAATCTATTTAACAAAGAGGTCTTTAGAAAAATGAAAAAATCGGCCTATCTTATAAATGTAGGCAGAGGTCCAATAGTAAACGAAGAAGACCTTATATGGGCGCTTGAAAATGATGAAATTATGGCAGCAGGGCTTGATGTAATAAGTAATGAGCCAATGGAAAAATATTCTCCACTTTTAAAGATTCAGAATAGTGAAAAGCTGCTTATAACACCTCATATTGCATGGGCGACTAAGGAGTCAAGATACAGATGCTTAAAGGGCGTTTATGACAATCTCAGGGATTATTTGCAGGGAGGAACTCTGAATCGTATTGTATAGAAATTCACATTTTTGCGGGAAAAGATAATTTTATTTTGAAAGCTTAAGAAATTTCTGGAGGAAGAGCTTGGAAATATTATACGAAGATAATTCAATACTTGTCTGTGTAAAAGAAGCTGGCGTTCCGACGCAGACTGCAAAAATCACAGAAAAGGATATGGTCAGTGAAGTAAATAATTATTTGAAAAGAAATAATAAAAGTAATTCGCAGGCTTTTGTGATTCACAGGCTCGATAGAGAGGTAAAGGGCGTTTTAGTATTTGCAAAGACAAAAAAGGCGGCAGCAGCTCTTAGTCAGCAGATTCAGGACGGACTTATGAATAAGCATTACAAGGCTTATGTTGAAGGAATTATTTCTAATAACGATGGTGGATATATTCTTTTAGAAAATTATTTAGGCAAAGATAGTAAAGAAAATAAAGCCGTAGTTTTTCATAATGAAGCTGTAGATAACGCTGACATATGTAAAGCTTCGGTAGATATAACAAATGATGCAGGAAAAGCTGTAAAGCTTGCGAAACTCGAATACAAGGTAGAAAAAATAATTAACGATGAAAATGTAACATTGCTTGATATTAATCTCTTAACGGGACGTTTTCATCAAATCAGAGCGCAATTATCAAATCTAGGGTATCCTATCGCAAATGATATAAAATATGGCGCAACAAAAAATTCTAAATATAAACGATTTGAAATAGGTCTTGTTGCTTACAGACTTGAATTTATTCATCCTGATAGCACAAAGAAGATGGAGTTTCAATTAAAATAGACATACAGTATTAAAAATGATACAATAAAGTTTATGGCAAAAGCCAATAATAAATGATAAGAGGTAACTAAAATGGCAGAAAAGAAGCTCGTTGAAGCAATTACTTCAATGGATGAAGACTTTGCACAATGGTATACAGATATCGTTAAAAAAGCAGAGTTAATTGATTATTCAAATGTTAAAGGATGTATGGTTATCAAGCCAGCAGGATATGCAATATGGGAAAATATTCAGCAAAGACTTGATAAGAGATTTAAGGAGACAGGCGTACAGAATGTGTACATGCCAATGTTTATTCCAGAAAGTCTTCTTCAGAAGGAAAAGGACCATGTAGAGGGCTTTGCACCTGAGGTTGCATGGGTTACACATGGAGGACTTGAGCCTTTAGCGGAGCGTATGTGTGTACGTCCTACATCAGAAACTCTTTTCTGTGATTTTTATTCAAATGATATTCAGTCATACAGAGATCTTCCAAGAGTGTACAACCAGTGGTGTTCAGTTGTACGTTGGGAAAAGACTACAAGACCATTCCTTCGTTCAAGAGAGTTTTTATGGCAGGAAGGTCATACAGCTCATGCAACAGCAGAAGAGGCTGAGGCACGTACACAGCAGATGTTAAATGTGTATGCAGATTTCTGTGAAAATGACTTGGCTATTCCTGTAATAAAGGGACGCAAGACAGATAAAGAAAAATTCGCAGGTGCAGTTGCTACATATACAATTGAAGCACTTATGCATGACGGAAAAGCACTTCAGTCAGGTACAAGCCATGACTTTGGTGATGGATTTGCAAAGGCTTTTGGTATTCAGTATGCTGCAAAGGACAATACTCTTAAGTACGTTCATCAGACTTCATGGGGTGTTTCAACTCGTATTATTGGTGCGATTATAATGGTTCATGGTGATGATTCTGGACTTAAGCTTCCACCTAAGATTGCGCCAACACAGGTAATGATAGTTCCTATTATGCAGAAGAAGGAAGGCGTTTTAGAAAAGGCAGCAGAGCTTAAGGAAATTCTTTCAGATTTCAGAGTAAAGGTTGACGATACTGACAAGAGTCCTGGATTTAAGTTTGCTGAACAGGAAATGCGTGGTATTCCAATGCGTATCGAAATCGGACCAAAGGATATTGAAAATGGTCAGTGCATTATCGTAAGAAGAGATACAAGAGAAAAAATAACAGTAGCACTTGCAGATATTAAGGAAAAGGTAGCAGAGGTACTTGACAGCATTCAGAAGGATATGTTAGCTGCTGCAAAGGCTCACCTTTTAGCTCATATTTCAGAGGCAACTACTTATGATGAGTTCAAGGACTGTGCAGACAATAAGCCTGGATTTATTAAGGCTATGTGGTGTGAAAGCCTTGAATGCGAAGAAAAGATAAAGGCTGATACGACATGTACTTCACGTTGTATGCCATTTGAACAGGAGCAGATTTCTGATAAATGTGTATGCTGTGGAAAGCCAGCAAAGAAGCTTGTTTACTGGGGTAAGGCTTATTAAGAATGACAGGGGATTTCAGAAAATCCCTTCAACATAAAAAATAAAAAAAGGAGAAACAATATGAACGTTTTAGTTATTAACTGCGGTAGCTCATCACTTAAGTACCAGCTTATTAGCGCAGACACAGAAGACGTTCTTGCAAAAGGACTTTGCGAAAGAATTGGAATTGACGGAAGTGTATTAACACATCAGCCAGCAGGAAAGGACAAAGTAGTTATTGAAACTCCTATGCCAACTCATACTAAGGCAGTTGAGCTTGTACTTGAATCACTCACAAATAAAGACCACGGTGTTATTGCATCACTCGATGAAATCGATGCAGTAGGACACAGAGTTGTTCATGGTGGAGAAAGCTTTGCTGAAGCTACAAAGATTAATGATGAGGTTATGGCAGCAATCGAAGCATGTAACGATTTAGCACCTCTTCACAATCCTGCAAACTTAATTGGTATCAGAGCTTGTCAGGAGCTTATGAAGGATGTACCAATGGTTGCAGTATTTGATACAGCTTTCCATCAGACAATGCCAGAGAAGGCTTATTTATATGGACTTCCATATGAATATTATGAGAAATACAAGGTTCGTCGTTACGGCTTCCACGGAACAAGCCATTCATACGTTTCAAAGCGTACAGCAGAAATCTTAGGAAAAGATTACAACAATATGAAGATTATCGTTTGCCACCTTGGTAACGGTGCTTCAGTATCTGCAGTATGTAACGGAAAGTGTGTAGATACAAGTATGGGACTTACTCCACTTGAAGGTCTTATCATGGGAACAAGAAGTGGTGATATCGACCCAGCAATCATTGACTTTATTTGTGCTAAAGAAGGCATTTCAGTTAGCGAAATGAATACAGTTCTTAATAAAAAGTCAGGTGTACTTGGTCTTTCAGGAGTATCAAGTGACTTCAGAGATATCGGAGCAGAAGCAGAAAAAGGAAACAAGCAGGCTCAGACAACTCTTGATACATATGCATACACAGTTGCAAAATACATCGGTTCATATGCAGCAGCAATGTGCGGTGTAGATGCAATCGCATTCACAGCAGGTGTAGGTGAAAATGATAAGGATATGAGAAAGGCAATCAGCAGCTATCTTTCATATCTTGGAACAGAAATTGATGATGAAAAGAACAACATCAGAGGTAAGGAAGCTGTTATTTCAAAGGATGGTTCAAAGGTTGCAATTCTTTGTGTACCAACTAATGAGGAGCTTGCAATTGCAAGAGAAACAGTTGCTTTAGTTTAATTAATAAAGTTTCTGGAGAAAATAAATGGAAAGAGAATCTCGCATACAAATCACATTACCGTCAGATGTTAGCCGCATTATTGAAACGTTAAAGGATGCAGGCTACGACGCATATGCTGTAGGTGGTTGTGTGCGAGATTCTGTTTTAGGAAGAGTTCCAAAGGATTGGGACATTACAACATCGGCAAAGCCAGAAGAGGTAAAGGAGCTTTTCAAACGAACAGTAGATACAGGTATTCAGCATGGGACTGTTACTGTAATGTTTGGAAAGGAAGGCTACGAGGTTACTACATACAGAATCGACGGTAGCTATGAGGATTCAAGACATCCAAAACAGGTCTCTTTTACTAATGATTTAAAGGAAGATTTGCGACGCAGAGATTTTACAATTAATGCGATGGCATATAACGACGTAACAGGAATTGTTGATGAATTTGACGGTATTGCTTGTATCAAAAATAAAATAATTAAGGCTGTAGGTAATGCAGAAGAGAGACTCTCAGAGGATGCGCTTAGAATAATGAGAGCAGTCAGGTTCTCAGCGGAGCTTGACTATGAAATAGATGAAGAAACAAAGGATGCAATACGAAAGCTATCCGGAAATCTTACAAATATAAGTGCAGAGCGTATTTATACAGAATTAAATAAGCTGCTTATTTCTAACAATCCTGACAGATTAAGGGATGCGTATGAGCTTGGTGTCACGAAGGTCATTATGCCGGAATTTGACACTATGATGGATGAAAAGCAAAATACGAAGCACCATATGTATACAGTAGGTGAGCATACATTACAGGCACTTATTTATTCAGCTAAAAATTCAGATGATTTATCGAAAAAGGATATAAGGATAATCAGATGGGCATTACTTTTTCATGATTTGGGTAAGCCTTCGTCACGCACTGTAGATGAAGTAACAGGTAATGACCATTTCTTTAATCATCCCGAAAAGAGCGTTGAAATTGCAACGGATATAATGAAACGACTGAAGTTTGACAATGATACGATTGGCAGAGTAAAGACTCTTGTCAAGTATCACGACTATCGTCCTAAGCTTACAGAAAATAGTGTAAGGAAAGCGCTTGTAAAAATAGGCGTAGAAAATATGCCACTTTTATTTTGCATTAAAAGGGCAGATACACATGCACAGAGCATGTATCAAAGAGAAGAAAAGCTTAATGATATAAATACTTTCGAAGAATATTACAGACAGATACTTGATAAAGGTGATTGTCTTTCATTAAAAGATTTAAAAATAAATGGTTCAGATTTAATGAACATTGGGGTACAAAAGGGACCTCGGATTGGTGAAATATTAAAAAAATTGTTCGAGCATGTTCTTGATTATCCAGAGGATAATGAGAGAGAAATATTGCTTGAGAAAGCAGGAAAGTTAGTTTGAGAAATGCAATAATTCCTACTTGTGCTATTTTACTTATAAGTGCTATTATTTGCTTTTTTGTAGCAAGAGAATACTATATTGAAAAGCACAATTCGAATCCGATTTTCGCAGAAAAAGAGGAAGTAGTTGAAGAAGTTAATAACGAGTCTGACGATATATCTGCTGTAAGTGTTGAGAGAGTTACGCTTACAGATACGGTTGTTATTGTAAAAAAGGACCTTACTAAAAAAGAAATAACACTGAGAAATATTAATGGCGGAGAGCCAAAGTCGTTAAGATATGATGGAGCGACGGTTTTCACATCAAGGCGCATGCAGCCGATGACTCCTGAAGAGCTGAAGGTAGGGGAAATTGCAGAAGTAACATTCACTACCTATAATAAAGAAATAAAAAATCTAAAGCTGTCAGATGAGTATTGGGAAAATAAGAAAATAAACAGATTTGTTATTGATGAGAAAAAGAAAACTCTTGCCATTGGTGAGGATGATTTATATGAGCTTGATTCAAATATTTTTGTTGGCTCGGGTGATGGTGAAATCCCACTTATGGAAATAACAAATCTCGATAATATTACAATCAAAGGAAAAGATTCTAAGATTTACTCAATAATTGTTGAGGATGGTCATGGATATATAAGAGTAGTAAATGACTATTATTTTACCGGCGGCTGGATTGAGATTGGTCAGGATATTATTAAGGTTTTAACTGAGGATATGCTGATTCCGGTTCCAGAGGGAAAGTATGATATAGTTGTAACTAACAAAGGTTATACAGGCAGAACTAAAGTTACTGTAGAAAGAGACAAAGAGGCAAAGCTTGATTTGTCTGAAATAGATATTGAAGAGACTGCTGTTGGTCATGTGCAGTTTACGATTGACCCTGCATATGCACAGCTTTATATTGATGGTGTAATGACGGATTATGATGACAGAATTGCACTTGAATATGGTATTCATTCTCTTCGTGCACAGCTAGCAGGATATGAGACAATAAACTCTAATTTTAAGGTAAATTCTGAGTTTTCAAATATTAAAATAATACTTGATAAGGATGAATCAGATACAAGCAGCTCTAGCAGTTCATCAACTAGCTCATCAACTGCTAACACGCAGAATAACAGTTCGTCTACAGCTTCTGTAGCAAGTTCGGCGTCCACAAGCAGTTCATCTGCTTCGTCGTCAACATCGAATACTGTATCGCTTTCTGATAATAAAAAGATTTTTGTAGAGGGACCACAGGGAGTAGAGGTTTATCTTGATGGAACATATATTGGAATAGCACCATGTTCTACATTAAAGGTAACCGGTTCGCATACAATTACGCTTTCTAAGTCAGGCTATAAACCAAAGACATATACAGTAAATGTGTCTAATGATGAGAAGGATTTGACACTTTCATTTTCAGAATTAACTACGGAGTGAGAAGCTATTGCGAATGAAATGAGCAATTGGGAATGGCTTCGAACGACATGTCAATGGATTTGCGAAGCAAATGAGTTGATGATACAAAACGAGAAGCCATTAATTTTTTATAAGGGGACTATAATTGAAGAAATTATTTGAGGGAAAAGAAAATAAAACACTTTTTTGTGTTTTCATATTTACGATGTTCGTTGCATTATGTCCGCTATTTTCTAAATACTGTATTAACGGGCATGATATTGAATATCATCTGTTAAGAATAGAAGCCTTGAAGGAAGGTATCCTTATCGGAAAGCCTTTCTTAAAGGTTAATGTTCTCTTCTTTGGTGGAGCTGGCTATGCAAGCTCAATGTTTTATCCGGATTTATTATTATTTATTCCGGCAATTCTTCGTGCAGTAGGAGTATCTATTAATTTAAGCTATCATTTATTTGTTGCAGTATGTATTTTACTCACATATTTATCAGGTTTTTACTGCTCGTACCAGATTACAAAAAATAAATATGCAGCAACTCTGACTGCAATTTTACTGACACTTTGCTCATATCATTTAGATGATATATATGTCAGAGCGGCAGTTGGAGAATATCAGGCGTTCATCTTTATTCCATTTATACTATATGGGCTATATAACATTGTATATGACGAGATGAGAAGACCATGGATTTTTGGAATTGGATTTGCAGGTGTGCTTTTATGCCACACGCTTAGTCTGATTTTCTGTATTTTAGTATCGGCTGCATTTTTAGTATTAAATTTTAAAAGAGTATTTTTAAATGGAAAAGTAATTATAAGGCTTTTTGTAACTACAGTTTTGACATTTTGCGCAACATGCTTTTATTCTATTCCGATGTTAGAACAGATGAGAAGCTGTACCTTCAAGGTAAGCAATACATGGATAGAGCCAGCCTTAGAAGCAATGGATTTTAAGGAAGTATTTGCAAACGAATTTCCTTGTATTGGAACAGCACTTTTGCTTGTTATTTTTATTCGAATTTTTGTTATTAGAAAAAAAGATGATAATATTTTAAAATTTGCGGATATGCTTATTTTAGCAGGTATGCTATTTGCGGTAGCATCAACAAATCTATTGCCATGGGAAAGAATAGGAAGACATTTTTCGTCGATTCAGTTTCCTTGGAGATTATTTATAATAAGTTCAGTTTTCATAAGCTTTGCTGGAGGTATTGTAGTGGAGGAAATTGCGAAAAGCAGAAAACTAACGAGATTTATTTCTTTTAAAGATGGAGGAGAAAATAGTTTTATTGAAATTTTTGCAATAATCGTTGTCTTTGGAGTAACGAGTTTTACTGCG
>JAZQOO010000044.1:0-92682 GCA_045627905.1 Lachnospiraceae bacterium | reverse complement strand
TGCAAAAATAACTATTTCAACATCATCACCATCTTTTTTCGGTGAGGCGTCACATCCAGCAAATGAACAACTAATCAGTAATATCATTATCACTAATGTTAATGTTTTTTTTATATATTTTCTCACTTACTTTTTCTCCTCTATTAAAATATCGGCAACTCGATATCTTCAAAATCTTCATTGCCATGTCGTCGAAACCATTCCGAATTATGAACTTCGTTCATAATGGTTTCTCCTATTAATGTATCGGCAACTCGACTGAAACTAAAAATTAAATACCGGGAATTTTTGTTCAATTATTTTAACTATTTTTTCTATATCGTTAAGATTTACAACGCGTACGTTTGTGTCGATGTGATCTATATCTGATGCGATGCAGATGAGAGTATTCTCATCACAGACTGGCTTTTTACTAATTCCTTCTCTAATAATCTCGATTTTAGGATATGACGAATTCTTCATACCTTCAATAATTATGATATCGAGATTACTGTAGCTTTCAATGATTTTTGCAAACGAATCTGCCTCATCGCAATAACCGTAGGTGCAGTATTTTGTGGCAGAGTATATGCTTGAGGCTTTAGCGCCTGCATCAAAAAATCTGAAACTATCCGTATTTTCGACATCAACTGAATTTAAAGAAAAATCATGACCGTCATGCTTAATCACACCGACCTTGTAATCTTTCTTAATAAATTCATTTATTAGCTTTATAATAAGTCCGGTCTTGCCACTGTTTTTAACTCCACTTACACAAAAAACAACTGGTAAAACAAGCTTTTTATACAAATCCTTTGTATTTATATTTTTAACTACCCTTACATCAACAGATGACTTTTCGAGAGAGACATACTTTGTTCTGGCATACTTTAAAATATCCATTAATCGATATTTCCCGTCATGTATATGTTCCTCGATAAGTGGCAGCAGCTTTTTTGAATAAATAGCACATAATGGATGGATTCGCTCTTTTGACACAACAACATAACAATCATAATCAGAACTTATATAATCTGATAGGAAGCTAACAACATCCTTACTAATAAGCGGCATATCGGATGCACAAATAAAAACATATTCTGTTTTAGCATTTTTTAGTACCTGATAAATACCCTCAATAGCTCCGATATCTTTATGTTCGTCGTATACAAAAGTAGCTTCAAGATTCAAATCACTAAAATCACCCTTTTTTGCAACAGAAATAAGAACGTCTCCTGAGCTTTTCAACTCATCATAAACGCTCTTTAAAAACGATTTTCCATTTAACTCAAGAAGCGCCTTGCTGCTTCCCATCCTGCTACTTTTTCCACCAGCAACAATGCCTATAGAAATGTCTGTCATTGCAGGATTAAATAAATCGCTTAAATCCATTGTCCTCTATCCACCAATTTGTACCATTTTTTTTAATTCAAGCCTGGACAAACCATTAACATCTGTTTTTTCTGATATCATCGATTCATCATGGCCTAATCTATTAATGAAATTATGCTTTTCTGGCTTACTCATAATTGCATTTTTTATAGTTTTTCTTATTTCTTCGTCACTTTTGTTACTCCGTACAAGTGATTTTAAATCAATTCCATCTGCATAGTTTAAGCAAAGCTTTAAAAAACCGTCTGAGGTAAGTCTAACCCTGTTACATTCGGAACAAAACGAATGACTGAGTGGAGAAATAAACCCTGTCCTTCCAAGAAATCCGTTAAACTTAACATATTTTGCTGGACCATCTGTTGAATTATAATTAAAATGCTCAGGAACTCCGTATTTTTCTTCAAGAACCGAAAGCACTTTATCTGACTCTACACCCTCATAATCTGTACCCACTCCAATAGGCATCAGCTCAATAAAACGAACATCTACAGGATATTCCTTTGAAATAGCTGCAAGTGCATTAATTTCATCATCATTAAAGCCCTTCATCAAAACACAGTTTACCTTTACATTAAGCTTTAGATTAACAGCTGTTTTAAGTCCTTCAAGCGTTTTTTCTAGTCCATCTACTCCAGTCAGCTCTCTAAATCTTACCGCATTAAGAGTATCAATACTGATATTTATACCTTTGAGACCAGCTTCACTAAGTATATCTATTTTTTCAGGTAAAAGAATACCATTTGTTGTAAGTCGTGTATCTATTCCTTTCCCAGATACTGATTTAATTAAACTTTCAAGGTTTTTTCTTACAAGAGGCTCTCCACCTGTAAATCTTACCTTTTTTATTCCTAGTTGACTCATTATTTCAACAAGTCTATCTATTTCCTCAAGCGTTAGTATATCTTTATGTTCAAGCAGTTTAATGCCACACTCTGGCATACAGTATTTACATCGCAAATTACATTTATCTGTTACCGACACTCTCAAATATTCAATTGTCCTGTTGAATCTATCTAACATTTTTTCTCCGTTTAGTTAAATATATTGAATAACAGATGATTATTGATTCAAATATTGTTATAATTATACCATATCATTTTCTGGAGGGCATCAATGACAAACGAACAGTTAATTTCTCACGCAATCGAGGCAAGAAAAAAAGCCTATGCTCCATATTCACATTTCAAAGTTGGTGCAGCATTATTACTCAAAAACGGTGAAGTAATAACTGGCTGTAACATCGAAAACGCCTCATACGGTGCAACTAACTGTGCCGAAAGAACTGCTATATTCAAAGCTGTTTCAGAGGGCAAAAAAGATTTTCAAAAGCTTGCAATTGTTGGTGGACATGAATCTGAAGTCGATATTTTTAGCGACTTTGCATTTCCGTGTGGTATATGTCGTCAGGTTATTAATGAATTCTGCGACAAAGATTTCATAATTATCACAGCTAAAAGTATATCTGATTACAAAGAAACAACACTTAATACATTACTTCCAGAAAGCTTTGGTAAAAACGTCCTCAATTAAACTACTCAAAGAATATATTCTTTATTTTACTTCTGTCTATTTCTTCATCATAATACACAACATCTTCGTATGTTGCTCCACCTGCAAACGAATTATTTTTAAAATAAATCGTATCGCACTTCGACAATATAATTTCAGAATCACCATTATTTGAAAATGTGTTATTTGAAATAACACAATTATACACAACGCCAGTCTTATTATTATTTGACCATCCACCAAGTCTCAATCCACATTCAAGGTTGTCATGTATATTATTGTTATCAACTGTTACTTCACGAACTCTGTTATTATCATCATAAAAGCTGCGCCATTCTTCTGAACCCACCTCTATACCGAATGCATTTTTATAAACCTCGTTGTCCTTTACTAAAATATCATATGCACCATCAACATATATTCCTGCATTTTCTGCATAAAAGCAATTGCAATTGTACACAACATTGTTGATACATTCACAGTGTCTTGGCTGATCAAGACTTTTTTCTGAGCAATATCCTGCATTACCGTAAAAATCAATACCGATATTTGTGCAGTCATAAACCTTGTTATTTGTAACATACACATATTCACAGTTACCAGCTATTGAAATATTCTCTGACCATCCATTAACATTATCATGTACAATATTATTATCTATATATATATTGTTTATACTCTTTTCTGCTGTTTTACCATCTCCGTACAATAAAATAGCGTTTGAGCTTCCACCGTCAGTAGTGACTGTCCCGGGATTTGTTGTAACAATGTTGGAGAACTCGCAGCCACTTATATATATGTGGTCCATGCTGCCTTCCATAAGTATTCCATACACGTCTGTGGCTCTCATATTTGCAAACTCGCAATCAGTAATATAAATATGATGCTCGCCACCATTCATCAAAACACCTGATATCTCTTTTCCCTTCATATCTGTAATGCAAATATTCTCTATTTTTATATAGCTATTACCATTAATTTCAAAGGCACCACCATCTGTGTTTTCATGAGTGGAAATAGTAACCTTTTCTCCATTATAAGAAGATACTGTTATATATCCGTTTTCCTCATTACCTGACTTATTGAATATGTTATTTCCAATATAGTCTCCTTCTCGTAAATAGATTGTATCTCCTGCTACAGCTCTGTCTATTGCTTCCTGAACTGTCTTAAGTGGTTCCTCGATAGTGCCGCTTCCACTGTCATTTCCCTGAGGTGATGCAAATATTGCATTACCCGTATTTATTTGACTAATCGTTGCACCTAGCTTCCTCGTTTCTCCAACTCTTAAGTTAAGAACATTCTTGTCAAAAGATATAGTAACCATTTCAGTTGCGAATATTGGAAGACATACAAATATTCCGATGCATAATAAAAGCACAAAAATACGCAATGACTTTATTCTATTATTATTACTACTGCTTATTTTCTTCATCTTTTTCTCTCAATAATTTCTTATCAGTATAGATGCATGCATGTCGTGTCTATATAACCTTTTACATGCGTGTCGTGTCTATATAACCTTTTGATTCTGGTATCATTATATTACAATCTACTTTTCATTTCAAAATAATATTGTAAATTCGATAATGCCAATTCATCTTGATATCCAACTGTGGTATTATAATTATGAATTTATCTTCAAAACATATATAAGTCATTTTAAAATAAATGGAGGCACAATATGAAAACTATTATTTCGATAATATCATTTTTCATTACTCTTGGATTTATCGCAAATGTTACATTTGCTGACGATTTTAATACAAACGATATATTCTCTGACCACTCAATAGAAGAAAATATATATAACAACGTTACTGATTTCGAGAACGTGATTGATAAACTTATAAAAAGTTCTCCTGACGCTTTAGTAATGTATTCAGATGATGAAACTATTGCTACAATTGATAACGAAGGAAACGTTACTGGTAAAGGAATTGGCACAACTACAGTTCATGTATATTACGAAAAAGCCAGTGAAGGCGGCAAAATAGCATCATGCACAGTTAACGTATCTGGAACTACTGTCCACCTTGATGCTAATAATGGTGCATTAAAAACAGGTTCAGTTACCGTATTATGCGGATACCCTTATGGCGAATTGCCTATTCCAAGCAGAGCAGGCTACAGCTTTGATGGTTGGTATACCGATAATAACGAAAATGTTACAGCAGAAACAATTGTTCCTACATATAACGATCATACATTAGTTGCAAAATGGAATGCACTTCCATCTCAAGAACCTGTTACAAAAACCGGAGAATATAATCTGGATGTAATTCTAAATAAAAAAGGCTCTGTAAATATAGACGATATTCGTGCTATAAAAGGTTCTAAGGACAAATGGACTGTTACTTTTTCAGAAGGGAAAATAGCATCTATAAATAAAACAGGTAAGATATCAGGGCTACAGACCGGAAACACTACAGCCATCGTTACTAGAGGTTCAGACACTTTTACAATCAATATAACTGTAACAGAACCAGCCTTTGAATTTAAGAAATTATATATTAATACTGGAGATAATGCTGATGCTTCACTAAAAAATACATTACTTAAGCCCGTATATGAAGTAACTAACACTAAAATAGCAACTATTAGTGATGATGGTGTTATTACGGCTCATTCATACGGCAGTACAAAAATTACAGCAAAGCTTCTTGGGGTTAAATATTCTTTATCAGTCATTGTTGATAATCCTATATTGAAAAGCAACGATATTTCAATCCTAAATAATGTTACTTTTAAACAGACGATATTAAAGTCGCATAGCACAAACATTATATGGAGTTCAGATGACCCAGAAATAGCATCTGTTACAAATAAAGGCGTAATAGTACCTCAAAAAACTGGAAAAACTAATATTCACGTTAATGTAAATGGACGAGACTTAGTTTGTCATGTTAAAGTAGACAAACCTGTTATTTCAGAAAATGTTCATACACTGCAAACAGGCGAAACATTTGATTTATCATTGAAAGAAACAGAATATACGCCTATATGGAAAAGTAGTAATGCAAAAGTGGCTACAGTAGATAATAACGGACATGTCGTTGCACTTAAGCATGGCATTACAACAATTAGCACTAAAATAAATAAAGTAACCTTTAAATGTAAGGTTACTGTTCAGTAAAGTAAATATATACTCATTAAAGATTGCCTATAAAAGAGGAGTGCCCAGGTGGATGAGAGTCACCTGGGCAATATTATGAAAAAAATCGTGTAATTTCGTCTTTTAGCTCTTAAAGTTGTCTATCTCTTTAAGATGTTTATATAATAATCCTTAAATATGAACAAATTATGAACTCACTGTAAACTATTGGTTAATTATCACAATTTTTATAATCAAAATGGCAACTCACTGTGCATTTTGTACATTCCAGTCAGTTGCCATTTCTATTTTAGTTCTCTTGTTTGATATTTATTTCAATTTATTATGCTATTTTGCATAAAATATGTACAAAATTGACAAATATCATTTTAGCCTTTGTAGTAGTTTATAAGACATCCTTTAAGAATAATCTCTCTTTCATCATCAGTAAGTTCACCTAATGTTAATTCAAACTCGCTCAACTCTGTTTCACCAACAGCATAGGCTTTTATTACATCTGCTTTATTTTCAACAGCCTCTCTGATGTTAGGAATAAAAATAAGCTGCTTATACTCAAATGGAAGCTCTCCATCCTTAATTATAAATGGAAGCATACCCCAGTTGATAAGGTTTGAACGATATCTCTTTGTTGCATACTCATTTGCTATATTAGCCCAACCACCAAGAACCTTCTGACAAGATGCAGCCTGCTCTCTTGCTGAACCATCACCTGGCTTAACAGCAAATATAGTAGTACCAAAACCTGTATTTGTATGATTTGCATCTTCAAACTGTGTATGAATAACATTCATTGCAGGCTTAACCTCATCATTTACCTGACATGGATGTCCACCGTTCATTCTTTCTGTTTCACATTTAGCAAATTCTTTTGCAACTGAAACATAGTTAGGGTCTTTTCTTGAAAGTGTAAACTCTGCAAGACCAAGAGGATTTGAACGGAATGAAGATGTTTCACCTGAAGGAATAAGTTCATCCGTTGTAGTAACAGGATCATGAATAACTGATGCAACCTTAAGTATAAGATTCTCTGGAAGTGCACCCATCTTTGGCCAGTCTTTAATATTTGGACCAAACTGAATCTCCTGATTAGGATCAGCAACACCCTTAGAGTCAAATACTCTGTTAGCATAAATAGATGAATCAAAGTGATATTCGTATTTTTTGAGTGTATCTGCCTCTATCTGCTTTGTGGCACTTGTAAGGAATCCCTTATTTGCTGCTGTTGCAGCAATTGATCTAGCATCCATAAGTGCAACAGATGAAATCTGGCCATTCTGCAATTTTGAGCCTTCTCTGTTAGGGAAGTTTCTTGTTGAATGTCTTATTGAAAATGCGTTATTTGCAGGAGTATCACCAGCACCGAAGCATGGTCCACAGAATGCTGTTTTGAGAACTGCACCTGTCTGCATAATCTTTGCCGCAGGGCCATTCTTAATAAGCTCCATATATACAGGCATTGATGCTGGATAAACACTTAATGTAAATGCATCTGAACCAATTGATTTTCCATCTAATATATCTGCTGCTGCACATATATTCTCGAATCCACCACCTGCACAGCCTGCAATAACACCCTGCTCAACATAGAACTTTCCATCTACAACCTTATCCTTCAATGAATATTCTACCTGTCCATCAAGGCTTACTAATGCTCTCTTTTCAACATCAGCAAGAATATCTGCTAAGTTAGCATTTACTTCATCAATAGTATATGTGTTACTTGGATGGAATGGCATAGCTATCATAGGCTCTATCTTTGATAAATCTACTTCAATTACGCCATCATAATACGCTTCATTCTTTGGCTCTAATTTCTTATATGATGCAGCTCTGCCATGAATTGCATAAAATTCTTCTATCTTCTCATCTGTTTCCCATATAGATGAAAGACATGTTGTTTCTGTTGTCATTACATCGATTCCAATTCTGAAATCAGCAGACAGCTTTGAAACGCCTGGTCCAACAAACTCCATTACTTTATTTTTAACATAGCCGTTTTTGAATACAGCTCCAATAATTGCAAGCGCTACGTCCTGTGGTCCAACACCAGGCTTAACATCACCTGTCATGTATACACAAACTACATCTGGACAATTTATATCGTATGTTCTGCTCAAAAGCTGTTTAACAAGCTCTGGGCCACCTTCTCCCATAGCCATTGTTCCAAGTGCACCGTATCTTGTGTGAGAATCTGAACCAAGAATCATCTTACCACTCTCTGCAAGCATTTCTCTTGCAAACTGATGAATAACCGCCTGATGGGGTGGTACATATATTCCACCATATTTTTTTGCACATGTAAGTCCAAACATGTGGTCATCTTCGTTAATTGTTCCTCCAACAGCACAAAGAGAATTGTGACAGTTTGTAAGTACATATGGAATTGGGAATTTTTCAAGTCCTGACGCACGTGCTGTCTGTATAATACCAACAAAAGTAATGTCATGGCTAGTAAGCTTGTCAAATTTAATCTGAAGCTTATCCATATTCCCTGAAGTATTATGACTTTCTAAAATTCCATAGGCAATAGTATTCTTCTTTGCTTCTTCCTTAGAAATAGAAGCTGTATCAGACAACTGCCCATTTACGTAAAACTTTCCACCATCGTGTAATTTAATCATAGATTTCTCCTTTCAAGAAAAATAAAACTTAAATGATTATATATAGTTGGACAACCAGAGAATCAGCGGAAAACTAAACAGCGAAACTATTGTTGTTATAAACACACTTTTTGCTGCAAGCTCTTCATTTTTCTCATACTCTGTTGCAAACATAACTGCCGTATTAGCTACAGGCATACACATCATCACTAAAGTAATAACTTTCAAGTCATCACTTGGAATAGTATGCTTAATAATGAGCCATGATATTATTGGAATAATAAACTGCTTTATAAATGTAAAATAATATACTCGTTTTTCATTGAATATATTTTTAACAGGAAGCTTCGCAAGTGCAGCACCTACAAGAAGCATAGCCATAGGCGATGTTATACTTCCTATCAGATTTACAGTTCCAGATACAGGCTTTGGAAGCGTTATTCCAGATATATATATAACAATAGCAAGCAAGGCTCCAATAACACCCGGATGCAAAATAATCTGTTTTAGACTCTTCTTTTCACTCTTTTCAGGATAATTAATTGCTGTTACACCCATTGTAAATACAAGAATATTAAACAACATATTAAATATAGCTGTATAAAACACCGCTTCTGCTCCAAGCATCGCATCTATTATAGGAAATCCCATAAAACCAATATTGGAAAATATAATCATAAAGACATATAAACCCTGATTTTCTCTTTTTGCCCTTATTATTTTTGCAATAAGCATTCCAATAAATGGAAGAAGAAAAAACATAACTGATGCTATTGCGAATACAAAGAAGAAATTAGGCAGATTCCTTTCAACCGACTCGTCAAGTGCTGATGACAGCATCATCGCTGGCATTGTGACATAAAGCATAAAGCTTGTTGCCTTTTTCAAAAAATAATTATCAAAAATATCCCTTTTATATAGAAAATAACCAAGACTCATCATTAAAAAGAACATTATCATCTGGTTTATCACTATATTCATATCAATGCTCATTTTATTTCCATTCCTTTATACCCGACATTAAATCGCCTACCTATAGAATCGCACGGGGACAGATGAATTTCATCTGTCCCCATTGATCAAACTATATAATAATAAGTTTTTTATTATTTATCAAGTACAACTTTCTCAAGATGCCAGATATCATCAACATATTCCTGGATAGTTCTGTCTGATGAGAACTTACCACAGCATGCTACCTGAAGAATAGCCATTTCTGCCCATTTCTTGCTATCCTTATATGCATCCTCAACTCTCTTCTGAGCTGCTGCATATGATTTGAAATCCTTTAAGATAAAGTATCTATCAGCCCTGTCTGATGACTGTGTATTAAGTAATGAGTTATATAAATCTCTGAATAAATCAGTATGATTATATGTTCCATTTACAAGCTGCATAAGAACTTTTCTTACATCTGGATCGTTGTTGAATATTTCATTTGGATCGTATCCACCATTATTCTCGAAGTTAATAACCTCATCTGATGAAAGACCGAAGATAAATGCATTATCTGAACCAACCTCTTCAACGATTTCTACATTTGCTCCATCCATTGTACCAAGTGTAACAGCACCATTTAACATGAATTTCATGTTACCTGTACCTGAAGCTTCCTTAGAAGCTGTTGAAATCTGTTCTGAAACATCTGCTGCTGCAAATATCCATTCCGCATTAGATACTCTGTAGTCTTCAATAAATACAACCTTGATTTTGCCATCAATTGATGCATCATTATTGATAACATCTGCAACTGTATTTATAAGCTTAATTGTAAGCTTAGCTGTCTTATATCCAGCCGCTGCTTTAGCACCAAAGATAAATGTACGTGGATAGAATTCCATATCTGGATGCTCTTTAATCTCATTGTAAAGATACATGATATGAAGAATATTGAGCAACTGTCTCTTGTACTCATGAAGTCTCTTAACCTGTACATCAAAGATTGAACGTGGATCAATTTCGATACCATTATGCTCTAAAATATACTTTGCAAGACGAAGCTTGTTCTTGTACTTAATGTTCATGAACTCAGCCTGAGCCTTTTCATCATTTGCATATATCTTAAGTCCTGACATCTTTGAAAGGTCTGTAATCCAATCATCACCAATCTTATCTGTAACCCAATCAGCAAGAAGTGGATTACCATGAAGAAGGAAACGTCTCTGTGTAATACCATTTGTCTTGTTATTGAATTTTTCAGGGAACATTTCGTAGAAATCACGAAGTTCCTGATTCTTAAGAATTTCTGTATGAAGTCTAGCAACACCATTTACTGAGTAACCAGCACAGATTGCAAGGTTAGCCATACGAACCTGACCATCATAAAGAACAGCCATCTTCTTAATTTTTTCCTGATTTCCAGGATATTTAGCCTCAATCTGGCAAATAAAACGACGGTTAATTTCTTCAACAATCTGATATACTCTTGGAAGAAGTCTTGAGAATAACTCAATTGGCCACTTTTCAAGAGCTTCTGCCATAATTGTATGATTTGTATATGCACAACATTTTGTAACAACTGCCCATGCATCATCCCAACCTAAATCATAGTCATCCATTAAGATTCTCATAAGCTCTGCTACTGTAACTGTTGGGTGTGTATCATTTAACTGGAATACTACCTTTTCATGAAGCTTCTTGATGTCCTTATGATTTCTCATATATTTCTCAACCGCTTCCTGAACACTTGCAGAAATAAAGAAATACTGCTGCTTAAGTCTTAATTCCTTACCAGCATAGTGATTATCATTTGGATATAATACTTCACAAATGTTACGTGCAAGATTTTCCTGCTCAACAGCCTTTAAATAATCACCCTTATCAAATGAATCAAGCTGGAAACACTCAACTGGCTGAGCATCCCATATTCTTAATGTATTAACGATACCATTGCCATATCCTGGAATTGGAAGGTCATAAGGAATAGCCTGAACAGCCTGATAATTTTCCTGTGAGAAATGACTTGCACCATTTTCATCTACTTCCACCTTAACGTGTCCACCAAACTTAACTGTTTTAGCATATTTTGGACGACGAAGTTCGAATGGATAACCATCCTTTAACCAGTTATCTGGTGCTTCCACCTGATATCCGTCTTTAATTATCTGCTTAAACATACCATAGTGATATCTGATACCACATCCGTATGCACTATATCCAAGTGTTGCAAGAGAATCAAGGAAACATGCTGCAAGTCTACCAAGACCACCGTTACCTAAAGCAGCATCTCTTTCCTGATCTTCAACAAGATCAATATTAATATTAAGCTCATCTAAAGCTTCAGCAATTGGCTTGTATGATTTAAGATTAATCATTGTGTTTCCAAGAGCTCTACCCATTAAAAACTCCATTGAAAGATAGTAAACTGTCTTTGGATCCTTCTTTTCATACGCCTGCTGTGTTTCAAGCCAGTTATCAATAACAGTATCCTTTACTGCATAACAAACTGCCTGATAAATCTGCTGCTCTGAAGCTTCCTCTATTGTTTTACGATAAAGAGTTTTAACATTATCTTTTACAGCTTTTTTGAACTCTTCTTTGTTAAATGTCTTCTTCTTTGTCACTTAAGCTACCTCCATCTAATAAATCTATCAGCCTTACTGCTTTTTAACAGCAAGTGTAACATTTTCGCCATTTAAGTTCCATGACTTCTCATATCCATCTGTCTGCCCTATTATGCAATCATCAGCTAAAACTTCCGACATGAGCGTTTCTTTATTTCTATTTAAGATATCAGCAATTTTATCTGAATCCTTGGCATAGACAACTATTCTATCCATAACTTCGAATCCAGCTTCCTTCCTCATTGTCTGAATCTTTGAAATAATCTCTCTTACAAAGCCTTCCTCAATAAGTTCTTCTGAAAGATTAGTATCAAGAACTACCGTTACTGTATTGTCATTTTCTGATACATATCCTTCCTTTTTAACCATTTCTATAAGAAGGTCTTCTTTATTTAATTCAACCTTTTCACCATTTACTTCAAATGTAACCGGTCTTCCTGCATTAAGCTCGTCCATTGCTGCATTACCGTCAAGTGCAGCTAATTCTTTCTGGATTCCGCCAAGCAGTTTACCATATTTAGGTCCTACAGTCTTTAACTGTGGTTTAAATGAATATGAAGTAAACTCTCTTACATCATCTGTAAACTCAACTGATTTAACATTGAGTTCATCCTTAATAATATCTGTATAAAACTCAGTGAGTGAAAAGTTTGCTTTAACATACATCTTGCCTATTGGCTGTCTGTTTTTAATGTTTGCTGTATTTCTTGCTGCACGTCCCATAACAACGACCTTAAGAACAGCATCCATATCTTTCTCTAACTCTGCATCTATAAAGCTTTCCTCTGCCTTAGGGAAATCGCATAAATGAACACTTTCAGGTGCATTATTATCAACTGACTTAACAAGATTCAAATAAATCTCTTCTGCCATAAATGGAACCATTGGCGCTGCAGCCTTACTGATTTCAACAAGACATGTATAAAGTGTCATGTAAGCATTTATTTTATCCTGCTCCATACCTTTAGCCCAGAATCTTTCACGACATCTTCTGACATACCAGTTAGACAAATCATCAACGAAATCCTGAAGTGCTCTTGCTGCTTCTGGAATTCTGTAATTATCAAGGTTATTATCAACTTCCTTAATACATGAATAAAGCTTTGACAATGCCCATTTATCCATTACAGGTAGTTTATCATATTCGAGCTTATACTTCGATGCATCAAAGTCATCAATATTTGCATATAATACGAAAAATGCATATGTATTCCAAAGTGTTCCCATGAACTTTCTCTGGCCTTCCATAACTGCGCCACCATGGAACTTATTAGGAAGCCATGGTGCTGAATTAATATAGAAATACCAACGAATCGCATCTGCACCATATGTTGAAAGAGCATCAAATGGGTCCACCGCATTGCCCTTTGACTTTGACATTTTTTCACCGTTCTCATCAAGAACAAGACCTAAAACTATAACGTTTTCATATGGGCTCTTGTTAAAGAGAAGTGTCGATTCTGCCATAAGCGAATAGAACCATCCACGAGTCTGGTCAACGGCCTCTGAAATAAACTGTGCAGGGAACTGCTTCTCAAATACCTCTTTATTTTCAAATGGATAATGATGCTGTGCAAATGGCATAGCACCTGAATCAAACCAGCAGTCAATAACTTCTGGTACTCTCTTCATTGTTCCATCACACTTAGGACATTTACATGTGAATTCATCAATATATGGACGATGAAGCTCAACTGTAAGAGCATCATCTCTTCCTGTCATTTCTTTAAGCTGCTGTCTTGAACCGATTGCATCCTGATGACCGCACTTATCACATTCCCAAACGTTAAGTGGTGTTCCCCAGTAACGATTACGTGAAACAGCCCAGTCCTGTATATTTTCAAGCCAGTTACCAAATCTTCCCTCACCAATAGACTGAGGTATCCAGTTAACTGTCTTATTATTTCTAACTAAATCATCCTTTACTGCAGTCATCTTTATGTACCATGACTCACGTGCATAGTAAATAAGTGGCTTAGAACATCTCCAGCAGTGCGGATATTCATGTTCAAACTTAGGTGCTGCAAATAACTTACCCTCTGCATCAAGGTCTGTTAAAATCTTTGGATCTGCATCCTTTACCCACATTCCAGCATAAGGTGTATCATCTGTAAGATTACCTTTATTATCAACAAACTGGATAAATGGAAGGTCATAATTACGTCCAATTCTTGAATCGTCCTCACCAAATGCAGGCGCGATATGAACAATACCTGTACCATCTGTCATTGTTACATAATCATCTACTGTAACGAAATGTGCCTTTTTGTTTTGCTTTTCAGCAACCTTACCTGCACATTCAAATAAAGGCTCATACGTTTTATTTTCTAAATCTTTTCCTTTGTATGTTTCTAATACTTCGTATGCTTTTTCACCTTCTTCTGCAAGTGAACCAAGCACCTTGTCAAGAAGTGCAGAAGCCATATAGTATGTCATACCATCGGCTGCTTTAACCTTAGCATATTCTTCATCTGGATTTACACAAAGTGCTGTATTACTTGGAAGTGTCCAAGGAGTTGTTGTCCATGCAAGGAAATAAGCATCCTCATCTGATACTTTAAATCTAACGATTGCTGAACGTTCTTTAACAGTCTTATATCCCTGTGCAACCTCATGTGATGATAATGGTGTTCCACAACGCGGACAGTATGGAACAATCTTAAAGCCTTTATATAAAAGACCTTTATCCCAAATAGTCTTAAGTGCCCACCATTCTGACTCAATAAAGTTATCATCATATGTAACGTATGGATTATCCATATCAGCCCAGAATCCAACTGTACCTGAGAAATCTTCCCACATACCTTTGTATTTCCATACGCTTTCCTTACACTTTGAAATAAATGGATCAAGACCATATGCCTCAATCTGATCCTTTCCATCAATGCCAAGAAGCTTTTCAACCTCAAGCTCTACTGGAAGACCATGTGTATCCCAACCTGCTTTTCTTGGTACCATGTAACCTTTCATTGTACGGTATCTTGGAATCATATCCTTAATAACACGTGTAAGTACATGACCAATGTGTGGCTTACCATTTGCAGTTGGAGGACCATCATAGAATGTATATGTTGGACCTTCCTTACGATTTTCCATACTCTTTTCGAATATCTTATTTTCTTTCCAGAATTTCTCAATTGCCTTTTCTCTGTCGACAAACTTGAGATCAGTATCAACTTTCTTGTACATCTCTATCACCCTTAAAAATACTAAATTATCATGTGTACCTAAAATAATATAGGTTGCTGCGCATAGCACAGCAACCTATATTTTACTCTAAAATCTAATATTTATCAAGCCTTACCGTCTGAACCAAGAACATTGAGAATCTTGTGAGCTACCATATCCTTAACAGCCTGACGAGCTGGCTTTAAGTACTGACGTGGATCGAAATGATCTGGATGCTCTGCAAAGTACTTTCTGATGTTACCTGTCATTGCAAGTCTGATATCAGAGTCAATGTTAATCTTACATACTGCAAGCTTAGCTGCCTGACGAAGCTGCTCTTCTGGAATACCTACAGCATCTGGCATATTTCCACCATACTGGTTAACCATCTTAACGAATTCCTGTGGAACTGATGATGAACCGTGAAGTACGATTGGGAAACCTGGAAGTCTCTTAATACACTCTTCAAGTACATCGAAACGAAGTGGAGGTGGAACAAGGATTCCCTCTGCATTTCTTGTACACTGAGCTGCTGTAAACTTATATGCACCATGTGATGTTCCGATTGCTATTGCAAGTGAATCACAACCTGTCTTATCAACGAACTCTTCAACCTCTTCTGGTCTTGTGTATGCTTCATGACCAGCTTCTACTACTACTTCATCCTCGATACCTGCAAGAGTACCAAGCTCTGCTTCTACTACTGCGCCATGTTCGTGAGCATATTCAACTACCTGCTTTGTAAGTGCTATATTCTCTTCAAATGGCTTTGATGAAGCGTCAATCATAACTGATGTAAATCCACCATCGATACATGACTTACATAATTCAAATGTATCACCATGATCTAAGTGAAGAGCGATTGGAATTTCTGGATTTTCAGCAACTGCTGCTTCTACTAACTTAACAAGGTATGTATGGTTAGCATATGCTCTTGCTCCCTTTGAAACCTGAAGAATAACAGGGCTCTTAAGCTCTCCTGCTGCTTCTGTGATACCCTGTACGATTTCCATGTTGTTAACGTTGAAAGCACCAACAGCATATCCGCCGTCATAAGCCTTCTTAAACATTTCTGTTGTTGTAACTAATGCCATTTTTCTCATCCTTTCTCGTATATAATTTGAAAACAATTCACAAAAAGATTGTGAAATATTTATCATTGCGATGCTATAATTGTACCACATACATTTTTAAAGTACAACGATATTTTCACGAATTTCACTCATAAATTCTAGCATCTTTACCATCTGATCCTCACCTGTATTCATTCCTCTTGGCATTCTGTAAATAAATGTTGGCTTTGGATTATTCTTCATAGAGAGATTTCCTTTATAAGAAGCCATAAATCTTCCTATTTTTTCAGTATCGTAGAGTGCCTTCTCATGTATCGTCAAATAAACAATTCCCTTATCACCTTTAATAGATGTTATAAAATTTTCTTTAGCTCTTGCTTTTAAATAAGCCACATCAAGAATATTTAATACCGCCTTTGGAAGTGCTCCAAATCTATCCGTAAGTTCTTCAAGCATACTCTCTCTTTCACTAAGCGTTTCTATAGTAGATATACGTTTATAAATATCTAGCTTTTGAAGCTCGTTTGTGATATATGCGTCAGGAATATATGCATCAACATCAAGGTCAATTGTTGTTTCTGTATCATCTGAATTTATTTGTTCGCCCTTTTTATCTTTGACAGCCTCTGATAACATCTTGCAATACAAATCATATCCAACTGCTGCCATATGTCCACTTTGTGACTTGCCTAAAATATTACCAGCACCTCGTATCTCAAGGTCTCTCATGGCAATTTTAAACCCAGAACCTAATTCCGTAAAATCTCTTATTGCAGCAAGTCGTTTTTCTGCAGTCTCATTTAATAGCTTATCCTTTCTATACATCAAGAATGCATATGCTGTTCTATTTGACCTTCCAACACGTCCTCGTAGCTGATATAGCTGCGATAAACCTAGCTGGTCAGAATCATGAATAATCATCGTGTTAACATTCGGTATATCAAGACCCGTCTCTATAATTGTTGTTGAAATAAGAACATCTATTTCCCCATTAACAAAGCTGTACATTATGTCCTCCAGCTCACGCTCATTCATCTTTCCATGAGCATATGCAACCTCTGTATCAGGACATAACTCCTTTATTTTAGCTGCAATATCAGCAATATTATTTACTCTGTTATATACATAGAAAACCTGTCCATTTCTGGAAAGTTCTCTATTAATAGCTTCTCTTATAAGCTCTTCATTGTATTCCATTACAAATGTCTGAATCGGCATTCTATCCTGTGGTGCTTCCTCTAACACAGACATATCTCTTACACCAATTAACGACATATGAAGAGTTCTTGGAATAGGAGTTGCTGTCAATGTAAGCACATCGACATTATCCCTAAGTTTTTTTATTTTTTCTTTATGAGCAACACCAAAACGCTGCTCCTCATCTATAATAAGCAGTCCTAAGTCCTTATATGCAACATCCTTTGATAAAAGTCTATGCGTACCAATTACAATATCGACCATCCCTTTTTTTAGTTCAGAAATGGTTTCATTCTGCTCCTTCTTTGTTCTGAAGCGTGATAATAGACCAACCTTCACAGGAAAGTTTTTCATTCGTTCAACAAAAGTATTATAATGCTGTCCTGCTAAAATAGTAGTCGGAACAAGATATGCAACCTGTTTTCCTTCCTGAACAGCCTTAAAAGCCGCTCTTATTGCTATTTCCGTCTTACCATAACCGACATCACCACATATAAGCCTATCCATGATTTTAGTTGACTGCATATCAGATTTTGTATCATTAATAGCACTTAACTGGTCATCTGTCTCCTCAAATGGAAATAGCTCCTCAAACTCAGTCTGCCACACAGTATCCTTACCATAAACATATCCCTGTTTATTAAGTCTGTTTGCATAAAGCTCCACTAAATCAGATGCCACCTCTTCTACAGCAAGCTTAACCTTTGATTTAGCAACAGACCACTCCTTTGAGCCTAGCTTATTAAGCTTAGGTGCCGGACCTTCTTTATCCTTTGATGCATACTTTTGAATTGTCTCAAGATTAGTAACAGGTATAAAAAGATTTCCGCCATCTCTATACGATATTTTCATATAGTCCTTTGTTACTTTATCAACCGAAACCTGTTCTATTCCTCTGTATATTCCAAGTCCGTGACTCTCATGAATTACATAATCACCAACACTCAGCTCGTTCATGCTCTGAACGCCACGCCCTTCGAACATTTTAGTCTTGTGGCGCTTCTTTTTCTGAACAGTAAAAATATCAGACTCTGAAATGACAGTGAAATTTACCATCGGATATTCAAAGCCCTGCTTAATTCTTCCGTATATTATAACTACCTCTGACGGATTAGCTGTTCTGTCATAGTCCTCAGAGTAATATGCATTTATTTCTTCATCTCGAAGGTCTTCAGCAAGTCTTGCACACCTTGACCTTGAAGGACAGATAAGAACAACTCTGTTTCTATTTTTCTTATACTTCTTTAAATCTTTAACTAAAGCCTCGAAGCTATTATTATACGAACTCACAGGCTTAGAAATAACAGAATGAACAGACTTGGCTTTATAAACCGATTTTCTGACAGGCAAAGCTGCAAGTGCAATACAGCGACATTTCGAAAGTTTAGCCATTACCTCATTCTTTGAAAATAAGATATCCGCAGATTTTGGTAATGCATATCCCTTCTCTAGTCTTGCCGACATACTTTCTCTAAACTCTAACTCACATGCCTTTGATAGCTCTGTAAGTCTTACAGGTTCATCTAAAATAAAAAGTGCCTTATCTAATGCAAAATAATCAATTAATGACACCTTTTCTTTATAGAAATAGTTAATATATGCATCTATATTGGAATCACTTACAGATAATTCCAAAATACGTTCCTTGAACTGTCTAACACTTTCGGTTATTCTAAATGCCTCTTCTGTTTTAAATTCCTTTCTGAATTTATCTGAAAGCTTTTTCGCATCCTTTAAAATTTCTTCAATACCAGCTTCTTTTTCCTCTTGTGATAGAACAGTTTCTGTCGCAGGAAAAATAGTAAACTCTTCAAGCTGTTTAAGGGACCTTTGAGTGCTGACATCAAATAGTCTTACCGATTCAACTTCATCACCCCACAGTTCAACTCTCACAGGATTCTCATCTGTCAGCGGAAAAATATCGATAATTCCACCTCTTACAGAAAACTGTCCCTCACTTTCCACCTGATAATTACGCTCATATCCAAGAGTAATTAGATTACCAGTAAATTTGTCTATATCTACGCTGTCGCCTTTTTTTACAGTCACAATTTTATCTGCTATTTTTTCAGGCTGAATAAGATTATTCATAAGTGCATCAAAGGTTGTAACTATAGTTGCCTTTTCATTATTTATTATTGCCTTCAAGCACTTAAGTCTATCCTTTGTAAGAAGCTTACCATGAATATCTGCCTGGTAAAAAATCAAGTCCTTTGCCGGATATAAATATACATTTTCATCATAAAAGCTGTACTCATCCTTTATTTCTTTAGCCTTTTGTTCACTAAAAGTAACGATGATTTTATGAATAAAACCATCGCTCAAGCTAAATGCTGTATTTAATTTAACGGCATCAGAACATCCATTAATTTCAACTATCCCCTCTGATTTTAAATCATTTTTCGCCAGGGATAGTGCTTCAAGCTCCAGTGCTGGAGCAGATAAAATCTTCAACTATATGCCTCCATTTGGTACCGAATTCTTCTTGTTAAATGCACCCATTGCTTTTTCAACACCATCTGACATAATTACTGAAATTGCGTTAATTGCATTTACTATTCCTTCGTCCATCAAATCTCTTTCTTTATCAGTAAAGTGACCAAGTACATAATCAGCCAAATCATATCCTTTTGGCTTTTCACCAACACCCATTCTTATACGCATAAAATTTTCCGTTGAAAGATGCTGAATTATATTTTTCATACCATTGTGTCCGCCAGCACTTCCCTTCTTACGTACTCTCACTGCACCAACATCAAGAGCAATATCATCATATATAACTATAAGCTCCGTTTCCACATCAACCTTATAATAATTACACACATCAACGATACTCTCGCCACTCAAATTCATGTATGTCATCGGCTTTACAAGAATACATTTCTCACCATTTATAATTCCTTTACCAACAAGTGCCTTATGCTTACTTGTAGTCACATCTATATTATTTTTGTCTGCCAAAACATCTATCACATCAAAGCCAATATTATGTCTTGTATTATTATATTCTGGTTTAGGATTTCCAAGTCCCGCGATTATATACATCTTATTCTGCTCCTACTTTTTATCTCATTTGTGCCTGAGGCCTCATATTCTATATACCTTTTCCAGCCGAAACTAAATCATACTATATATCTTTTTTAGCTGAAGGCATCATATTCTATACCTTTTTTTGCCGAAGCTATCAAATCATACTATATATCTTTTCTAGCCGAAGGCATCAAATCATATCCTACGCGAGGAATCCGGAGGCTTATGTAATTCTTTAGATTTACATAAGCTGACAACCGCAGCGGGATATGTATTTGTGCCTGAGGCGTCCCGTTCTATATATCTTTTCCAGCCGAAGCTATAAAATCATATCCTACGCGAGGAATCCGGAGGCTTATGTAATTCTTTAGATTTACATAAGCCGACAACCGCAGCGGGATATGTATTTGTACCTGAGGCGTCCCATTCTATATATCTTTTCCAGCCGAAGCTAAATCATACTATATATCTTTTCTAGCCGAAGGCATCAAATCATATCCTACGCGAGGAATCCGGAGGCTTATGTAATTCTTTAGATTTACATAAGCCGACAACCGCAACGGGATATGTATTTGTGCCTGAGGCGTCCCATTCTTATAACGAAATGGCACGCTCTGCGAGCCATTTGCGTTATCATGTATTAAACTGAATAAACCCCGCATATACGGGGTTTATTCTTAAAATACATATCTGTCACTCTGCTCGATTATAACCTTAACACCATCTTCACCTTTATACGTAGTATTCGCTCTTACAGTACCACGTCCATCTATGATGCAATTCTCTATCACACTATTGTCTCCAATATATACATCATCGAGAATAATCGAGTTACGTATTACACAGTTGTTTCCAACAAAAACTTTCTTAAATAATACTGAGTTTTCCACCGTTCCATTTATTATGGCACCGCTTGAAATCAGCGAATTGCTAACCCTCGAACCATAATTATACTTTGCTGGCGGCAAATCTTCAACCTTTGAATAAATAGCTGGATAATTTCTGTAAAAATAATTCCTTATATCAGGATTAAGAAAATCCATATTAGCTTTATAATAATCATCTACTGATGAAATATTCATCCAGTATTCACTCATCTTGTAAGCATATATCTTTCTGTCGTCCACATTATTTATAATAATATCTCTTACAAGATCGAATCTATCCTCTTCAGCACTCTTTTCAATAAGCTCGATAAGAAGTCTGCGTCTTATAATGTATATACCACAAGATACAGTTCCCTGTTTTACTACCTGAGGTTTTTCATCAAATTCCTCAATCCTGTTATCATCATTTAATCTTACAAAGCCATATCGACCCTTTTCAGAGCAAGTGTCGATATCCTTACATACAATAGTAATATCTGCCTTTTTATCTATGTGATATTCTAAAACCTTACCATAGTCAAGCTTATAAATAGCATCACCAGATGCAATTATTACATATGGCTCATGACTTTCCTTAAGGAATCCTATATTCTGATAAATAGAATCCGCTGTTCCTCGATACCAGAAGCCGTTGTCCTGTGTAACAGTTGGATTGAACACATAAAGTCCACCCATTTTACGTCCAAAGTTCCACCACTTTGATGAGCTCAAATGCTCATTTAGACTTCTCGCATTGTACTGAGTAAGAACACCAACTCTTGTAACATGAGAATTTGTCATATTACTAAGTGCGAAATCAATACTTCTATAGCTTCCTGCTATCGGCATCGCTGCCATAGCTCTGTTCTTTGTAAGCTCCTTCATTCTAAAATTGTTACCACCGGCTAAAATTAAACCTATCGCTCTCATCTCTCATCACCTGCCTTGTTCAAAGTCTTTCCACTTTCAAGTGAATTATTCTGGTAATCTGCTTTAGTAGTTTCACCAAATACCATACAGTTTTTACCTATAGAAATCGATGAAGGAATAGTACTTCTTTCCCCGATTGTTACAATTCCATGATTGTAAATGTGAGGCGCTGTATCGTTTTCTTTCTCTTCGCCTTTACCTAATATTACTCCATTTCCAATTGTTACAGACTCGGCAATTATAGCTTTTGTTATATCACAATTATCGCCAATAACTGTATTATCCATAATAATTGAATCTCTTATTACCGTTCCCTTACCAATAGAAACATTGCAGCCTATTACAGAATTATATACCTTTCCATATACCTCTGCTGCCTCTCCAACTATACACTTTTCTATAACACCATCCTGTGCAACATACTGTGGTGGCATCGTAGAATTACGCGTATAGATTTTCCAGTATTCTTCGTATAAATTAAACTCCGGAACTATATCTATAAGCTCCATGTTTGCTTCCCAGTATGAATTAAGAGTTCCAACATCTTTCCAATAACCATTAAATTCATATGCAAATGTTCTTCCAATTCCGTTTGCATGGCAATATGGAATAATATGCTTACCAAAATCGAGAGATGGCTGGTCTTTATTTGCTATAAGCGCTTCTCTTAAAACCTTCCAGCTAAAAATGTATATACCCATTGAAGCAAGATTTGAACGAGGATGCTCTGGCTTTTCTTCGAACTCGATAATCCTTCTATCCTCATCTGTAATAAGAATACCAAATCTGCTTGCCTCTTCCATTGGCACAGGCATTGCAGCAATGGTAACATCTGCATTATGAGCTTTATGGAAATCAAGCATAACCTCGTAATCCATCTTATAAATATGGTCTCCAGAAAGAATCAGAACATACTCTGGATTATACATATCCATGTAATCAATATTCTGAAATATTGCATTTGCTGTTCCTGTATACCACTCACTATTTTCACTTTTTTCGTATGGTGGAAGAATGGTAACTCCGCCCTCATTTCTGTCGAGGTCCCACGGAATACCTATACCGATATGTGCATTAAGTCTAAGAGGTCTATACTGTGTTAAAACACCTACTGTATCAATACCAGAATTAATACAGTTGCTAAGCGGAAAATCTATAATTCTGTATTTTCCACCAAAAGATACCGCAGGCTTTGCAACTTTAGATGTAAGAACACCAAGTCGGCTTCCCTGCCCACCTGCAAGTAACATTGCAATCATTTCTTTCTTTATCAATAACATCACCTACTATCTTTAATTTATTACAAAACTCATGTATTCGTACCATATATTAAATAATTACTATTATATAAAATACATAGTCTTACATAAGTAGATAATATCATAACTATCATTAAAAGTGAACAAAATTTCTCTATAATCTTCACTTTTTTTGTGAATTATTGATAAAATCTATTTTACATTTACAACATATAGTATATAACATTTATTGACCTGCTAAACATGAGGCCATAATACCTTTTGACCTCAGCATCATAATAGCGATAATATAACGAAATGGCACGCTCTGCGAGCCATTTGCGTTATCATGTATAAAAGAAAAAGACACCCTATTGGATGTCTTCCTCATCATTTATTATTTAATTGATTATATGCTTATACATTCTATCACTCTTGATAGCTTTCCTTTTTAAACCGCTGATGAAGCAAGGTACGCAGCCTGCTCAGGAGTAAGCTTATCGATAGTCTTTCCAAGATATGCAAGCTTAAGCTCTGCAACCTTTCTGTCGATTTCTTCTGGAACATCAATAATCATCTTATCAATCTTGCCTTCATTTTCAACAAGATATTTTGCTGATAAAGCCTGAATAGCAAATGACATATCCATGATTTCTGCAGGATGTCCATCACCACACGCAAGGTTTACAAGTCTTCCCTCACCAAGAACACATAATGTATTACCATTATCAAGCGTGTAGCCCATAATATTTGCACGCATTTCCTTTGCTTCTACAGCAATTTTGCGAAGAGTAGCCATATCTATTTCACAGTCAAAATGACCTGCATTACATAGAATCGCACCGTCCTTCATTACCTTGAAATCCTCTTCATCAATTACCTTATCACAGCCTGTAACAGTAATAAAGAAATCTCCTATCTTTGCTGCATCATTCATTGGCATTACATCAAAACCATCCATTATAGCCTCAATTGCCTTTACAGGATCAATTTCTGTAACAATAACCTTTGCGCCTAACCCCTTAGCTCTCATTGCTACGCCTTTTCCACACCAGCCATAACCAGCAACAACAACATATTTTCCAGCTACAATAAGGTTAGTAGTACGGTTAATTCCATCCATAACAGACTGGCCTGTACCATATCTGTTATCAAAGAAATGTTTACACATAGCATTGTTTACAAGAACCATTGGGAATTTAAGTTCTTTGTCTCTGTCCATTGCGATTAATCTAAGTATACCTGTTGTAGTTTCTTCACATCCACCAATAATGTTTGGAATAAGCTCCTGCATTTCTGTGTGAATCATGTGTACAAGGTCACCGCCATCATCAATTACAATATTAGGACCATAGCTTAATGTTTCTCTTATATGTGCCTCGTACTCTTCAGGTGTTGAGTTATACCATGCAAACACTTCGAGTCCATCATGCACTAGTGCTGCTGCAACATCATCCTGTGTAGAAAGAGGATTAGAACCAGTAACATACATTTCAGCGCCGCCAGCCTTCAATACTTTGCAAAGATAAGCTGTCTTAGCTTCCAAATGAACTGAAAGTGCAATTTTCTTTCCAGCAAATGGCTTTGTCTTTGAAAACTCCTCCTCAAGATTTCGAAGAAGATCACAGTTTCTCTTCACCCATTCTATTTTCTTAGCGCCTGATTCCCAAAGTGCCTCATTTCTAATTGTTGACATATCTTATCTCCTCGTATAGTATGAATCATCAACTCACTTGTTTCACAAGTTCATTGATATGTCGGTCGCAATCATTCTCAATTACGAACTTTATTTCTCTCTATTTTTTTGTTTTTCTTTATAGTTTGCAACACATCTCTGAATTCTATCATTTGGATCTAATAAATCACTGATAGAATAATCATGATTGAGTGTGTCGATAATGTATGCAATATATTTACTCATATCACAGCTTATATAATAGTCTCTTGATAAGAGCTCCTCTGTCTGATAAATAAGATTTGTAGTAAGAACCTTATCAATAAGACCTTCTGCAACAGCATCATCAAACACCTTCATTCCACCTGTAAAAAGACCGAATGTTGAAGCAATGAAAATTCTGTTTGCTTTTCTCTTCTTAAGCTGTCTTGCTACATCTATTGCACTTTCTCCTGATGAAATCATATCATCTATTACGATAACATCCTTTCCTTCTACAGAAGAACCAAGGAATTCATGTGATACAATAGGATTTCTTCCATTAACAACCTTTGTGTAATCACGTCTCTTATAGAACATACCCATATCAAGGCCTAAAACGTTTGCCATATAAATAGCTCTGTTCATACCGCCTTCATCCGGGCTTATAACCATCATATGCTGAGAATCTATTGTAAGGTCATCAACATGACTAAGCAGTCCTTTAATAAACTGATATGTAGGACGTACTGTTTCAAAACCATTAAGTGGAATTGCATTCTGAACTCTGTCATCATGAGCGTCAAAAGTAATAATATTATCAACACCCATTCTGACAAGCTCCTGAAGTGCAATCGCACAGTCAAGAGATTCTCTTGTACTTCTCTTATGCTGTCTTGATTCATAGAGGAATGGCATAATAACTGTTATACGTCTTGCCTTACCTCCTACAGCAGCAATAATTCTCTTTAAATCCTGATAGTGATCATCTGGTGACATATGATTTTCTATTCCACACAGCTTGTATGTAAGTGAATAATTACTTACATCTACCAGTAAATACAGGTCTGTTCCTCTGACAGATTCATTAATAGTACCTTTAGCTTCTCCAGTACCAAATCTTGAAATATGTGCATCAAGAATGTATGATTCTCTCTGATAACCTGCGAAAGCAAGTGAATTTTTATGTTCACTTTCTCTTTCTTCTCTCCACCCAACTAAATACTTATCTACACTCTCTCCAAGCTTTTTGCATCCCTCTAAAGGAATCATTCTAAGTGCTCCTACAGGGATACTGTCCAGGTTACGCTTATCATGTGCGCCCATTACTTTTCCTCGCTTTCTTTGAATGCATTTATTATTTATGGCTAAAACTATTCCATATTCATCTTAGCCTTTTTAATCCTAATATCAGCGATGTCAATTTTATACTTTTTGTAATCGCCTAGTATCCTCGATGATACTCTTTCAGAATATTTCTCTGCCAATTCAGCTAATGACAGATTTGTAGAAATAATCGTTGATTTGCCATTTTTCCCACGTTCATTCAATATGAGAAATAGCTGTGTTACCGTAAACGAATTATCTATTTCAGTTCCTAAATCATCAATTATTAGTGCATCACATGATAACATGTCACTATGCACTTCGCTTATCTCTTCATCATTACCCTGACGTTTAAACGTATACTTTGCAAGTGTATCAAATAATTGAAATGATGTAAAGTAAAGCACAGAATGTTCTGTATCTATAAGCTTCTTTGCAATACAATTTGTTAGAAACGTTTTACCAGTTCCCGCCCTACCAAATAAAATCAAATTTTCTTTTTTGTCATCAAACTCTTCAGCAAACTTTTTACAGCCATCTATAACCTTTTTAACTTCATCTATTTCACTATCATAATAATAATCATATGACAGTGTATCAAAATTTTCTTTTTCTAATATCTCTCCAATATTTGACTGCTCGTATTTTACCTTTATTATTTCCTGTTTGAAACAACTACATTTTTCATTTCCAACATATCCTGAATCCTCGCAAATAGGACATGTAAATATTGGCTCCAGATAATCCTCGCTATATCCGTTTTCCTTAAGAAGCTTCATCTTCTGCTGTGATTTTTTTTCTATCTCACTTTTCATTCCACTTAAGGCATTTTTATCCCCACTAAGTCTTTTCATGCCACACTGAAATGCAAGATCCGAAATTTCATCATCAATTTTTTTGTACTCAGGAATTTTTGAATATATTTCTTCTCTTCGTTCCTTCAGAATACGATGATTATCAAATTTTCTCTGCTCGTACGAATTCATAATGAGATCGTACTGTTCATTTGTAAGAGGCAAATGTAAATTCCTCCTTATAAGCAATTAATTAGTAAAATAAATTTTCTGTTTAATTAAATAACATTTTTTCAAGCTCTTCATAATCATACTCTCTCTGAGAGAAATTATTGAACTTGTTTGTCTTTTTCATGTCACTTTTTGGCGCAGATTTTTTACTCCTTGAACTAGAAGCTCCCTTACCCTCAGCAAATGTCTCATCAAGATTTTCAATATCTGATATTGTCTTTACATTTTGCTTTTTGTAGTTTTTAAGAATCGCATCAGCATATTCAAAGCTTACAGTATGAATCTTATCAACAGTTCTTCTGCATGCCTCACAGATTATATCTGTAGAAAAACCATATTCGCCAACCCATTTTTTCACGAAAAACAGTTCTGCCTGCGATGGTTTTCTATTACTTCCCTGAATACCGAATGCTACAAACACATCTTTTACCTGTTCTGGCTCATTTTGTGTAAATACCTTTGCCGAAGCAACATCATTAACGCCTGCCTTTTTCCATATAACGGCAGTCTTTTCTATCATATCTAATGATTTATTACCATTATTTATGCAATATTCCATCACATAAACAGACAAGTCTTCATCAAAGGACAAGCCATCATAAATATATATAACAGTTTTTATATCACTTGGTGAAAGGCTCTTTCCCATATAATTTTCTGCAACAAAAAGAAGTCTTTTAACCACTTCATCTTCGGCAAATTTTGCCATCTGCACTCTTGAATATGATGGTTTCTTATATTCTAAATTGTTATTGTCCTCTTTGTTCTTGTCGTCTGATGTATCAAATTTTTCCATATTTGTCTTATTGTTTTTTGAAAGATTTCCAGCATATATTATTTCAGACTCATTTTTTCTTCTTGCCTTTAACGGTTTTATTCTAATCGAAGCTATGTGTCCGTCCTCTTCAAAGGTAAGCCCCATAAGCCCCTGTGTCTGCATATATTTAAGTGATCTTTCAACATCAAACACTGTATAGTTAAAGCTATCAGCAATTGATACAACCGAAACAGGCTTTCTTCCTGCAAGATTTCTTAAAAGATAAAGATATATCTTCATCTGGGCCTCATTATTATCAGCCATATATTCATCAATATATATATTCGAAAGCAGTGTTGTATCCAAACTATAGTCAGATAGCAGTGTCAACTCTCCCATATCAAAATATGCCTCCTAAAGCGCAAATAACTCGTTGTAGATTTTATCACAAGGCACTATTTTTTCAATGGCAAAAACGCCGAAAAATAAGGCGTTTTCGAGATTTTGTAAAATTGTGGATAGTGTGGATAATGTGGATAAATTAATTTGACAACCACTTTTGTAAACCATAATTTATTTGATTTCTATGGCGTTCAACCATTGCTTTTATCAAATTATGTAAACCCATAATATCTATACAATTTAATCAACTATTTTGTGGATATGTGGATAACTTACATCCCAAGAAGATTTTCGCCGATTTTATATACATCTCCGGCACCCATAGTTATCAACACATCACCCTTTGTACAATTTTGCAAAATAAAGTTTTCTATTTCATCAAAGGTTGCAAAATAATTTGCAGCTTTTCCATCTTTAATCATTTTGTCACAAAGGTCTTTCGAAGAAATACCTATTGTATTCTTTTCTCGTGCCGCATATATCTCAGCAAATACAACAACATCTGCAAGTGAAAGTGCTTCACAAAAATCATTGAAAAATGCATTTGTACGAGTATATGTATGTGGCTGAAATACTACGACAATTCTTTCATGCGGATAATTTTTAGCAGCAGTAAGTGTAGCTTTAATTTCCGTAGGATGATGAGCATAATCATCTATCACCGTAATTTCTCCAAGCTTTCCCTTATACTGAAATCTTCTATCAGCACCATGAAATGCGCTAAAACCATCCTTTAAAAATTCTTCATCAATGCTTAAGAAATCACATACCGCTATTACTGAGAGTGCATTCAAAACATTGTGCTTTCCAGGAACGCTCAGTGTGATTTCAAGCCTTTTGCCATCACCCTTAACACATGTAAATGAAGCACAGCCTAACTCATTATATGTTACATTTTCGGCATAATAATCTGCCTTATCATTAAATCCAAATGTAACTACCTTACCTTTAACATTTTTCGATATTTCTTCATAATTATCAATTTCAGAATTAATTACTAAAAGACCATCCTCTGGAATTAAATCTGCAAATTTTGTAAACGAATTTCTAATATCATTTATATCCTTGAAGAAATCCATGTGGTCTTCTTCCACATTCAGAATAATGCTTATCTTAGGGAAGAAGCTTAAGAAGCTGTTAGTATATTCACAGGCTTCTGTAACAAATAGTTCAGACTGTCCTACTCGTAAATTACCTTTTATAATATCAAGAATCCCGCCTACTGTAATTGTTGGGTCAAGGTTCGCACTCATAAGAACAGATGAAAGCATTGAAGTTGTAGTTGTCTTACCATGAGTTCCTGAAATAGCAATTGGTGTCTTATAATTTTTCATTATCTGACCTAGCATATCGGCTCTTGGAATACATTCAATTCCCTTCTCTATAGCTGCCATAAACTCTTCATTATCTTTAGAAATAGCTGCTGTATACACAACTAAATCAATATCATCTGTTATATTTTCTGCCTTCTGAGGGTATGAAATCTTAATCCCCTTTTTTTCGAGACCCTCTGTAATCTTAGAGCTTTCTCTATCCGAGCCTGTAACCGTAAAACCTCTGTCAGCAAGAATTTCTGCAAGACCACTCATGGAAATACCACCAATTCCCATAAAGTGTACCTTTATTTTTTTTGAATAATCTAACGTGAACATTTTTTCCTCTTTTCCTTAGAATGTTTATTTTATCTTAAGCTCACGGCTCAAAAACAAAGTCATTACAACAAACAGAATTAACGAAAACGGCTGAACAATAAAGTAATTCTCGAAAAATCCTGTGATGAGAATACACATAAGAGCTGCGTAAGCTGTCTTTGCAACGTTATCCTTTGATACAATCTCCCTGTATGAAAGCATTCTTTTGATTAAAAGCATACAAACAGGAATAAATACAATAATTCCGTGAATTATTAGAATATCTAAAAGTCCAGAATGTACCTCAAGCATTCCTTCCATAAGCTCAACATGAAGCTTATATGATGAGCCTATTCCTGTTAACGGCATTTTGAAAAACTGAGTGAAGAGCTCGCCCCATACTGCTTCTCTTCCCGAAATAACATCCTTATAAAAAATCTGAATATGCATATATTTATTTAATACTGATAGTAGCATATAAAAACCTGCAAACAATATTGCACCAACTGTAGAAAAAATAACGCTCATAAAATAAAACACTTTATTTGCAATGATTTTTTTTGGCAAAAGAATTAATATTGCCAGAACAATAAGTCCTACTAATGCAGTTCTTGAACGATACCAGGAAATAATATTGAAGGCTATCGCAAATAATATAAGCATTACTACGATTAATACTTTTCCATATTTCTTTTTTTCTTTTCTTAATTTCTCCTTGTAATATTCAAGCAAAATATTAAGACACGCAAAGCCTGTAATAAGGATAAGTCCGCCATAATTAGTATTATAGCCCTTGAAATATCCCTTCACATCAACCGTCCAATAGAAAAAGAAAAATGCTACATATGCTAATGTGAAATAAATCTGCCTGTCAGTAAATACGACCTTTCCTGTAAGATACAGAATCATCATAAAATCGATAACTATAAGAATTGCCCCTTTATTTGAGCCAATCAGAAATAAATTGCTAAGAGCTATTATATCTGTTCCTGCCATTAAGTAAAACACAGGGTCCTTAAGGGCAGCCTTAATATCAACATAACAAAAAAAGGTTACTAAAAGACACGCAAATGTTATAAGCGTTCCAAACCTCGTAAAAGTCTGATACATCTCATAAAAATGCCATTCAAGGGATGTAATCAAAATTATTCCAAATATAATTGCATAATTACCTACTGTATTTCTATTTTTTAAATTATCAATTATTTTATTCATATTAATTCCGCAAAAGCTTATGCTTTTTTAAGATTTTTAATAACCAGCTCACGAATTTCCCTACAGTATATGACTGACAAAATTACTATTATCGCCATTGAGACAAAGACTGAATATTTGTAATTCATCACAATACATATACTTTCAATAATTATAAGTATATACGAAAACATATCACGCATGATATTTATTTTTAATGCCACATGACGTCTCACAAAATAAAGCGCAAGCATGCTCATTGTAAAATATGACACACCTGTCGCAACTGATGCCCCCATTGCCTCATAATGAGGTATTAGTACTATATTTAATATAACGTTCATTATTGCACCTATACCAGTTGCAAGCCCCATTGATTTTGAGTCTTTATATGCAAGACATATTGACCCTAAAAAACCCGTCAAAGCGCCAAATATAACTGATATAAGAAGTGCTGGAACAAGTCTCCATGCATCAAAAAACTCTTTTTTAAACATTAGATATGCTAAAACCTTTACAAACATTATTAGAAATGCACACCCTATTACCATAAATGCGTTGTAAAGCTTATACATACTAGTATAGAAAAGCTCTGCATCCTCATCTGCATGAGTCTTTGTTGCAGAAATCTGCCACGCCTGAGCGAAGATTCTTTGAAATACCATGAGAATTGCTGGTATTTTATATGCAACACCATATACACCATTGACGGCTGCACCGCACATAAGCAATACGATATATCTGTCTGATGCATTATTTACCCATGATGCAGTTGAATAGGCTATTAGAGGAACTGAGTACTGTGTCATTTTCTTTTCTAAAGACTTAATATCTTCATTCCCGACATCATCGGTATCATTACTGGATTTGCTTTTATTAAGAGCATAGCCAGACACAATACACATTACAAGTGCCGCTACCGAAAAAGCTACTATTTGTGAAATAAGATAACCATAAATTCCTGTCTTTAATACTAGTAAAAATAATATATTTAACAATACGGTTATCAGAGTGCATGTTATACTTCCAATAACAACACTTTCCACCTTTTCTGTTCCCTGAAAAAATAAAACATAAAATTCATAAAAACAGTTTGCGGCAAAAACAAATACAAAAAATAATATATATATTTTAATCTGATTATTTACAAAAAAGGCTGCTATAACAGAAGCCACTGTTACATATAAAATGCTTCTTATAACATATTTATTACCAATGCCGAATATTTGCCTACGTCTATTACTGTACTCAATTCCAAACCTCAATGCAGCCTCGCCTATGTTCATCGTTAACGCAGGAACAAGTAGCAGTATCGTAACCTGAATTATATCAGCAACACCGTATTCATATGTAGTAAGAACGCCTGTATATAATGGTACAAGAAGAAAAACCAGAATTTTCGTAACAAAATTGCTGATAGAAAAAAGTGCCATATTTTTAAATAAATACTTTAATTTACCCAAATCTTATATCCACTCTGTTCTGATTCGTTCCTTTTGCTGTCAGTCATTATTTTTCGTAGTGCCAAACAGATATACTGACACAAGCACACACATAAGATTTAATGCGTAATCAGCCCATATTAAATCCACGTCTAAAAATGATTCCATAAAAACAGCAAACAATACTGACAATGCTGTAATACAATATTTTTTATTATTTGCATTTGCATTGTTATGACATAGCATTCTAAACTCAAACATTCTTTTAAATACAAAGTACATTACTCCTGCGAATACGATAATTCCGTATATTACAAGAATGTTATACATTGCATTATGAACATTAAATTCCATAAATGATTCTATTTCAAAATTTGTGCCTGTACCAGTTAAAGGAGCATTTTTAAAATGTGTAAATAATTCGTACCATATATCCTGTCTGCCAGAGAACATATCCTTATAAAAAAATGGAATTCTCATATTAACACCGGTTCTTCCGATTACTGTGTAAAATGCGACAAATAAAAGTGAGCCAAGAGTTGATATAGTAACAAGAATACTGTACAAAATTTTTGATTTTATAATATGCTCCATAAGTACAAATCTAAGTAGCATAAAAACGCCTATCATTATAATTGCGCCTCGTGCCCTGTGCCACATTGCAAGTCTTATTATTCTTACAAATAAAATAACTATTATTACATTCACAAAGCTATACTTTGCCGCAATTCTTTCAAGCAGCATATACACTATTAAAAACGTATACGTTATAAATGTAGCCGCTGTATTTGTATTATATGCATAATATGCATAATCAGCAAAAAATCCAGGATATGCCACAATCAGCCATACTAAAAAATATAAGAGATAGCAATACAAAATAATATCTATATCTCCTTTTTTTAGCTTAATATACTTAGACATATAAAATATAAGGCTGAAATTAGTAACTATAAAGAAAGCTCCAAATCCGGACTTAACAATTATTAAATTTATTAAAGTTATTGCTGTTAAAGCAAAAAGAATAAATATGTCGATGTCTTTATTTTTTACAAGACTAAATAAATCTACATTTATAGCAAATAAAACACATTCTACTAAAAATACAAATACACCGACATATCTGTCTGTTACGCCATAAAACTTTGGCACAATAAATGTAAGGGAATAACCCATAAATATTATTAAAAACAGACAGATATTTATTATTCTTTTTACTTTATCATTTAGTTTTATCATACTTTATTTCAAACTTTTTATTCTAATGGCATTGCTGAAATTGTAAATGTTTTCGTTTTTGTTCCTATCGCAACACTATCCTTACCACTGCCAACTCCAGTAACAATTATTTTACCAGTACCCTTAAGCGTGTTATTAATATAACTTACCGTATATTCTGACGAATCAATTACATTTCTGCTTCCGCCTAATGTTACCTTTATTTCAGGCGTAATTCTTTCACCTGTCTGTGGTATTGTTTTAATATCCTTACCTGTATTAGGGTCCTTAGGATAAACAAGATTTATAGTAGCCTTGGACATATCAGTTACTGATGATTTTTTATCAAGCTTTCTGTAAACCTTATATGGAACGACAATACTATCATTTTCGATATTCTTCTTTCCTGTTATTTTAGCATATACAATTCCATAATTTTCGCTGTCATCTATATGAAGCTTATCCTTACCCTTCATTTCAACATTGCAATCAGGGTCTAAATAATAACTAACAATGTAATCTGATGTTTTTGCTATTACATTTGTACCATCGGCATTAATAAATTCTACTTCTGGCTTCTGCTTAAATACGCCATCCTTTGTGTAGCCTATTTTATTTACTGAAACAACATTGAGGGCTGATACTGGCATCCTTAAAACTGTAAATGTACTCTTTGCACTCTTACTTCCTTTATAATTTCCAAGGAATGATATCGTATATTTACCCTTTGATTTTTCTGTAGATGCCTGTTTATTAGAGCTGTACGATATCTTATAATCCTTTCCTTCTGTAAGCCCGAATATTTTAGTATCCTCACCACTCTTAATTACAGCATTCACAACTACATTATCAAGCTTTGCTCCGCTTGTGCTGTAGTAAGCAGTAGAACCTGCACTAATAATCACATCTTTCTTCTTATCAATGTCAAGCTTATATGGATTAACTGTGAAGTTCTTTGTTATATAACCTTCATAGTCACCTATTCCACAAAATACAAGCTGATATTTGCCTGCTTCTGATGACTCAAAAGGAACACTTACCAAATAATCCACACCATATGTCAAATATATTGGAGCTGTGTTTCTGCTCTTTGAATCTTCGACTGTATATGCAGGAAGCTTTGATTCGCCATCATAATAATATTTAGTCTTCGTATCAATATTAACCTTAAATTTATTAAGCTTCTGATTCTGAGTAGTAACATTAATCTGGAAGCTTCCTGTGAAGTTACCTTTTTCCTTTGCCTTAACAGTTAATGTATAAGTGCCTTCTGTTTTGTAAGAATCAGTTTTACTAAGCTCATATTCAGTACTCTTTAATATAAGTCCATTGTACATAATAATTGGCTTATATGATGACTTAAGCTTAACCTTTGCGTTTTCTGCATGTACTGTTTCCTCAAGACTTACCTTTGTAATGTTGAAATATTTCTTAAAGGTTTTTGCGTAAGCATTCTTTCCTGTTATTTTAACGTAAGGCTGCTTTGAAAGCTTCGTGTCAGCGTTAACTGCATTTATGTTATTAGAATATCCAATCGAATAGTCTACACCCTCTACAAGAAGCTTGTCATTATAATAAGCTCTTATCTTTGGTGTTATATTTTTACCAGTGTATTTGTACTCAATCTCGTTTACTTCTATATCATCATCATCTACAAATACAACCGAGAAGCCTTCTGGTCTTACATATTTAACAATCGACCATTCCTTAACAGCGTTACCTTCGTAGTTTCCAATAAAGCTAACATAGATTTTATATGTTTCATTTTCAGCATTGAATGCTCTCTCAACAATATTACCTGACACAGTATAGTCAACGTTTTCAGTTAATGTACGTTCTCCGTCTTTAACTGTTACTACAGGACTGAAATAGCTTCCTGTATAGTAAAATCTGTCACTTGAAAGACTTACATTTTCAGATGATAATGTCTTTTTCGAAATAGCAAAGTTTGCAGATACTGTATTTTCTGAGACTGTCATAATTGCAGTATAATTTCCTACATCAACAGCCTTTTCAACTATTTCATTACCACTAGTATATTTTAAAACTGGTGCAGCAAGTCCTGCATTTACCCAATTATCAAGTCCTTCAACTGAAGCACTCTTTGCATTTCCATCATATACTGCATTTTCAGGAACTTTAAGAGCAATTACATTTGAAGAAACTCCACAATCACTGTTACAGCAGTACGCTATAGATAAATCACTGTCATTTTTTGAATATGTCATCGTATGCTCGCAGTAATCTGCCTGCTTTGATGGGAAATATCTATCAGGACATTCAGTATCCGTACACTGATGCCAGTGATGAGTATCATTAAACGACCATAATGCAGATGGTGTATGCTCATGAACAATTATTCCTGGAATAAATAACGATTTCTGTGATTTAAAATTAAATGCTTCACAATTATTATTTGAAACTGTGTAAGTGTCTAATACTATATTACAGTTGTAGCCTGTGTAGCCTTTATGAAGTACGAGTCCATTAATATAGTGTGAAAAGCATTCTTCATCACAGTTAATTAAACCGATTGTGTCTAAACCAAACGTTGTATTAATTGTATTATTTCTAAGCTCGCAGTTTTTAATTGTAATATTAATTTCATTATTTGAAACTGATTCATATCCACTAAGCAATCTGTTGAACGAAACAGTATCACATATATTTAAAAATGCATTTTTATTATTCGTATATGAACAATTTTCTATTAATGCATCACTCATAATATACATAAATGCATCTATGAACTGTACATCTGAATTATAGGTGCTGTTATTACTTACGCTACAGCCTGTAAACTCGAGCTTTTCATTTGAACGAATCCACATAGGAGCCATATTCATATTATTATAAAATTTTGTATTATTTATCGTAAGCTTATTGCCCTTGAAACCTGGCATTAATACATTTCCATCATAGAAGCAGGATAAAAATGAATTGCTTATATGTGAAGAAAATCCTGTAACAGCTGAATCATTTATGCTTACATTTCCATTAAAGTTGTCATCAGCACTACTTTTTATGAAAACACCTTCACCTATTGCCACTTTTGATTTATTAAGTGCAATATTTGCGGTACTGTTCGCACTTATAGTCACATTATTTACGGTAACATTATCATTTTGATAGAAATTTTTAAGAACATTTACATTATCAAGTGTTAACTTACCACCATCAACATAAATTGTACCCTTTGCTTCTTTTTCCCCTTCAAGAACCGTTAATGCGCCACCATCGAACTCAGTATATTCTGTAATATCCTGTGGCTTATTTTCAGATATTGTATAAAAATCTACATTTGTGAAATAGCCAAACAGCTTACTGTTTTTATTACTGTCTGTAAATGTAAGCTCTGCATTATCTGCAACCTTCAAAGTAAAATCGTCGAAAAATACATTATTATCATTTATATCGATAATTGTATTTTCACTTATCGTATACTCTGATGCGTCAAAGCTTTCTTTAAGCATGACATCTTTATTAAGCTTAACTACATCGCCTGCCTTAGAAGCATTAATAGCATCTGCTAATGTGTTATATGAAACACTTCCTATGTAAGCCTCTGCCACTTCCCCAGCAGGTCCATTAAGGCTATCGGCTAATGCTTTAACAGCCGTTAAAGACGATGCCTGAATTACTGTCATTGCAAATATTAAAATATAAGCAATAAATTTTTTTAACTCCTTATTAAATCCCTTCATTTTCTCCTCCTCTATTTTACCAGCCTTTTTAGTTTTGATGTAAGCTCTGCCGTTCTTACTTCCCAACTATCAGACTCTTCATCAATACAGCCTATCAGTCTTTCGTTGTTAGAATTGACGAGCAGATTTTTTATTTTTCCAGCAAGCTCATATGTATCGTTAGGATTATTTATTATATCCTCATCATATGTCCCTGCTAAAATATCAAGCACACCAGCCACCTTGCTAGTTAATATACTGACACCACAGCTTAAAGCCTCAACGGGCGCTAAACCAAATGTTTCAAACAGACTGTTTTGCACAAATAAAGCTGATTCATAAAATAGCTTTGTTTTTTCTTCATTGCTCACAAGACCTCTGTTTTCTACAAAATGATAGCTGTTTATTTTTTTAGTATCATAACCGTCTTTGCCTATAACAACTAGCTTTAAATCTTCTCCTTCTTTATTAAGGATATCTATAGCTTCACATATTTGCAAAATCGCTTTTCTTGGCATACCGCCACCGATTGTCATTATCTGCTTTTTATCTCGAATAATGCTATCTTTTATATTTGCACTTTTTTTAATTACTTCAAAGTCAACACCATTTGTAACGTAATCTATCTTGTGCTTATATTGTGGATAATTTTCTTTCATCCATACCGAAAACTTTTCAGATACAGCAAGCAGTAAGTCACTACCTTTAAGAGTTTCTTCCTCAACCTCGCTCATACTTGCATTCTCTTCATGATTTATTTGATTCTCGTAAGTTATTGCACCATGAACTATGTATGCTGTTTTCTTTTTAAATAATTTCGCAGCCTTAATACATAGTAGATTCTGGGCTGAATACCCAGACATCAGTATACAATCACAAAAAAGAGACTTTATAAAGATTTCCGCAGCCCTTGCAGCTTTTGAATTAAACTTCTGATATAGAGTGCCCTTTTCAAGTCTCTTTAAATATTCCATTGTAACATTGGCAGGTCCTGTACCTGTTTTATAGTCACCAACAACAAATATACGCATTCTTAAACCTTTATAATCTTCGTATTACAGCTCTTACTGCATAAAAGCAAAAGCAGTATGCACTGTACACAAAAGAAAGCTTTTCAACTCTTCGATACAGATTCCATATTCTTTTAATGGCCTCAACCTTATTAGATGACAAAGTACCTGACTGTCTTCTATAAAGTGTCAGTCCCTCATTAAGGCCATAGGCAGGAAGTCCATATCTTAAAACCTTCCACCAAGTTGCTGTGTCCTCGCTCGGAACATTTGGCATTTCAATCTGCTCCTTAGTAACACGATTCATATCAAACATTACTGTACTTGTAAAAATAGTTGTGTTTTTAAGTGCTTCCGCATATGTAATTTTAAACGGAACCTGAACAAGCTTTTTAACGCTAACGCCAAATTCATCGGCAAACTCGTATCCTGTAAAAGAAAAAGCAACATTATTCTCTGTCATAAAGTTTATCTGCTTTTCTAATTTTTCAGGGTCCCATATATCATCAGCATCTAGAAATGCAACATATCTTCCTTTTGCAGCCTCGACGCCCTTATTTCGTGCTAATGCCGCACTTTTCTTTCCACTAAAAAGAATATGGATGTTTTCACATTCATACTCTTTCATAACCGAGACACTTTTATCTGTAGAGCCATCATCAACTAAAATAATTTCCCAGTTAGTATGAGTCTGACTCTTAACTGACATAATCGTATCAGCTATACAGTTTTCTGCGTTATATACTGGTATTACAACGCTAACAAGATTACCCTCTACCATTTATAATTACCTGTCTTTTGCTGTGACGCTTCCCTCAGCAACACCTTCTGTGCTGTCAAACTTAAATAACGTCTTTACTGTAAGTATAATAAGCTTTAAATCAAGCCAAAACGAATAGTTTTCTATGTAAAATAAATCAAGCTTTAACTTATCATATGGAATTGTATTGTACTTGCCATACACCTGTGCATATCCTGTAATACCAGCTTTAACCTTTGTTCTATATGAGAATTCTGGCATGTCCTGAATATATTTTTCGCAGATTTCTGGTCTTTCAGGGCGAGGTCCCACAAACGACATAGAACCCTCTAATACATTGATAAGCTGTGGAAGCTCGTCAAGTCTTACCTTTCTGATGAACTTACCAACTGGTGTAACTCGTGAGTCATTTTCACTTGCAAGTCTCGCCACACCGTCCGCCTCTGCATTTTCACTCATACTTCTGAACTTATATATGTAAAATTCTTTATTATCAATCGTAAGTCTTTTCTGTTTGTAAATAATCGAACCACCATCACACAGCTTAACTGCAATAGCTGTCAAAAGCATAAAAGGCAGTGCCACAACAAGAATACATAAAGAAAGTATTATATCAAATATACGTTTTATTAACGCCTGTTCAAACTCCATAGGTGTGCTTGTTGTAAGGAAAAGTGGTGTGTCAAACAAATGTAACTGCTTAGAACCCCTGAGTACAATATCCATAATTTTTGGTGTTGTGTATATTTCTACTGAATGCTCATAGCAATATTTGAAAATAATATTTCTTTCATTTGAAGAAACATCCCACATCATAACTGCCTGATGACGTTTGATAGCTTTAGAAATAGCATCCATAGTTTCTGTCGCCACAATTTTTTCTGTTATTTTAAACTGATGACGGCGACTTCTAACCTTCTCAATAAATGAATCCACATTATCTCCATCATATATAAGCAATATGTCAAGTGGTGGAAATAGAAATCTATATATTTTAGTAGAAATAAAAATCCATATTCCGGCAATTAAAAGCTGAATAACTGTACCAACCATAATAGCAACCGGTGATGGAAAATGATATGCAAGAAGAGTTACGATTGCATAAAAAATAACATTCGTAATTAAAGTTGCAAAACCTTGAGAAAAGGACAACTCAAGCATTCTGAAGGAGCCAACCTCAAGACCTCCATACATAATAGAAAATATAAATAAAATAAAAGCATAAACTAATGCAATAAAAACATGCCCCCAGAAGAAAAACGCTTTTGGAAGCTGTGTATTATAGAAATTCACTTCAATATAAGTCATAATACCTGTCTGAAGTGCTACTATAATAAATGACATTATAAAATTGAATGCACGCTTTCGCATCTGTAATTTATTCATCTCTTTATAAACTTTTCAGCAAGTAAACCTATAAATATATATATTTTAGGCAGCTTAGTATCAAATATGTTTTTGTTACAAAGCTTTGCAAATTTTATATAAAAACCAGCGTGTTTTATCTTCAGTACAGAAAGTGGTGTTATTCTCGCTCTCTGCTCATAGTATAAATACCACGCTTCTTTATTATTTTCTTTAAGCTTACTAACTGAATCTGTATACCCTTCACTTACTATTTCACAAATTGTTACTATTTCAGGCACCACTACATATTGGAAGCCATTATCTATTTTATCATAAATATAGTCCTCAGGTACATACTTTTCACCATCTATTTCTGGAAAAGGGTACTTTGCTATTACATCTGTACGAAACATTATCGTTGTTTCCCCTCTAAAACCCTTTAAATACAGGCCATATAATGTTGAATATGCTACCTTTGGAAATTCGTGTCCCGAAAAAATTTCTGTCTCTGATATACCTTTATGTGCAATTACACCTGCAATATCCTTCTCAGAATTGCATTCTTTAACACCTTTATCATATGATGCAAGCAATTTCTCAACAGCAGTCCCTGACAAATAATCATCCGAATCAAGACAGAGAAACAGTTCTGTAGTACACCTTTCCACACCACGATTATGAGCTCGCATCTTTCCACCATTTTCAAAATAATAGTATTCTATTTTAAATGGTGCCTCTTTTAAAAATTCATCTACCACGGCTTTAGTGTCATCTGTCGAGCCATCATCAACAATAAGCCACATAAAATCGCTGCTCGTCTGTCTTTTTAAGCTTTCATATGCTCTTTTTAATAACTCTTTTCTGTTATATGTAGGTGTAAATACTGTTAATCTCATTACCAGCCCTTTTCGTATACTTCTGAATAATCAACAAGTTCAAATGGTTTCTTTTCTATTAAATCGTACTTTAATATTACGTGATTTTCTGTTTCTGACACAATATTAAGTCCTCTTTCTACAAGCCTGTCTATCATTGTACTTCCCTTTGATAACACAACATATTCCGTCTGTGTAGCATCAAATGCGTCACATAGTCTATTCATGTCAACATGCTGATATCTTGTCAGCGCGGCAAGTATTCTGTACTGTGGATGTGAATCATCTTCTATCATTTCATACGAATACGGTGTTGTCATTGCATATATGTAATCTTCTCTGTCAATTGTCAGAAGAATCTTTGGATCAAACTGCCTCATCTGCATATTATATTCATATTCAAGGTACGCCTTTGGATATTTATCTTCTGAAATCTCATGAAGCTTTTCTGATACTTCAATTAACTCATTAGGAACCTTATATATATTCTGTGCTATTTCAAAGTCTGATACAGAATATATGAATCTGCTGCCAGTTAAAAGAATAAGAACTGCAAGCACTATAAACAAATATTTTTCATTTCTTTTATGTGTATTATTGTTCACAAACGCAATTAACTTAGTTACCATATATGGCACTAGTACAATTACAGGTGTTATCCATAAAAATCTGTAATATTCGCTGTTTATATCTGCAAATTTGCTTAGTATTAGCGGAAATAATGGATTATATACAGTCACAATAAGCAGAATTGTCATTGGTACAAATATTTTTCTATCTCTTTTATTTCCTCTGATACAGAGAAAAATAATGCACGCAAAATAAATGGCAAGATAAATACATCCACCATTAAATCTTGAAATAACTTCACCAAGATATTTAATTCCAAGCTCTGCTACACTAACTCCCTGCATAATTTCCTCGTTATTTCATCTTTGGGCTGTTTTAAAAAACTGGATATGTGTATAATACAAAAACACCTTTAACATATAAAATATATGCAACAACCATAACTATTCCTGGCAAAACACATAGCAGATATTTTAACACCGGCCTCAATGTTTTATTTATAATCATATAAGGTACTGCAAATAACGATATAGCCGCTGGCAATACCATGTTAGCTGATGATGAAATAGTCATTGAACCAAAGCTGACTATGAATAAAAGCAACCACGGAGCAACTATTTTGCAACCATGTGTTACAGTCTCTTTATTCCCATCATTATTAAACATAGACATAAATATGTAAAATACTGTAAGTATTGACAAATTTCCAACAACCGTTTTACCTTCATATGTTCTTGTAAGTAAAAACAGTGATGAAGTAAATATCGAAGCAAATGTCATATTCACAATAAGCATAATCGTCATCATTATGGCAGTCTGCTTATAATTATTGTTCAGCAAATATGACGCTATCATAAAATATAGTGTATTAACTAAAATCATCACAACTATATTCATAACAAGCTTCGTATATATTAATGCTGGTAGCTTTGTAATCTGACATATAACAGCATCATTCACTGAATATGTAGCTAAAAGATATCTGATTTCATAATGATCCTGCCAGTTTCCAGTAAATGGGTCATAAACATTTATCATATTAGTTTCTAGTGAGGTTGTAACATTTGAAACATAATATGCCGCATCTAACGTAAAATTGTATGTTACAGAAACAAGAGCGACCTGAATTAGAATAATAAATAAAATAATAAAAATTGATTTTCTATCGCCTTTATTTAACAGTAATGTTTTCTTTATACGAGTAAATGCATCTACAATTTCATTTCGTCTTATAATAAATGCTATCAGGCATATTAACAAAACTATTGGAAGCCACGTCTTTGTAAGCCAAGTAAGCGGTCTATACTTAACCATAAACGGAAAACAAACTATGAAAAACAATCCATAATAAGCAAAGAAGCCTACTATAAGAGAAAGTCCTAGCGATAGCTTCATGCCTTTTCGACCAGTTATCAATGCTCCAAAGCCTGTAAACACTATTAAATTGATTATTACGATTAGTAGCGCGTATATAACCATTTTATCATCCTATTTCTTCGTTAGTCGATTTTCTTAACACCATCAACACTATAAAGAGAATTAATTACAATTCCATTATTTCTGCAATATTCATAGACACCTGTATCAGAACCATCAGCACTATCAACATACCATTTATCAACACTTGTTCCATACTGTTTAAGATATTCCATAAATTCAACACCATCTTCATAGCTTCCACCACCAATTACAGTAATAAGACCATCGCCTGCAACTATAATCTGTAATGAAACATTCTCATTTTCTTCTGAAACATATGTGTAAACTGCAGCCTTTTCTCTGGCAGCCTTTTCAAGTGCTATCGTCGCATTGTAAAGACTGTTTATTTTACTATTTAGAATGAATACAACTAAAGCAAATGCAATGATAAGTAAAATAAATGCTATCGCCATATTTCTCATATTTAGAATTTTATGCTTTTTCATATCCCATTCCTCTTCGTAATCTTCACTATTTTCTATATCGTCGTTGTCATATTTGTCTTCATTTATCACGTTCAAATCATTCTCTGCTGTACTGACAGTATTTTTGTTATTCAAATATACTGCCTCTGGAAATTTATACAATAAAATGATTAGTAATATAGGCAATATAAGATGAATAATAGTACTTCCAACACCCAGCGGATTTAAAATAAGATTTATTTCAACTGATTTTTCTGAATAAACTGAAAATACATTTAATAAAAGAGTAGTTAATATAAATGTAAATCTGTCGCTTTTTTCGTCAAACAATTTTATCGCAATAATAAAATATAATAAAACACAAACAGCTGTTATTACTGCTGAAATAATTATTTTTATAATGCTTCCACTTAAATATATACTGTTTTCAAGATATGATTTGTAGAAAACAAATCGCCCCGACATTGTACATAAAACAATAATCGCAAGATATATGCTTATTCTGCTAACCCATTTTGATAATACTGTTTTTTTATTAGTAGCAAATTCTTCATCTGGCTCTTCATCGATATGATTTTCATATTCGCGAAACCACTTTAGCGTAAGCGTTACACAATAGGAAATCATACTCCATATTGACAACAAAAAGACAGTCGGATTAATCCGCCGTCTTTTGTCGTTTTTTTCATATATAAAGTTATTAAATAATGCTATTACAAAAATAGATACTATTGTAAGAGGAACTATTATTGAAGCCCCTGTATACTCTCTATATGATGTAATAATCTCAGATATTGCTTCTCTCAAAATATTACCATAAATTAAAGCTTGGCATTATCTATGTTTTCTGCAAACCAGTCATAAGCAAGCTTTACGCCTTCTTCTAAATCAACCTTATGCATCCAGCCTAAACCATGAAGCTTAGTTACATCTGTAAGCTTTCTAGGTGTTCCATCTGGCATATCTGAATTCCAGATTATCTCGCCTTCAAATCCAACCGTTTTCTTGACAGTTTCTGCAAGCTGCTTTATTGATACTTCTTTACCTGTACCAATATTTACATGCTGCTCACCGCTGTAGTTCTCAAGTAAGAACACACATGCATCAGCCATATCATCTACATATAAAAACTCACGAAGTGGAGTTCCTGTTCCCCAAAGCTCAACTGAAGGTGCTCCATTGACCTTAGCTTCATGGAACTTTCTAATCATTGCAGGCATAACGTGTGAACCCTGTAAATCATAGTTGTCATGTGGTCCGTAAAGGTTCGTAGGCATACAGCTAATAAAATCATCTCCATACTGACGCTTGAAGAACTTACACATTTCTAGTCCCGAAATCTTAGCGATGGCGTAAGCTTCATTTGTTACCTCAAGTGGACCAGTTAAAAGAGCATCCTCTGGAATTGGCTGTGGAGCCATTTTAGGATAGATACATGTACTACCAAGGAATAAAAGCTTTTTAACTTTATTATCATGTGCTGCCTTTATAACGTTACACTGTATCTGCATATTGATATATGCGAAATCTGCTGGTGATGTGTTATTTGCGTTAATTCCACCAACCTTTGCTGCAGCAAGTACAACATACTCTGGCTTTTCTGTTTCGAAAAACTCATTAACCTTTGCCTGATTAGTTAAGTCAAGCTCTGAATGTGTCCTTCCAATTATATTTGTATAGCCTTTTGCTTCTAAATTTCTAACAATTGCTGAACCAACTAAACCTCTGTGTCCTGCAACATAAATCTTAGCATTCTTTTCCATTTATTTTACAACACCTTTCTCAAGATATTCCTCAAGATTTGTCTTGATATGCTCCTCAGCTCTCTCAACTGCAACCTTTTCCATATCATGGTCTACCATTAATTTAACAAGCTGTTCAAATGAAGTCTTTGTAGGATTCCATCCAAGCTCTGTCTTAGCCTTTGTAGGGTCGCCCCAAAGATTAACAACGTCTGTTGGACGATAGAAGTCTGGACTTACCTCAACTAATACCTTTCCTGTAGCCTTATCAATTCCCTTTTCGTCAAGTCCTTTTCCTTCCCATTTAAGCTCAATACCTGCATGATGGAAAGCAAGCTCTGCAAATTCACGAACTGAATGCTGTACACCTGTTGCTATAACAAAATCCTCTGGCTTATCGTTCTGAAGAATAAGCCACATACACTCTACGTAATCCCTTGCGTATCCCCAGTCACGAAGTGAATCAAGGTTTCCAAGGAAAAGCTTATCCTGCTTACCCTGGGCGATACGTGCTGCTGCAAGTGTGATTTTTCTAGTAACGAATGTCTCTCCTCGTCTTTCAGATTCATGATTAAATAAAATACCTGAACAGCAGAACATATTATATGCTTCTCTATATTCCTTAACAATCCAAAAACCGTACTGCTTTGCAACTGCATATGGACTGTATGGATGGAATGGTGTTGTTTCCTTCTGTGGAACCTCTTCAACCTTTCCATAAAGTTCTGATGTTGAAGCCTGATATATTCTACATGTTTCTGTAAGACCACAAAGTCTGACAGCCTCTAATACTCTAAGCACACCTGTTGCAACAACATCTGCTGTATATTCTGGTACATCAAAAGAAACCTGAACGTGTGACTGTGCAGCAAGATTATATATTTCATCTGGTCTTACAGAACCGATAACTGCCATAAGAGACATTGAATCTCCCAAATCTCCATAATGAAGGTGGAAATTAGGCTGTCCTTCAAGATGAGCTATACGCTCTCTGTAATCTACTGAAGAACGTCTGATCATTCCATGAACCTCATACCCCTTTTCTAAAAGGAACTCAGCAAGATATGATCCATCCTGTCCTGTTACACCTGTAATCAATGCGACTTTTGCCATGTCTGTTTCTCCTGTTCTTGTTTTTATTTAATATGTAAGATATAATAAACATTGTATTGAATCAATATTTTGTGTTCAAATCACAAGATATCTCATTTATTATACAAAAATGTAATAGTAAAGTAAAGAAAACAAGGTTAGATATATGAATTTCATTTCACTCTTATTAGAAAACAAAATTCTTGTCACATCTGCTTCTGCATGGTTTATTGCACAGATAATAAAGACAATAATTGATTTTAGTGTATCAGGAACATTTACGCCTGAAAGACTTGTTGGTTCTGGCGGAATGCCTAGCTGTCACTCAGCGACAGTTACTTCCCTTGCAACAATAACTGGACTTACATACGGTATCACGAGCTTTGAATTTGCAGTAACGACTATTTTAGCAATAATTGTTATGTATGATGCAAGAGGTGTAAGAAGAGAGACTGGAACACAGGCTGTAGTTATAAATCAGATAATGGAATATTTAAGCAACCCATTCGATGAAAATGCAACGCCACCAGAGTTTACAGAGCAACGTATGAAGGAGCTTATCGGTCATACACCGCTTCAGGTATTTTTCGGAGCATTACTTGGAATGGTTATCGCATTTTTAGCATATTATAAATACTATATGTAAAACAAATCCCCATGATTCTATCGTGGGGATTTGTTTATCATAATAAATGCTGCACCAGTTCCTCTCTTTTCTCCGAGCTGTCTGTGTGAGAAAAAATAATCCGTGTTGCATTTTGAGCATATATGAGGAAGTTCTATATTTTCACTTTTTAGCCCTTCATTTATAAGGCAAAGCTTTATCACTTTCCATAAATCGAGCTGATATTTGCCGTTTTCTTTTTTGTAATATACCTCATCTCTTTTGTCTTCACTTATTATCTTATTAATTTCTTCAATAACATCTTCGCTCACTTCAAAGCACTTCTGACATATCGAAGGCGCAATAAACGCATACATATCTTCCGGTTCGCTACCATACTTAGCTTTCATTTTTTTAACAAGCTTTGACGATATCAGCTTACATGTTCCACGCCAGCCAGAATGACATATACCAACCGCATGATTTTTATTATCTGCAATCATAACAAGCGGACAATCTGCTGTATATCCAAATAACGAAATACCAGCTACATTAGTAACCATGCCGTCTGTATTTTCAAAATCAAAATCCTCCGATACACCAAGGCATGTATGACTTTCATTAACAACCTCTATATTATCCTGATGTACCTGTCCCATTGATACTATTTTATCAGGGTCAATATCTACTGCCTTACTAAATCTTTTGTAATTTTCACCAACATTTTCAAATGTATCATATGGTTTCTGCTTGGCAAGATTCATTGATGAACAGAAGTCTTCACTTACTCCGCCCTTTCTTGTAGAAACACCATGCTTAAGCCAGTCTAATCTGCTTAATAACGATGAAGTCAAATAAGTAACATCACCTGATGTAACTATATTTAATTTAGATTCTTTCTCTATTATCATTGCATTATCCTTATTTATAATTCATTCCACAATGTAAAGCCTAATATTAAACACCCACCTATTATCTGAGCAATCCCCATTGGTTCATTTAAAATAAACACCGACATAAAAACTGCTACAAGAGGGTCTATGTAGCTAAGAATTGCCGCCTTCTGACCCGGAAGTTCTTTAAGTGATGAAAAGTAAAGACAATATGTAATACCCGTATGTACTATTCCCACAATTAAAAGACATATCCATCCACTTGAAGATAATGTGTTAAGTGTCACTCCAGAAGTAAATGCGACATATGGGATTAGCACAATTGCTGCTGCCATAAACTGCAAAAATGTTCTGTGAATACCTTCAACATTTTTAATACATTTATTTAAAAGTATAACTGTTGCATAAAGGCAGGCTGCACCGAGGCCAAAAGCAATTCCATACAAATGATTACTTCCAGCGTTTAAATCACCTACTCCTGTTATCAATATAATTCCAACCGTTGACATTATAAAACAAAGCCACTGCTTTAAATGCATTTTTTCACGAAACAAAAACGGACATGCTATCGTAACAATAACAGGTGCAAAATAATAACTGAGCGTTGCAACAGAAACAGTTGTGTATTTATATGCCTGAAATAATAATATCCAGTTAAAGCCCATTGCCATTCCTGATAATAGTAGTAATGGAAGCTCCTTTTTTATTTCAGAAAATGGTATTTTCTGCTTTGTCATAACAAGAAACAAGCCAACAAGTACTATTGCCATCAGTGCTCTGTAAAGTGCTAATTCGCCAGATGTTACAGATATATTTCGTACAAAAAATCCAATTGTACCAAAAATAACCATAGAGATGATTAACATCATTCTGGCATTCATTATTTTTTTCATTTCTGTTTCCTCTTTCCTCTCTAGGAACAGTGGGACGATAGAAGACAGAGAACCGTCCTTGTCCTTACTGCTTTATCTTTACTCTGACAACAGCTACAACATCCTTATCCTTTAATTCATCAAGTGTAAACTTAAGTACTCCGTCCATATCTACAATTGGCGAAACCCACTTAGGTTTTTTATCATTTATATCATAAAGAAGATAAATGTTTTCTTTAAACTCAGCACCTGTGTATCTCCACAGATATGTACGCTTCCTGTTGTCAAAGTTTTGAGGCTCAATCACTTTCTTTACTGTAAGAATTTCTGTCTCATAAAGATGTCCGAATTTCTTAGCTGTAAAATCCTCAGCAATAGTCTGATATTTATTGATATCTGGAAGCATATCAGGAGTTAACTCCTCAGCCTCTGCTGTCATCAACTCTGCATCGCCAAACAGTCCGTCAAGCCTCTTAATCTCTTCTGCCAGTTTTGCATCAAAATAAGCCTGTGCATTAGATACTGCTTGATAATTCTTAAGTGGAGGTGTAGCATCATCATACTGTCTTAAGCCACTTACTGTCTGCATTGCAAGCAACTTCATAGAATCTCTTGTAACTGTGTAATTAGGTGTTACAACCTTACGCCACTCTCTGTAGAAGCTTTCCTTTGTAATATCGCTCTTAGCATCATAGTTTTTATTATACTTAAAATACGCTATGTAAGTATCGCCCACCTTAACCTGATTAGCAGGGATTGTAAATTTAGATGCTAAGGTCATACCATTTGGCTTTTTCCAATGAGTAAATGTATAGCCTCTGTTTGCAGTTGCAATAAGAGTGATACTTCCGTCATCATTTATAATTTTTCTAATTTTACCACCGCTTGGAGGTGATGCAATGGCTCTGACACCTGTAGTTTCGCCTTCAAAGACAGCTGTAAATATAAGGTCTGTTGAAATATCAACTATTGTTAGTGGATTATCAGTATATGAGTTACCATCCTGATCTCTCCAGCAGACAAACTGCGTCTCTGTTTTTGACTGTGCTGTAAGAGTTACATTACTAAGTCCTTCAGCTGGGTAGGTTGTCCTTGTAGATACTGCTGGCTCAGAGTTAAATCTTACTGTACCAGACCCCTTCGGTGTCAAATCAATTGTTACTGTTACACTATTTTTAGCAAAATATGCTGTATATGTTTCATTACCATTTATGGCTTCAAATTCTAGTGGGTTAGACAAATAATCATTACCTGCCGAGTCTCTGAAATATTTAAATGTATAGCCTTCATTTGCCTTGGCTTCAAGCTTGATATTATCGCCATAATCAGCATCAATACCACCTTCTATACCATTTGCTAAAACACGCCCACCGGCCTCTGGATAAGATTTAACTTCAATTCTCCAATGCTCCTCAACGAAGATTACAGTAATCTTCTGATTTTCTGTTACATTAGGAAGTATAAGTGGATTGTCAGTATAGACCTTTCCTGTTCCATCAACAAATTTTGCGAACTTATAGCCAGATTTCTCGACAGCTTTGATTTTAATATCTGTCATACCAACAATGTCGTTAATCTGGTTACGTGTAGGGTCTGTTACTATCTGTTCTCCACGAAGACTCTGATATGTAACAATAGCACCACTCTTTGACATATCATTAGGGTCATATACCATTTCAAGCTCTATTGTCTGCATTACAAATACAGCTTTGTACGTTGTACTTGCATTTACAGCTTTGAATGAATATGTATGTGAGCCATCTGCATTAGTAATACCTTCGTAATGATTTCCATCCTGGTCTTCAAAATATCTGAACATATATCCAGAATTTGCTTTTGCAACTACAGATACCATTTCACCATATTTCACTTTACTTGTACCAGCTTTACCGTTTGCAGTAGCAGTACCACCCTTATCAGGTGTCACAACAACATTTACTGTAAGCTCATCTTCAACGAAAATAATGGTAATATCTTCATTTTCTACTACATCATGTACAATTAACGGATTTTCCGTATGTGACTGACCCTTGCTGTCAATAAATCTCTCAAAATGGTAGCCATCCTTTTCAAGTGCTCTTATTTTTACATCAGTCTGACCTTTGATTCCACTTATTGCTGCCTTTTCATACCTCGTCAGAGTTTCTTCAGTTCCATCCTGTTTCTTGTACGTTATTTCATATCCACCAGCAACATATTTACCATCTGCCATCGTGTCTGGGTCAACACTTATGTTATAAGTAATATCTTTCATTGCAAAAATAGCTTTGTAAGTTTCTGAACCATTTACAGCCTTGAACTTAAATACCGCAATACCTGTAACTGGATCTACTAAATCTTTCTTATACTGGTTTCCATACTGATCTTCAAAATATCTGAATTCAAAGTTAGCTGACTTGGGTGTTGCAATAAGTGTTACTTCGTCATCATACTTAACAGTATTGCTGCCCTCTCTGCCATTAACTGTAACAACACCGCCAGTTACAGGAAGTGCCTTTGCCTCAATCGTAAATTCATCTGGAACAAATATTATTTCAATATCCTTATTCTCTACTAAATCCCCTAGTACCATAGGGTTCTCTGTCCATGTATTTCCTTCACTATCTATAAATTTCGAGAAGTGATAACCAGTCCTTGCAATAGCATTAATTTTAATACTTGTCTGTCCTTTGATATCGTCTATAGTTGAGTCATCATAGTCTACAGTCTTTGTAACACTTTCGCCACTTACTATGTCAGTATAAGTAACTTCACCATAACCAGCAGCATACTTACCATTTTTCAACGTATTCGGATCCACCTTAACAGTAACATTTACTTTATCAAACGCAAATACTGCTTTGTATGTTTCACTACCGTTTACTGCCTTAAATGACATCTCATATGTTTCACTTGCAGTACCAGGATTCTTAATAGTTCCGCTATACTTATTTCCATTTTGGTCTTCAAAATATCTAAAACCAAAACCAGTCTTTGGCTTTGCAATAAGTGTTACTTCATCATTATAGGCTACTGTATTGCTACCCTCTCTCTTAGTAATGTCACCATTATGATTTACCTGTACATCTACTGTACCACCTGTTGATGGGCTTGCCTGTGCACTAATTGTAAATTTGTCTGGTACATAAATAACTTCAATTGACTTATTCTCTACTAAGTCTCCTAATACCATTGGATTATCATTCCATGTATTTCCTTCACTATCTATAAACTTCGAGAAATGATAACCATCTCCTTCAATTGCAGTTATCTTTACACTAGTCTGACCCTTAATATGTTCTATTTTCTTTTCTTCATAAAGTGCACCTGATGAAGCAGCACTTCCCGAAGGGTCAATATAGTCAACTCTGTATCCACCTGCGTTATACTTGCCGCCAGTCTTTGTATTGGGATCCACTTTAACACTTACACTTACTTCCTTAAGTGCAAATACTGCTTTATAGGTTTCAGCGCCATTTACTGCAAAGAATGACAGTTCTGCTTCACCACTGGCATTAACAGTTCCACTATATTTATTTCCGTTCTGATCCTCAAAATATCTGAAATCAAATTCCGCTTTTGGCTTGGCAACAAGAGTTACTTCGTCATTATATGAAACCGTATTGCTTCCGTCTCTTCCATTGACAGTTACACTTCCACCTGTTACAGGAGTAGAAATTGCCTTGATTTCAAACTCCTCTGGTACAAATACAACTTCTATTTTCTTATCTTTTGTAATACTAGATAAAACAACTGGGTTCTCTGTGTATATATTTCCATCTTCGTCAATGAATTTGGAGAAATGATAACCAGATTTTTCAATTGCTTTGATTGTTACATTTGTTCTGCCGGCAACATCATCTGCAGTATAATCCTCATATTTATCAGCAAGAGAGAAATAAATTCCAGGATTTGAATACTTAACGTATGTAATATTGTATCCACCAGCTGTATATAAGCCAGCATCCTTATCCTTCGGTGCTACTGTGACCGAAACTGAAACATTATCCTTTACAAATACAGCCTTGTATGTTTCAGCTCCATTTACTGCATCGAATGAAAATTCATATTCACCAGTAGCGTTCTTCGTTCCATCATAATGATTTCCATTCTGGTCTTCGAAGTACAGGAACTCATAACCAGTATTACATGTTGCTACTAACTCTACACTTTTTCCATATTTGACTATATTACTTCCTTCTTTACCATCAACAGTAACTGTACCACCTGTTATCGGAGAAGCAACTGCCTTTATTTCAAATTCAGCATCTGTGTATACTGCTGTAAGTTCTGTATCTTCAGAAATATTTGAGATAATTGTAGGATTCTCAGTATATACATTTCCCCTTTTATCTACAAATCTCACAAAATGATACGATGCATTTTCAACAGCAGTTACTATAACATTTGTTTGTCCTTTTACTGTTAAATGAGGTCTTGATGGAGAGCTGAATGAAGCTTCTATCTGACTTCCGGATTCATCTATATATACAGCATTTACATAACCTTCGTTATAGTTACCAGATGTGTTCAATATACCCGGTTCTATTTTTGCAAAAAATGATACTGACGCTTTTACGAATACCGCTTTATAGGTTTCAGCTCCGTTTATAGCTTCAAAGCTTAATTCATAATTGCCGGCTGGATTAACTGTTCCTTCATATCTGTTTCCGTTCTGGTCTTCAAATCTGTCAAACATGTAACCCATTGCTGTAGTTGCTTCCAACTTTACAGTGTCTCCATATTTGACAGTATCTTTACCATCTTTTCCATTTACAATTACCTTACCTCCTATAACTGGAGAAGCAATCGCATTTATATCAAACTCATCTGGTGTATATATTGCGGTCAGATTCAGATTATCTGTAACATTTACGATTACTGTAGGATTATCAGTATATGTTTTTCCCTTATCGTCAACAAATTTAACAAAATGATAACCAGAATTTTCTTTTGCTTTAATTATTTCATTTGTCTGAGCTTTTATATCATTAAGTGGTTCAATATCTGGTCTATAAAATGTTAACGTCTTAGTTAAATCGTCTATATTTGTATATGTTACATCCACTTCACCTGCCTCATATCTAGCAGATGCTAATGTATTTGGCTCCACCTTAACATCTACTGAAAGAGCCTTCTTAATAAAATGTGCTGTGAATTTCTCGCTTGATGCCACATTCTTAATCATGAGAATATTTGTTTTTCCATCAGACTGTATTTCACCATCATACTGTCGACCTTCAGAGTCTTCCCAATATGCAAATACATAGTCCGTATTGGAAACTACTGCTTTTAATACAGCATCTTCTTGCCCTAAAACAAACTCTTCATAGTCTGGTTTTTCCCCAATTCCATCAGTAGGATTTATTGTAGCATTTCTAACGGTAACGTTTCCTCCTTCTATAGGAGATGCCTTGACCTCTATCCGAGACTTTCCATTTGTAAATTTTACAGAAATAGACACATCTGATGTCAAATCATTAATAGTAAATCTCTCTGAAGTTCCTGAAAATCTTTTCCCATCCTTTGTTGTATAGTTCCAGCTCTCAATTTTATATCCAGGCTGTGGGGTTATTTGTATATCTACATCTTTATGAGCTGCATAGGTTCCAAGACCACTAATAGTTCCCCCATCTTCTGGGACACAACTTTCCAAATCAATTGTATAGTTCTCAGGTACAAAATGTGCTGTGTACTCAACCACACCTTTAGGAGATACAGTTATTGAGCTATCTTTACTACTCATTGCCCTATTTCCATCCGCATTATCTGTCCATGACCAATGATCAAATAAATAATTTTCTGACGGCATTGCAGTAATAGTTGATGCAAACATTGTTGAAGAAACTTTATCACCTGTAGTTAATCCTCCATCCTGAGGATCTGCTTTTGTTATAATTCCATGTTCCCAACCATCTTCTATGTGTGGTGCCAGGAGAATTGTACAATCTTCTCCAAATATGCTTCGTGAAGCATCATCTGATATGTCTGCAACATAACTGTGTAAATATGGATTGATATCAATGTATGCCGAAGGATCCTCAATTGGATAATTTACTTCTTGCTTCTCTGCAATGTCACTATATGTCCAAACAACCTTACCATCTTTATTAAATACATAGACATCGTACGCAATAGTATATGTCTTGCTGCTTATATATGAATCACTTGTATTCGTCCCAGTCGAGTTATTAGATCCTTCTGTGTGGCTATCATGTCCATCATCACTAGAATGAGTATCACTTGTATTCGACCCAGATGAACTATTAGATCCTTCACTATGATTCACAGATGTACTTGGAAACCATTGTTCCAAATCTGAATATGTCATCTGCCAGTATAAAAATGTTCTTTTAAATTGATTATCTGAACCGTTTACAACTATATTCAGTTCATTCTTCACGTCCTGATAATTTACATCATCGCCTACATATGGTGCAGCTTTTAAACTAAATCTACCTATTTGAGGCAGTAATTTGACTGTATATGTAACACTATCACTCTGTTTTTTAAACAATGCTTCTATATTTACATTACCTGTTGCGTTATAATTACATTCAGTACAATTATATCCTACTGTAATACTATTAGAACTAGATATATCTGTTCCTCCTACCTTCCATTTATCTAATACATATCCCGGAAAAGGCGTTGCTTCAAGTGTCATAGATTCACCTTCACTAAGTGTACCACCACCGCTGACATATCCTTTTAGCTCGCCAGCATCATCACGCTGTACTTCACCTACAACCCTAATAATCGACTGAACCTCAGAAGTCGGACTACTTCCAGAGCCGCTCGCAAAAGGAAGTCTGTATTCGCTTACAACTGTCGTAACCTGCGATACTTTCTCCTGTATCCCTTTACCCATTTCTGTTTTTGTTATAAATAAAAATATAGAAACCAAAGTAGCAATTACAGAAATCGCCACCGCTGCAATTTTCGTCCTTTTATCTAACTTTCTTCTGATATGAGTTGTTCCTTCAATCTTTTTGCGTCCCATAGTGTTCCCTCATAAGTTTACATACTTTTATTAACTATTTATAAATTCAATGGTCATAATGAATCCCACACTTCGCGACTGCCTTATGATAATTGCTGTCTTAATGCAAGTTCATAGAATAATCCTTTATTTTCCATAAGCTTGTCGTAGTTTCCCTCCTCTACGATTTCGCCTTTATCCATAACAAAAATTCTGTCACAGTTTTTAACCGTCGAAAGTCTGTGAGCTATCATCACTCGTGTCATATTTCTCTCTTTAAGTGATACGCAAACATTTTCCTGTGTAACATTATCAAGAGCACTCGTCGCCTCATCAAATAGTACTATTCTTGGATTATTTGCCAATGCTCTTGCAATAAGTATTCTCTGCTGCTGACCTCCCGATACAGTACCTCCACCTTCAGAAATACCCGTAAATATACCCATAGGCATTTCCATAACATCATCATATAAATCAACTTCCTTAAGTAGTTCCTCTGCTTCTGATGGAGTCATTGATGGAGCCGCTAAAGCAATATTTGTAAAAATATTACCTACAACCAATTTTCCATCCTGTAATACTATTCCCATCTGGCGACGCATCTCGCATTTATCCAAAGTATCTATATCCTTATTATCATAATAAATCTTTCCTCTTGTTGCCTTTTCAAAACCTAAAAGACATTTAAGAAGTGTTGATTTTCCAGAACCAGAAGGTCCAACAATACCAATAAACTCTCCTGGTTTAATATTCATATTAATATCTTTTAATACTTCCTGTTCATCGCTGTCATAGGCAAAGTCAAGATGTTTAACCTCTATCGCACCTGTCAGCCTACTTGATAGAGTAGCTGCATCTGAAACCTCTGCTTCTTGCTCAAATATTGGTCTGATTCTGTCCATTACAGGAACTAATTGAGCCATTGTAAGGAAAAATGACATCAACTGACTTACAGCCGATGTAAACATTCCGTATGCACTGTTAAATGCTGTGTATTCACCTATTGTCAGCTGTTGTTTTTTCTTAATAACTGTATAGTAAATAAATCCTGTATACGCAACCGTCATTATAGTAGTGAAAACTTTGCTGACATTACTAATTTTGGTACTTTGAATATCGTGTTCAAGACTGTCAATATTATTCTTTTGATACTGATACAAGCTTATATTTTCAAGGCTCGAAACCTTTATTTTTAATATGCCTGATATAGCCTGATATAGAGTATTATTTGCTTTTGTTGCACTTTCAAGCTTCTTTCTCTCACTTGATATACGTGCGTAACTAAAAAAATATGTTACAACGCATGAAAAAACACACATAAAAAGACCGCGCCATGCAAGTATTGAACTTTTATTAAACATTCTCCATAAATAAAATAGGGACAAAATAAATCCAATAACCGCAGTTGTACCAGATGTCAATGTTGATGAGAACACCTGAGAAACCATATTAACACGAGAAACAAGCTCCGATATACCAAATCTATCTATAAACTTCTGCGGCAGTCTGAATATTCTGTCGTATGTTGCAGAAACTATATTATATTCAAGAAGCTTTATCATTCTAAAATTCGCAAGTCCCTGAACAACTGTAAAGAATAGATTACCAACCATACATACAAATATCACACTACCAACCTGATAGATTGCATCCATCCTGCCAAGTGGAATCAGCTTGTCAAACAGCTGCTGATGCAATTCAGGAAGTAATAATCCGACAAGTGTTGTAATTATATACATAGTTACAAAAGTAACAATGTCTCTTGTCTGTATTCTTTTTATACCAAACCTGAATACTTCTTTTAGCTTAAGTGCATGTGAAGGAAGATGTTGATAAATAACATAACCCTCATTTTTTAGCGTCTTTGCAATTCCTTCGTCTACATATGTATCGATTTTATTTTTTATATCATACATAACATAGCTCGAGCTTGAATGAGGTACTAAAATAACAGGAGCGTTATCATCACATTTAAAACCTAAAAATGCCCCCTGGTCTTTCTTATGCCATTTTCCTTCAAGAATTGTTTTTCTTACAACAAAATGAGATAATCGAGCAATATCTTCAACAGTAAAATTATCGCCCCAGTTAGCTTTTAGATTCTGATACGAGCATATATTTACTTTGAGATAATTGCAGTATGTGCTGACTGTGTTATATAAGTCAGACTCCGTATCTATATCATAACTGATATATTTTTCTCTTCTAAACAGATCAGCCATCATATGAAGCTTACTCTCAAGTGCCTTGAGCCTGTTCTTACTTATGCTCTCAATTTCTACTTCTTCTGACTTAAGCTTTTCCTCATACCAGTTAGTTATTCTTATCGAGAAACGCTCATCCCCCTTAAGAGTCTTTGCATTTCTATTCAAAAAATCCTCTCGGTATTTTTCAGTATCGTCAGTATAGTTTTCAACGCGAAGAACCGCCTTTGTTTTTGCAATTAACAAAAACTGCCAGTATCTGTCTGTACCATTTTCAAGAACTGTTAAAGGTGGTATTATTTCGCCAGCTGAACATTCCGTTAAAAATAAACTACGGCCTATTTTTCTACCAGAAACAGACACAACATAGATATATACTGTGCCTTCTTCTACATAGAGTACTTCCTTAGGGTCACCTGTTAAGTACTTTTTTGCCCCTCTCAATTTTATTTTTATAGTTTCTTCAGCCAACTGACTAATTAGCCTCCCCAATTAATTTCCTATACTTTCCGTTATTTATTTTGAGTAACTCTTCATGGGTTCCACGCTCTTTTATTTCGCCCTTTTCGAGATATATTATTTCATCACAGTCCCTTATTGTTGATAATCTCTGGGCTACTATTACACATGTACAGTGTCGTCTTTTTATATTATCTAAAATCTGTTTTTCTGTTGCAGTATCAAGAGCCGATGTTGCTTCATCCATAATGATGATAGTTGGATTTATTGCAAGTGCCTTTGCTATTTCTACTCGTTGTCTCTGTCCGCCTGAAAGGTTTGCTCCATTTTCAACAAGCTTATAGTCGTATGCCCCCTGCTTCATTGTTATTTCATCGTGAAGACACGCATCCTTCGCAGCCTGAATAACATCTTCTTCGTTTATCGTACTGTTCCATCCTGTAATATTGTCATATATCGAACCATCAAACAGCGATACATTCTGTGATACTACAGAAACAGATGATGCAATAACTTCTTGTGGTATTTTCTCAAGTAAAATTCCATCAAGTAATATTTCACCTGTCCAAGGTCTATAAAGACAACTTAGCATCTTTGCCACTGTTGATTTACCACAGCCCGAAGGACCTACTAAGGCAACAGTACGTCCACTGTCTACATGGAAGTTAAAATCTTTTATAAATGGCTTATCGAGTTTACCGTAGGCAAAACTTACATCTTCGAGTTCTATTTCTCCCCTTGCCTTTTTACCAATAAGACTTTCATCCTTATCCGAAATATAATTCTCCTCTTCGCGATAGTTCATAATATCCTCAACACGAAGCATATCGATTTTAATCTGCTGAATATTTCTTACAAATGAAACAACATCGCCAAATGGTCCTGAAAATGAATTCAAAAATCCTGTAAATGCCATAAGCATACCGATTGAAAGTTCTCCGTCTACCACATAATAGCTACCCCATATCAAAAGCAGTACTGTATTAATCGTTTTTAATACGGTAGGAATAGTACCTAATGCCGTCTGCATTCTACCAAGCTTTTGGTCGTTATTACTGACTTCTGCATAATATCCAAGCATTTTTCCTGTATACTCATTTTCTGCACCTACTGCTTTAAGTGAAGAACTCGCTGTAAGACCATTGTATAAAGCACCATATAACTTACCAGAGTCCATTCCAAACTTCATTGTAATAAATCTTATCTTATTTGCTGAAATAGCTGCTATCACTATTGACAATGTTGCAAAAAACAATCCTACAATTGACAGTGCTGGCGAGTAAAATAACATAATTACAAAATATACCGATGCAGTTATTAGAGCAATTATCGTCCCTATTAGCTGACCTGCCAAAAAATTAGATACAGAAATATTACTTTGTACTCTAAGTGCAATATCTCCTGCAAATCTCTGCTCGAAAAAATCCATTGGCAGTCTTAATAAATGCGATATCATTTTGTCTGTTGATAATAGCGTCATTTTCGTTCTTAGGAACATTGTAAGTCTGGAATTTATATATGTAAAATACGCTTCATATACCGCTGTTAAAATCATTATTAAAAGAAGCCATTTAAGCCACGTATAATTCTGGTTTAACAATATATTATCAAGAAATACCTGATCAAAAACTGGTGTCAAAATTCCTGGCACAATAAGAGCAAGCTGCATTAGTAAAAGAGCAACAAGAGCCTGCTTCTGATTTTTCATACGTTTTTTTAAAAATCCTGTAAGACTTTTCTTCTTACCGTCTTTTTTAAATTTCTCGCCTGGAACAAATTCTATGACTGTTCCTGAATAGCCCTTTTCTAACTCTTCTTTTGTGAGCTTTCTGCGTCCTCTCTGTGGATCGTTTAAATGATATGTGCTCCCCGTTGTTCCTTCGAATACAACAAAATGTGAATAATCCCAATGAATAATACATGGTGTTTTACTCTTTATGAGCATATTATTCAAATCTCGACCACTAGCGCAATAACTAAGTCCCAGTTTCTCTGCAGCAATACAAATGTTCTTTGCATTACAACCATTACGAGAGACGCCTGTCTCTACTCTTAGCTGTTCAAGCGGAACATATTTTCCATAGTATTGCAAAATCATCGACAGTGAGGCTGCTCCACATTCAGAAACCTCCATTTGATATACGGAAGGTGTCTTGTGATATGGAACTCTAATGTCTCCCTGCATCCTCTTTTGTTCTCGAAGCTGCTTTTTATGATATTTTCTTGCTATTTCTCTTGGCGATTTCCCACTACTTGGCATTTACTTCAGCTTCCTCATTATTATCAAAATCCAGTTTATGCTTTATATATGGTATTAACAAGTCAATTGGCTTTTTCTCTTCTGTTATTATTGTTGCATCAACCATGGTGCCTTGTGAAAGTGCAATATCATTTCCTTTATCTGTACTCCATGCATATCCACTGACACTTTCTGCATCTTTATTCAGTTCGCATATTACTTCAACCGTAGGTCCTTCCTTTGTAAATGAATCTACTAAAATTTCATTTCCTAAACGGCTCTGCATTTCTGTGGTTGTAGCAACATGGTCTGAAATGCTCATAACTGTTCCTAAAATATGACCATATTCCTGTTTATCAACTGTAGATGGGTAAACATATGTCTGCATACCAGTTTTTAACTTTTTCGCATCACCCAGCTTTACATAGCAAACAGCACTTATGCAGTCTGTATCGCCTTCTTCATCGTTATTTAAAAGAGTGAGAACAAGAGAACCTTTATTAAGTATTTTTCCTGGAGCAATTTCTATTGTAGAGACTTTTCCTGGTCTAAGTGCTCTTATTTCATTCTTTTCTATTTCATTTAATAGGTTGTCTCTCTGCTGATGCAGGCCTGTTATTACTGCCGATTTTTTATTGTTAAATTGTTTCTCATAATTGACAACATTTAGGTCGGCACTTCCTTCGTCTAAAACTAGCTGAAGCTCTAACTGATCAATGTCATCTCTTAGTGATTTGTATGTATTTTTAGCTGTATAGTAATCCTGAAGCACCTCAGAGTATTCTGTTGATGCGATTGTGTTTTCTGCCTGTGTACCTGATAGCTTATTTAAGTATTCAAGATATTCCTTTCTGGCACTTGCAAGCTTTGTATTTGCTTCACTTAAAAGCTTTTCCTGTTCTTTCATAAAATGTTCATAATCTGCACTCTGTGTTCTTAAATCCTCAAGATTTTCCATTGCAGCTTCATACGCCGCATTTTCAGCCTTTGTATGCTCATCTGGGTCATAATCATCATACTGAGCATCAAATTTATCTTTTTCTGTATAGTAATTTTCTTTTGAAGATATGTATGTATTTTTTGCAGACTCATAGCGGGAATACAATGTATCATAATCGTCATTTGCCTCGTTATAAGCAAGCTGTGCGCTTTCATCTGACACAGAAAGTGTGGCATAATATTTTTCTTTATACTCCTTTATAAGAGCTTCCTTGTCATCAACTGTTGCTTTTGCTTCTTCTAGCTTTTCCTTTTTGAGTTCAAGATTTGCTCTTGTGTTTTCTGAATTTTCATCTGATTTTTGGGCACTTAACTTAATATCGGCCATCTCTTGAGTGTCTGATGTGACAACGTCAAGTTCTGAATCGAATGTCATATTTTCTGCATACTGAATTCTTCTGTCGATTTGTTCTAGATCAAAATAGTTATCCTCAGTGCTAAGTGTAGCAAGCAACTGATTTTCCTCTATTTCGTCCCCTGATTTAACGAAAACCTCCATTACGAAGCCATCGTATTTTGTGTAGACAAATGAACTACCCCCTGTGTTTAGGTAAATTCCACTTGTATTGACGCTCGTAGGCAAACTGCCCTTGAAGCCCCAGATAAGTAATGCAACTATTATTACAAATGCACCAGCAATAGAAAGCCAAGTAGCCGGTGAAACTAGAACTATCATTCTGTCTAACCGGTCCTCTGATGCAATTCTATTGAGTGCTTCTTTATTATAAACACCCTTCAATTTAATTTCTCCCCTTATCGATAATGCAATAGGTAAAATGCTCTCTCCCCAGCGAGCACATACCACCACATATTCTGTTTAATTTTATCACAATAACATAATGTAGTAAATATCAAATTTGATTTTATAAATAAAATCAGCACTTATTTGTTTCCACATTATTACCGAAAACAATTAAGTGCTGATATTATAATTATATTGTTTTTTTTATACCATTCGCCTCTGATATCATTTTATTAAATTAGTATAAATGTGCTGTATCGTGGAAGAATTCATATGACCATGAGTCACCAGATACTGCAGCATCATAGTTAACCACAAACGCACCTGTAAGTTCAACTGTAGCTGTTACTACTACTGCAACTGTCACCTCATATCCTGCCATGACTGCTGCTGCAGCTGCTGCTACTTCTGCTGCCGCTGCAAGAGTTGTTGCAACACCTACACACTGGAACAAGAATACAGACACTGTTACAAAGAAAGTTGCTGCTGAAAAGAATATACATCCACCATTAATCATCTCAAGTTCTTCTGGTGTCAAATTTTCTGGACAAAGTGGAATTGGAATATAGCATGTCTTTTCAGTATTCTGGTATATCTGATAGCTCCAATCTTCAAGAATAATCTGCTTTCCATCATTATCTGTCAATTCTTCAACCTGAGACATAAATCTTTCTACATATGTCTTAACTGCACCTTTAACTCCCTCATAAGGAAGTACATGAACAATTGTCTTTTCAGGAGAATCTATAATCTTGTATTCTTTCTTAGAATCATATTCAAGATTATACTCATCAAAAATTGCTGTTGGTTCTTCAATAAAAGCCTTTTTGAACTCTTCAGATTCCCAACACTGTGAGAATATCTCTCCTAACTTTGTGGAAATATCTGTCACTGATTTATTTATCTGTTGCTTCTGTTCCTCTGTCAACTCGACCTTCTTATTATCCTCTGCCATTTCCTTTCCTCCTAGCTATCCAAGCCACCCTTTATTTTCTCATTTTATCATATTTTTACTGTTTTTCAACTATATCTGCCCACTTTTATCTACAGCAATACCCATATTCCAAAGCTTACTAATAATATAAAATAAATACTCCGTTCCTGAACCTCCAACATTATTCATCTGTATTGTCTTCTCTACAATTTCCCTTCTTGTATGAGTACCTTCTTCAATTAATCCTAACACTGTTTCATAAAGATTCTGAGCGTCCTTACTAGTATCAAACTTTGCAACAGTGCCCGCTTTACTTTCTACAACTATTTCATTTCCTTCTCTTCTCCAACCCACATAAGACTGTAACCCAATTGCATTACTTGGTTTTATGATATTCATCATATATTTTCTTATCATACCTAGCATTATATTTTTGAAGTCTTCAACAGACTCAAAATGAGCTGTTTCTAATATATATTCTCCTGTAGGATGTTCTTTAGTTGCATTTGTTGGTGTTGTGAGTCTTATCTCCTGACGCGCCATATTCACAACGAATCCGCTAACGCATGATATTGTATTATCATAATTCTCTGTATCTGATGCATTACGCCCTGTAGATACGAATCCATTTGAAGGTGCTTCCGAAAATTGTGGTAATAACTCTACGAACAACAACTCCTCAGGTGTAAACTCATCCAGTATTTTCCATGCAAGTTCTTCTGATAGAACTGAAAATCTGTATATAGTTCTCCCATCTTCTGCAATCTGCTTAAGAAGCTTATGCATCCTCTCAGCATGTCTCATAACTGTGGCTGTAGTAATCTGCGGAATCTTATCAAATTCTTTCAGAAAATCTGCTAAAAACAACTCGTAATCAGGATTATCAAGCGGTTCAGTCGCAAAATACATTGTTGCTTCACTGGCAGCGTGACCAATTATCTCATTAACAACGTTTAGAACACCTCTAAATAGCTTTGCATTTTCGTCTGTATATCTAAATACTGATTTAAGTCTTCCTGCGTTTAATCCACAGAATTCACATCCAACAGAGCATCCATCTGCCAATTCAATTGTAAGTGGCACATGAACAAGAAAATTTGATTTGCCACCAAGTTCCATCCTGCATCTGTTAATCTGTCTTTCGCGCCATTTCTTAAACGCTTCATTTGACGGAACACAAACCTGTCTCGTTTCATCAATATATTCAAATTTCTTTGCCATAAAGTCCGCATATAGCTGAGCCTTGCCTGTTGTATATACCGGTTTCATTACTCCCGGCTCTTTCACTGGATAAAATACTACATCCTCTTTTGTAAGTGGAAGATTATATTTTTTAAGTATTCCTTCTGGATCTTTGACAAATTCCTTTCCAAAACCAGGAATAAGAGAACATAACTCCATGAACCTTTTAATCTGAGCAATGTCCTGCATATTTTCTTTTTTTAATAATTCCAATTACTTATTTCCTCCAAAGAAAATTTTATCTACTATTGTTCCGTTATTCCATAACTGATTAATCAGCCAAAAAACATTTTCTGATTTTTCTTCTGTTTCGTCTGTAACCGTTGTCACAATATCATATATATTATATATGCCTTCCTGTAACATTTCTACTGTCTTAAATACACTTTTTTTCGGCAATTTATTGAGTTTAACAATTTCCCCTCCATTCTGAGAAAATAAAATTACACCATACTCCTTTGTATCTAAAAGTTCAAAATAATCATATAACTTAAGGCATTCGTCCTTTGGAACTGCCTGAATCATATACTCATCTATCATCCATAAAAGTTTTTTTCTAAAATCCTCTGCATTCTCAAAATAGACTGGTGGAAGCTCTGATATTCCTTTTGGATAATTTTTATCTGCCTTACAAGGTGTAAATAGTGTTATTTTTTTCTGTGGTAAATTCACACAAAAGCCGTCAATACAAACTATTGTTCCAGCATCGTACCTTTCTGGAGCTGATTTAGACGCTGTTTCATAAGTAACTTTCGTGCTCTCATTTAAGTCACCACTTCTACCAGCAGTAGCATATCCAGCAAACGCCGGTGCTTCTTTAAACTGTGGTAGTAACTCTACTAATAACAATTCTTCAGGCTTAAACTCTTCAAAAATCTGCCTTGCAATATCTACAGATAAAATTGTAAATCTATGAATTGCACCACCACGCTTTTCCAATGACTTAATAAGTTTTTTCATCCTCTCAATATTTCTTGCTGGTGCAGCCGTTGTAATCTGTGGAACCATATGAAATTCGTTATAGTAATCATCTTCAAACTGCTCGTAATCCGGATTATCAAGAGGGTCTGTTGCAAAGTACATTACACCTCGCCCCGCTGCATCTCCTAGTACTTCATGCGCTATTTTAATAATTTCTTTAAATAGCTTTGCATTCTCTTCTGTATGTCTGAAAATCTCCTGAAGCTTTTCCGCATTCAATGCACAGAACTCACAATTTACTGAACAACCAACAGCCATTTCATAACATATAGGTGCGTGTACAAACGACTTATTTAATCCACCTATATCTCCGTAACAGCGATTTAACATCCTATTTCGCCATTTTCTCATTTTTTCATTAGCAGGAACCATTCCCTTTGTTGTTAAATAATTCATAGATAGTATTTTATTATTAAGAAACTGCCTATATCTAAAATAGCTCTCAGGAATAATATCTAACTGTTCATCTATTGGTAGTTTTGCTATTTCCTTTAACCTATATTCGTTCTCTGGTAGAAAACACATTGCCAGCTCATCTTTATTGAGTTCTGACAGACCATATTTTTCAAGAAATATGCCAGGATTGTTTCTAAATTCATCCTCTGCTTCTGGTAAAAGAGATATAAGCTCAGCAAAACGCTTAGTATAAGCTACTAATCTAGTAATACGTTTTAGTTCTTCATTAGACATATCTTTATTATTCGTATGTACTAATTTTTTAGCATATTCATCCATAATGCACTCCTGTTGAACTCGTTTTAATTTGTTTTAGACCCTTCATCGTCATCCTTAACTGGCCCAAACTTTCTTTTCATTGCAGCTTCAAGAAGCACTGCAACAACTGTAAGACCTAATGCCTCAATAAGTAAAGCTGACATAGAAATCGCAAAACATTTAACCATATCAACATTCAAACATACAATAGTCAAAATTATTGCTATTACAAAATATATAGCTGCTGTAATCAACATATGTTTCTTCATGAGTTTTTGAGCATAATCCCATCTTTCCTGACTCGCTCTTGTATTTTTTGAACGATATCCAACTGTACCATTAATGTTCGCTTTAGGCTTCATAATTCCCACAATAAAGCATATAATTGGATTAATATACAGCATTAAAAGAATTGTACGCATAAAAACATCTCCTTGTCTTCATTAAAACTCTAACTCTCTCTTCTTATAGAGAATGTATGTTATATATAGTGCAAGCGCAATATATAATATTATCCCAACAATACTCTCGAATTGGAATGTGCCAAGAATCATTCGGCTTCTAAAAACATTCAGGCAGTTAGTAAGAGTCAAATGCTCAAGTGCCAGTGTTCTTATAAATTTATTTAATGACAAAACGTAACCGAGTATTTTATTTATTGCACCTGATGCAAGCATAATATAAATCAAAAATGCAACTGTAATATTCTGCATCATAAACATTATTGGAAATACGAGTGCCATATACGCCCCTGTTGCAAGTACAGCTACTACAGCGTGAGCAAATATATCAATAACAAGCTCTCCAGGCAGCGTGTGTTTACTAATTACACTGAGTATTAATCCAATAGCTGTAATTATAACAACATCTACGGCAGTCACAATTATTACTTCAAGCCATTTTGATAAAATAACTTCTTTTCGCTTTATTCCTGTTCCTATAGCTATCTGAGCTGTTTTTCCTGCAAAATCATCACCAAAAACGTATAGTAGCTCTACAAAACCAATATATACAGGTACATATTTAAGACACCCCTCAAGAACATCAATGAGGTCTATAATCGTACTTTCACTTTCCTTCTCAGGCCAAAACAAAATTGCAATAATAACAAAAATAACAAACAATAAAATAAGTCGTGGTATTCTTCGATATAATCTAAATAAATCTGCATTAATATATTTTTTCATTACTTTTCACCTCCAATAAGAGAAAAATAAAAGTCTTCAAGTGTTATTGTTGATTTAACTGTATCAAGCACTGGAATTCCATTTTCTTTAAGAATATTGATTGCTCTCTCCTCATCTGTTTTGTTTATTTTAATCTGAATTGCATTTTCATCAGAAGTCAACTCATCCTGTGTAAGAACTCTAACTATTCGACCATTGTTAAGTATTGCAAATTCATGAGCAGTATTCTGTAATTCACCTAAAATATGCGATGAAACAATAACTGTCGTTCCATACTCTTCATTGAGTTTCTGTACAAGCTTTCTTATGTCCGCGATACCTTGTGGATCAAGTCCATTTGTAGGCTCATCAAGAATAAGAACCTCAGGATTTCCAAGCATAGCATTCGCAATTCCAAGTCTCTGTCTCATACCGAGCGAATAGCCTTTGACTTTTGTTTTTACACCGTCAAGACCTACAAGCTTTAGTACTCTTTCTATTTCGCCCTCGTCCTGTATACCCTTAAGACGAGCATAATACTCAAGGTTGTACTTCGCGTCTGCATATGGGAAGTAGTTGTTTCCAATAAGAAAACCAATCTTAGATCTTCCTTCTTCAATTGTGTCGTTTTCATCACCCACATGAAGATTTCCTGATGTATAGTCTGATAAGCCTAATATTACCTTGAATATTGTTGACTTACCTGCTCCATTCTTTCCTATAAGTCCGTATATCTGACCCTTTTTAATATCAAGGTCCACACCCTTTAGCACTTCGTGTTTTCCATAGTGCTTATCTATATTTTCTAATTTAATAATTGATTCAGCCATAATTTCCTCCAAGTTCTACCATACTTTAATCCTATTTTCAGGCGCACAGTACATTCCGTCACCCTCTTTTATATCATATGTTTCAATAAACTCATCAAACTGCATAAGTGTAACGTTGGTTCTTAAATAGCTAAGCGGATGCTCATCCATTTCTGCGTACAACATTTCTTTTCCGAGCGACCTTGACATTCTCCAAAGCTGTGCATATGATCTAAAGAATTCATCGTAATTAAAGTTTTCTCTATTTCTTACAACCATTAGAATTGCTTTCATTCCACCCATATCAGCAATTGCTTCTCCAGAGAGTCTTGACCCTAAAAGATCCTTTGCACCAGGATACGGCGTAATCGCATTATAGTAGTTTGACAGCTTGGCTACACGGACCTCAAAGGTTGTCAAATCACTTATATCCCACCAGGATTTTCTATAACCATTCTTATCATAATGGCAGCCTGTTGAGTCAAACGCATGAGATATCTCATGTCCAATAACTGTTCCTATTCTGGCAAGATTCTGTTCTTCACTGTTGTTTATATTAAATACATTTTCACCGGCAATTATTCCACCTAAAATATTAATGGAATTATCATCAGGTCTATAAAATGCATTGACAACTGTTGTTGGAGCATCTGATAAATTCCACATTTCTTTATCAACAGGTGTATTAGCTCTTATAGCCAGATTTCTTCTGTTAAATAGTGAAAGCTTCTGTATCATCGTAATAAGACTATCTGAATCATCAAACTCTAAGTCCATATAGCTTGTCATTTTCTCAGGATACAAAACACGAATCGTCATACAATCAAGCTTTTCATGTGTTGCTTCTTTAGCCGATAATGACATCCAATCTTCTGATTCAATTATGTCATGATAGTTGTAAATAATCTCTTCTATTATTTCTACTAATTTATTCTTTTCGTCCTGACTTAAATACCTTGAAATATATACTACATTCAGAGGACCAGCTATATATTTCATTGCATATTCATTTAAAATTAAGTCCCATTCGTCTTTATTTTCGTTCTCTTTAACGTCTCCTTTTCCCTCATCCTTTTGACTATGATTTTTTGTATATCTGTTACGCTGTTCTGTTATTTTGTCATAATATGCTCTATCAAGAAAAAGTATGTTATTACTAATAGCATGCACGATAAAATACGACTTTATAAGCTCAAGGTTTGAGTCATTATACACACTGCCAAGATATTTAAAATAAGCTTTATCTGCTAATCTTATATCATCTGTGATTGTATAACCATATGCGTTATACACCTTTTCGAATGGGTACTTACCTGAAAGCTTTTCTATTTCATCAACTGTATGTCCCACACTGTATGCTTCCGGGTCACCTGCTACAATCTGATTTGTATGGTCGACAAGCATTCCCTCGAATCTGTAGCATTTTGTAAGAATGTCTTTAGCGGTTTTACTGTCATATCCGAGTTTACCTAGAACATCTTCTATTACGTCATTTGTAAGATGAAATTCATCCTTATCACTTAAGCTCATATTTGTATATGCGCCTGCATTATTAAGCGAATACATGTTGTCGGGTGCAACAATACATCTATAATTTTCTGCATCTATTGACCCTGCATATGTCTGGATATCAACTAGACTTTCTCCGCTTAAATTTCTTCCACCAAAATCAACAATAAAATCAGTCATATCGTCAATTGATGAAATAGACATTATATCTTCTATTCCAGCTCTAAGTGGCTCTACAGAAGCTTTATTTCTGGCATCCCAGTCTGCTGCCGCCTTAACAAAGCGTACAACAAGCTCCTGGTCATGTGCTATTTCTTCATCTGAAATATCAACCTGACTTCCATCAAAAGCCTCCTTATCCTCTTTACCTGATACGATTCCTATAAGCCTGTCCTTTACTATTTCATCACCTTCAAGTAGCAGTCCCCTGTCATCATCATCTTCTGTAGGCTTTGTCTGTTGTAATAACCACTCTTTATTGACGGCTGTATGAAAATCATCCTTTTCAGAAATCGTCAATGTATTATCTATCGCTCCATAAATATCTGAATTAATCCACTTTGTTTCAGAGCTCGCTGTAACGTTCGGTTTTCCTTCATAATTTATTACATTGGATTCTTCATCTTTGTCTTTATCGCCACAGCCTATGAGCATTCCTGCCACCATAGAAACGCATAGCAGTAAAGATAAACCTCGTTTAATTTTTATCATATATAGCTAATCTCCTTTTATAAATACGATACTTGACTCAAAAGATATTTTGACTCCAATTATACCAAAAATAATATACTTCTAACAACTATTATTGAACTCTGTAAATCCCATCACAATAAAATCATTTAGAGTTTCCAGGAGGTCACTAGAAAAGTTATCAAAATTGAGAAAAACGTTTGACTTGCTTCATTTGTACATGATAAAATATATGTGTCGAAAAATTGTTTTTGACATTTTATTACGAAAAGGAGAGTATAATTATGGAAAATTACGATCAGGTAGCATCATCAGGCAATCCAATAGTATCACTCATTTCACTTGTATTTGTTGTGTTACTCATTGTTGCAACATGGAAGATTTATGTTAAAGCAGGTGAACCTGGATGGAAGGCAATCATTCCTCTTTACAATTTTTACACAGAATACAAAATGTTCTGGGGAAATGGCTGGTTATTCCTTTTAACATGTATTCCTGTAGTTAACATTGTTGTAGGAATCATGCACAATCACAAAATATCTAAGGCATTCGGTCACAAGATTGGCTTTACTATTGGACTTATCTTCTTACCTTTTATTTTCAGATGTATCTTAGGATTCAATTCTGATGAATATTTAGGACCACAGTAAATCATAATTTTAAAAATGTATAAAAGTAAAACCCGAGCAACTGCCCGGGTTTTATTTATGTTATGGTATTAATAATTTTGTTCCTATCTGAATAGTGTATCCGCTACCTATCTGTTCTTTGTTTGCTTCATATATCTTTACCCACTGACTCTCATCACCATAATACTTTTTAGCTATCTTTATGAGATAATCATTAGGAAGTACTGTATATGTAATCGTCGGATTCTCTACAATCGCTTTTGTTAGTGTATTGTTCTCATACTGTACATCATAGAGACCAAGACAGGCATCCATTCCACTATTACTACTGAATGATTTAATAATTACTGTTTCCCAGTTACCATATTTTTCAAATAAAAATTCTGGTGTAGGACCATTTTCATTTCCATATGTCTCAAGATTACCCTGCTTCGCTTTTGCTAATCCTTCAGGATCATTAACATATGCCGCTAATCTTAATTCATTTCTTTTTGCACTTACAGCCCGAGCTATTTCTTCTGTAGATTTTCCTTCAGCAGACAGCTTTTCCCATAATTCATACTGTACATCAAAGCTTGCAAGATACTTTATTCTGTCCTGCTTTGCCTTTTCTACGACTACAGGGTCAGTCCAGTCATATGTTGCATATTCTCCAAGTCTGCTTGAGCTTGGGTCTGGTGAAAATCCATATACTGCTGCAGGGTTTACAACTATATCCTGCATTGCTCTTGAATTAATTCTTGGATCATGAGCATATACACACTTGTATTCATAGCTTCCCTGTGTCGCTGCATTTGATATCACAGGCTCACTATATGTTACTGTTAATACTGCTATTAATATAGCTATTAGTATACTTTTAATTTTCATACGTTCCTCCTAATAATCTACTCACTATGTTATAAATTTTTTACACATGTATATGATATTACAATTCGTCAGATAATAAAAGGGGGTTTTACCATACTATGTATTGTTACATTAAATCGTTAATACGCTTTACTATTTTCTTGTCTTCTTTTTGCCATTCTGTATACTGCTCAAAAGCAGTAGGAGTGAACACAATATTCATTTATTCAAAAGCCTCCAGTTCAGCGATAGTTTTTGTAACAAAACCACCCTTTTCTGCTTCATCCATTGATTTATCCAGCATCGCTAAATATTCAGCATTTCGTTTTGCTTTCATTATATCATTATATTCTGCTTCAGATAGCATAACTACATTTTCGTTTTTAGGTCTTGATATAATCAAGGTTTCCCCATTGAAAACTTTTTCACAAAATTTTTTAAAGTTATCTCTCACATCCATACTTTTTACAGCTAACATATGAATCATCCCTTTCTGTACTAAAAATCGTATGTTTTCTCGTATGTATATTGTATGTTATTAAATTATGTTTGTCAATTTAATCTATGCAGTAATCATTGTCCGGATAACCGTACTCCTCATAAAATTCCTCTTCTTCGCGAATAAGTTGTTCCATTGTTTTCCCATACGTATTCATCATATATAGCGTATGTGACTCATCATCGTTCCAAAAATAAAACTGTTCTCCAGTTATTGCATTCTCAACGATAGTTGTATCGTTTAACCCGCTTGTATCTATTATATAATATTTAGCCTGATGCTGATAGCCTAACATGATGAACTCACATTCTTCCTGTCCTGTTAGCTTAGGGAGTTTGTTTTTTGAATTGTCCATATTATTCCTCCTAGATAATCTCATCCATTATCCATCCACTATCTTTCAGAAATAATATGAAAAAATGCGTATTTTTTAGTAAAAATTAGAAATGTTAAAATATAATAAAAACACCGCATTTCTGCGGTGTTAGCAGGGCTACAAGGATTCGAACCTTGAAATGACGGAGTCAGAGTCCGTTGCCTTACCATTTGGCGATAGCCCTATTTGCGTTGCCATTTCGTCAACGAATGATATTATACTATACGCTTTATAAAAATGCAACACTTTTTTATAAAATCTATCTCCTTGTAAGCTCGATACTTTCAAACAGTTCTTTCAGCTCATCATACGTTTCTACTTCATTGAGTTTTCCTCGTATCTTTGAGGCATTATTAAAGCCTGCTGTATACCACGCTGCATGCTTTCGCATTTCCCTCGAGCCTATATACTCACCCTTATATTCGATAAGCATTTTTGCGTGTCTTAATATCATATCTCTTACTTCATCAAATGATGGTGGCATATATTCTTCGCCATTCATCCTCTGATTAAGCTCTTTAAATATCCATGGATTACCTTCAGCCGCTCTACCTATCATAACTGCATCACAACCTGTATATTCCATCATATGAATTGCTGACTCATACGAATCCACATCTCCATTACCAATTACAGGAACAGATACAGCCTCCTTAACAGCTTTAATAACACTTCTGTCTGCTTTTCCTGAATAATATTGCTGTCTCGTTCTCCCATGCACGGCAATAGCCTTTGCGCCATTATCCTCACATATTTTAGCTATTTCCACCGCATTAATATTATTCTCATCAAAGCCCGCCCTTATTTTTACTGTAAGCGGCTTACTTATAGCATGTGATACCGCATTTACTATTTCGCCCACTAGCTTTGGCTCTTTCATTAGCGCAGAACCTTCTCTATTATTTACAACCTTTGGAACAGGGCAACCCATGTTGATATCTAAAATATCAAATGGTCTTTCTTCAATCCTCTTTGCAATCTCTGACATAATCTTAGGGTCAGAGCCAAATAATTGAAGCGATACAGGTCTTTCAGCTTCATCTATTTTCAGAAGCTCCTCTGTATTTTTATTATTATATAAAATAGCCTTTGCGCTAACCATCTCCATACACAGAAGTGATGCTCCCATTTCCTTGCATAACAAACGAAATGGCAGGTCACATACACCTGCCATCGGAGCTAATATCCATGGATTTTTTAATTCAACATTTCCTATTTTCATGCTTAATTAATTCCTAATATAACAATTTCCAAACGAGTTAACTTTTTATCGAATTATTTAATTAGATAAGAATTCCTCTACTTGCCTTTTCTTCCGGAGCATTTTTTTCATAAAACGCTCTCAATTCGACAAGATTAAATGCTGCTTCGTAATCATCAGCATTCTTATTATCATCTTTAACAGCTACATCCGTAGTCATCGCTTCACATCTAAAATAATCCTTAAGCGACTTCTTTATATTAGTCTCAACTTCCTTATCTACAGCTGCTATCACAGCGCTATCTATCTCTTTTAAGTCAAATCGTTTTGCTAATAATAGCTGCATAAGCAAAACACCATACTCGTCACTTGTACGTTCTGTCTGTGCGTTTACACAGTATGACGCCATCAAAGTATCACGGCTATACACACCAATTCCAATATATTTATTTCCAACATTTATAGTAAGTAACATTTTCACTCCTCCAAAAGTAAATCAGCCGGGTTCTGCTTTAATACAAACACTTTATAGTAAAGTGTTAATGATTCAAATAACTCCTGCTTATTTTTTAATACTTCTTTAACAAGAAGACCGCTTCCGATTTCGTCATAAAGCAAATCACCCTCGTCAGCATCAGTCTCTAATGATAGTGATCCATCCTCTTCAAAAACCATTGTAAACACTCCACCTATTTCTTCGGTAAACAGTACACAAATAATATGAAGCTCATCCTTTATTGACTCTGGAAGTCCATTAAAAATCTCGTTAAAATAATATTTTTTTTCATATGCGTTTGCGCCGCATAATACAATTCTTTCATCCATGCTTAATCCATCCTAAAGACACTCGCTATTTAATAAACAACAGCAATCATCACTACCATTGCAAAAAACATAACCGTAAAAAGCAGACTCGACGAATTTGATTTTTTGAGCACTGACTTTACAAGATTCACAATCGCAAGTATAGCTCCAACTAAAAATTCAGCGGCAAAAATCATTTTATCCCCACCTGTTGAAAATGCAACGATTGACAGTAATATAACAAATACTCCAAGCATCATGTTCACAAGGTCGATAAAAAAATAATCATTTTTTGTTATGTTTTTTATATATATCTTCGTGTCTTTATTCATATTAAATAGTCGCTGCTATTACAGCCTTTATTGTATGCATTCTATTTTCAGCTTCATCAAATACTACATCCGCATACTTTTCAAACACCTCGTCTGTTACTTCCATGTCACGAAGTCCAAATCTTTCGCCCATTTCTCTTCCAATCGTTGTTTTAAGATCATGGAATGCTGGCAGACAATGTAAGAAGATAGCATTTTCTTTTGCATGATTCATAATATCCATTGTTACCTTATATGGTGTAAGATCTCGGATTCTTTCTTCCCAAACTTCGTCTGGTTCACCCATTGATACCCAAACATCAGTATAAATAATATCCGCGTTTTCTACTGCTTTCATTGGGTCTTCCTCAAAGGAAATAGTTGCACCACTCAGCTTTGCAAACTCTCTGCATTCTTCCACAAGCTTCTCATTTGGATAATACTTTCTACCAGGTGCTGCTGCAACAAAATGCATTCCCATTTTAGCACAGGCAATCATAAGTGAATTTCCCATGTTGTATCTTGCATCACCCATGTAAACAAGCTTCTTTCCTTCTAACTCACCTAAATGTTCTCTTATAGTAAGCATGTCTGCAAGCATCTGTGTTGGATGATACTCGTTAGTAAGTCCATTCCATACAGGTACACCAGCATACTTAGCAAGTTCTTCAACAATTTCCTGACCGTAACCACGATACTCGATACCATCAAACATACGACCTAAAACTCTTGCTGTATCCGCAATACTTTCCTTTTTACCTATCTGTGAACTCTTTGAGTCAAGATATACTGGATGAATACCCATATCGGCTGCTGCTACTTCAAATGCACATCTTGTTCTTGTACTTGTCTTTTCAAAAATAAGGGCAATATTTTTCCCTTTATGCTGAACCTCATATATTCCATTTTTCTTGTCTGCCTTTAGCTTTGCAGCCAAATCAAGAAATTCATTAATTTCATCCTTTGTAAAATCCTTAAGTGTTAAAAAATGTCTACCCTTTAAGCTCATACTTTTAAATACCTTTCCTTATCTTCAATTGAGGTGTAATAAAAGCCCACATTTATGTGAGCTTTTAGTCTTTTCCTACCAGAATACATGACTTCCAATAACAATTCCTTGATAGCCACTTGTAATACTTCTGAAATGCGTTGCTGTTCCGATATAATTTACACCGTTAATTGCATCTGTTGCCGCCTGTATACATGTTGCTTTTGGTCCCTGATTATAAATCTTTGCTACAAGACCTGAGCTTGCTGGTCCAAACTGACCCTTTGCATAAACAACATTGTAAATACTAGCTCCATATCTTCCAGTCTTAAGTCTGTTAACAACTACATTACCTACTGCAACCTGTCCCTCATATGGCTGTGTACCTGACTCTGCCTGAATTAGTGCTGCAAGTAGAAGCGTTGGATTTACAGAACTTGCCGACAACGTTGTTGCCTGATTTGCAACAGCACCAGTTGCCGCATTATTTGGAGCAATCTCATCAGCCTTTGTATTTGATTTCTTGTCATCACCTGCTGACTTTATATCTGCGTTTCGTTTATTTATAACCTGAATAGATTCACCACTATCAAGACTATCTACGATGTTAACATATTCTTTCGCAACATATCCAACATCACCATCCTCAAACTGAACCTTTACCCATTCTCCCTGCTCTGCAAGAGCTTCAAGCGAATCTCCCTCTGCCATAAGAGTAAGAATAGCTGCTGAAGTGTCTGGTGATTTACGAACTCGTAATGTTGATGTTTTTGAGACTGCTATCTTTGTAACAACCTTTTCAGCAAGAGCAAATGCATCATCACCAAATAATAAATATTTGTCGCTTACATATCCTGTAACATCGCCTGTCTTAAGCTTTGTCCAGCCACCTTCTCTTGAGATAATTGTTCCACCGCAATCCTTATAAAGCTTACCTACTATAGTTGACTTCTCATCGCCTTTTTCTCTAATGTTAACGTAGTCCTTAACATTAGCCATAACAAGCTGCTTTGAAGATATTCCCGCAATCATACCAAGTGAACCATCTGTTGCTTTACTACTTTCCTTTAACGACTTTGCGTATGCTTCTTCAGGTGTTTCACTTTTTATGAAATCAAGCTTAAATTCAACTGTTTTGGCACTTGCATAACTAGGATTATTTCCTAATATAGCAACGGCTGCCATTACACTTGTATATATTTTAATTATGCTTTTTATTCTCATATACTTCTCCCTGGTTTTTACACCGACAACAATATATGTTAACATAACTATTTTATTGTGTCAAATTTCACAGTTTTTCGTATGTATTTTAACGCATTGTCACTTATTTTTTATCTCGCTCCAATGCTTTAATTCAATTTCTATGCTTCTTAATAACATTGCTGGATTAAACATAGACAAGCTTATATATTTTACTTTAGCTTTCCCATATCTATTCATTATTTGGAATGCTTTTTTTAATCCAAATCCATTAAATACGGCATCAACAATCTTAGCAAGAGCAAGAAACTCCATCTTAGTATATTTAAAGGCTTCTTTGCTTAAATTATCTTTCAAATAATTGTAGCGCCAAATCATTATATCAATGTTTGAATCAAAGTCCGCCTCTGTCTTATGAGATGTAAGCGTTCCTGACCTTCTTGTAACGCAGTAAATTACACGCTTATCTGCAATTACCTTTTTTGCATGTAATGCCACCTGCGTAACAAAATACACATCTTCAGAGGCTTTTGTATTCGCATATCTTAATCCGTTATCCTTTATAACATTTGCACGAAACAGCTTCGACCATGGTGTACAGAAGCCATATTTCATCTCTGTTTCATTTTGAAGTGTATGATTATCAGCACACTTTGATACAATGTCCACATAACGAATATGTCTGTTTGAAGGCTTACCTGTGTCAGCATTTATGCCATCTGGGCAAAAATACACTATATCCGCATCACTTTCAAAATATTCTGATACAACGCTATAAAAGTCGCCTACAAAGCTGTCATCAGAGTCTGCAAATAAAATCCATTCTCCATTTGCAACATCCATCCCTTTATTTCGTGCACCACCTGGTCCAAAGTCCTCTGTATCATTTGTAACTACTGTTATATCTTTTCCATCAATAACATCCGCCATCTCAAATACAGCTTTTTTTACAGCTTCGTAACCAATATCACTTTTATCATCTACAATAACTATCTGTATATCATTATTTACAGGAATAGAACTAAGTAGTATTTTAAGCGTTTCAAGTGAATTATAATGTGGAATAATAATGCTAAGACGTTTATTATTTGTCAATTTCCATTACTCCATCTTCTGATTTATTGTCCTGTTTATTCTTCATATAATTCTCGTAGTCAAGTCTTCGTACTCTGTACTGTATATCTTCAAGAATTTTTCTATTATTAGCAATAACATCTGCCTGCATTCCAATTACAAATGTCATAAATCCAAGAAGAACTGCTGTACTTGCAAGTATGAGTGACTGTACGTGACCAGCACCATTGCCTGATATTAATAAAAGCAAAAATCTGATTCCTATAACTACACCAATAGTGATTGGTATAAGTCCTATTATCGAGAAAAATGTAAGTGAACGATACATCATAAATGCTCTTATTATAGTGAGAATTGAGCGCTTAATATATCCAAACATCGAGCTGAATAGCCTTGATTTTCTAAGTTCTCCATTTGTTCGTATTGGAACTGATGTAATGGCCATTGAGCTTCTTCCTGCCTGAACAATTGTTTCAAGAGTATATGTATAATTGTTCATTACGTTTATATGCATCGCAGCTTCCCTTGAATATGCTCTGAATCCGCTTGGCGCATCCGGAATATCTGTCTGGGATGCAATTCTGACTACAAAGCTGCCAAGATGCTGTAACTTTTTCTTGAGTGGTGAAAAATGCTCCGTATCATCTATTGGTCTTTCACCAATAACAATATCTGCCTTCTTATCAAGTATAGGTCTGATTATTTTTTCTATATCTTCTCCACAATACTGATTATCAGCATCTGTATTAACAATAATATCTGCACCATTTCTGAGACATGCATCAATTCCGGCCATAAAGCCTTTTGCAAGACCCCTATTGCGTTTGAAATTGACAACGTAATTTACGCCCCAGTTTTTTGCAACCTCAACAGTATTATCCTGACTTCCGTCATTTATTATTAAATATTCTATTTCATCTATTCCATCTATTTTTTTTGGCAAATCGTTAAGAGCTATTTCTAACGTTTCTGCTTCATTAAGACATGGAATCTGAATTATTAATTTCATTTTTTGCCTCCCATGATTTCAGTAGCCTGCTGAACCGAAATCATTAATCAAGTTTGAAATTTATTTTCAAACGTATTCATTACGTTTCTATATATCATCTTCAGTTTCTTTAGCTATATAGATTGGTCTGCATTTTGTTTCAAGATATGTCTTTGACAGATACTGACCAATAATTCCTATACTAAAGAGCTGTATTCCACCCATAAGTAATATTATACATACAAGTGAAGGCCATCCACTAGTAGGATCTCCAAATATGCTCGTCCTAATTATGATGAATATTATGATTGCGATTGCTATTACAATACACATCATTCCAATAAACGATGCTAATGCAAGCGGTGCTGTTGAAAAGCCGATTATTCCTTCTATCGAATACAGCAACAGTTTCCAGAATGACCACTTTGTTTCACCTGCAACTCTCTCTATATTCTTATATTCGAACCACTTTGTTTTAAAGCCTACCCAACCATAGATACCCTTTGTAAATCTGTTATATTCCTTCATTGAAATAATGGCATTTACCATCTTCCTAGTCATGATTCTGTAGTCTCTTGCACCATCTACGATTTCTGTTTTAGAAATTTTATTCATAAGCTTATAAAACATTCTGGCGAAGAACGACCTGATTGGTGGTTCGCCTTTTCTGTTTACACGTCTCGTAGCTGCCGAATCATATCCTTCTTCAACTATTGCTTTGTACATTGAAAGAAGTAATGATGGCGGATCCTGTAAATCAGCATCCATAATAACTACATAATCACCTCTTGAATTTTCAAGACCCGCATAAATACCTGCTTCCTTGCCAAAATTTCTGGAAAAAGAAACATATCTGACCCTATCGTCATTTTTTCTGAGGTCTTTTAATACACCTAATGTATTATCAGATGAACCATCATCTATAAACAAATATTCAAAGGAAACATCTGCATATTCTTTTTTAAATTCCTCTGCTGTTTTTACAATTTCTGAATAAAAGCACGGAATTGCTTCTTCCTCATTAAAACAAGGAACAATAACTGTAAGTAGACTCATTACTCACCCTTTTTTCTCAATATATCATACTCGTTGACAAGCGCGGCTTCGCTCATATCACTTTCTGTTCCATCTATTCTTTCAAACTTAACATTTATTATTTGCTTTGAGTGTGGACAGCTTTCCTGTTCTACACCAAACTCATCCTTTATAGAAACAACACGAACTGGAATATTATCTCCGTTTGGTTTCATTATTTCTATTTCTTCGCCAACTGAAAACTTATTCTTTTGTTCAATCGTAACTGTTCCATCTTCAGCTATTTTGCCTGCAAATCCGAGATAAATGTACTCGTTAATATAAGTATTGTTGTCATATATCTGAGCTGTTTCATCAGGTTTTGCAAAATAAAATCCTGTTGTGAACTGGCGATATGTGCATTTTGAAATTTCCGACTTATACCAGTCCATATTTGCTCTGTATTTTTCTTCTGATTCAAGATAATCATCGATAGCTTTTCTATATGTTCGTGCAACTGTAGCAACATACAGCGCTGTTTTCATTCGACCTTCTATTTTAAAGCTGTCTATGCCTGCATCTATCATTTCAGGTACATGCTCTATCATGCACAAATCTTTCGAGTTAAATATATATGTTCCACGTTCATTCTCGTAAACTGGAAAGTATTCACCGGGACGTTTTTCTTCAACAACAGCATATTTCCATCTGCATGGATGTGTACACGCACCTTTGTTAGCATCTCTTCCTGTAAAAAACTTGGAAAGAAGGCATCTTCCAGAATACGAAATACACATCGCACCATGTATAAAGCTTTCTATTTCCATATCATCTGGAATGTTCTGTCGTATCTCTTTTATTTCCTTAAGAGAAAGCTCTCTCGCACTAACAACACGTTTTGCACCCTGCTTATACCAGAAATTATATGTCATATAGTTCGTGTTATTAGCCTGTGTCGATACATGTATATCAATATCAGGACATTCCTCTTTTGCAAGAGTAAACATTCCCGGGTCTGCTATAATAAGCGCATCTGGTTTTAATTCATTAAGCTCCTTAAAATACTCTCTCGCACCATCTAAATCATAGTTATGAGCAAGTATATTAGCTGTAACATGTACTCTCACACCATGCTCATGTGCAAACTTGATTCCTTCTGCCATTTCTTCCTTTGAGAAATTTTTAGCTTTTGCACGTAATCCAAATGCCTCGCCACCAATATATACCGCGTCTGCTCCGAATATAACGGCAACCTTTAAAACCTCTAATGAACTTGCAGGAATAAGTAATTCTTGACTTCTCATTTTTTACCCACCTTAATACTTACACTCAATCCATCACCTATCGGTAAAATGTCTGTCACAAACGACTCCTCATGAGTTATTGCATATAAATAATCTCGCATTCGTTTGTGAATCGTTCTATCTCTTCGTCTTACTGCATATTTAGGCTGAATAATATCTCCATCCTGCAGACAGTTATCGGTGATTAATACACCACCTTCCTCTAATAGAGCTAACACATCCGGAAGCATATTTATATATTGAGCTTTAGCTGCATCCATAAAAATAAAATCGTATTGTCTATTTTCAGCCACAAGCAGCTTTAATATTTCTAAAGCATCTCCCTCTAGCAGTTCTATCTTATCTTCAAAGCCCGCAGCTTTAATATTTTCCTTTGCTATAGGGATTCTTTTTTCATATTTTTCGATAGTTGTAATGTGTGTAGAAGCTCCTGTATACTCAGCCATAAAAATAGCAGAAAATCCTGTTGCGGTACCTATCTCCAAAATATTTAAAGGTTTATTATTTGCAAGCATAAGCTTTATGAAAGATTGTGCCTGCTTTCTAATAATAGGAACGTTTGACTGTTTTGCAGTCTCCTCTATTTTGTCAAGATAAGCTTCATTGCCACTATTTAATGACTCAATATATATCGCTGTTCTTTCGTCTTCTATCAATTTACAACCTCTAAAAAAGTTATTCCGTAGTTTCCTTCTCTGACTCAGCTTCGTCTTCCTCTCCTTCTCCTGAATAAGAGTCTTCTGTTGCTGTCTCTTCTGATAATACGCCACCTGATTCTAATCCGGTTTCTGCAATATCAGCTTTTTCATCTGTAGATTTCTTGTCACCATCATCAGCAGAATCAGCACTATCTTCAGGATAAAATACTGCCAGCATTTCCTCAATAGTCTGACTTGTATTAAGTGTATATATACCTGGCTTAATATTTCCTTCCTTCTTAGAAAGCTTTTTCTGGATTTCAAAAATAATTGAATCTCTAAAATATCCTGCCGGTTTTATAAGCCCCTTTTCAACAAGCATATTTCCAACAGCTTCATCGTCCATATCTGGTGCAATTGTAACAAGTACATCAGTACCTGGAGCATCCGATATTGACTCTTCAGACAAAATACGGTAGCCAAATTCATATGCCGCTTTTCCAGCTTTAATGATAAATGAAACCGCAAATATTAATACTGCTATTCTTATTATTGACCCTGCCAAGCCAAGGCTAATCTTTTTAATATCCATAAATTAGTTCTCCGCGCTATGTATTAAGCTTTTTTATTCAATAAATGGAATCTTTTCAAGAACTCTGTTATAAACATGCTGGAGTGCTAAAGCAAAATCACTTTCGGCCTGAATAAACATATATACTCGTTCATCCTCACAAAGCTCTGAATATCTATTTTCAATATATTCCTGTTCTCTAAAAAGCTCCTCTGAATCTTCTGTACTCTGAAGCTTTAAATTGAGCTCTCTAAGCTCTCTAATTTTTGACTTTAAAACCTCATCATCCTTAACCTTTTCCTGCTGGGCAACATAGTTTCTATAAATATTTGTCTGACTTATTTTTGCAAATAAATCGTCTGCAAACTGATCTACTTTCTTATCCATTCTCACGCCTCTAAAATAATTACAAGAATCATTGGTCTTCTTTTCATTCTTTGCCATACAAAAGAACTGAGAGCATCTCGTACACTGCTTCTAAGCCTACCTCTGTCTGTAATTCCTTTATCTATTGCATTTATTACTTCTTCTTGTGCAATCTCTCTTGCCTCATCTATAAGCTCATCAGATTCCTTTATATAAACAAATCCTCTTGTAACTATTTCTGGACCTGCAATAATACTCATGGAATCTGCTTCCAGCGTCATAACAGCCATTAATATTCCGTCTTCCGCAAGTCTCTGTCTGTCTCTAAGGACTACATTTCCTACATCACCTACACCAAGTCCGTCAACAAATACGGCTTCGCATTTGATTTCTCCAGTAACTTTTGCTGAATCCTCATCTATTTCTAAAATCTGACCTGAAGACAACACTATTATATTATTCTTTTCTATTCCCAAATCTTCAGCTATTCTCGCCTGCGCCTTTAAATGTCTGTATTCTCCATGCACTGGAATCGCATATTTCGGCTTAACAAGAGAATAAATAAGCTTTATTTCCTCCTGACAGGCATGTCCTGAAACATGCGTATCCTGGAAAATAACTTCAGCTCCCTTATTGCTTAATTCATTTATCACTTTTGATACTGCTTTTTCATTCCCTGGAATAGGAGTTGAACTGAAAATAACAACATCTCCTGGCTTTATTGACACTTTTTTGTGCTGATTCATGGCTATACGATTAAGTGCAGCCATAGTTTCACCCTGAGAACCAGTAGTGATTACAACCGTCTTATCATCTGGATAATTGGAAAGCATATCTATGTCAACTAATGTGTTTTCAGGAATCTTGATAATGCCAAGCTCCTGAGCAGTATTGATAACATTTACCATACTGCGACCTTCCACAACGACTTTTCTGTCGTATTTATATGCACTATTAATTATTTGCTGTACTCTGTCGACATTTGACGCAAATGTAGCAATAATAATTCTCTCTTTTGTGTGGTCAGAAAAAATCGAATCAAAGGTCTTTCCAACAGTTCTCTCTGAATTGGTAATTCCCGGTCTCTCCGCATTTGTACTGTCGCACATAAGTGCAAGAACACCTTTTTCGCCCAAAGTGCCAAATCTTGCCAAATCTATAGGGTCACCATATACCGGAGTGTAATCAACCTTAAAATCACCTGTATGAATAACAATTCCTGCTGGAGTATGAATAGCTAACGCCGCTGCATCTGCAATACTGTGATTTGTTCTGATATACTCAACCTTTATTGCTCCAAAGTCTACAATATCTCCAAACCGAACAACATTTCTTACAGTAAAGTCTAACATTCCATGTTCTTCTAATTTATTTTCTATAAGACCTATTGTAAGTCTTGTTCCATATACAGGTACATTTATATCCTTTAAAACATATGGAAGTGCGCCAATATGATCCTCATGTCCGTGAGTTATTACAAATGCGCGCACTTTATCAATATTATTTTCAAGATATGATACATCTGGAATAACTAAATCTATTCCAAGCATGTCATCTTCTGGGAATGCAAGTCCGCAGTCGACTACTATAATAGTATCTTCATATTCAAATGCTGTTATATTCATTCCAATCTGTTCTAAACCGCCGAGTGGAATAATTTTAAGCTTTGATTTATTTTTATAACTCAATATCTATATCCCCTAATGATTCCTCAAAAAGCTTTGCAACTGTTGCAAGCTCTTCCTCATCTTCTACTGTTTCGAATGTACTAACATCTTCTTCTGATTCATCTGGAATTTCCTTAAGAATCATTACTTCCATTTCCTCGTCGTCATCATCAACATTTGAGTCTGTAACAAGAATATAATTCACCCCATTAATACGTGTATCATCAAGTACATAAAAGCTTTCTACACCGTTTTCTGTTTCAAACTCAATTGTTTCGTATTCTACTTCTGTTTCAATATTATTGTTTTCCATTTTATTTCTCCTCCTTGTATATAATATATAGTCAACTTAATTTCTTCTAAATTTTCTCATTATACTTAATTCTTACTATGGACAAAGTTGTTTTATGCACCATGACTTCTTAAATACTCGAGATAATTCTGCAAAATAATCATAGCAGCAATTTCGTCAACAAATTCTTTACGATTTTCTCTCCTTATATTACTTTCCATCATGATTTTATCAGCGCTGACAGTCGTAAGTCTCTCATCCCACAAAACGACTTCAAGTCCTGTTCGTCTCTCAATAGCTTCTTTAAATTCCTTTGTTTTCTCTACTCTGTCACCTTCTGTACCATTCATGTTTTTGGGTAAACCTAAGACAATCTTTTCAACCTCATACTCTTTAACAATCTCTTCAATTCGAGCATAGGTTTTTCTGATTTTGTTTTCAGAATCTCTTCTTATTATTTCAAGTCCCTGTGCAGTTATAAGTAATGGGTCTGAAACTGCTACTCCAACAGTTTTTGTTCCATAATCAAGTCCTAATATTCTCATTATATTTTATATTGCTCCTAATTTTTTTTGATGTAAGCTACGGAATTATATACATCCTCCCACTTCGTGGGCCCCTCTATCTTTTGTCGAAAATCCCTTCGGAATTTTCATCGGGATTCGTCAACTCACATTCTTTGAATGTTCATTGACATATCGTTCGAAACCATTCCATATTATGAACTTACGTTCATAATGGTTTCTCACTGTCACAAGGCATCCTCCCACTTCGTGGGCCCCTCCTTGTGACTATTTCCATCCATTTGCTTTGATGTATTGTTTGAATAATTCTTCTACAAGCTCATCTCTCTCGACCTTCATAATAAGACTTCTTGCATTATTGTGGCTTGTGATATATGTTGGATCTCCTGACATAATATATCCAACAATCTGATTTACCGGATTATATCCCTTTTCCATAAGCGCTTCATATACTGTTGACAGAACAATTCTTACCCCTGTGTCCTGTTCTTTCTGAACCTTAAAACGCTGCGTATTATCAATATTCATACTCAACCTCCAATTACGAATTTAACACTATCTACTCTACGGGCAATTTATCATTGCACATAGTCTATATTATTCTACTTTATTTAAGGTTTTTTTTCAAGTTTATATCATATTGGATAAACGATAATTAGCCGCAGGTATTCCTGCGGCTAATTATCTAAATTCTAAAATATTCTTATCCCTTTACAGCACCAAGTGCAATACCACCAACAATATTCTTAGAAAGAATAAGATATACGATGATAACAGGGAAAATAGAAAATGCAATCGTTACATAAACCTGACCCATATCAAACTTCATAAAGTCTGCACTACGAAGAAGAGCAATCAAAATAGGAAGTGTCTTCTTATTATCTGAGTGAAGAATAAGTGCAGGTGTGAAATAGTTATTCCAGCTTGCTACAAATGAGAAAATAATTTCAACAGCAATAGCTGGCTTCATCATAGGAAGAACAATAGAATTAAATGTTCTTAATTCATTTGAACCATCAATTCTTGCTGCCTCAATAATAGCAAGAGGAAGTGCAGACTCCATATACTGCTTCATATAATAGAATACTGCAGGAGCTGCAATTGCAGGAACAATAAGTGGAATGAATGAATCCATAAGCTTCATTGATCTCATAAGCTTAATAAAACCAAGTGCTGTAACCTGTGTTGGAATCATCATAACCATCAGAATAAATGTAAACATAAATTTCTTAAGCTTAAAATCATAAGCATGAATAGCGTAAGCTGTCATTGTTGAAAAATAAACACTTAACACCGATGAAAACGCTGCTATTATAAAGCTATTTACCATACCACTTATTACTGGATTAGTTCCATGATACACATTTAACCAGTTTTCAATAAAATGTGTACTTGGAACAAGTGAAAAGCCTTTTGCAAGTTCTCCGTTTGATCTTGTTGCATTTACAAACAAAAGAACAAACCAGAAAAGACACATAATTGTTATTATTACTAAAACTATATAGGCGATAATTCTTCTAGCTCCTAAGCTGAGACCGCCTTCAACACTCTTTGCATTAACAGTTGTCTGCATCTTAGTCACCTACCCTTCCTTCTTATCAATAAACTTATAAACAATTACACTTAGAATACCAGTAATAATGAACATGTATACTGATAACGCACCAGCCATACCATAATTCTTAGAGAACAGGTGATTATTGAGGTACATAATCAGTGACATTGATGTTCTCATTGGGAATCCATCACCATTTGTCAAAATCTGAGGTACATCAAACATCTGTAAACCACCGATAAGAGATGTAATAACCACATATATAAGGATAGGCTTAAGTAATGGTAATGTTATTTGGAAAAATACCTGTGTTGAAGTAGCACCATCAACCTGCGCTGCTTCAAAAAGTGAACCATCAATACCCATCATACCTGCCATAAGAAGTATAGTCGTATTACCAAACCACATGAGTAAGTTCATGAAAGCAACTATTGCTCTTGTACTCCATATGTGAGAGAAAAACTTATATGGTTCAGAAATAAAACCTGCCTGCATAAGCATAAGATTTATAGGACCCGAATCTGAAAACAATGTAAAGAATAACATTGAGAACGCTGATGCCATAATCAGATTAGGCAAATAGATTACAGTTTTAAAGAATCCCTGAAACTTAAGTCTTAATCTTGTGTCCGAAAACCATGCTCCAAGAAGAAGAGAAATAATAATCTGTGGTACAAAACCAAGTACCCACATGTAAAATGTATTACTTGCATATTTTGGCAAGTCACCATTTGTAACTATTTTTGAATAGTTTTCAAGGCCAATAAAATTAGGGCCAACCTGTTTAAGACCTGACATATAGTTTTCGAAGAAACTATTATAAAATGTAGATACAAGTGGTACTAACTGAAATAGTACATAAACGACAACAAATGGCACTAAAAAGATATAACCCCATTTGTTATAGCGAACAACTTTGCCTTTTGCTTTCTTGTTCATTGTAACTAAGCCTCCTTTTTATAATCTTCATGTGCATCACTAATGCATTATAGAGATTTCATATAATCTCGTAACTTCTAATCACAAGATTATATGTAATACCTATACTGTAGCGGTTCTAGATTTATGTTTTTGAATATAGTAAGGGCTGTGCCTGCGCTTGAGGCACAGCCCTACTATACACTGATATATAATGTCTAGAAGTAACTATTACTTCTATGCTGTCTATAAATTAGTGTGTGAGTTCTGGATATTTCTCTTCAACAGCCTTGTAGAAGTTCTCTAAAGCTTCATCAACTGTTGCTGCATTACCTTCAAAGTAATCCTTCATATTTAACTGGAATGCTTCGTTACATCCCTGATCATAACCTGTGATGTTTGAAAGATCAATTGTCTTAACACCTTCACAGAAGATACCGTTAGGATTCTGATCACCAAGGAATGAAACTGTACATGCTGGATCAGCTGCCTTAGCTTCCATAACTTCTGAATTGTTAACGAAATCCTGATATTCATCAACGATTGATGTCATAACATCAGCGTCTGTTGTCATCTTAAGCATGATGTCCTTAACAATATCTGCATTATCTGTTCCTGCAGCACCGCAGATCCATGTTCCACCCCAGAAGTGAGCCTGTGGTCCTACACAAAGTCCCCAGCCACCGTTCTTACCAACTGAACCTTCTTCGTCACAGTGCATTGAGAAGTTGAAGAACCAAGCTGGTCCAAAGTAACAGAATACATTGCTGTCTTCAAAGAATCCCTTTGCCCAGTCATCTGACCAAAGCTCATATGTAGCTGTTTCTTTAGCATCAACCATTTCCTTTGACATTTCTACCCACTTCATAAGGTTAGGGTCGATGTTAATCTTTCCATCTTCAACCCACTTTGAAGTAACGTTGTTTGAGAATACTCTGTATGTATCATTAACTGTTGATGTGATGTTATATCCATTTTCAGCAAGCTTCTTAGCTGTTTCTGCAAATGTATCCCAATCCTTAACAGCTGCCTGAACATCAGCTGGATCATCTGAACCAAGAACTTCCTTAGCAATGTCTCTTCTGTAGATAAGACCTGCTGGACATCCCTGCCATGAAACACCCTTTAATACACCGTTTGAATCTGTCATAACGTCTTTTGTATACTTGTACTGCTTAGCTACATCTGCATCTGTGATTCCTAAATCAGCAAGTGGCATAGCATATTCTGTATCAACATACTTAAGAGCATAGTCAGCTTCTACTAAGAAAAGGTCAACCTTATCATTAGCTGCTGCATTTTCCTGCTCAAGTAATGTAGCATCAAGATTATTCTGGTAAGCATTGTTATCATTTGGTGTGATATTGAACTTAACTGTTACATCACCAATCTTACCTGTTGTTGCATCGATGATTTCGTATCCTGGATAGAGATTTTCAAGTCTTGTCTTGAACTCTTCATTCCAGCAATAAATGTTAACTAATTTTCCATCTTCTACTGAAGATACATCTGCTGATTCTGCCGCAGCCTCTGTTGCTGCTGCGTCTGTTGTTGCTGCTGCATCTGCTGCAGGAGCTGCTGCACCATTACCGCCACAACCTACTAAAAGTGTTGCAACCATTGCAGCTGAAAGCAAAGCACTAATAACTTTCTTCTTCATTTTTTATCCTCCATTTAATAACCAATTACTAGCAACCTTATGTTGCTTAATCGTTTTCGTAAAGTTATTATATGTTATGTTTTTATATATTGCAACAAAATTTTAGCAATCATTGTGCATATTGTGCAAAATAAACAATTTACAAATTTTAATTATAGTAAACTTTACTGTTCCTTAGGGCATCCTGTGCAAGCATAAGAGCAAGCACAAACGATACCTAAAAATACCAAGCAGGTCACGACCCACGCTTCAATACACCATCAGCAGAAAGTAAATGAGACAATATATCAAAATTTATCATCTCAAAGCACCTAAAGGTATACTGTCACAGTGTCACCGCCCATTCAAAAAAGTATTTTCCTTCATTTGAAAATCTCCCCTTTTCTCCAACACGTATCGCATTCTCTGCAACATTTCGAGCATCTTCTTTCCTATCCAAATGAATATATGCCAAATACTTCAATATATTAATATCAAGTTCTTCAGAGCAATTTATAACATATTCATCAATATTATAATTTTTGATAAACTTGTAACTGCATTCTAAAATCATATTAATGAATTCACTCACTTGCTCTTCATATTTTTCTGTTAGTCCTATTTCTCCTTTTTCCAGCAATATTGATGGAGCTTTAAATGCACCAATTGCACGAATTGAATCATTCTGTGTACTGTTACTAGGCATTTGCATAACCTTCCAAAAAATATCGTCATATTCGTAATACTTTACATATATTCTATAACTAATTTTTTCTGAATCTACAAAAAAATCACTATGTATAAATATGTCATCTTCTACAGTATATATAGCATAACTTTTTATTTTTAACTTTTTATTTTTGCTGTTTTGCGTATCGCTTCAACTACATGTTTTTGCTGTTCATTGTCCAACTTCATATCATCCCTCCTTGCTTTGAAATATTTATGTTTTAAAATTCAATAGAAATATCTCATTCTCAAAAAATATCAACGCTGTATAAATACAAGTCCGCCACCTGTAAGGAAAGATATTTGTTTATTAATTTTTTAAAGTCATCATGATACTTCGTTTCGATATCTATCACAGTATCCCCTAACATAAATGATGCACATCCTGTGTCCTCATAATCAATTAACTGCATCGTCAAAAGAAGTTTATCATTAACGCTCTTTATTATACTCTTTTCTGTATCCACAACATTAAAATCAAGAATAGAAAATATTTCTCTTATCTCAAATTCTACATAATAATCTTGATTTAACTGGGGCACTCCATCAATCAATTTTCCAATCCCCACACCATAGTTTGAAGAGAATCGAACATTATTGTCAAAAACATAATCTACTTTTATCTTCATTATTATTACCTTATTCTATACAATGTATTAAAATACTCTAGTGTATCTGATGCTGCATCATACAGCCATTGTTCTTCGTGAAAATGAAACTTTGTTGTTCCCATACTATTCATTTCATGGCTACCAAACTTTATACTTCTAGTCCCATCCGCCGAAAAAATACGATTATTATCAACTAATCCTGTCCTAGGATTAATGTTAGTCTGGTTTGGTCCTAAATAATCATCCCAATGATTAGTTACATCTGAAGCTTTTACTTGACTTGATGCCTTAATCTCTGGATTCATATTTACTTTGGTGTTCTCACTCAATACATTTGTTGTTTTGCCACCCTTGACTTCAACTCTTTAGTATTACAATAAAGTCAGACCAGCTACATTTGAATTGCATAGCTGGTCTTGACTTCGACTCTTACCCCTAATGCTAAAACAAACTGTCTTTTTACCTTTTTAAATATGATGATTCTTCATCAAGCAAGAACTTATCTACTATGGCATATTACTACTCATTGTCAGAAATACTTATTTTATTAATCCTTGCTAATTCATGATTTAAAACTTCTTCAGACAATTCTCCAATTATATAAAATGCCTTCATCCAATAA
>JAZQOO010000043.1:0-6473 GCA_045627905.1 Lachnospiraceae bacterium | reverse complement strand
CCAGATGGAGATACAGGAACTAATATGTCACTTACTATTATGGCGGCTGCAAGAAAGGTTGCAGAGCTTCCTGAAGATGCGACAATAGATGAATTCTGCACGGCAGCTGAAAAAGGTTCACTTGGAGGCGCCAGAGGTAATTCGGGAGTTATTTTGTCTCAGATTATCAGAGGATATACAAAGGTTATAAAAGGTAAGAAGGAGCTTACATTAGAGCTTCTTGCTGAAGCTACACAGAAAGCAGTAGAAAAGGCATATAAGTCAGTAATGAAGCCAAAGGAAGGCACAATTCTTACGGTTGCTAAGGCTGCAGGAGATAAGGCAGTCGAATTTGTAGCTGAAAATAATGATGCTAATTTTGTTGAATATTTTGAGGCTATAATTAAAAATTGCGAAGAAGTGCTTGCTAAAACACCTGAAATGTTGCCAGTTCTTAAAGAAGCAGGAGTTGTAGATTCGGGTGGACAGGGTCTTGTTGAGTTTCTTAAGGGTTGTTATGATGTAGCCTGTGGTAAGGTTACAGATTTTAGTCTTGATGATAATAATGAGAGCAAGCCAAGCGAAGAAAAGACAGAGGTTCAGGCTGTAGAAGAAACATATAAATATAAATTAGAATACAAGGTATATGTTTTACCTGTATTTAATGCCAAGAATCTTCAGGACCATACAGTATTTCTTAATACATTTGGTGAATGCTTAAAGTGCGAATTAAAAGAAAAAACACTTGAGGTTAGTGTTAAGTCAGATGATCCATTAATAGTTTTACATAAGGCATTATCGTTTGGAGATGTTGATTGTGTCACTATTTCTAATATAAAGGTTTCTGGTGATGTTAATCGTACGCCTGTTAAAGCAGAAGCTACACCTTGTGTAAATAAAAAGGTGGAAGAACAGTCAACTACAGAGACTGATAATACAGTGCCTGCTACTATAGAAAATGTTCAGGAAGAGACAATTATAGAGGAAACTGATAAAGGAGCTGTAGAACCAGCAAAAGAGGTTGGAATAATTGCTGTATCTGCCGGTTCAGGACTTGATCAGATATTTAAGGACCTCGGTGCAGACCAGATTATTACCGGTGGACAGACAATGAATCCTAGTGCAGATGACTTTGTAAAGGCGGCTGAAAAGATTAATGCAAAGGCAATATTTGTTTTACCAAATAATAAAAATATTGTGATGGCTGCAGAACAGGCTAAATATCTTGTAGAAGATAAGGAAATCATTGTCATTCCGACAAAGACTATAACACAGGGAATTACAGCATTACTTACATATATGCCAGATACTGATGTTACAGAAAATGCAGAAGCGATGAAAGACGTTATTCTTTCTGTTAAGACTGGTAATGTTACATATGCTGTAAGAGATACGGTAATAAATGGTATTGATATTAAGCGCGGAAATATAATGGGTATCGGCGATACAGAAATTCTTTCGGTTGGTACTATTGTTGAAGATACAGCGCTTGATATGTTAGATAAAATGGTAGATGATGATTCTGAAATCATAGGAATATACTATGGAGAGGAAGTTGATGAAACCAGTGCAATGGATTTTGCAAAGGATGTTAAATCAAGATTCCCAGGTGTTGATATTGAAATACATTATGGCGGACAGCCAGTTTATTACTATATTATTTCTGTTGAATAAAAGAATATGAGTGAATTTTACAGTATTAAAAATTTAAAAGGAATTGGTGAAAAGACTGCCGGGCTTTATAATAAGCTCGGCATATTTTCGTATGAAGATCTTTTGTATTATTTTCCAAGAGATTATATAAGATTTGATGATGCAGTTGAGGCTATCAATATTAAATCTGGGGATATTTGTGCGATACGGGCAACTGTTGTAAAACGTCCACTTATGAGAAAATCAGGAAGATTGCAGATTGTATCAGCATATTTAAGGTCAGGTAATGTTATTTTAGATGCAGTATGGTTTCATATGCCATATCTTACAAAATCACTTCATGTAGGTGAGGATTACATTTTTAGAGGCGAAGTAACTGTTAAGGGGGATAAATATCATCTTGAACAGCCGGTTATCTATACTGTTTCAAAATATGAGGAGCTTTTAGGCACGCTGCAGCCGGTCTATCCGTTAACTAAAGGTATTACTAATGCTAATATTACAAAGAGTGTCAGAACACTTTTTGAGGACCCACATTTTGGTGAAATGAAAATCCGATGTCTTAAAGATAAATATGATGAAGCTAAGGCTGCAATTACAGAAATTCATTTTCCGAAAAACTTTGAAACACTTGTAAAAGCACGCAAGTATTTAGTCTATGATGAGTTTTTCCTTTTTATTTTAAGACTTAGGTTATTAAAGGGAGAAAATGAACGCTTCAAAAATAATTTTAAAATATATCCATCGGCACATGTAAAAAGACTTATTGAAAAACTGCCATATAAGCTTACAAATGCACAGCAGAAGGTGTTTTCTGAAATAGAGACAGAGCTAATGTCCGATACATCAATGTCAAGACTTGTACAGGGCGATGTAGGCTCAGGTAAAACAATAATTGCGGTACTGGCAGCAATTACTGTTTCAATGAGTGGCTATCAGACTGCACTTATGGCACCTACGGAGATTCTTGCCGCGCAGCATTTTGAATCTGTAATGGAGATGTTTAAAAAATATGATATCCCATTAAAAGCAGCACTTCTTACAGGCTCAAAAACAGCTAAGGCAAAACGTGAAATATATGAACAAATAAAATCTGGTGAAGTTCAGATAATAATAGGTACACATGCTTTAATTCAGGAAAAGGTTGAATATAATTCATTAGCACTTGTTATTACAGATGAGCAGCATCGATTTGGAGTAAGACAGCGTGAAATGCTATCGATGAAAAATAAAGATTCTGTTCCGCATATACTTGTAATGTCTGCGACACCTATACCAAGAACACTTGCCATTATTATGTATGGAGATTTGGATATATCTGTCATTGATGAAGTGCCTGCAAGACGTCTTCCTATAAAAAATTGCGTAGTAGGTACTAATTACAGAAATACAGCTTATAAATTTATGCAAAAAGAAATTTCTGAAGGAAGACAGGTTTATGTTATTTGTCCTCTTGTTGAAGAAAGTGAAGGCTTAGAGGCAGAGGATGTTATAAATTATACTGATAAACTAAAGGAAGTTTTTCCGTCATCTGTCAATATTGCGTATCTGCATGGAAAAATGAAGCAGGCTGAAAAGGACAAGGTTATGGCTGCATTTTATAATAATGATGTTCATATTCTTGTTTCGACAACAGTTGTTGAGGTTGGAGTAAATGTTCCTAATGCAACAGTGATGCTTATTGAAAACTCTGAAAGATTTGGACTTTCTCAGCTTCATCAGCTTAGAGGACGAATAGGTCGAGGGGATAAACAGAGCTATTGTATTTTTATGACATCTAAACAAAATAAGACAATAATGGAACGACTTGAAACGCTAAATAAATCAAATGATGGCTTTTTTATTGCATCTGAAGATATGCGTTTAAGAGGCCCTGGAGATTTGTTCGGACTTAGGCAGTCGGGAGAGATGCAGTTTAAGCTTGGTGATGTATTTAATGATGCAAATATTTTGAAGGAGGCTGCAGATGACGTTACTAAGCTTCTTGATGATGATAAAGATTTGTCTAAAGACGAAAACAGATATCTTAAAGATATGATTTATGGAAATCTTACTAATGATTTACTTACTACATTATAAGAAATAGAACTGGTTGTTGAAATGGGTGAAGCGATGACGACAAAAGAAAAAATAAATAAATTAAGAACTGTAATGAAAGAAAAGAATATTGATTACTGTGTGATTTATACATCAGATCCACATGGTAGTGAATATATTGATAAATGCTTTAGAATAAGAGAATATCTGACTGGCTTTACAGGGTCAGCAGGTACTTTAGTTGTTTCGATGAATGAAGCAGCATTATTTGTCGATGGCAGATATCATATACAGGCAGATGAGCAGGTGGATAAATCTGTAATTACTGTGTATAAGCTTGGAGAAAAAGATGTGCCGACATATATTGAATACCTTTTGGACAATATGGAAGATGGAGAGTGGTTAGGATTTGACGGAAAAGTTGTTACTGCAGCAAATTATTTTCGTATTGAAGAAGAACTGGGTGATTTTGTAAATATTGATTATTCATTTGATCCAGTAAAAATGGTATTCACAGATATAGATAAGCAGAGTGCTGAAAAAATCTATATTCTTCCTGATGAAATATGTGGTGTGAGTGTTGATGAAAAGCTTAAAAAGGTTCGTGAATTTATAAATGAATATGGTGTGTATGGTGTATTTATTTCTGAACTTAGCGATATAATGTGGCTGTTTAACATAAGAGGAAATGATATTGAGAATAGTCCACTTGCCTTTTCTTACAGCTTTATAACTGACGATACGGCTATACTTTATTTACAAGATGGAACATATGACGAGAAAATAGAAAGCTATTTTATGGAAAAAGGTATCTATATAGCTGATTATTCAGAGGTGGAGCTTGAACTGGCAAAGCTTAAAGGTAAAGAAATTGTAGTTGATGATGATTCAACAAGCTGTCTATTTTATAAAACACTTGAATGTGGTAACGAGATTTATGTTAAAAAAAATTATAACTTTATAAATAAGCATATAAAAAATGAAACCGAAATAAAATTATCAAAGCATTACCACGAATTAGATGCTGTAAGTGTTATTAGATTTATTATAGATATAAAAAAGCGTGTTAAAGCTCACGAAATGATAAATGAATATGAAGCCGCAAAATTAATTGATTCATACAGAAGTAAAAATGAAGGTTTCGTATCGTTATCATTTGATACTATAACAGCGTACAAGGAAAATGGGGCAATTGTTCACTATAGTGCAAATGAAAATGGAAGTAAAAATATTATGGACAGAGGCTTACTCTTAGTTGATTCTGGTGCACAGTATATGGGAGCAACTACAGATATTACACGTACTATTGTTATGGGTGAATTAACGGATGATGAGCGTAAATATTTTACATTAGTTTTAAAGGGAAATTTAAAGCTAATGGATGCTGTTTTTAAAAAGGGAGTAAGGTGCGAAAATCTGGATATTATTGCAAGAGAAGATTTATGGAGAGAACTTGCTGATTACAGACATGGCACAGGCCATGGAATAGGTGCATTTTTAAATGTCCATGAAGGCCCATATTCTATAAAATATAATATAAATGAGGATGTCGGTCCAATTATTGAGCCTGGAATGATAATAAGTGATGAACCAGGCTTTTATGAAGAGAATGAATTTGGTATTCGACATGAAACACAGCTTTTATGTGTGAAAAAAGGAGAAAGCTCGTATGGCGAGTTTTATGGATTTGAACCATTAAGTATTGTTCCATTTGATATGGATGGTATCAATACTGATATGCTTAGCGACAATGAGAAAGATATTCTTAATAAGTATCATAAACTCTGTTATGAAAAGATAGCACCATTGCTAACTGATGAAGAAAAAGAATGGCTAAAAAATGCAACAAGACCTATTAATACATGACTTGACGATTCATACTCATAAATGATATAATTTTCAAGATTGAGACGAGTTAAATTTTTAACAAATTTCAAAATAAAAATACTAAAGAAAAGAGAGGTTAATGAAATGGCAAATGTTGATTTAACAAAGTATGGCATTACAGGTGCTACAATTCTTGCTCACAATCCTTCATATGAAGAGCTTCACAAGGCTGAGCTTGATCCTTCACTTACAGGTTATGAGAAGGGATATGATACAGAGCTTGACACAGTTAATGTTATGACAGGTATCTACACAGGACGTTCACCTAAAGATAAGTACATCGTTATGGATGCTCAGTCAAAGGATACAGTATGGTGGAATACACCTGAATATCCAAATGATAACCATGAGATGTCAGAAGAAGTTTGGGCTAAGGTTAAAGATTTAGCCGTTAAAGAGCTTTCAAACAAGAATCTTTATGTTGTAGATGCATTCTGTGGTGCTAACGCAGATACAAGAATGTCAGTTAGATTTATCGTTGAGGTTGCTTGGCAGGCTCATTTCGTAGAGAACATGTTCATTAAGCCATCAGCAGAAGAACTTGCTAACTTCGAGCCAGATTTCGTTATTTACAATGCTTCACTTGCTAAGGTTGAGAATTTCAAGGAACTTGGCCTTAACTCAGAAACATGTGTAGCTTTCAATGTTACATCAAGAGAACAGGTTATTCTTAACACATGGTACGGTGGAGAAATGAAGAAGGGTATGTTCTCAATGATGAACTACTACTTACCACTTAAGGGTATGGCTTCAATGCACTGCTCAGCTAACTGTGATATGGATGGTAAGCACACAGCTATCTTCTTTGGTCTTTCAGGAACAGGTAAGACAACACTTTCAACAGATCCTAAGAGACGTCTTATCGGTGATGATGAGCACGGTTGGGATGACAACGGCGTATTCAACTTCGAAGGTGG
>JAZQOO010000042.1:0-45706 GCA_045627905.1 Lachnospiraceae bacterium | reverse complement strand
AATTATTCAGGAATATGGAAAAGAATTCTGGTGTGGCTTTAAAGATACGTCTGATAAGTTATTTAAACTGGTTTTAAAGGATACACCTGATATAGGAAAGAGTGTTTTTTCTTTCAACTATGCATATGCTCCATCTTATGTTGCATGGTATAAGGCGATGCGCAAACAAGGACTGTCCGCGGAACAAGCAGATGACCTTATGTGGAAAATGAATGAGAGGATGCTTCTTACTGTACCTAAACCATTGCTTGGTATGACCGGAAAAGCTTATCTGAATTCATTTCGCAGAAAAGCGAAAACACATATGGAAAGACAGAAGAACGGATTACACCCATTTGACTGGGAAATTCAATATCAGGATATTGATAAAAACAGTTTCGAAATTAACATTACAAAGTGTGGATTTATTGCTTTTGCAAAGAAATTTGGAACTGAGGGGATGCTGCCGGGAATATGTAATGTCGATTATATGATTTCTTACTATATGGGAAATGGGTTTAAGAGAACAAAAACATTAGGGTACGGTGATTCCTGTTGTGATTGCCACTATGAATTAACGGGAAAATGTCCTATCAGACCGATGGGGAATTTGAAATAATGATATATTGCGATAAAAATTTTCAGTGATCAAGAGAAAATATATTTTATATAATTTATTGGAAGTAAAAAATTTCCCTCCGGTTCTACAATGGTTTAGTACACTAATCGCCCCATAAATAAAACGCGAAGGTGCGTTATATTGAGAATATTTTGAGAATGGATTAAGAAAAAATCATAATTGATATTAATATTGTTAAAAATTGCTGAAGGTTGAAATATACCTTCTTTTTTATGCCATGAAATATTTTATCAGCTGAATTGGAATCCGAGGTTCCAGTTTGCAAGTTTTAATTCCAGTTCTGCATATCTAGGTTAAAAAACATTTTATATTGACATTTGTAAAATCAAAGATAGAATTTATAATGGTATTTATGGCTTTTATGATTAATTAAAAATCGATTTTAGCTAAAGCTTTTCGTGGTGATAAAGAAACTTTTTATAAGAAAGACGGGAAATAAGTATGAAAATTGCGATTATAGGGCCAGGTTCCATGGGACTACTTTATGGAGCATATTTGTCTAAAAGTAATGAAGTATTTCTGTTTGGTAAAAATAGTGACAATATGAATAAAGTAGCACAGTTTGGAATAACAGTTAACGAAAAGGATGGCAGTACAGCTAATTATAAGGTTTTTGCAACAGCTAATCCTAATGAAATTGGCGTTGTGGATTTAGCTATAGTATTTGTTAAAGCTTATAACAGCATGGAGGCATTAAATAATTGTAAGGAAATTATTGGAAATAATACTATTCTTATGACACTTCAGAATGGTTTGGGTAATGAAGCTGCTCTTTTGAAATTTGCCTGTAAGGATAATATTATTGTTGGCAATACTAATCAAGGAAGCTCAAGAAATAGCTGTAACGAAATTTATCACAGCGGTTTAGGAGATACATTTTTAGGAGTAGTTTCTGGTGAGGCCAGTCGCTTTGAGAATATTAGAGCTAATTTTGAGAAATGCGGATTTCCATGTGAAATTAGTAATGACGTTAAAAAAGTTATATGGAATAAGCTTATGATTAATGCATCTTCAAGTGTCCTATCCGGAATTTTGCAGACTCCACAGGGATATGTCGTAAATAATCAGAATGCTTTTGAGATAGCAAAAAAACTTATAGATGAAATGTGTCAGGTGGCAACAGCGGATGGATATATGTTTGATAAAACAGAGCAGCTTGAAAGGCTGAAGAATCATTTGTTAAATGCACCTGATGGTCTTACAAGTATTTATAGTGATATAAAAAATGGTAGAAAAACAGAAGTTGACATGATTAATGGTGCTGTAGTCAGTATAGCAAAACAATTAGGTATAAATGTGCCCACACATGAAAATGTTGTTAATATAGTCAAAGCCATGGAGTGTAGAACCGCTAAATTAACTTGATGGTAGATATTGCGTACGTTATAATTGTCCGTATGAATCTTTTGAATGAATATTTGCGGAAAACGGCAGGAATAGATGATTTACTAAAATATAAAGGAGATAAGCTGTGTATACACATAAGGCACAATATTACGAAACTGACAGAATGGGAATAACTCATCATTCAAACTATATCCGTTGGATGGAAGAAGCGAGAATGGATTACTTATATAGCATTGGATATGGTTACGACAGACTTGAAGCAGAGGGAATTGTCTCTCCTGTTGTATCGGTTGAGTGTTCATATAAGAAAACTACTACCTTTTACGATTTGATTGATATCGACGTGAAGGTAGAAAGCTATAACGGTGTTAAGCTTGTCTTAAGCTATATAATGAAAAATAAAGATGGTGATGTTGTATGTGAAGCACATTCATCACATTGTTTCTTAAATGAAAAAGGTAAGCCTGTTATGATGAAAAAAGAAAAACCAGAGTTTCATGAAGCGCTTATGAAACAGATATCATAAAACACTAGGAAATAGTTATTTTGTCAATTATATCAAGCTCAGCTTTCGTAAATGTAGTGTTTTCTATGCACTTTATGCAGTCTGTAATTTGTTCAGGACGACTTGCTCCAATTAAAACGCTTGTTATGTCAGAATCTTTAAGAATCCAGCTAAGAGCAAGCTGTGCAAGAGTCTGCCCACGTTCATTAGCTATTTCGTTAAGAGCTGCTATTTGCGAAAGGCGTTCATCAGTAATATCGGATTCGTGTAAAAATCTACCATCTTTAGCAACTCGGCTGTCTGCTGGAATACCTTTTAAATATCTGTTTGTAAGTAGCCCCTGAGCTAAAGGTGAGAAAGTAATAATGCCCTTACCAGCATCAGGTGCTTTTTCTTTAAGACCGTTATTTTCGATTGTTCTGTCAAATATATTATATCGATTTTGATTAATTATAAATGGCGTATGCAGTTCATTTAATATTTTAGTTGCTTTGAGCATAGTTTCACCGTCATAATTTGATATTCCAACATACAATGCCTTACCGGATTTAACTATTTGGTCAAGTGCACACATTGTTTCTTCAAGTGGAGTATCTTTATCCATTCTGTGGTGATAGAAGATGTCGACATATTCAAGACCAAGACGTTTTAAACTTTGATCAAGACTTGCAATAAGGTATTTTCGACTTCCAAAGTTTCCATACGGTCCTTCCCACATATCGTAGCCAGCTTTTGTAGAAATAATAAGCTCATCTCTATATTTATTAAGGTCACTTTTTAATATTTTGCCGAAATTTTCTTCTGCGGCTCCTGGAACGGGACCATAATTGTTTGCAATATCAAAATGTGTTATTCCTGCGTCAAAGGCAGTAAAACACATATTTTTCATATTATCAAAGTCATCATTTGTTCCAAAGTTATGCCATAAACCAAGCGAAACGGCTGGAAGAAGTAATCCTGATTTGCCACAACGATTGTATTTCATAGTATCATATCGATTTTGTGCTGCTGTGTAGTTTGACATTGTAGACTCCAATCCTCACATTTTCAGTGAAAATAACTGTTTCTCATATCTTGACCTTAGTATCATATATTGTATAATTTATGACTATATAAACTCAAGAGTTTTTTATGTTTGATATCTTTAAATCATAGAAGTAACATACAAAACATGCTATACTAGCTGTTGAAATTATTCGAGGCAGGGTTTTATTATAAACTCCAAGTCTGATTGATGATTTCAACCGGGTACATTGTCTAAACCATAGGAGGCAAAATGGAAAAAATAAAATTAGCATCTGATTACCAGATTGGAGCACATGAAAAAATAATGCAAAGGCTTTGTGAAACAAATATGATGAGTACATCAGGATACGGTACAGATGAATTTTGTGAAAGTGCAAGAAAAAGAATCTGTGAAGCGTGTAAGTGTCCAGAAGCAGATGTACATTTTCTTATAGGTGGTACGCAGGCTAATGCGACGGTAATAGATGCTTTACTAAAGTCATATCAGGGTGTTATTGCGGCGGACAGCGGACATATTAGTGTTCATGAGGCTGGCGCAATCGAGTTTGGAGGACATAAGGTGCTTACAATACCTAACAAAAATGGTAAAATTGCAGGTACTGATTTAGATAAATATTGTGAAACATTTTATAACGATGGAAATCATGACCATATGGTTATGCCTGGAATGGTTTATATTTCGCAGCCAACAGAATACGGAACTCTTTACTCCCTTGAAGAGCTTACACAGTTAAGTGAAATATGTAAAAAATATAAAATGCCATTATATGTCGATGGTGCAAGACTTGCTTATGCTCTTGCGTGTGAAGAAAATGATGTAAAACTTGATGACCTTGCAAGATTGTGTGATGTATTTTACATTGGAGGAACAAAATGTGGCACATTATTTGGCGAGGCAGTAGTTATTCCTAACAAAGAGACAATACCACATTTCTTTACAATAATAAAACAGCACGGAGCACTCCTTGCGAAAGGACGAATGCTTGGAGTTCAGTTTGATACACTCTTTGAAGATGATTTGTACCTAAATATTGGAAAGCCGGCTATTATTGCAGCAAACAAGCTCAGAGCATTTTTCAGAGAAAATGGATATAAATTGATATTTGAGAATCCAACAAATCAGGTTTTTGTTGTGCTTGAAAACAACCTTATGAAAAAGATTTCTGAAGTTGCAGAATTTAGCTTTTGGGAAGCCTATGACGAAAACAATACTATTGTGCGTTTCGCTTCAAGCTTTGCAACAACAGACGATGATATTGACAAATTTATAGAATTAATTCGTAGCTGTAATTAGTTAAGCTTAATTAATGAAAAAATTGAAGATTTGTAGTATACTGTTAAACAGTATTGGTTTAAAAAGAGCGTTGGCAAATAAACCATCGCTCTTGTTGTAATACTAGAAAAATATAGAGGTGTTTATGAAAGATATATTGAGTATATGTGACCACACATTATTATTGCAGGGTTCAACATGGGAAGAAATAAAGTCTATTTGTGATGATGCCATGCATTATGAGACTGCATCTGTTTGTATACCACCTTGCTATGTGAAAAGAGCAGCGGAATATATGAATGGTAAAATAGCTGTCTGTACTGTGATTGGATTTCCAAATGGTAATATGACAACTGCTGCCAAGGTATATGAAACAAAAGACGCAGTTGCAAATGGTGCAGACGAAATTGATATGGTCATCAATATTGGAATGCTAAAGGCAAAAGAATACGATTATGTCTTAAATGAAATAAAGGAAATCAAGAATGCCTGTGATGGCAGAATTCTCAAGGTAATTATTGAAACATGTCTTTTGACAGATGAAGAAAAAATAAAAATGTGTGAAATAGTTACTGAGTCAGGAGCCGATTACATAAAAACATCAACAGGCTTTTCAACAGCAGGGGCAACCTTTGCTGATGTTGAGCTATTTGCGAAGCATATTGGTAAAAACGTGAAAATAAAGGCTGCTGGTGGAATTGCTTCAATAGATGATGCTAGAAAATTTATAGAGTTAGGTGCTTCAAGGCTTGGAACGAGCCGTATAGTCAAGCTTGCGAAGCAGATGAAATGACATTAGTAATAATGTTATGCTAGGGGATTGTTATGAAAAAGAAACTGATAATTTTATTAATGCTTGTTTTAGCTTTCTGTATTACAGGCTGTAATAGTAAATCAGACTCTTCATCTGATGCTGTAAACAACAGTACAGATAATCAGCCAGAACAAAAGGATGAAGGACAAAATAGTCAGCTCATTAATCCATTGAGAGAAACAACAAAGGATGAAATGGTTGCGGAAACAGGAATTATTGTTGATGCGCCTTATGGGATAGAGGATGCCAGGTATTTTGTACTTACTGTAGATGATAAAAAGACAGCACAGATTGAGTTTAAGGTTGGAGAATATGAGCTTACATATAGAGCTGAGACAACAGATTTAAGTGAGAGCTATGATACAACTGGTCTTTACTATACATGGGATGAAGAAAAGGAAGTTGAAGTAGGCCATTGTAAGGCAAATCTGATGGTATGTGATGAAGCTAAAGGAATTTACTGGCTTGATACAGAACCAGAAATAAATTATTCACTGTCATGTGTTTCGGACATTGATGAAGGACAGTTTGTAGGGCTTGCTAATTTATGCTATGCAGCTATTAATGACACAGAAAACAAATAAAGAGGCGAAGATATGTCTGATTTAGTTATAAGAGAAGCAAATGTGAATGATGCAGAGGAAATACTTGAAATTTATAAGCCATACATTATTTCTACTGCAATAACATTTGAGTATGATGTTCCAGATATTTCTGAATTTAGAGAGCGGATAAAAGGTACACTTAGCCGTTATCCATATATAGTTGCAATAGTGAATGGCAAAATAAAAGGCTATGCATATGCAGGAGTATTTAAAAACCGTGCAGCATATGACATGGATGTTGAACTGTCAATATATGTTGATATGGAATGTAAGAGGCATGGAATTGGCAGAGCATTGTATGAAAAGCTTGAAGAAATACTGAAAGCCCAGAATATAATAAATGCTTATGCATGTATAGCGACACCAGACGGAGAGCCAGATGAATATCTGAATAATGATAGTGTGTTGTTTCACGAAAAGCTTGGATATTCATTAGTTGGGGAATTTAAGAAAAGCGGATATAAGTTTAATAAGTGGTATAACATGGTCTGGATGGAGAAAATAATTGGAAATCACAGTGAAGTGAAGCCTTTTATTTGTTATACAGATATAGAAAAATAGATTTTAAATACATGATGAAAAGATAGAGTATTCATATTAATGAATGCGGAAAGGGGTTAACGTGGCACAGATTACGTTAAGAAACGTTACAAAAGAATTTGATGACGTGACTGCTTTAAAGGATGTCAATCTTGAAATAGAGTCAGGAGATATATTTGGAATAATTGGTATGAGTGGTGCCGGAAAAAGTACACTTGTAAGATGTCTTAATTTCCTTGAAGTACCAACAAGCGGAGAGGTCGAGGTAGAAGGTGAGATTTTATCAAAGCTTTCTGTAAAAGAACTCAGACATAAGAGAAGAAGTATAGCGATGATTTTCCAGCACTTTAATCTTCTTATGCAGAAAAATGTTCTTGATAATGTTGCGTTTCCGTTATTGATTCAGGGAGTTTCTAAAAAGAAAGCAAGAATTAAAGCACTCGAATATCTTAAAATAGTAGGATTAGAGGAAAAGGTAAAATCATATCCAAGTAAGCTTTCAGGTGGTCAGAAGCAGCGTGTTGCAATAGCTAGAGCATTAGCATCAAATCCGCATATACTTTTATGTGATGAGGCAACAAGTGCTCTTGACCCACAGACAACACAGTCAATACTTGCACTTTTAAAGGACATTAATCAGAAGTATGGTATAACAATTGTTATTATTACACACCAGATGGAAGTTATAGAAAAGATATGTGGTAAGGTTGCAATTATTGAGAATGGTGTTTTGGCTGAGTGTGGAAATGTAGAGGATGTATTCAGACATCCAACGTCGGCAGCAGGTCAGAAGCTTATACTAGGCGATAAAAATAAAGAAGTGCTTGAAACAAAGACTCTTAACGAGGATGCAAGACTTCGTATTGTATTTGAAACAAACTCATCGTATGAGCCTGTTATAGCCAATATGGTTTTGTATATTAAACAGCCAGTTAACATTTTGTATGCAAATACGCGTGATGTGAATGGTACTGCAAAGGGTGAGATGATTATAGGTGTGGCAAATAACGTCAAGGAAGTAGTTAAGCAGTATCTTGCAGAGAGAAATCTTTCAGTAATGGAGGTAGAGTAGAATGTTTGATGATCAGATTGTAAAGATGATAATGAATGGTATTGTTGAAACACTCTATATGACCATTTTTTCGACTTTTTTCGGATATGTATTCGGTTTACCGATGGGTATAGTTTTAGCTGTAACAGATAAGGATGGAATTAAACCAAATAAATTCATATATAGAACACTTGATATAATAGCTAACATATTAAGAAGTATACCGTTCCTTATTCTTTTAATTTTGCTTATTCCATTTACACGACTTATTGTTGGAAAAAGCTACGGTTCATCTGCTACGGTTGTTCCTCTTGTTATTGCGGCAGCACCATTTATCGCAAGAATGGTTGAAAGCTCTATAAAAGAAGTAGACCACGGTGTAATCGAAGCAGCCAGAAGTATGGGAGCAGATACATTTACGATTATTACAAAGGTTCTTCTTGTTGAAGCGCGTACATCAATTGTTGTCGGAGTTACAATTGCACTTGGTACTATTCTTGGATATTCAGCAATGGCAGGAACTGTTGGTGGTGGTGGTCTTGGAGATATTGCTGTAAGATACGGCTACTACAGATACGAAGAGAATATAATGATAGTTACTGTTCTTTTACTTATCGTTATGGTTCAAATATTCCAGTTCATTGGAATGAAGCTTGCTGCAAAGATTAATCATAGATAAAGAAGCATTTAACGTGAAAGGAATGCATATGATTCCATTTAATAGACCGCCTTTTATAGGTAAAGAAAAAGAATACATAATGAAGGCAGTAAATAATCATCATATTAGTGGAGATGGTGAGTTTACAAAGAAATGCGCCGAAAGGCTTGAAAAGATGACAAAGACGAAAAGAGCTTTGCTTACCACTTCATGTACACATGCTACAGAGATGGCAGCGCTTTTGTCGGATATAAAGCCAGGTGATGAAATAATTATGCCATCATACACATTTGTTTCAACTGCTGATGCATTTGTTTTAAGAGGCGCTGTTCCTGTATTTGTCGATATTAGACCAGATACGATGAATATAGATGAAAATTTAATTGAAGCTGCCATAACAGATAAAACAAAGGCAATTGTACCTGTTCATTACGCAGGCGTTGGATGTGAAATGGACACTATTATGGACATTGCCAGAAGAAGAAATCTTATTGTTATCGAAGATGCGGCACAGGCAATTGATTCCTATTACAAAGGAAAAGCCCTTGGAACAATAGGGGATTACGGTTGTCTCTCATTCCATGAGACAAAGAATATCAGCATGGGTGAGGGTGGTGCGTTACTTATCGGAAATGCTGATATGGTAGAAGAAGCTGAGATAATACGTGAAAAAGGAACAAACAGAGCTAAATTTTTCCGCGGTCAAATAGATAAATATACTTGGGTGAATTATGGAAGCTCATACTTACCATCAGACATGAATGCTGCATATCTTTGGGCACAGCTTGAGGAAGTAGATAAAATTCAGGAAAGCAGACTTGCTGGATGGAAGCAGTATTATGAAGGTCTTAAGGAGCTTAGTGAACAGGAAAAAATAACACTTGGTATAATACCAGAGGAATGTACAAATAATGCTCATATGTTCTATTTGAAGGCAAAGGATTTAGAAGAGCGCACAGCACTTCTTTTGTATTTAAAGCAGAATGAAATAGGTGCAGTATTTCATTATGTGCCATTACATTCAGCACCTGCAGGACATAAGTTTGGCCGTTTTAACGGCGAGGATATATATACTACAAGAGAAAGTGAGAGGCTTATAAGACTTCCTCTTTATTATGGAATTACTAAAGAGGAGACTGGAAAGGTAATTGAGGCGATAAGAACTTTCTACAGTAAGGTTTAATGATTTAATTGAGGTTTTTTATGAGTAATACAAATAATGAAAATGAAGTGAATAAAGAAAATATAATGGGTACTGTTCCTGTAAAGCAGTTACTTATCAGAATGTCACTTCCAATGATGGTATCTATGCTTGTACAGGCTTTATACAATGTTGTAGATTCCATATTTGTTGCAAGAGTTTCTGAAAATGCACTTACAGCAGTTTCTATGGCATTTCCGATTCAGATGCTGTCAATAGCACTTGGTGGAGGTATCGGTATCGGTGTAAATGCCATTCTTTCAAGATCTCTTGGTGAGAAAAATCAGGAAAATGTTAATAAAAGTGCAATGATGGGTATTTTTATCACAATTATTAACATATTAATAATGTTTGTTATTGGAGTACTTGTTGTTCGTCCATTTTACGAGTTTCAGACAGATTCGGCTGAAATAATACAGTGCGGTGTTGATTATTTGTCTGTTGTATGCTGCGTATCATTTGGTATTTTCTTTCAGGTTATTTTTGAACGACTACTTCAGTCAACAGGAAAAACATTTTACTCAATGATTACACAGACGACAGGAGCTGTTATAAATCTTATACTTGATCCTATCATGATTTTTGGTTTGCTAGGTTTTCCAAGACTCGGAGTAAAGGGTGCGGCTGTAGCTACAGTTACAGGTCAGATAATTGCTGCATGTCTCGCGTTTTATATCAATGTTACAAAAAATAAAGAGATTCAGTTTAAGATACGAGATTTAAAGCCTGATATGAAGATGATAAAAATGATATATAGTATTGGCTTTCCATCAATTATCATGCAGTCAATAGGCTCGGTTATGGTATTTTGTTTAAATAGAATTCTTATAGGATTTTCATCAACAGCAGTTGCAGTATTTGGCGTTTACTTTAAGCTTCAGAGCTTTGTATTTATGCCAGTATTTGGTTTGAACATGGGAATCGTTCCAATTGTTGCATATAACTATGGGGCAAATAACAAGAAAAGAATGCTTGATACAGTTAAGTATGGAATGATAGTTGCGGCATCAATTATGCTTGTTGGTGCAGTTGTATTTGAGTTAATTCCAGATGTATTGTTTAAAATGTTTAGTGCATCAGAAGAAATGATGGGAATGGGAGTAGTTGCACTTAGAATAATAGCTATTCATTTCCCGGTAGCGGCTCTTTGTATCGTCATTGGTTCTGTGTTCCAGGCTCTTGGAAATGCAGTTTATTCAATGATAGTTTCAATAGCCCGTCAGATAGTTGTATTAATTCCTGTAGCAGCATTTTTAGCAAGCTTTGGTAATGTTAATTATGTATGGCTGGCATTTCCTATAGCAGAAGTAATGTCATTTATTATGTCTTTATTTTTCTTCTCAAGAATAAATAAGAAGATTATTTCTAAAATGTGAGGAGAAAACATATCAATGAACTTTCGAAGAAAGTGAGTTGATGCTACATATCATGTAAGGAGTCATATTATGAATATAATGGCAAATACCCTTGACAGAGGGTTTTACATGTATCAGGAAGAGTTTGAAAAAAAGGCTCTTGAGGTTCTAAGGTCTGGCTGGTACATACTTGGAAAAGAAGTAAGCTCTTTTGAAGAAGAGTTCGCTGCATATACTGGTGGTAAATATTGTGTAGGACTTGCTAGTGGTCTTGATGCATTGTGGATTGCATTTAGAGTGCTAGGTATAGGAAAGGGCGACGAGGTTCTAGTTCAGGGAAATACATATATTGCATCGGTAATGGGAATTACAATAAATGGTGCAACACCTGTTTTTATTGAACCTGATGAGTATTTTAACATTGACGCAGAAAAGCTTGAAGAGAAAATAACAGAGAGAACAAAAGCAATTCTTGTTGTACATTTGTATGGTCAGGCATCCAATATGGGACCAGTAATGGAAATTGCTAAAAAATATAATCTTAAGGTTGTCGAAGATTGTGCTCAGTCTCATGGTGCTAAATACAATGGACAGATGACAGGAACATTTGGAGATATTGGCTGCTTTTCATTTTATCCATCTAAAAATCTTGGAGCCTTTGGGGATGCAGGTGCAATTGTTACAGACAATCCTAAAATTGCCGAAGATGTTAAAGTTTTCAGAAATTATGGAAGTGAAAAACGTTATTATAATAAGGTTGTTGGAACTAATTCAAGACTTGATGAAATGCAGGCTGGACTTCTTCGCGTAAGATTAAAACATATGTCAGAGCTTGAAGAAGAAAAAAGAAAAATATGTCAAAGATATTTAAAAGAGCTTGATTCAGAAAAGTTTATTCTTCCGAAAATAAGAGAAGGTGCAACTCACATATGGCATCAGTTTGTTATTAGATGTGATAGAAGAGATGAACTGATAGATTATTTAAAGGATAAGGGTATTGGAACAATTATTCATTATCCAATTCCACCTCACCTTTCAGAAGCATATAGTTATCTTGGATTTAAGGAAGGGGCTTTCCCTATTACTGAAAGCTATGCAAAGACTGTTCTTTCAATACCTCTATATAACGGAATGACTGATGAGGAACAGAGCTATGTTATTAAACATTTGAATGATTTCTAGGGATTATTTTGCATTTTTGAGTTATTTTTATTAATAGAATATAAGGTATATACATGAATAACGAAATAAATAATAAAACATCTCTCGTATTTACGGGAGATATTGGCTTTGACAGATATATGGATGGAAAATGGGAGGATGAAGAACTTATTTCTAATGAGGTTCTTCATTTTCTTCATAGTGGAAATCATGTAATTGCAAACGTTGAAGGTCCTTTAGTAGATGCAGAAACAAATAAAACCCTTGATGGTGTTAAGCAGCTTATGCATACTATGAATCCTAAGGCTGTGAAAGTGCTTAAGAAAATGAAGGCAGATATATGGAATCTGTGCAACAATCATATTATGGATGCTGACGATTATGGTGTTGAGTGTACATTAAAGGAAGCAGAAAAAGCAGGCTGTAAAACGGTTGGTGCCGGAATGAACATAAAAGAGGCTATGAAGCCTCTTATACTCGATGAAGCTGGCGGAATAGGGATGTTCAGTGTTGGCTACAGGAGAGGCTGTAAGCCTGCGGGTGATAATAAAGCCGGATGCCTTACATGGAATGAAATGGACACCATAAAAAGTATCATTAAAGATATAAAGTCAAAGTGCAGATGGTGCGTTGTCATTTCTCATGGTGGAGAGGAATTTACATCACTTCCAAATCCATATACAAGAGACAGATATCTTGAATACCTTGAAATGGGGGCAGATGTTATAGTATGTCATCATCCACACGTACCGATGAATTACGAGCTGATTGGTGATAAAGCTATTTTTTATTCGCTTGGCAATTTTATATTTGATACGGATTATCAGCGTGCTCAGTACAATACAGAAAAAGGGATATTATTAAAACTTAATTTTACGGAAAATAGTTATTCATTTGATGCACTTGGCCTGAAAATAGAACGAGGAAGTGAACACATAGTTAAATCGGAGCTTCCTAAAATCTTTACAAATGTATGTGAAAAGGAATATAAGCTACTTGTTCCACTTGCAGCAAAAATGTTTATTGCAGCGACAAAGAGACAGCAGATTTACCTTAATGCAGCAGAATATAAAGATGCCACAGAGGAAAAGTGGAAAGAGCATTTTGCTAATCCTAGAAGGAGCGGTCGAGTAGAAGGCGAAGGCCTTGATTTCTTTATTATTTGTCCGCTTGCAGAAAAGGAAGCATTAATGGAATGGAAGAACAGCAGTCTTACGGAAGTTAAGGAGTATATTCTTGAACAGATGTAGTTTTATTTGGATATATGTGTTAAAAACTAATATTCTAATCTGTTAATTATTACTAATGTTTGTTGACTGAGCTAGAAATGAGTAGCAATAGAGGCTGTATTCTGTTAAAATTAGGCATAATAGTATATGAATAGCTATGATATTATGGTGGTAAGCTATTTGGAGGGAAATAATGTTTGGAATTAATAATACAAAAGAAAAATCAAAAGCTGCAGATAAGGATAAAGAACTATTATTTGAAGCAATGGATAAAATGATTGCGGGAGATTTTTCGGTAGTTGCCGATGATGGTTTTGAAGATCCAATGTATGCAAAGAAGCTGAATGATATTGTTCATGCGTTTAAGGTGGCAAATAATAATTATGTAATGCGACTCAATGAAACAATGGAATCTATTAGTGATAATTCTTTTGCAAAGAATACTCTCGATGCAATAGCTGAACAGAGAAATGGCGTGGAAGATATGGGGGAAGCTGGTACTAGCCTTGAAGGCAGTATAAAAACAGTTACAAACCATATGGGTGATATAAACTATGCAACTCAGGAAATGTTAGATATTTCTAAAAATAGTACTGAGAATATGAATGAAAGTATCAAGGTTGTTAATGAATCAGCAGATATGATTTCGTCTATAAATGATCAGGTTAAGAATTTCCAGGATCGTGTTGATAAGATTGGACAGATTGTTGATATGGTTAAGGAGGTTGCCAGCCAGAGTAATCTTTTAGCTTTAAATGCATCAATCGAGGCAGCAAGAGCAGGAGAAGCGGGAAAAGGCTTTGCTGTTGTTGCTGACCAGGTAAGAGAACTGTCAAGTAATACATCTGAGTCCGCTGAAACAATTGTACAGTACGTCAATGAACTTAAAAAGGATATGGATGTTTTAGCAGCTTCAGTTGACGAAACGACAGCCAAGCTTAATGAAGGTAACAGCAAGGTTGAAGGCTCTCTTAAAGATATAGAGAAAATGAATAACCAGATGAGTTCAATAGGTGGTATAGTTTCTGATACACTTTCTGAGCTAGATAAGCAGAATGAAATTGCTACAGAGTTCATTTCAAAGGTTCATAATATAGCAGAAACGTATGACCAGATAAATGCTGAATGCATGGTATTTGGAACACATATCTATAAGGTTGGAAGATATATCGACCTGTGCAGAAGTGATATGTACAGACATGCGGGAAGCGTAACGCTTCTTGATAATTTGAGAATATTTGAGGTTGACCACTTCATTTTCACATGGCGTGTTTACAATAATGCGGTTGGATTCGAAGAGCTTAGAATAGATCAGGTTAATAACCCAGATGGATGTAAGCTTGGTAAGTGGCTGAATGCTCAAAAGGAAGAGAGAAATCCGATTACAAATACTACTGAATTTAAGGATGTTGAACAGGCACACAGACTTCTTCATAAATATGCTGTGGAGTCCTGGAGTGCTAAAAATGAAGGAGACGTTCAGACTGCAATTGATATGTTTAATAGCTGTTTAGCAACCTTTGCAACATTCAAGGAAAATATTAACAGACTTAAAAATGTATATAGAAGCAAGGGCGAAACACAAGAAACAGAAATAGTTATTTTTAATGCTTAATTCGTTAATAGTTGATATAAAAAAATATAATGCTTCAGACAGTATTGATTTATTTATCAATAATACAAGCTATATAATATTATCTTCGCTTGAAGAATATCAGGGTGAATCAAATGATATATTTGTAATAACAGATTCGAGAAATGTAGCAGATGAAGCTGTTTCAAAGGGAATAGGTTATACTGTTTATCTAAATGATGATAATAGAGAAGAGTCATTTAAAGACTCTCTGTACTGTATAGAAAGCATTAAAGATATTTCGGATGAGTCCATTTATAAAATGTATCTTAGATATGTTAATAAGCCATGGACTATATTTGAAAATGAAAATATACTTGTGCGAGAGATAACAGTTGATGATATCGATGACTTGTACAGGCTTTACAGTGATGCGGATGTAAAAAGGTTCACGGACGATTTATACGAAGACAAAGAAAAGGAAATAGAGTTTACTAAAAATTATATTACGCATCAGTATCGCTTTTTTGAATATGGATTTTGGCTTGTGTTTGATAAAACTACAGGAGAACTGATTGGCAGATGTGGACTGTCAGACAGAGAGGGTTTTGACACAACAGAGCTTGGTTTTATTTTCGCAAAAAAATGCTGGGGAAAAGGCATAGCATACGAGGTATGTTTAAAAATAATAGAATATGCAAAAGAAAATCTCGGAATGCAAAGCCTTCTTAGTTTTACAAGAAAAGAAAATATAAGGGCAAAAAAGTTCCTTGAGAAACTAGGATTTGTATTCGTCACTGAGACTAATATAGGCTCAGTAATATTTTTACAATACAAGAAGTCAATATAATCTCTGTTACTGTTCGTTTATAAATTTCACAAATTCATTTTTAGGAAGTGGCTTTGAAAAGAAATATCCCTGAATATATTCACATCCAAGACTAATAAACTTTCCAAGAAGCTTTTCTGTTTCGATTCCTTCTACAACGAGTTCAAGATTCATATCTTTAATCATTTTGATAGACTGCGTCAGAATGACCTCTAAATCAGGATTGTGCTCTGTATTTACCATTGATTTATCAATTTTTATTATTGATATTGGAAGCTCTGCAATTCTAATCATATTTGAATAACCCGTTCCGAAATCATCAAGAGAGAAGTCGATTCCCATTTCATGAAGCTCAGAAATATTTTTTTGGATAATTTGCTGCGAGTATGCAGTTGCTGTCTCTGTTATTTCTAGATTAATCTGTTCTGGTCTAACATTGTATTTTTTTAGAAGCCCTGAAATAACAGGTACTAAATCCATATTCATACACTGAACAACTGATAAATTAACTTCGATGTATTCAAGACCTAGTGACTTGTATTCGTCAGAAGAGATGAAACGACATACTTCCTCAAGTACCTGTGTTCCAATAGAATTTATCAGGCCATTTTCTTCAGCAATAGGTATAAATAAATCAGGTCTGATGAATCCAAATTCATCGGTTTTGAGTCGAATCAGTGCTTCAGCAGAAATAAATTTTTTGTGTTTTACTGAATAAATTGGCTGATAATACACTTCGAAGCTTTCATTTTTAACTGCATCACTAAGTATTTTTTCTATTTTAGAAAGAATTCTGTAGTCAGAATTTTTATATAATTCCTGTGCTGTCAATACATTTTTATTGAATCCAATCTTTACAAATTCATTAGAAAAAATAACAAGAGCATCAAATGTCTTAACATCCTCAGGACATCTGACTATACAAACATTTGCTCTTAAAGTGATATCAAGTGAAGATGCCTTGATATTGGAAGAAAAGAGGATTTTTAATTCTTTGGCAAAGGTTTCGACTTTATCAAAGTCATTTTCTTCAAAAACGACTCTGAATTTACCATTTTCGTAATTGTATACAGAAGCCTCAGTATCAACAATCATGTTAATTTTATTGATTCTTGTGGCTAGCACCTTTATGAGCTTAGAAGTGCCAGTATATGCCAATAAATCACGAATCATATCAAAGTTCGTGATTGTGATGAAAATAATAATAATTGGCTTTTTATTAGCAAAAGTGATTTTCATGTCCGTGTTAAAAGTGGAAGCTTTAAGAAATCCAGTTGTAAGATCCATGCTTGCTTCTGGACGCTGGACGATGAACATCAAAAATAGCACACATATTGATGTGAAAAACATTTCGATTAGAATATTAGGGTAAAAATACTGGATTGATACTGCTACTATTTGCAGAGGTACTATTGAAATAATTGCACAGTACTTTTGCATTCCAATATTTTTAACATAGGATGTAGCATAAATAATAATGTAAATAAGATAGAAAGCCGCACTGACATAGAGTATGCCAAACAGCGAACCGCGTGTATAAGTCATTTTGTCATCAAAGTAGATGATTGCATGTGTGAACGGAGTAGAAATAGTGGCAATAATGACTGCAATAAGCGGCAGCGAAATGAATATAAATGATTCATTCTTTTTTCTGATAATATGCCATGTATCAGTAAGACAAATAGTGTACATAGCTAAAATTGGCGCTGTGAGATTGCGGATAATAAGATAGAATATATGCGCCAAATATCTAAGACTCGTACTATTTATATAGTAGCTATCAAGAATAACGGAACATATATCGTAAACAACCGAAAAAAACACTACGATTGACAAATATAAAAAATAACGGTTAGTACGTCCTCTGGTCATTCTTTTCAGTAGGATAGAAAGAATAATGAGTGATACAATTACCAGAGCACAATAGTCAAAATATAAGTTTACGCCCATAAATTAATTTTCTCGCTTTATATTAAAGAGTGATTTACCATATTCTATACAATTATCTCATTTTTTTCGAGTAGTTGCAATTGCAAATATTAAAAAGAATATGATAAAATATGCTCATGGGAACACAGCTATATTTTGACTATGCAACTCTTGTTGTATTAACAGTAATTATTATATCGCTTCATTTTAGAGGTATGATGCGAGGAAAGGTAAATCGTTTCTTCGTTATTTTAGTGTGTTCAACATTTATATCAACTATAATTCATATTATTCATTTTAAATTAAGCTATTCTAATAATGTTCCTATTTACATTAAATATATTGTGGCAGGTGTTTACCATACTTTACGATGTACTATTTATATGTGGTATACTTCGTATATTCTTGCACTAACGGACATGAGGCATAAGGTGTCAAAAGGCTACAGCATGGTTTTCATGTATTTGCCAGTTATGATTTCAGCAATAATCGCGATAACAACGCCATTTTATCATTATGCATATTATTATAATATGGTAGGTATATATGTTTTGGGACCATATGCAGATTTATTTTTCTGTTGTAGTGTAATATATGCGTTATATGCGTTTTTCATAACTGCCAAATTTAATAAGGCGCTTGGTGTTAGAAGGTCAATATCGTTAGCTTCGTGTGCAGTCTTTTTAATGTCTGCATACTTTATACAGGAAAAGTTTGAATATTTGCAGATTGATATGTTTGCAATAACTGCCAGTCTTTTATTTATCATGATTTTTATCCAGAATCCTGAAGACAGAATAGAGATGGTATCAGGACTTAATAGCTCTAATGCATATAATCAGGATTTGAATCTTGCCAATACGAATGAGAAGCCAATATGTGTGATTCAGATTTGTATTACAAACTTTTCACAAATAAAAGAAATGATAAGCTTTGACCAGTTGGCATCACTAATAAAGCTAATGAGTTCCAAATTGACTTATGCAGTCAATAAAGCTAATGTTAAAGGAGAACTGTATTATTTAAAAAATGGTCAGCTCCGCATTATATATGAAGAAAATAAGGAATCAAAGACAGAAACACTTACAAACGAACTTATGAAGCTGTTTAATACAGATATCTTAGTAGGTGATATGGAGTTGCTTTTTGAGCCTACTATTTGTGTTACGAAGTGTCCTGAGGATTTTCATACAGCAAATGATATACTTAGGTTTGAAAAGTCAGAGATAATAGCTGCAAATAAAGGAAAAGTAATTAGAACGAGTGAATATATTAATAATGACGATTATCGTCTAAAGGCAAATCTTGAAGCTATAGTAGAACGAGGTATTGTAAATGATAATTTTGTCGTATATTATCAGCCTATCTATTCAGTTAAAGATAAGTGTTTCCGTTCGGCAGAAGCTCTAGTAAGACTTATTGATGATGAGTTTGGTTTTATAAGACCGGACCGTTTTATTTCGCTTGCAGAAAAGAATGGTTCGATTGTAAGAATCGGTTTAGTTGTATTTGAGAAGGTGTGTAAGTTTATTGCATCCGAAAGGTTTTCACAGCTTGGGCTTGAGTATATTGAAGTTAATCTTTCAGTAATGCAGTTATTACAGAAGTCATTTTCAAAAGATATATTTGAAATAATGGAACGCTATGGTGTCAGACCAGAACAGATTAATTTAGAAATAACAGAGTCTATAGAAATAGATGGGCAGAAAACTTTTGTCGACAATGTCAGGGAAATAACAGACAGGGGAATAGAGTTTTCATTAGATGACTATGGTACTGGATATTCCAATATGTTTATGATATCTGCTCTGCCACTTTTTATTATCAAGTTTGATAAAACATTCGTTGATGCAGCAGATAATGAAAAGATGTCGGTTATCATCGATAATTCTGTTAACATGATTAAGGCTTTAGGTAAGAAAATAGTTATTGAAGGTGTGGAAACGATTGAAATGCTTAAAAAGTTTACAGACCTCGAATGCGATTATATTCAGGGATATTATTTTTCTAAGCCTATACCAGAAGAAGAATTCGTTGATTTTATAGCAGGAAGAAATACGAAATATGCTTTACGATAAGGATATTAGAGAACCATTATTTGATTACATAGAAGAGTATTATGGTAAGGCACGAATACTTGAGGAAAAGCAGATAGGAAAATCAAGGGCAGATGCAGTTATTATATGTGATTCGTGTATAATGGGTGTGGAAATAAAATCAGATGCGGACACATATGCAAGACTTGATAGACAAATAGCTGATTACAATAAGCATTTTGATTATAATTATGTTGTTGTTGGCACAAAGCATGCAAATCATATTGAGGAGCATGTTCCTGACTGGTGGGGAATAATAACAGTTGATGAAGTGGATTTGTGTGCAGATTTTTATATGCTCAGAAAACCACAGATTAATCCTAAGGTTCACTGGTCCTTCCTACGAAAAAGGCAGCTTTCATTCCTTTGGAGAATGGAACTTGCAAATATTTTAAAAAAGCATTCTATGCCTAAGTATCCTGGGAAAAGTAAGAAATTTGTCCAGGATTATTTATTTGAAAATATATCTGAAGAGGAACTGAAAAGAGACATTACGGATGAACTGTTTGAACGTGATTACACGACAGTTGCTAAAAGGATAGAGGAGTACAAAGAATTAAAAAACAGGACTGACCCGCAAAAGGTTAAAAAGGTCAAGACTAGAAGAAGGCGAAAAAATGTACACATTTGAAAGTAGAGTCAGATATAGTGAAGTAGATAAAGATGGGTATCTTTCGATTGAAAAAATGATAGATTATCTTCAGGACTGTTCAACATTTCAGTCAGAGGATGCTGGTGTTGGAGTGAGTTTTCTGTTTCCAAAGGGTCTGATGTGGGTGCTTAACACGTGGCATGTTGAAATATATAAGTATCCAAAGCTTTGTGACTATATAACAATTGGTACAATGCCGTATGATTTCAAAACATTTATTGGATATAGAAACTTCTTTATGAAGGATGAAAGTGGAGAAATTATTTTAAAGGCAAATACAATGTGGACGCATCTTGATGTGAATACGGGAAAGCCTGTAAGACCAACAGAAGAACAGCTAAAGGCATATACGCCTGAACCAAAGCTTGATATGGAATATCTTCCAAGAAAAATTGATATTCCTGATGAGCTTGAGGCAGTGGAGCCTGTTATTATAAAAACACATCATTTAGATACGAATCTTCACGTTAATAATGGGCAGTACATAAAAATCGCAAGAGATGCTGCAAAGATGAGCGAACGGATAAAGAGGCTCAGAGTAGAATATAAGAGGCAGGTTTTCTTGAATGAGACAGTTACACCTTATATAGGAAGAAATGACGGTGGTGCAGTAGTTATCGTACTGCGAAATGAGAGCCAGCAGGATTGTTGTGTAGTAGAGTTTATGTGAAATAACCGCATGAGGAATTGAAATGAAAAAAATATCGAATTTTACATTGGTTTTATTATCTGCATGTGTTGCATTTTTAGATAATACTATAAAAAATCATATTGATAAACAGCCTGATGAATATAAGGTATCACTGCTGAAGGGAGAAGTTGATATCGTAAAGTATCGTAATAAAGGCTTTGCATATAGCATGCTTGATGACAGGCAGGAGCTTGTAAAAAATATTTCTGTATTTGTATTAGGTATGTTGACGATGGTAGCTGTAAGAGATATGGCTTCAACAGATACAGGTGATGGCAAAAAGGTTGCAAATTCACTTATTTTAGGTGGAGCGCTTAGTAATTGCTTTGACAGAGTGTATAGAAAATATGTAGTTGACTATATCAAAGTCAAAAAGACTGGTCTTGTATACAATTTATCGGATTTTTCGATATTTGCAGGAGCTATATTAACTGTTATTTCTGCAATTTGTTCGCTATTTACCATATCAAAAACGAATTAGTAAGACAGGTAAGCAATTGTTGCTATCTATTGAATATGATGTTCTAATTTGATATGATGGAGTGTGGCGTTAATCTGGAGGAAGTTAAATGAAGATTATAGATAAAATTTTTGGTACTCATTCTGAAAGAGAGCTTAGAATAATAGAGCCAATAGTTAAAAAGGTTGAATCTTTACGTGATTCAATGATGGCACTTTCGGATGATGAACTTAAGGATAAGACAAGAGAATTTAAGAAAAGACTTGCAGGCGGCGAGACTTTAGATGATATATTGCCTGAAGCGTATGCGGTTGTCAGAGAAGCTTCAAGACGTGTACTTAATATGGAACATTTCAGAGTACAGATTATTGGTGGTATTATTCTTCATCAGGGTCGTATTGCTGAAATGAAGACTGGTGAAGGTAAAACACTAGTTGCAACATTGCCTGCATATCTTAATGCACTTACAGGTAAGGGCGTACATGTCGTTACAGTTAATGACTATCTTGCCAAGCGAGATGCTGAGCAGATGGGACAGGTTCATGAGTTTTTAGGACTTACAGTTGGCTGTGTTCTCAATGAACTAAAGGCAGATGAAAGACGTGCTGCGTATAACTGTGATATTACATATGTTACAAATAATGAGCTTGGCTTTGATTATCTTCGTGATAACATGGTAATTTACAAGGAACAGCTTGTTTTAAGAGATTTGAATTATGCTATTATCGATGAGGTTGACTCTGTATTAATAGATGAAGCAAGAACACCTCTTATTATTTCAGGTCAGTCAGGTAAATCGACAAAGCTGTATGAAGTGTGTGATATGCTTGCAGTTCAGATGAAGAGAGGTAAAGATGTAGAAGACCTCACTAAGATGGACTTAATTATGGGTATCGAAAGAGAAGAGGACGGAGACTTTGTCGTTAATGAAAAGGACAAGTTTGTTACTCTTACAGCACAGGGTGTGAAGAGAGTGGAAGATTTCTTCCATATTGAAAACCTTGCAGACCCAGATAATGTAGAAATTCAGAATAATATAATTCTTGCGCTTCGTGCACATAACCTTATGTTTAGAGACCAGGATTATGTTGTAAAGGATGACCAGGTGCTTATAGTCGATGAGTTTACGGGACGTATTATGCCAGGTCGTCGCTATTCTGATGGTCTTCATCAGGCGATTGAGGCTAAAGAACATGTTAAGGTTAAGAGAGAATCAAAAACTCTTGCAACTATTACTTTCCAGAATTTCTTCAATAAATTTGAAAAGAAATCTGGTATGACAGGTACAGCGCTTACAGAAGAAAGAGAATTTCGTGATATTTACGGAATGGATGTTATTGAAGTTCCTACAAATGTTCCTGTTATCAGAAATGATATGCAAGACGCTGTATATAAAACAAAACGCGAAAAACTGCATGCTATTTGTAATGAGGTAGAGGCATCACATGCAAAGGGACAGCCAGTTCTTGTTGGTACAATTACAATTGAATCATCAGAAGAAATAAGTGCAATGCTTAAGCGAAGAGGTGTGCCACATAAGGTACTGAATGCGAAGTTCCATGAGCTTGAAGCGGAAATAGTAGCAGATGCTGGTATTCACGGTTCAGTTACTATTGCTACTAATATGGCTGGTCGAGGAACTGATATTAAGCTTGATGCTGAATCAAAGGCAGCAGGTGGACTAAAGATTATTGGTACAGAGCGTCATGAATCAAGACGAATTGATAATCAGTTGAGAGGTCGTTCTGGTAGACAGGGTGACCCAGGTGAATCAAGATTCTTTATTTCACTTGAAGATGACTTGATGAGATTATTTGGTTCAGACAGATTAATGTCGATGTTTAATGCACTTGGCGTTCCAGAAAATGAACAGATAGAGCATAAGATGCTTACTAGTGCGATTGAACGTGCTCAGCAAAAGATAGAATATAATAACTTCGGTGTTCGTAAAAATCTTCTTGAATATGATCAGGTAATGAATGAACAAAGAGAGGTTATTTACGCCGAAAGACGTCGTGTTCTTGATGGCGAAAGCATGAGAGATACGATATTTAAGATGGCAACTGATTTTGTTGAAAGCACAGTTGATATGTGTATCGGAGATGACCTTGAAAATACTGAATGGGATCTTGTAGAATTAAATCAGCATCTTTTAACAACGATTCCACTTAAGGAAGTTACATCAGACGATATTAGCGGTGTAAATAAGAATCAGCTTAAGCATAATCTTAAGGAAGCAACTGTTAAATTCTATGAATCAAAGGAAGCGGAGTTCCCGGTTACAGAACAGCTTCGTGAGGTTGAACGAGTTGTACTTCTTAAGACAGTAGATAGAAAGTGGATGGATCATATAGACGATATGGAACAGCTTAAGCAGGGTATAGGCTTGCAGGCATATGGTCAGAGAGATCCACTTGTAGAATATAAGATGTCTGGTTATGAAATGTTTAATGCCATGACAGACAGTATATCAGAGGAAACTATCAGAATGCTCATGCATATAAGAGTAGAGCAGAAGGTAGAACGTGAAGAGGTAGCTAAGGTTACTGGAACAAATAAGGATTCATCAGGACCAAAAGCGCCGAAAAAGCGTGAAGAAATGAAGGTATATCCTAATGATCCATGCCCATGTGGTAGTGGTAAAAAATATAAAAACTGTTGCGGTAGACGATAGAGAGTTATTATTCCTCCATAACTGCTTATTTAATTCAGTTATGGGGGAATAATTATATACAGAAAATACATATAGCGTCCCCATAACCATGTTTATTTATATGGTTATGGGGACGCTATCGTTGATTTTTGATAAATAATCATATCTATCACATTCGGTCACAACAGGTCCTATTAGGAGATTTCCTAATGGTATAATATAAAATTATTTGTAGTATTTTTATTAAATAGTGAGGGAGAATATTGACTTATAAGAGTATACAAAATATAATAAATCTAACGCAATCCAACTAAATCTAACGCAAAAATTAAAATCTAACGTAATCTAACGCAAAAAGGAGTGAGGAAATGTCACAAAATAATCCATTTTGTTTAAGCTTTGGTAAGGAACCTGATCGTTATGTAAAACGCGCAGATGCATATATGCAAATTATAGATACATTTAATAGTATTTCACCAGCAAGTAATTGTTATTTGATTATGGGTGTAAGAGGGAGTGGAAAGACAGTATTACTTTCTACAATTCTAAATGAGTATAGAGAGAATGATGAATGGATTGCTATATCACTTAATCCAGGGAGAAATCTACTAGAGATGTTGGCGGCCGGATTATATGAAGATGCTAAACTTCAGAAATATTTTGTTGAAGCAGCGCTAAACTTATCAAAATTTGGTATAGGATTAGATATAAAAAAGAATCCTCCTATATCAGATATTCAGATAGCGATAGAAAAAATGGTAAAGATTGTTAATAATAAAGGAAAACGTTTATTAATAACAATAGATGATGTAACAAAGAACAACGATGTTGTAAGTTTTGCCAGTGCATTTCAGGATCTGATTTTAAAGAGATTAGATGTGTTTTTACTCATGACAGGATTGTATGAGAATATATATAATCTGCAACGAGATAAAAGGTGTTCGTTTTTATTGCGCGCGGAAAAAGTAATTCTTAATCCTTTAAGTACAATAGGTATGAAAAGACAATATCAGAATACATTTCAGTGTGATGAAAAAGAAGCCTTAAAAATGGCATTATTTACAAAAGGATATTCTTATGCATTTCAGGTGCTTGGATATATTATGTGGGACAAGGATTGTGAGATTGAAGATGCTATAGCAAGTTTTGATGAAAGAATGTCTGAATATTGCTATGAAAAAATATGGGAAGATTTATCTGATAAAGAAAAAGATATAGTTGTTCTTCTTGCAAATAATGGAAAAATGAAAACAAGGGATATTGTTGAAAACATGGGCGTAACGGCAAAAACATTTTCTGTTCAAAGAGACAGATTGATTAAAAAGGGAATAATAGATGGTAGAGAACATGGAGTAGTTAGTCTGTTGTTGCCACGTTTTGAGGAATTTGTTCAGGCAAATTATTACGAGGAATAGAATAGTGAAAAATTTCAACAACTTGTTGAAGAAACATACATGATAGTACAACAAAAGGTTACACAATTGCGATTGTGTAACCTTTTGTTTATTTACACTGTTTATATCGTCATGATTTCAACTTACTTAACCCCTATTTTAAAAAAATTTTATAAAATTTTATAAAATTGTTCAAAACCCCTAAAAATCGCTATTTTTACCTTGATATCATATTATAAATATATACTAATACTATCAAAACAGAAAGGATTGATGTTTTTACATCAGGTAACAGGTATGAATGTATCGCAACCAATAAAAAACGAAGCTGTACTCAGTAATTTTAGAAACTACTATTATGAAACTAAAAATAATCCCAGAAACTATTTACTAGTCGTTATGGGAATAAATACAGCACTTCGAATCTCTGATTTATTAAATATCCAATGGAAGGATGTTATTAACCACTCGAACAACACATTTAAAAATTATATAGAACTAAATGAGAAGAAAACTAAGAAGCATAAAAGAATTCTTCTAAACACATCTATTATAAGCGCTCTTAATCGACTTATTGAAAGTAAAAATACATCTCTTGAGAATATTAATGAAGATGAATACATATTCTGTCATAGCAATAATCCACATGTAAAGATTACAAGAATGCAGGCGTATCGAATTATAAAGCAGGCTGCTAATGCATGCAAAATTGAAGAAATTATAAGTTGTCACTCTCTTAGAAAGACATTTGGTTATCATGCAAGAAAAAAAGGAATAGATGTTACTGTTCTTGTAGATATATATAATCATTCTTCATATGAAGTAACAAAAAGATATTTAGGAATTGACCAGGATGATATTGATGAGGTGTATAGAATAGTGAATTTGTAAGATATATACATAGTTGTGACTACCATTTGCATAAAACTCGACGGTTATCTTCCTCGTTGTTATAGCTGAGACCAATAGGTTACACAATCGCAATTGTGCAACATGAATTGCAAGGTGGCTTAAGAAGCAGTACAGGGAGGTAGGAATGTTAAAGTTAACACTTAGCGTAGGTGAATATCTTCAGGTTGGTGAGGATGTAAAAATAGCTTTTTTAGGAGGATCAGATAATCACTTTAAAATTATAGTAGATGCTCCAAAAGAAGTAAATATAGCAAGAAGCAATGCGATAGAAAAACATACAGGAGAGAAAACAAAGAAGTTTGTGCCAGAGAAAGATATGAAAAGGGCTGCTTCGGAAGAAAAAGGTACTCCTAAGTTCAAGAAAGTAGTTAACAGTAACAGCACATATGCAAAGGCTATCAAGCAGAAAATCAAAGAAGAAAATGATAGCAAAAGAAAAAATCTTTACTTTGCAGGAATTAGATAATGAATACTAAAGCTTTTTCTAAAGCTTAAAACAGGGCCCGTTTGGGAAGGCGAAAAAGCTTTGGTAGTTATTATAAATAACAGGGGATAAACGGATTTGCCCCAAAACAAATATTAAAAATAATTTTATTACACGGAGGTAATTATTATGGGAATGGTAGTACAGCACAATTTAACAGCAATGAACTCTAACAGAATGTTAGGTGTTACAACATCACAGCAGGCTAAGTCAACAGAAAAGCTTTCATCAGGATTTAAGATCAACAGAGCAGCAGATGATGCAGCAGGTCTTGCAATCAGTGAAAAGATGAGAAAGCAGATTAAAGGTTTAACACAGGCATCAGACAACGCACAGGATGGTATCTCAGCAGTTCAGACAGCTGAAGGTGCACTTGCAGAAGTTCATGATATGCTTCAGAGAATGAACCAGTTAGCAGTTAAGTCAGCTAACGAAACTAACTCAGAATCAGACCGTGCAGCTATCCAGTCAGAAGTTGATCAGCTTACAACAGAAATTGATAGAGTATCACAGACAACAAAGTTCAATGAGACATATCTTCTTAAGGGAGATGGAACAGGAAAAGTTAAAACTGCTATAGCTGCAACGGCAGCTTTTGATGGGGCTGCAACAACATATGCGGTTCCAAAAGGAGCAGAACTTGAAGCTGGAACATTAAATATTGGTAAGATTGTGGCTGAAGTTGGTTCAACTAAGACCAATATGACAGCTTCAGTTGATTCTGAAACTCTTTCAGGAGATGCTCTCACTTTCTTAGATGATGAAGCAAACACAGATGGAGCAATTAACGTTAAATGGGTTAAAGATAGTGCTGCTGATAAAGAAGATGGATATTTTCAAATTGGTAAGTCAGGTTCTGAAACAGGAAAGTATTCTGCAAGCGATTTAAAATCAATGGGTATTAATGTTTCTGTAACAGACAGAAAAAAAGATGGTAATGTTACAATTCAGAAAAAGCTTGAGCTGAATGATGATGTGCAGAAAGCTGTTACTGTAACGGGAACAACAACGGCAGCGCAGATTGGTGCGGCAAAATTAAAAGTAGGATCAGATGTTAATAAGACTATTAAGGTTGAAGATGGTGAAGCTACGATTGAAGATTATGATCCAACATACGCTCCTAAGGCTCTTAATTTTTCGTTACATGTAGGTGCCGATTCTGATGCAACAAATAAAATTAGTGTTGACATAAAATCAATGTCAGCCGCTGGTCTTGGTTTATTAGACAATGATGGACAGCTTAAAGTTAATGGTAAGGATGATACAAATGCAACAGCTGCTATCGATACAATTGCAGCTGCTATCCAGAAAGTTTCTTCACAGAGATCAGATCTTGGTGCTATCCAGAACAGACTTGAGCACACAATCAAGAACTTAGATAACGTTGTTGAAAATACAACAGCAGCTGAATCACAGATTCGTGATACAGATATGGCTGAAGAAATGGTTAACTTTAGTAAGAATAACATTCTTGCTCAGGCAGGTCAGTCAATGCTTGCTCAGGCTAACCAGTCTAACCAGGGTGTTCTTTCACTCCTTGGCTAATAACTATCAAAATTAAATATGATAGTCTTATAGACAAAATAATATTTGTACTACTAAAGGGGTTCTGCATTGCAGAGCCTCTTTTTCACATACTGTGGCCTAATTTTATTTGACACCCTACAAAATAGGGTGTAATATATTTATATAATTAGTAGAGAGGGGATATAAAGTATACAGATGACTAGAACTTTTATTGAAGTACCTTTATTTTCTAAAAGATGGAAAGAGATAGGTCTTGGGGAAGATGAACTACAAGCATTACAGATACTGCTTCTTAAAGATCCTGAATCTGGTCCAGTTATGGAAGGAACGGGTGGAATTCCAAAGGTTAGATTTCCATTGAAGAATAAAGGAAAAAGTGGTAGCGTTAGAGTATGTTATACAGATTTCGCTGAATATGAGGTGATATATTTGATTACTGCATTTGAAAAGAAAGAACAGGATAATCTTACAGATGATGAGAAGAATGTCTTGAAAAAATTAGTAAAATCGTTAAAAGAAGAAGCTGATAAAAACAGGAGGTAATTTCTATGAGTTCATTGTTTGATGACTTAAGAGAAGGACTTGAAGAGGCTATTGCATACGAAAAAGGAATTGGAAAAGCAAAAGAAAAAACTTATATGATCTTGCCAGTAAAAGAATACAATGGAAAACAGATCAGAGACGTTCGTATGAAAGCAGGAATGACACAAAGTGTTTTTGCTTCTTATATGGGCGTCTCTATTAAAACTGTTGAAGCATGGGAAGGTGGCAGAACACATCCAACAGGCCCGGTGTTTAGACTATTGGATATTCTTTCGGCAAGAGAAGAAGTGGAGTATATTGTTGCAAAATAACTATTTGGAAAATAAATGCAATTAATCATTAGTGCTAACCAGGGTGTTCTTTCACTCCTTGGCTAATAGCTATCAAAATTAAATATGATAGTCTTACAATGTATTAAATGATTTTACACGTAGAGCTTACATATTTCTCCAAATCTAGGCAGAGCATGTTCTACATATCCATGTCCGGCTGCTTGGATTAAGCCCTTATTAATTAGACGTTCCCTATATTTAGAAAAAACCTGTGCTGTCATTGCTGCTTTTTCACACAATTCACCAGTCTTTATTGGTGTATCTACAGGAATGTTGAACATTATTTCGCGGTCATTTTGTGAAAGGTCGCTCCATATTTTTCGATATACATATTCATCTAAAAGATCATCTAAGTCCTTTAAAACATTTTTTAAATCGGTTTTGTCTGCTGTATCCCAAATAAGCATTCCGAGAGCCTGAAAAGCAAAGGCATACCCTTTTGTTATTTTGGCTAGAGAAAGAGCGTTCTCTGTTGAAATTTTAAATATACTCTCATACTGTCTTGTAATCTGTGAAATCCCAAGTGGTTCGAGAGAAATTTTGGGCGATCTTAAAAGGAATGTAAGCTGTGGATTATTTTGTATTGCATTGATATTGTCATATAATCCAGTCATGATTAAATAAATTGGATAATCTTTTCTTATCCATATTTGAAACTGGCTGGCAAATTGTTTCATGCTTGTATCATTACTTACTTCATCAATTGTAATTAGTATTTTTTTGTTTCTTTTCTGTAATGCTGAGAAGATGCTTTCGCATTTACTAACGCTGTCTCGATCATTACTGCCAACACCTACACCAAATCCGGCTACTGATAAATCAAATCCTCTTTCGAATAGATTCTCTATATTTCTGCACGCATCAGATAATCTGTAAGCTAAATCATCAATAAGGTTCTGTGTTGAGTTTAAGTCTACGGTTATCCAGTCGGGTTTTTCGCACAACTCTTTTGCTATAGATGTCATAAGTACAGTTTTACCACTTCCACGAACGCCTCTTATAAGGTATGACTGACATTTTGGAGGGGTGTCCATAAATGCAGACTTTATTTCATCTATATTTTCATGTCTAATAATATATTCTGTTGGTTTTTTCCCAAAAGTTAATGTAAATGGGTTGTTCATGGGCTTCTCCTTTGTCAAATCATCAGTATATTATATAAACTATAATATTTCATATTCTTTCATGATTCAATATTATTTTCATATTTTTTCATATTCTTTCATAATTCAATGCTATTTTCATATTTCTTCATATTCTTTCATAATTGACTATAGCCTTTAACACATCAGACCTGAATACAAAAGCTTTTCTAACTGATATTCCAGAATTTTTTTCTGGGGAGTAACTTCGTGTCTTTTCAGTATATTTTTGATTTTTTCAACATCCAGATTAATAGTGCAATTTTTTCTTAAAAATTCATAATTTTGTCTGAAAGTGGGACTGAATGATTTTGAATACACATTTTTTACTGCTTCAGATATTGATACAGAGTCTATGTCAATATTAGAGCCTGTAAGTAGAGATTTTCCATTGTCGAATATTGGAGCTATTTTATATCCGCCATTGCACATAATAATTCCATAGTTATTAAAATGCCTATCAGTATTGAGTATAATTGCATCGAGCCAAAATGTATTTGATAGATACGTTGTAATATCGAGCCCTACCTGTTTATAAACAAAGTCAATAACGTACATAATCGCGTCATCATAATCCATTTTAGTGGTCACAGTTGCCAAATCTCTACCGGTTACATTTTTATATAAACGATACAAGGTTATAAATTCTTCATCTGGGCTTTTTATAAAATTTGGACTTACACATCCGTTTTTACTATTAATATCAATTTTATTATAGTTGACGTATTCTTCATCACTAAGATTGGTGCACGATAATAGTAGTGATGCCAAATATTCAGATTCTGCTTCACCACCGTGGTAATCTATTTTATACCATTTATTGTTGGTGAAATACTTTATCTGTGAGCCATCGCTTGTATTTTTATCTCTAACTAAATATTTATTATCAATTTTAATTTTTTCTGTTTTAGACATATTTTAACTCCTCATATGTTAAAAGTTCACCAGGGAATCTAAACCATATGTTATCCTGATACATCTGTCCATGTGTACGTTTACATATTTCATATGGGTTGTATTCATCTAAGCCTATTAATTCTAAAATCTTATCTATATCAGGTCTATGTCTATCCCAACATCTATTCTCAAGAATCTCTCCAAATTCAAAGCGTGTTATCTTATCGGCGTAAAAGAGCTGTTTTACAGGATGTGAAGTATATCTAAAAATATAGGCATATTTAGAATCTAGTCTGACAGTAGCTGTTTTTTCTTCTTTCCAGTAGCATTCCATAAATAATTCTGTTTCTTCCATAAACATATTGTTTTCTATAAGACTTATAATGTAATCTGGTGGTGTCGAACCATTTTGCTCCCATTTTTGAATGGTTCTTAGTGGAATATTATATTTTTCGGCAAATTGTTTTTGCGTCATGTTAGAGTTATTTCTTAATTCTTTTATATTTTTCATACGATGGCCTTCCTAAAAGATTAAATACGATATACTCCAATAGAGTACATATGTAAATATTCTAGCACTAGTTAACATATATTTCAATGATACTCAGAATGAACTCACAGAAAATGCAGTTAAAATCACGTAAAATATAGTTAATTGTGACATTGAATGATAACGCGAAATAGTGTAGAATTATATGAAATCATGGCAAAGTGTTTCTATTTTGAAATATGAGGAATATATGATAGAACTTGATAATATAAAAAATGAATTAAATACATATAGAGAACCGCTTAAAGAATTGGAAAGTGCCTTATCGCTTGACACTAAAAAAGAAAAGGTGCAGGAGCTTGAAAGACGAATGGAGGAGCCAGACTTTTGGGACAATGCAGAGTTGGCACAGAAGCAGTCAAAAGAGCTCAAGGATTTAAAGGATGTTATTGATTCTTTAGAGGGACTTAATCAGCAGTTCGAGGACATTGAGGTACTTTTGGAGATGGGATATGAAGAAAATGACCCATCGATGATTCCGGAGATTCAGAGCGAATATGACAGTTTTAAAGAAAAGATTGAGACACTTAGATTATCAACGCTTTTATCTGAGGAATATGACAAGTGTAATGCTATTTTAAGACTCAATGCAGGTGCTGGTGGAACGGAGAGCTGCGACTGGGCATCAATGCTTTACAGAATGTATTCAAGGTGGGCTGAAAAGAGAGGCTTTTCGCTAGAAGTGCTTGATTTCCTAGATGGTGATGAAGCAGGTATTAAATCGATTACTTTTCAGATTAATGGCGAGAACGCATACGGCTACCTTAAGTCTGAAATGGGTGTTCACAGACTTGTTCGTATATCCCCTTTCAATGCTCAGGGAAAGAGGCAGACATCATTTGTATCATGTGAAGTAATGCCTGATATTGAGGAAGATTTGGATATCGAAATAAACGAAGACGATTTACGAATAGACACTTACAGAAGCTCAGGCGCTGGAGGACAGCATATTAATAAAACTTCATCTGCTATTAGAATTACACATAATCCTACGGGAATTGTTGTACAGTGTCAGAATGAACGTTCGCAGCTTCAGAATAAAAATAAAGCAATGCAGATGCTTCGCTCAAAGCTTTATATGCTTAAGAAAGAAGAAGAGGATGCAAAGCGTGAGGGTATCAAGGGCGAGACAATGAAAATTGATTTCGGCTCACAGATAAGGTCGTATGTGTTACAGCCTTATACAATGGTAAAAGACCATAGAACAAATGCAGAAGTGGCGCAGGCTGATTCTGTGCTTGATGGAAATATAGATCCGTTTATTAATGCATATTTAAAGTGGAAAGGAAATAAAAATGATTAACATTGCAGTTTTAGGTTACGGCACAATTGGTTCAGGTGTTGTTGAGGTAATTGGAACAAATCCTGAAAGTATTGCGAAAAAGGCAGGTCAGGAAATAAATATAAAGTACGTACTTGATTTGCGCGATTTTGAGGGAGATCCTATTCAGGAAAAAATAGTACATGACTATGATGTTATTTTAAATGATGACAGCGTAGAAATAGTTGTAGAGGTTATGGGTGGTGTTGAACCAGCATATACATTCGTTAAAAATGCTCTTTTAAAAGGAAAATCAGTTGTTACATCAAATAAGGAGCTCGTTGCTAAGCATGGTCCAGAGCTACTTGAAATCGCTAGAGATAATAGCATTAATTTCATGTTTGAGGCAAGTGTTGGCGGTGGTATCCCTATTATAAGACCACTTAATTCATCTCTTACAGCAGATGAAATAATGGAAATAACAGGTATGCTTAATGGTACAACAAACTTTATTTTATCTAAAATGACTGATGAGGGTTGGGAATTTGAAGAAGCTCTCAAGAAAGCTCAGGAGCTTGGATATGCTGAGAGAAAGCCAGAAGCTGACGTTGAAGGTTACGATGCATGTAGAAAGATTGCTATTCTTTCTTCATTAGCATTCGGAAATCACGTTGACTTTGAAGATATTTATACAGAAGGAATTACAAAGATAACAGCTGTAGATATAGCCTATGCGAAGAAAATGAGAATGGCAATAAAGCTTTTAGCGTCAAGTAAGCGTGAAAATGATAACTTTTATGCTATGGTAGCACCATTTCTTGTTAACAAATCAAATCCTTTATACAGTGTAAATGATGTGTTTAATGCAATTTTTGTTAAAGGTAACGTTTTAGGTGATGCAATGTTTTATGGAAGTGGAGCAGGAAAGCTTCCTACAGCTAGTGCTGTAGTTGCGGATGTTGTTGATTGCGTAAAACATAGACATACAACAGTACATACATTCTGGAGTTCAAAGAAGTTAGAGCTTACGAGTATGGAAGAAGCAACATTTAGCTACTTTGTACGTGTAAAAGGTAAAAAGCAGCATGAGCTTGAGAATGTAGAGTTTGTATTTGGTAAAGTTAAAGAAGTAATTGAGCTTGATGGAAGAGTAGACGAATTTGCAGTTATTACTGAAAAAATGTCTGAAAAATTATTTGGTGAAAAGAGAAAAGGACTTAAAGATATTATTTCAGTCATAAGAGTAAAATAATTTTTCATTAAGTGTTTGGTGCATTATGGCCTTGATACATATTATTATTAGGAGGGCATGGTATGAAAAGATTAAATAAGATAGCAGGTTTTGTTGTTTTAATTTTAGGGATTGTAATTGTTTCTACAGCATGTACGCGTAGTGTATTTGCGGAGGAAATGGAATTTGGCGTGCTTGATATGACCAATCCATTTGTAGGTCCGGGTGGTGAGCATGAAGGTCCAATAGTTGGTCCAGGAGGAGAAAATCCTAATCCAGAACCGGCTCCAGCTCCAGAGCCTCAACCAGAACCAACACCAGTTAATCCATGCGCGAATGGACATACTTTTGATGGTGGAACATTGATAAGACCAGCAACATGTACAGAACCAGGTGATACTAGATATAGCTGTATGCTCTGTAATTATGCTGAGGAAAGAAATGAACCAGCAGCTACAGGACATTCCAGAAATGGTGGAACAATAATCCTTCCAGCAACATGCGCATCAGATGGAATTATCCAGTATAACTGTATACTTTGTGGTGCTGACATGGGTACGGATATTATTACAAAGACAGATCACGTTAGTGATGATGGAACAGTTGTTCAACCGTCAACATGTTTAGCTTCGGGTATTATAGAATTCAAATGTATTGTATGTGGAACAAGCCTTGGAACAAAAGAGATTCCACAGTTAGACCATGTTAGTGATGGTGGCACTGTAGTTAAACAGCCAACATCAATAGAACCAGGTAAAATAGAATATAAATGTGTGAACTGTGGTATTGTTTTAAGAGAAGAAATAATACCAGCTATTAAAAAGAGAGAAACACCAAAGGCAGTATTTCAGACTGATTTATGTATTCTTTCTAACATTCCATTTAATTCAACAGTAGCCATAAATGGTGCAGTAATTGAATCAAGCGCATCAGATGCTATTTCATTATTGCATATGTTCCCATTAACAGGAACGTATAAGATTACAGTAGTTGCGAATGATACAGCTACAGAGTCTGAATCAGATGTTCAGGTTATAGAAACTAAAAAGCAGAGTGCACCTTCAAACATATCTACTACAGATGAGCCAGCAAGTGGTGGTTGTGGATATATTAACGGTGTGTCAACTGATATGGAATATTCTTATGCCGACAGAGACGACTGGATGTCATGTTATAACCACAGAATAGAGGTTTCAGCAGGTATTTATATTGTAAGATATAAAGCAACGGCTAATTCTATTGCATCAGATGCTGTAGAAGTTTTAGTAATGAAGGGTAGACATGTAAAGCCAGATACTCCAACAGCTGTTTTCGATGGAGCTACACATATTCTCCATAATGTTGAAAATGGAATGCTTTATACAATTAATGGTGGAGCATCATGGTCAAAGATAGGCAATATAAGTTATCAGTTTACAGATAAAGAAATAAATCACCTTGCAGGTGTAGGCGTTCTATATCTTAAGAGAGTTAAGGATGGAGTTGAATCTGATGTTCAGATGATTCCGATTGTCAGAAATGTTGCTCCTCATGGTGTGAAAACTCATTCAACTGATGGACGAAGCGGAAAAATTACCGGTGTTGATTCTACAATGCAGTATAAAAAATCAGGTTCATCAAAGTGGATAGATATTTATTCAACTCAAATTGATGGACTAGAGGCTGGCAAGTATGATATCAGAAGAAAAGGTATTAATACATATATTGAAAGTGAAGCTATCACTGTTACTGTAGAAAAAGAACATCACGAAAAGAGAAATACACCTAACGCTAAGTTTAATGGCTACAATATGTGTCTTTCAGATATTAATGGATGTATGATTTCGTTTGATGGACAAAATTCCTGGACTAGTGTTATTACAACAGATACATATTATGCAAATGAAAATATTGTAAAGCCAGAGTTTGGTATATGGCTGTTCAAACCAGCAAATGAAAATAAGCTTGAATCTGATAAACAGTATATAGCACTTACAAGACAGTCAACTCCAGGAGGAATTTCAGCAGTTTCAGCTTCTCCTTCAGTACTTGGTAAGATATCTGGCATAGACTCATCAATGCAGGTTAGGTCTGCATTGCAGAGTAACTGGACAGATGTTATTACTAATGAAGTTGTTCTTCCAGCAGGAATTTATTATGTTAGAAGAAAAGGAATTGGTTTATCACTTCCTTCAACATCAGTAGAAGTAGTAATCAATGCTGTGCCAGATAATACAAATCGAAGTTCATCAACTGTTGTTACGAAGCCGGATACATCGTCAAGTGAGGTCGTTGTTGAAAAAACATCTTCATCATCGTCGTCTTCGAGCGGAATAATAGTTGAAAGAACTTCTTCTTCAAGTGAAAAGAAGAGTGAAATAGTAGTAGAACATAAAGAAAATAATTCATCATCAGAAAAGGAAGTAGTTCAGGAAGAAAACCTGTCAGAATCATTAATTATGGCTGAGGAATTACTTTCAGAGGAAAGTGAAGCAGAAGGCGAAGTAGATGTTGTCAAAGAGGAAGTAACAGCTTCTACAGGTGAAAAAGGTTGGGAATCCATTACTTCTACATTTGAAGAAGCAACATCACCAGTAGTTGTAGAACTTAATCTTCAGACTGAAGTTCCTGCAGAAGTGTTTGAGCAGGCAGCAGAAACCAATACACCACTTGTTCTTGCAGCAAATAAAGAGGCTGTATGGTCAATCGAGCCAACTGATATTAATACATCACTTGTAACACAGCCAATTGACTTAGGAATTCAGAATGATTCAACAGTTATTCCTAAGGAAAAGATAGACGAGGTAAATAACAATCCAACAGATCAGATAGTTGATAGAACATTTGATATAAAGCATGAAGGAGATTTTGGATTTAAGGCAAATCTTACTATTAAAGCTAAAAATCCATCTCAGGGAAAATATGCAAATCTATACTGGTACAAGCCTGATACAGGTAAGTTTACTTTTGTAGATTTTGCACTTATTAATAGTAGAAATGAAGCTACATTTAAAATGTCTCATGCATCAAGCTATGCTGTTATTATTTCAGAAAAAGTTATGTCTGAGAAATCTTTAGATGAAGCAAATACTGCTGCTTCTGAAGCTATAGCTCAAAATACAAATGTTAAAACTGCTGATTCTATTGAACCAGTGAAGAATAGAGAAACAAATGTATCATTGTTAATATTTATAATTATTGCAATTCTTCTTCTGGCTGTTATTACAGGTGTAGGAATTACGATATATACTAAGATGAGTAGATAATAATGATAAACGTTAATCATAGACGAGACTCGCAGGGTGTGTTTCGTCTATGTTATTATAGCGACGAAAATGGAGGAAAATATAAATGAATATCGTATGTTTAGATTTAGAAGGTGTACTTGTACCTGAAATATGGATTGCTTTTGCAGAAGAAACTGGAATAAGTGAACTCAAAAGAACAACAAGAGATGAGCCTGATTATGATAAGCTCATGAAATTCAGAATAGAAATTTTAAAAGAGCATGGTTTAGGACTTAAAGAAATTCAGGATACAATTGCGAAAATAGAACCACTTGAGGGTGCAAAGAAGTTTCTTGATGAATTAAGAGAAACGACACAGACTATTATTTTAAGTGATACTTTCTCTCAGTTTGCAGGACCTCTTATGAAAAAATTAGGACAACCAACAATTTTCTGTAACGAATTAGTAGTAGATGAAAATGGTGTTATAACAGATTTTAAAATGAGATGTGAGCAGTCAAAACTTACTACTGTAAAGGCGTTACAGTCAATTGGTTATGAGACAATATGTGCAGGTGATTCACACAATGATTTACAGATGATACTTAATTCAAAGGCAGGCTTCCTTTTTAGAACAACAGATGCTATTAAGGCAGAATATCCTGAGCTTCCTGCGTTTGAGAGCTATGATGAATTACTAAACGCAATAAAAAAAGCACTGTAGTATGAAAAAATTTTAAGAAAGGATGAGAAAATGAGAAAGGAAAAAGGATTTAAGAGTCGTTTACTTGCAATGGTATTGACACTTACTATGGCAGCTTCATCAGTAATGCCGGTATTGGCAGATGAATTGCCAAAGCAGGAAGTGTCGGTTGAAGGGTTAGCTGTAAACGTGTCTTCGGACAACACAATTGAGATTAATCAGGGTATGAGTATTCACGTTGCCAAGGATGGTAATGAAGAGACATACATGAATGAGTTTGTCGCTAAAAAGCAGACAGTTTTTATGATGAAAATACCTGGTTCTGATGCTGACGGTTACACAGAAGATAAGGCAAAAGAGACAGTTAAAAACTATTCATTAGAAGTAAAGGCAATTACTAATGGTAGTGAGTCTGATAGTAATGAATTATCATGTGCTGGAGATTCTTTTAGTGTAACACAGGCTTACGACAGAGATGGTGATCAGACTAAAGGATATTATGCGGTTGCTAATTTCCCAACAGGTCCAGATAAGGGTACTTACAATATTCACTTATATGAAACAAATGGTGATAACAAAAATGAAATAGCAACAAATAAAGGTGTTAACTTCTTTGAAACTCAGAATCTTAACATGTTAGTTGTGCCTGTAAAAGGATACTGGCATAAGAAATATGATGGTGGGGCACCATCTGATGAGTGTGTTGCAAGCGTTAAGGAACTTAAGTATAAAGGTCTTGATGGAAATGATACAGAGTGGTCTCAGCTTACAAAAGACCTAAAGACATATCTTTTAGATGTATATCCAGTGGCAGATATCAATATCGATGAAGGTGCAGAAATTGATGCAAGTGATTCTTCATATGATATGTGTAATGAGGCAAATGCGGATGGTCAGAAGAAGCTTTGGGAAGAAGCATGTAAGCTTCAGACAAAGGATAAAGAGTCAGGAAAGGATAAATATGACCTGATTCTTGCATTTGTAGCGTATCGTCAGGATAAGGGCGGCGGACAGGGTTACACATTTGGTAAGCCAACTAACATTATCACATATTTAGACCCAGATATGTTCCCAACTGTAGCACATGAAATAGCACATTGTTATCAGGTTGGTGACGAATATGATGGTGGTAGCTTCAATGTAGATGTAAATCAGATGCCAAGTGGATACAAGGGTAGAAATTTTGTATCAGGTGACGAAAATTATTCTCCAGAAATTCAGAATGCTGATTACTGGCAGTCACCAAAGCAGTATTCAGAAGCTGGTAAAAAAGAAAATATTGACCCTAATGGTGCTGGTACACTTGTATCATTATCATTACATCCATATATGTTAAGTAAAGAAAAATTCGTATCATGGGCTCAGAATGGTAATACAAAATATCCTACAATCAGCTATATGGGTTCTGGATATTCAGGAAATGAAGGATATTACTGGACTTCATCAGTTATTTGGGAACATTTATTCAAAAAGCTTCTCGTTAAGGAAACTGCTGAAAAGTCAGAAGATGGTGGTTCATCAGAAGGTTCTGATAATTCGGAAGAATCTAGCGCAGCAATTACTAATGCAGAAATATTCGCACAGGGTATGGCATATGCTGGTACTAAAAATGTTGCAGTAAAGAAGTCTGCAGGAGATTTAAGTCTTAATACTGTATCTGATAACTCTACAGAATATGACGATGACGAATATTATGCAGCTAAAGATGAGACAATTTTTGGAGAGGATGACTTCTATTATGATGAGGATTACCGCGAGGGTGATGCACGAATGATAGAAGTATCTGGATGGCTTAATAAAGATGGAACAGTAGATATGGACCCTATGTTCTCGTATGAGGGAGATTTAGCATATCTTGATATAGATGATGTTCCGGAAAAGTTTGCATACACATTTGCTGCGCTTGATGAAGATGGAAGAATAATCTTCTCTCCAGTAGATGGTGAGCCAGCAGTAACAGTATTTAATGGAAATCTTTATAATCCAGCAAATAACAGAGTTGAGGATTATACAAGCTTTAAATTTGATGCAGAATACCCAGAAGGAACAACAGACCTTGTTATTATAAAGGGCAATGTTGATGCTGAAAATTGGGAAAAGAACGAAACAGTAAAGAACTATGCATGGTCAAGTGCTGACTTAGGATATGATATTTCAAATAACCTATATGGTTATCTTGCATACGCTGATGTAAATAATGAGTATGTAGAGGTTGAATGGGATCTTGAATATGTTGATGGTAATGGAAATGAAATAATATTATTAGACCATGAAGATTATAAAGGCGAAGAGGGAACATTCGACAGATCAGAGCTTTATACAGAGGTTTACTATCTCCCAGATGGAGATGATGGTGAAGTTAAATTCATCGGAAGTAGTGATAACGGTTACATGGCATCTTATGTAGATGAAGATGGAAATGACCTTGAGTGGGAAGATGGATATGTGTACATTGATACAGAACTGTATGGATGGAGCAGGAATGCATATGTATGGGTTAAGGTAACTGATGGTATTAATGCGTGTGACATTTATTCAGACGAGCTTGATATTACTGTAAATAACGCAACAGTAGCATTATCTGGAATTAAATCTGTTAAAGATACTAAAACAGGTGAAGTTTCATATCAGACAGAGTATACAGGCGCAGCAATGGTTCCAGCGGCTAACGTTACAGTAGTAGACCCAGAAACTGGAAAAACACTTACTCTAAAGAAGGACATTGACTATTCAATCAGTTATGAAAATAATGTTATGCCTGGTACAGCAAAGGTTATAATTGATGGTATAGGCATTTATCCAGGACGTGCAGTTAAAGAATTTACAATTCTTCCAAAGTCATTAGTTAAGGCTTCACCTCAGGAAATGCCAGATGTAGTTTATTCATCAACTGTTGATAATACGGTTAAGAAAAATCTTATATTATTTGATGATAAGGGAAATCAGCTTGTAAATGGTGAAGACTTTACAGCAACATACGATGTTGCCACAAAGGGAGCTGAAACAACAAAGGCGTTTAAGAGTGTTGAAGAGCTTTATAAGGCAATTCAGCCTGTAAAACTTGAAGAAGAAAAGGGATATGCTTTCCATATTAATGGTAAATTAGTAGACTCAATAGATATAGCAGTTACATTTAGCGGTAAAAAAGTATATTCAGATAAGTGTAAGAAAAAAGCAATCTTTAAGCTATATGCTGAAGGAAGCACAAATGTTTCTATTAAGGATGCCAAAATTGTATTAAAAGCAGATAAGCTGCAGTATAACGGTAAGGCTTTAAAGCCTTCTGTAAAGAGTGTTATTTTATCAACACCAAAAACAGACAAAAACGGTGCAATTATAAAGGATAAAAACGGTAATACTGTATACGAAACACTTGGAAGTAAAAACTATAAGGTTAAATATTCTAATAATACTGAAATAGGAACTGGAAGAGTAACGATTGTTGGTAAAAATGGTTATATTGGAACAGTGACAACTACATTTGAAATCGTTCCAAAGGAAGTAACAAGCCTGACAGTAAGCGGTCTTACAAATCAGTTATTTACAGGTAATACTGTAAGTGTAAATAATCTTCCAATCGTTGTTAAGGCGTCAGGTATTACACTTAGAAAAGACATAGACTATACTGTTGAAGCAAAGCCTGGATGTGACTACACAAATATCACATCAAGCAAGATTTCAAAAGATAAGAAGGAGCCTACGATTGTTATTAAGCTTAAAGATGCTACTTCTGCAAGTAAGCCATCAGAAATGCCAAGAGTAACATGGAGTAGTAAAGCGAAGTCAAAGAGCTTCGAAAAAGCATTTAAGATTGTGCAGGGTAATCTTTCAAGTGCATCAGCTGTTCTTGTAAATAACGCAACATCAACTGTTTCTTCGAACATTATCGTAGATGGTTCGGGTCAGACATGCAAAGTTGTTAAGAATAGTGATAAGAAAACATATAGTAAATATGCATATATAATATCTGGTGATAAGGATAAGATTTTCTTTGATAAGAAAGCTACTCCAGATATCAGCAAAGCATTCGCGATTAAGATGTTAGGACTTAACCTTGATGCGAAGTATTACGATGTATCGATTACAACAACAAAAGCGTCTGTTGGTTCTAAAGATACTATAGGTAAGATTACACTTAAGCCTAAGAAAATAAAGAATGGTTACGATGAAATGATTTTTGCGTATAAGGGTTCAAGGGAAATTAAGTTTATTTATAAACAGAATGATTTAGCTGATAGCGAATAAGAAATAAAAATGGCATCTCGGAAATATCCGGGATGCCATTTTACTGACCAACGATGAAATCGTTGGTAGCCCGTCGGCTTTGAGACATAGGAGAAATGCTGTTAGGCATTTCTTACATTTTACTGACCAACGATGAAACAAATTAAGGTGCAGTATAGATTGGAGCAGGTGACTGACCCATCATAAATGCATAATAGTTGTTAATAGCAGCAATGCTGTTTGCAAAGTTTCTATCGCTAGTGTTTGTGTAATTATACATAATAGCCGTGTTAATGTTTCTGTGCTCTGCATCAAGATTTGTAAGATATGCTTTGTAATTCTGCTGCAACTGCCAGTTATTTACAGCGGCCTGTCTTGTTGCATTAGCATCGTTAAGCGCTGCATTAAATGTTGTATTTAATGTCTGAGCAATCTGTGCTGCCTGAGCTGCAGTGTAAAGTCCGCGAAGAGCGCCATCTGTTGCACTGGCGGCAACTGTATTTCCAAGCCAAGTAGCCTGATTTCCCATAAAAGTAGTAGCTTGATTAAATTCTGGCGCAGCTGCTTTTACATCTGTCTGTTTTGAAAACAGTAATAAAGTAGCAAATGATGCAGCAACCATTAACTTCATTATTGATCTATTTTTCATTAATAGTAACCTCCTGTATAATACTCATATATTGTATCGGCAGTATTTAACATTTTATTAAGGTGTATGTGCACCATAATAAAATAATAATAGTTATTTAGTGTTATTATTGGAATTGTTAATCTCGATACAAACAATATATTGTGAAGTTGATTTGATTATTATACCAAATATTGATGCTATAAACAAGTAAATTAATATTTCCTTATTAGTTTTTATGTGATAAAATGATAACGAAGAAAGTGTGTTCTAGGATGAGGGCATTATGAGAATCGGTTCAATAGGATTTGATAATTATAATTCATATATAAGCGGATTTGAGAATACAGCCGAGGCTGCAGCAGGAGTAACGGGTGTTAATGGTAGTGAGGAAATTAAGAAGCCGACTCTGAATCCGGGTGAGTCTGACGTAAAAGCGGCAGGCAGAACTTCTGCGCCTTCTGAATGTGAGACCTGTAAGAATCGAAAATATCAGGATGGGTCGGATGAACAGGTGTCTTTTAAGTCAGCAGCACATATTGACCCAGCAGCATCAGCGGCTACTGTAAGAGGTCACGAGCAGGAACATGTAAGTAATGCGTATAAAAAAGCCAGTCAAAATAATGGTAAGGTTATACAGGCAAGTGTTGCGCTTCAGACAGCTATTTGTCCAGAATGTGGAAGGTCATATGTTGCAGGTGGAACAACGACAACACAGATTAAATATAATAATGAAGATGAGTCTAACCAGTATGCAAAGGATAGAAAAGCTGTGATTACAGACGCTATACTTGGTCAGAATGTTGATGAAAAGGTTTGAAAGAATGAATAAATGTAAAGAATACAAAGCTTTAGCAAGAGAAAAGCTTCAGACAAACAGGAAGGCTCTGATTGGAGCCTTTTTATTAATGGTATTAATTGTGCTTGCGTTTGTTATTGCTGGCTCAATATTACTTTATGCCAATATGGAAAAGGCAGGAGCACTTAAATCTGAAGAAGAGATGATAAAATACTTTAATCAGGTATTTTTCAATGATGATTCTATAGAGTCGATTATATTGTCTTATGCGGGTTCGGTATTTATTGGCGCATTAATGCAGACTCTTGCAGTTGGATTTATTAATGTTTGTTACAAAGTTGCAAATGGTGAGGCAGTAAAGGCGACAGATATTTTCGAGGTTTACAAACAGAATCCTGATAAAATAATACTTATTTATCTTGTTTCTTCGCTTGTTCAGTTTATTATTGCGTTACCATCTAATGCGCTTACGATTTATATTGATTACGCAAATGTGAATGATATCGAGTTAATTGCTATAAACTCAATTGTTTCTATAGTTACATTTTTAATTCAGCTTATTGTAAAGCTGCTTATGGCTCTCAGTTTTTATGCATATATTGATGATAAGGAAACGAGTGTGTTTGGCGCAGTTACCAAAAGTATAACACTCATGAAAAGGTATGCATTTGTTTATTTGTATATAATATTAAGCTTTTTAGGGTGGTTTTTGCTTGCGGGATTTACTTATGGGATAGCTTTAATCTACGTATATCCTTATTTTTATATAACACTCTGTCTGTTTTATATAAACATTAAAGAAAATACAGAAAAAGAGCTCACATTATAGTGGGCTCTTTGCATACTATTTCGTTATATAATAAAAGCTTTTTTAGTTACGTGCGTTTGTAGTTGTGGCTGTTGAGCCTGCGTCGTCTGGTGCCTGATATCCAAACATTGCAGCTACATAATATATACCATCTATATCATAAACCGAAACACCGATTTGTTTAAAATCAGGATTCATAAGGTCAACTCTTGTCTTGTTGACAGAAAGCCATGCTTCGACTATTTCTGGAGCAGTTCGGTAATCAATAGAAACTAATTCTGCCTGAACATTTCCCCATGATACAGAATACCAAGGAAGTCCATTTGGTCTGAAATGACCAGTGAAATAATACTGTTCCTTACATCGTACATCCGCGCATGCCATTAAAGATGTATTAAGTGTCAATGGTTCAATCATATATTCTGCTCTTGCAGCATTTATTTCTGTAACTAATTCCTTCGCGAGTTTAGGATTGTAAATTCCATTTACCTCTATCTGACATTCATCAACAGGAAAAAGGTTCGGTAGAGGTGTATGTTCATGTGGGTCCTTTTTTTCATCCTCAGGGGCAGTTGCTCCGCTTATTGAAGGAACTGTATTATCAGGTACTTCAGGATTTGCAGGAGTATCTGGAATATCTGTAGGATTGATACGCGTTATTGCAACAGGGCTTCTGCCGGCAACAGGCTGCGTGTTATTAGGAGCTTGTTCGTCTGCAGGTGGGTTATTTGGAACATCTGCATTGTCCTCATTATTATTCCCATCATCTGGAACTTCTGGTGCCGTGTCTTCCGTAGG
>JAZQOO010000041.1:0-2549 GCA_045627905.1 Lachnospiraceae bacterium | reverse complement strand
GAAGGTATATAAAGAGTGAGGCCATGGACTAATCGTCCATGGCCTCACCTGTCTGTTACAGCTTATATATATACAATAGAAACTTCTTCTACATTCTGCTTGGTAGATGATTGGAAAAGAGCATTTGTAGAGGTTGTTCTTACTTTGGTTGTAGTTCTGCAGGTGCTGTCGGGGCACTATGCAGATACTGTTTCATTCTCTGCAGGACTTGTTGTATGTACAGCAGATACTGTATCAGCAACTTTTGGACTTGCTGTTGGACATGCTGGTGACTCTACAGAGGTTATCTATAACTGCAGGGGAACTGTTCAAAGTCTTGCTATATATGACTTTCTTGCCCCTTTTTGTTATTAAAAAATATATAAAATATATAAGTGAATATACTATCTCTTTTATTATAAAAGCAACTAAACTATTTTAGAAATCAACTTAAATTGATTAATTAATATATAAACTAAAAATGGATACGAAGTAGACATTTTTAGTTTATATACAGAACCTAAAACACCTGAACCAAAATCTGCAAAAAGTAAGCAATTAATGTCGAAAACTGAAGAAAATATCTAAATAAAACATGTGCAGAAAAATTGATTTTAAAATTTCATTTTTAAATGTATTTATGATAGTTCGACTGGATATGCAGATTTATCTTAAAGTTTTTGCTTAATCTAAACTATTTTTCTGCAAAAACATAACAGTTAAAAGGGTGCAAAAATGAGAAAAATAAAAAGGAAGAAAAAATGAGTGAAACTCAGATTTACTTCCTCTTTTTTACTAAGATTTATTTAGTTACTTAACATGATGTTTTATTCAAACTCCACCGTTCCAGGTGGCTTACTTGTTATATCATAAAATACCCTGTTGACTCCCTTTACTTCATTGATTATTCTGCTCATAACCTTTGTAAGCACCTCATATGGAATCATTGAGGCCTCAGCTGTCATAAAGTCAACTGTCTCAACTGCTCTTAATGCAACTGCGTAGTCATATGTACGTTCATCGCCCATTACACCAACTGAACGCATATTTGTAAGAGCTGCAAAATACTGGTCTGGGAGCTTCTTAAATTCAGGATAATCACCAGATTCAAAAGCCTTTGCTATTTCGTCTCTATAAATAAAATCTGCATCCTGAACTATTTTTACTTTATCTCCAGTAACTTCGCCAATAATTCTAATTCCAAGTCCTGGACCTGGGAATGGCTGACGGAATACTAAATATTCAGGAATACCGAGCTGAAGGCCTGCTGCCCTTACTTCATCCTTAAACAAATCCCTTAAAGGCTCTATTATTTCTTTAAAGTCAACGTAATCAGGAAGACCACCAACATTGTGATGTGATTTAATAACTGCTGACTCTCCACCAAGTCCTGATTCAACAACATCAGGATAAATAGTTCCCTGTGCAAGGAAATCAACAGCTCCTATCTTCTTAGCTTCTTCTTCGAATACACGAATAAATTCTTCGCCTATAATCTTTCTCTTCTTCTCTGGTTCTGTGACACCAGCAAGCTTTCCATAGTATCTTTCCTGTGCATTTACTCTGATGAAGTTGAGGTCAAACTGACCACCTTCACCAAACACGCCCTCTACTTCATCACCTTCGTTTTTACGAAGAAGACCATGATCTACAAATACACAAGTAAGCTGCTTTCCAATTGCCTTAGAAAGAAGACCTGCCGCAACTGATGAATCAACACCACCTGAAAGTGCTAACAATACCTTACCATCTCCAACCTTTTCACGGATTTTCTTAATAGATTCCTCAACAAAAGAATCCATTCTCCAATCTCCGCTACATCCACAAATCTTACGTACAAAGTTGAATAAAATATCTTTTCCATATACGGTATGAAGCACCTCTGGATGAAACTGAATTGCATATAATGATTTATCAACATTTGCTGCTGCTGCTACAGGACAGTCATTAGTGTGAGCAATAGTACTAAATCCAGGAGCGAGAGCCTTAATATAATCGAAATGACTCATCCATACAATAGTCTCCTTTGGTACTCCGTCAAATAATTCTCCTGTACCATCACAACCATCTATAAAAGTTTCTGTTTTTCCATATTCTCTTACAGGTGCTTTTGCAACCTCACCACCTAAAACGTGCTGCATAAGCTGTGCGCCGTAGCAAAGACCTAATACTGGTACACCTATTTCAAATAACTCAGGACCACATCCTGGAGCACCTTCCTCGTAACAGGAATTAGGACCACCTGTTAAAATAATTCCTTTTGGATTCATTGCTTTTATCTTCTCTATATCTGTCTTATAAGAGTAGATTTCACAGTAAACATTACATTCTCTGACACGTCTTGCAACGAGCTGATTGTACTGTCCACCAAAGTCTATTACGATTACTTTTTCATTATTCATCGTTTGTACTAACCTGAAAAATCAGATTTCCTTTCTACTACAATATATTTATGGTTAATAACCCTTACAACCAGTAAGGAATTATCCATCTTGTTGCTTAGCTGTATAATGGTGGAGCAATCGGTATATCGGTTTCCTTTCTTGGACTTAGCGTCCGCTAAATAGACT
>JAZQOO010000040.1:0-77620 GCA_045627905.1 Lachnospiraceae bacterium | reverse complement strand
AAGAAGCTTGCAATTAAAGACCATATTTGGGGTTTATAAAAAATAAAAAAGTGGATATAATGATTTAGAAGTTCTTAAATTCTAGTACAAGTCTTAGGAGTATCTATTTTCTTTATTTTCCTACAGTAAATTTACCCGACCGTTGGTTGTGAACAATGTTTACAATGTAACATTGAAATGATACTATAAAGGTATAAAAATATGTTAATCATAAATAGTAAATGTGAAGGAGTAGAAAGTGTTTAACAACTTAAGGAATGGAAAATTTATAGCAGCGATAGTGGGCGTGGCGATGTTCTTTGAAACGTTGTCTGCTAATGCATCGATTATTAATAATTATGAGATTTTATCTAATGAAGAGTCAGAAGCTGACTATGAATTATTAACAGCCGAAGAATCAGAAAGTGATGAAGTAGATAATGAAGAGAGCTTGGTAATACATAATGATGATTTAGACCTGGGTAAAACTATTAGTGATAATGAACTCACGGATGATTTAGAGAACAACGATGATGAAGACGATGATGAAGACGATGATGAGGAAGAGAAAAAGTACGTCTTATTCGGAAATATGGGTAAGTATGTAACTTGGAAATATGGTGGCAATGAGTTAGTGTTCGATGGCACGGGTATAATAACTCCTGATAGAACGGATGTATCCCAGTTTGGTGATTGGGCTAAGGAAATCAAATATATAAAAATAGGAGATGATATCTCAGGTATAGCTGCATATGCATTCAGAGATCTTGTGAATCTAAAATACGTGGATTTTGGTTACGGAGATGCTATGGAGGGGACTTCAAGAGAGCCCATTTTTTGGGGTTGTAATCCTAATGCAACGATATTTTGCGAATATGATGAGAGATTTCCAAACAGAAGATGTATAGAAGTTGATGAAGATGGAAATAGGTTATTTGTCGTAGAAAACAGTTGGAGTGAATATGAATACTGGAGAGATTTGAAAGTCACAGGAACCATTTTGTATGAACATGAATCGTTTATTCCCAGTGGAGCTTATGAAGATTGTGAATTAAAATACATATTTTTGCAAGGTGATGCAGAACTTAAGGGACAGCCATTTGCCGGCATGAAGGTTAAACCAATAATTTTGTCAGAACTTACACCGGAAGTAGGAGCAAAATACTCTGATGATAATTTGAGTGGCGTAGAAAAATGTATCTTCAATTGTGAGTACTATTCGTATTTTCACGCGAGTTATGGGAACTCATGGCAGGAACCGGGTACGAAGATTGATCCTAAAAAAATAAAAGGAGAACTTGAATATGGCTATGAGACAATCTTAGAAGGTGACACGAGCAAAAAAAAAGTAAGAGTCCCTATAGAGCATTTAGAAGTGAATGAAGGTGATTACGAGGTTTATCCAGACAAAATATCGCCAGGTAAACGTACTTATGATATTGAATATATTAATGAACTTGCAGGAGTTTATGTAGGATATAAGCGTAGTGACCAATTTGAAATACTTGGCTCACAGAGGACTCCTGAATTAGTGTTAAAAGAAATTAAAGCAACACTTAATGGGTATTATGATGTAGGTGAGAAAATAAATCATGATGACTTTGAAGTTTATCCGATATACGATTTGGTATGTTTTACGAATGAAAAGCTAATTGCAATAGAACAAAAAGGAGAAATACTTCCATCAGACATATTTAGCGTATCAACAGATGTAATGACAGACAGAAGTATTTATGTTACAGTATCATATACGGAAAATGGAAGGACCGCAAGTACACGACTTATTGCCAGAAATCCGGGGAAAACCATTTCTCTTAAGAGTACTCATTATCCGCCTGAGAAGGAGGTGTACGAAGGAAGAGTATACTGGGAGGAACCTAGCGAAGGCTTTGAGTTTAAGCTTTCAAAGAACGTATATAATTATACAGGAGAAGAAAATCTGCCTTCCGTTACAGCATTGTTCTATAAGTATAAAGCAAAGACTGTATATCATGAAACGAAGTATGATTCATGGCAGACTACAACATATTCTAAACAGATTATTAAGCTTGTAGAAAATAATGATTTTGTCGTTAAATATGAAAATGCTGCTGGAACGGGAGATGCTTACGCTGTAGTTACGGGGGTAGGATTATACGGTGATACAGTAAGATTACCATATAAAATAAAAAAGAAGAGTATATCAAATGCTAATCCGGTAGTGGGTAATATTCAGTACACAGGCAACGATTTGAGTGAAGAAATCAAATCTTCTGTAGTTCTATATGATGGAGATAGAGTTATTGAAGCGTCAGATTACAATGTTGAGATAAAAGGTGATACAGTAGGCAGGGAAGGAACAAACAGTAAGGTTACACTTACATTTAGTGCAACGGGGTCAGGCAATTATACCGGTAGTGTTAAGTCGAGTGTTGAAGTCTATATAATAGGGGATAAAAATGCTAAAAATATTGCCGATGCGGAAATTCAAATAAACATAAAACAGCCTTTAGTATACACAGGTAAGTTCATTAAGCCTTCGGCTACTGTCATATTAGAAGGAACAAAGCTGAAAAATAAAAAAGATTATCAGATTTCATATTCTGATAACCTTGATTCAGGTACTGCTTATGTCCATATTTACGGAAAAAATAATTATTATGGGCATGTTTCAAAGCCTTTTGTTATAGGTAAGACCTCGTTCAAAAAAGTTAAAAATACACTTGTACCTAAAATCGAAATCCCATTATCATATGATGAGTTGGCTGCCAAAGTAACCTTTGGGAAAAAACTATTGAAGGAGGGAGTAGACTATAAAGTGGAGTATCCGGCACTTTCTAGTATAGATGTAACTAATGGAAAGACAGCATCTATAAAAGTCAAAATTATTTCTTTAGGCACGAATTTTACGGAAGGAGAATTTAATGAAGTGTCAGTAAAAATACTGCCTAGAAATATTAAGGATAAAAAGAGGTGCTCGCTCTATCTCGAGGACGATGAGTTCTATATAGATAGAGGAGATGACGATGTGTTTGAACCATCTATAAAGATTATGTATGGTGAAAACTATCTTAAACAAGGTGAAGATTATACGGTAGAGTATAAAAATAATAGTAAGGTAGGAACAGGAAAAGTTGTAGTTAATGGAATGGGAATTTATACAGGAGAGTTGACAGCAACATTTCAAATTAAATATTATAGGTATTGGTGAAGTAATAAGATGAGATAGTATCTTAATTTAATATATATCGAAATGATACGAGGGTAAAAAAATGGATTTACTTGAAATACGTGGTAATATTGATGAAATAGATTCAAAAATTGTCGAATTATATGAGACAAGAATGGAGCTGTGCAAACAGGTTGCAGAGTACAAAATCGAGACAGGAAAACAGGTCTTTGATAAGGAACGTGAGAAGCAAAAAATCGAAAAGGTAATGGACTCAGCGCATGGAGACTTTAATAAGCAGGGTGTTGCAGGGCTGTTTAATCAGATAATGGCAATTTCGAGAAAGCTTCAGTATGGACTTTTGATTGAGAGAGGAATAGGTGGAAAATTACCATTTGTGCCAGTTGACGACCTTGATTATGACAATGCAACTGTAGTGTTTCAGGGAGCAGAAGGCGCTTATTCCCATGCCGCAATGAATAAATATTTTGGCGAAAATGTTAGAAGCTTTCATGTAGAAACATTTAGAGATGCAATGCTAGCTATCGATGATGGTTCAGCAGATTATGCAGTTCTTCCGATAGAAAATTCAACAGCAGGCTCAGTTAATGAAATATATGACCTTTTAGTTGAGTTTGAGAACTATATAGTTGGTGAAGTAATAATAAAAATAGAACATTGTCTTATGGGTGTTAAAGGAGCTGAAATAGGCGATATTAAGGAGGTTTATTCTCATGCTCAGTCGCTTATGCAGTCACAGAGATTTTTGCGCGACTATCCGTGGCAGCAGATTAGTATGAAAAATAATGCCTTTGCTGCAATGAAAATCCGCGATGACAACGATAAGGCAAAAGCTGCAATAGCAAGTGAATATTCAGCGAAGCTGTATGGTCTTGATGTTCTTAAAAAGGGTGTAAATAACTCTGATACGAACTCAACGAGATTTATTGTTGTATCAAATCAGAAAAAGTTTATTAAAAGTGCAAATAAAATAAGCATTTGCCTTGAAGTTCCAAACGAAAGTGGTTCATTATTTACTATGCTTTCACATTTTTACTATAATGGGCTTAATCTAAATAGAATCGAAAGCAGACCAATTGAAGGCAAAAACTGGCAGTACAGATTTTTTATAGATTTTGACGGAAATCTCTCTGACAGTGCTGTAAAGAATGCTCTCAGCGGTCTTAGACAGGAATCCTTCAATATGAAAATTCTTGGAAATTATGAAAATGCAAAATAAATAATGCATTTAATAAAATAGTAAAGAATAGAAAGTGTATTAAGTATATTTTATGAAACATAATAGATGTTTAATAAGAATAAGTTCTTTTATACTGGCGATAATGATGAAGGCGATTGGCGTAATATTTGACAATCGTCTTTATTTTTCATGTAAAAATGAAAATGATATTTATGCAGCTATATGAAGATTAGACAGTAACCTTGGGTGGCGGAGTTTCTCTGGGCTCCGGAATGGGTGGATGTGCTGAGTCAGCAGAAGGTCATGTATGGATAACAGAAACAAGACCAATATTGTTATATGATTATAATATAATGAAGTATAGAATTGGTAATCCATTTTTCTATGACGGAAATAATTGAAAATAGTGAGGACAGAATGGGTAGGAAAATTTATATAGAATCAAATTTAAGCTTAGAACAAGTCTGTGAGAAATTGAAAAACACATGTCAAAAGATTTCGTTTGCTAAAAATTCAAGGAATGGAATCTATTTTATAGGAAAGTGTGAAGGTAGAAAGTTTAGTATCCGCCCCTATAATAATAATTTTTTTAAAATAGAAGGCATAGTTAAAGATAAGGAAGATGGTTGTATAATCGAAATAGAGGTTATTTATTCCATAATATATAAAATATTCTTTTTTTGTGTAATTATATTGTTTATATATTTTATTATTTTATGTTGTATGGGTTCAATTAATGAGGCTGCAATTGAGTTTTTGGGTTGCATTATTTTTATTGTTTTTGGGGTTGCAGCATTTAAAGAACAGGCAATATCTGAATTGTTAAGGATTACGGAATCACATTATATGTGAGTATTTTTCCTAAAGACAACAAACTAGTAGATTAAAAAGGCTTCAGAAAATAAGAGCACAATTGATAAAAGGCGTTAAAACAGAAAGACAAAATAAAAAAATATATTGCAATTCAAATTCAAATGTGATAAAGTGAGTTTCACAAACAAACAAGTGGAACTCACTTTTCTTATAATCATATAATCACTTATTTGACAGATATCACATCGTCAACGATTACATTATGACAAAAATTTATATTGTTAATGAAAGCTGTATGTCTATCGGCAGGGATAGTTTTTGTACCTTTGCTGTTCCAGAAAATGACATGCTGTCAAGAACGCATGTTGTAATAGTACTTAAAAATGGAATGACTGAATTACAGATGCAGGGGAAAAATGGCGGATATGTAGGTACCAGATTCATATGCTGTGGTGAAAGTGTTTTACTAAATAGCTGTGACGAAATAAAGCTACCGTTAATTACTTTTATTTATTCAAATGGATTACTTGTTATCTCATCTGATTACAGGGTGGCTACAAAATGCCAGGAATTGACAAATGATAATTATTATAATAATGATTCTTATAGTTTAGGAATGAATATAGTTGGAACAAATGGTTTACATAATGTCACAAGAGACAAACAGAAGCCAAAATTGAACGGATTTACAAAAGCTCCAAGGACAGTGGCTGTGAAAGATGAGACACCAGTAGAAATAGAGTCAGTACCTGAGAAACGAGAAGAAACACTGCAAAACAAACTAATTACAATAGGACCATCACTCACAATGGTTATTCCGATGTTAATAGGTGTCATTATTACAATTATATCTTCTAAATCTGATTCAGAAATGTCATTTGCATTTATGTACACAGGACTTATTAGTGCAGTATGTTCTGCAGTTTTGGGAGTTACATGGTCGCTAATGAGCCTTAAGGAAAGAAGTAAACAGATAGAAGCCTATGAAATAAAAAGACAAAAGCTATACCGGGAATATATTCGTAATGAAGATGAAAAATTAAAAATTAAATACATAAAGAACAGAAACGCACTGTTAATGATGAATCCTGTTGTTCATGATTATTTTGATGAAACAAATGCAAAGTATATTTTGTGGAACAGAACTAAAGATATGGATGATTATCTTAATATAAGATTAGGACTTGGGAGTTGTAGCTTTGATGTTCCGATAATCATACCAAAGATGAGGTTTACTATAGTAGATGATGAGTTAAGACAGCTACCTTTATTTTTAAAGCAAAAGTATGCTCAGATGTCTGATGTGCCGGTATGTGTAAATATATTAGACAGTAAACTGACAGGAGTTGTTGCACAGGATGAATTAAAAAGAGAATGCTTATTTAATTTAATGGTTTTAATGTGTGCATGCCAAAGCAGTCCTGAGGAATTGATAGCAGCAGTTATGTTAACCAAATCGAATGCGAAATATGATTCATATAAAAAAGTATCTAACGGACGAACAGAATCCTTTGAGACACATAAGTATGAATATCTGAGGTTTCTTCCGCATGTTCAGACTGAATACGGAAATATGTTAGCTTTTAGTACAGACAGAGCTAACAGAATACAAAATAATATTGCAGATTTAATAAATGAAGAGTACATAATTATTATTTTTACTGATGATTACAGTGTACTTCGAGAAGAGATTAAGACTGCTAAAAATGTATATATCATAGTTTTAGCTGACAGCTTTGAAGGCTTAACAGGTGAATGTAAATGTATAATTAATTATAGCGACAGTTTTTCTGGGATAATAAGTCTTTTCGATAATGAGACAAAAAGGCAGGAGGTTATATTTGATGAAATAAATATAGGACAGGCAGAAAACTATATTAGAAGGTTACAAGGCTTATACAGTGGAAGAAAAGAAGTCATAAGCATTCCATCTAGTGTTTCATTTTTTAGTATGTGGCAAATAAACAATTTACTTGTAGAAGACATACTAGAAAATTGGAAAGAAAATCACACAACATCAGATATCAGCATACCGATTGGTGGTGACATGGATGGTACAACATACCTGGATCTTAGTGAAAATTCTATGGGACCGCATGGATTAATAGCTGGAATGACAGGGAGTGGTAAGAGCGAGATACTTCAGACAATTATTCTTTCACTTATATATAAATATTCTCCTTTAGAAGCAGGGTTGTTCCTTATAGATTATAAGGGCGGAGGGATGGCTACTCTGTTCGAAGGAATTCCTCATGTGCTTGGAAGCATTTCAAACTTATCCGGTAGAGTAATCAGTCGCGCGATGATATCTATCAGAAGTGAATGTGAAAGGCGACAGAGAATCTTCCTGAAAAGCGGCGTGAATAAAATCGCTGAATATCAGGAAAAATATTATAGAGGAGAATTAGACGAGGCACTGCCTCACATATTCATTATTATTGATGAATTTGCCGAGCTTAAAAAAGAAGAACCCGAGTTTATGAATGAGTTAATTAGTGTTGCAAGAGTAGGAAGAAGCTTAGGAATTCATTTGATTCTTGCAACGCAAAAGCCGAGTGGGTGTGTAGATGATAATATATGGAGTAATTCAAGGTTTAGAATATCTTTAAGAGTACAGGATAAACAGGATTCAAATGAAATGCTTCATAAGCCCGATGCAGCATATATAAAAAATGTTGGAAGAGCATATCTTCAGGTAGGAAATGATGAAATTTATAAATGCTTTCAGGGAGCGTACACAGGAACCAGGTTTTCAAATGAGAATCATAAAAAACAGGAGGTTTTTCTTCTTGATGAGTTTGGTAATAAAATTACTGACAGCTTCTATAATGTGTCAAAAGCAGATAATCAGACAGAGCTAGAGCTTTTGTGTGAGAAAATAAAAGAAGCAAATACTATTTTTGAAACAATTAACAGCAAATCTAAATCACAAAACAGATTGTGGCTAGAACCATTATCTGAAAATCTTATTTTAACAGATTGTATTACAAATAATTCACATCAGTATAATACATCTACGATAACAATTGGTAAATATGATGACCCAAGACATCAGTATCAGGGATATTCACAAGTAAATGTGATAAATGATGGTAATGTAGCGATTCTTGGAGAGGCCAAAAGTGGAAAAAGCACGCTAATGCAGACAATGCTTTTTCAGCTTTGCAAATTTAGTGTAGAAGAACTCTACGTTTATATAGCTGATTTTTCTTTGTCGATGCTCAAACCATTTCAGTATATGCATATGTGTGGTGGATATATAAATGAAGACTGCACAGAAAACATAAAGCGTTTACTTTTAATGCTTCGAGAGGAAATACAAAGAAGAAAAAGAATTTTACAGGGTGGTAATTTTATTCAGTATAAAAAGAATAATAACATGCCGCTAATTGTCGTTGTAATTGATGGATTAGCTGGATTTAGAGAATATTTATCGGATGATGATGAAATGTTGCTTCTTAATTTACTTAAGCAGTCGCTAACTTATGGAATCTATTTTTATGTGACAGCTTGTGAAATCTCGACACATGAAATGAGTCAGAGAATGTTCGAGAAAATGAATAAAGTAATAACGCTTTCTTTAAAGGATAAGTATGCATATAAGGAAGCGTTAAGAATAACAGGAAACGATTTTATACTTCCAGAAGATATATGTGGAAGAGGAATTGTGAAAGAAGGTGATGAAGTTGTAGAAATGCAAATATTTGAGCCGTTAAAGGCTTTAAATGACTATGAAAGAATTGAAGCACTGGAAAATACTGTAAGAAATATAAGCAGTACTGCAAATGTAGGTAAAATACCACTCAAAATACCAGTAATACCAAAGATACCTACAATACAGAAGCTTATCAGCGATTTCAATACGGAAAATGCTAATGCTTCAGGTAAAAAAGAAAAATGTTTAATACCTTTAGGATATGAAATAGAAAGTGGAAAGATTTTTTCTATTGATTTCTTTGAAGGAATTATTCTGATTACAGGGAAAGCGGGTAGTGGAAGACATACTTTTCTTAAGATGATACACGATGTTATGAATTATATGAAAGGAGAAAAGTATAAAATTAATTTGTTTGTTTGTGAAGAAAAATGGGAGAAAAATATGCCTGAAGCTATCACGCTAACCTGTAACAAAAAAAAGCTTAGAATTGTTATTTATGACGATACGCTTGATTTTGATTTAATGGATCAAATAAGAAGCATACAAAAAGGGCAGCTTATTGTTATTCATTTTGGAGGGGAAGTTGATAAGTGTCCATATGGAGATTTTTCATATATTCCGTTTAGTCGTCAGTGTAAAGCTTTAAATAGAGGAGTTGCACTTGTTTCGAAAAATGAGCATAGTAAATTTTATGGAGAACTAAAAGTGCCTTTAGCTATGGAGGAGTCAGATGATATATGCTGATGTGAAAATTTTTAATAAAAAAGAATACTTTGATATAAAAATGAATGAGAATGCATCAGGTTTAACAATCATTGAACAGCTTTCTAGAATACTAAAATTAGATAACGGGCTCCCTTTTGTTTTGAATAAAAGAACGGGAAGCCTAATTAAAAAAGATAGTACTGTAAAAGAACAGAATATTAAAGGCGGAGATACGTTAATTGTTATAGCAAGTGACACCTCTACTGGCAATAAAGATTAGGTAAGCATATAAAAGGAGACAGGTGATGGTTATACGTGCGAACTATAAAAAAATGAATGAAAGTCTAAAGCGGCTATATGATATAGCGACATATCTAGCATCGGAAATAGAGCATTTGGCAGAAACAATGGATAATCTACAGATTTTCTGGGATGGCTATGCTAATGAGGAATATTTAATTAAATTTGATGCAGATATGGGGCATGCAGCTGTTTTGCTCGAAAAGACGAGAAATACAGCATTTATAATAAATGAAGCTTTAGATAAATATCAAAAATGCGAGCAGGAAGTATCGTTAAAAATAAAAGAGTTGTAAATATTAAGGTTAAAAGTCAAATGGAGGTTATATGAAAACTAAATGTGAAATAGAAATGGATTTTGAAAGAGCTATGGCGCAAGCGCAGGAGCTTGAGGAAATATCGGATGAGCTGAGTAAAATTGCAAGTGCTCATGTTGCAGATGCATTTGAAATGCTTGCAAAAAACTGGCAGGGAGATAACTCAAAAAATTTCCTTAAGAAGAGTGGAGGAATTACAACAGATATGATAGAGACAGCAGATGACCTGCTTAAAATAGCAAGAAATATAAGGACTACTGCTGGAATAGTATATAAAGCAGAATCAATGGCGCTGCATCTAGCATATTAGCTATTTGATATCTTAAATAAAGGTGTGTAAGGAGGAGAATATGTCATTTATACAAGTAACAGCAAGTACGCTGAAGGAAAAAGCAGAGGAGCTTAGAGGATTAAATTCAAGATTTTCAACAGAATTAGAGGCATTAAATAATTCACAGATTAATCTGTCAACAATGTGGGAGGGTGAAGCAAATAAGGCATTTGTACAAGTCTTTATGAATGATAAAGGTCAAATGGATGCGTTTAGAAATGCTATAGACCAGTACATAGTGGCGTTAATTACAATAGCAGCTAGATATGAGGATGCAGAAACGAGGAATCTGTCGCTTGCCACTACAAGAACATGATTGCAAAGGGTTTACATAATGTTACAAAACCATAAGAAAACAATGTACCGCGACAACTGGATATGTTTACATAACATTAAGGGCATATAAAATAATATATTGGAAAATAATATAATGGAATAATTAAGTAAGTTTACATAATATTACAAGAAAGGAAAAATAAAATGGCTATATCAGGAATGCTAAAGGTAACACCTGAAAAATTAATTCAGGTATCAAATGAATTTTCGCAGAGTGGAAAAACAATCAGTTCACTGACTGCAGAAATGCTGTCTATCGTTAATGGACTTAAATCTATATGGCAGGGGCAGGCTGCACTTGAATATTCTAATAGATTTAATTCGTTAGGTGATGATATTGAGAGGATAAATAAGCTTATACAGGAGCATGTATCGGATTTAAATGCGATGGCAGCAGAATACCAGAATGCAGAAAATCAAAGTATGGAGGAAAGTTCTAAGCTCTTAAGTGACATTGTTAAGTAGAAGCGTACAGAACGTAAATTATTATGGAATATAAAACACTCATATTAGTAGACAACTCTGAAAATTTAACAACACTGAATAAGGATATTATAAAGCAAACGATAAAACATATGCTCGAAAAATCGCCAAACGAGATGAAAATATCGATTGCCCAGATAGGATCTGATGGCTATATCAAATATTTAGCGGATTTTGATGATACATCACAGACAAAGATTAACAGCGTTGATAATATAAGTTTCCTAACCCCACCAGTGTCTGTAATGGACATTGTAGCAGATGTTATTCTTGAATGGAAAAATCATGATTTTGCTAATAGAGATATTGTTGTGTTTAGTGCAGCAGATGTAAATAATATGAGTGTTTATACTCTAGAAGAGCTGATTTTAGAATTAGAAGAACTAAATTATCCAGTATATACAGTAGGATGTGTTCAAAATGATAATGTTTCTAAATTAAAAACAATGGCATCTTTGTCTCGAGTAAGTGATGGAATTATTGTTTATACAGACGAAGGTAGAGATGCGGACGTAGAAAAGCAAATTTCAGATAAAATATTTAAAGCTATGAGTGAAAAAAGGACCAGAGAAGATTCGAATTTGAATAAAAGTATTGATGTTTCTCAAAAGCTAGACAGTAGCGATGCTGTAATTGACAATAGTATAGCTACAGAAAATGGTCTTTCATCTTCAGTTGGCGATAATTCAAATATAATATATGACACTAATAAAACAGGATATGAATATAGCAGCTTTATTTTAGCTGGTATTATATTATTTGCTACTTTTTTTGCTGTTATGTTTATTTATGCTATTCTACGAAAAGAACGTCAAAAAAGTATTCAGAGAAATTATTACTCTAATACAGATGAAATAATCAGAAAGCATGATGAAAAGATAAATGCTTCAGCTGCATTTAATGTATATGATGAGAACGATACACAGACTAGATGTCTTACAATATACGATAACATTGATGATATAGAAAATGATGAAGAAGATTCTGGCACAAGACTTTTATATCAGAGCAGAGAAGGATTAGATATTACATTAGAGGATAGAGCAGACCCTACAAAATATTTTAGAGCAAATGTAAAGGACAGAATAATAATAGGAAGGTCTAAAAAGCTTTGCGATATACCTGTGTCGTATGATGATTCTGTATCGGGAAAGCATTGTGAGTTATTTTTGCGTGGTAATAGTCTCTATGTAAGAGATTTATCATCCAGCAACGGAACTATGGTAAATCAGCAAAAGGTTTATCAGGATATACAAATAAATAATGGAGATGTATTGAGACTTGGACAATTGAGCTTTTTAGTTACGGTAAGAAGTAATATGGGAGGATTTGTTAGTGAGTTTTAGTGAAAGAGAACTTTTGATGCTATCGAACTATGCATATTTTAACTGTTCTGTTGAGAATGGAACGATAGAAGATACACTTAATACTCTTAAAAATGAAAATGGAGAGTTTGATAAAAATAAAATACTAAATCAGGGCGCTGTTAGTATAAATATGACAGAAGATGAAGCTAAAGGGTTTCTTGAACAGTTAGATGCGGATGAAAGATTAAAAAAATTACATGTTGCAAGAAATATTGATGAAGGTGGAATTCGTGGCATATGTTATTCAACAGAAAATGAAAAAGAAGCATGTGTTATTTTTAGGGGAACGGGTGGAACCTATGGTGCCTGGAACGATAACCTACAGGGTGAATATCTGTCAGATACAAGCATGCAGAAGTTAGCAAAGGATTTTGTGCAGTATGAGTGTGGAACCTTTGAAAATCTATATGTAAGCGGACATTCCAAAGGCGGTAATTTAGCTCAATATACAACAATAATGTGTGGTGCACAGATAGCTAAATGTGTGTCCTTTGATGGTCAGGGCTTTGGAAAGGAGTTCTTGAAGGAGCATAAGGAGGAGGTTGAAAAATCAAAGAATAAAATAACATCTGTTTCTGCGTATAATGACTATGTGAACATTTTGCTAACACCTGTTGCGGCATCAAGAATATTCGTAAATAATAATGGTGTGAGGGAAGATGGACACTCTAGCATGACTTTGTTAAATTCACTAGAATTTAACGAAGATGGCAGTATTAAAAACTCGTCAAAGACTGCACAGGGGCTTGTTGCGAAGTTTCTTGAATCGAGCACTGATATGGCAGTAGATGTCATAGATATGCTTCCTAATGATGGTGGAAAACTTGTGACAGATTTATTAGCAGCAACAGTTGCATCAATTTTATCAGATGAAAAAAGTGAGGAATTTGAGAAAAATGAGATTGAGAAAGCTTCAAAAAATGTCAGAAGTTATGTTACGAGTCTGATGGGTTTGATAACAAAAGATATTGAATATGTAAAAATAACACACGAGCTTAATTCGGCCTCTATAGATGGGATGAAAAATGCTGTTACGTCAATAATGTATGCCAGAGATAAAGTGAAGACTATAAACAGTAACATAGCAAGACAAAGAAAGAGGTTAAATTATGATTTAAGTAATAAAAACGTTGTGCTGGAAAGTATTAAAAGGGTAGAAAATAGCAATGAAAGGACTATCGAAAAAATATCAAAATTTATAAGTACAATAGAAGGGATAGTGGCTCTGTATGAAAGGTGTGAGATGAATGTGGCTGATAGCTGCAAAGAATGTGGATAAGTCGTGAAACATCGATGAATACTGGCGTCTTACAGCTCTTCGTAAGCAATATTATTTGATTCAAGAAAACGTTTTACCATTAAATCCCAGTGCTTATCAATGGATTTGTCAGGTGTAAATATCTTTAGAGATGTGGAAGTTGTCAACGTAAGCTTTTGTTCAGCATACTTTAAATTAAGAGTTAAACCGGCAATATCATTACGTGTTAAAGACAAATTAGAATTTTTAAGAAATTTTTCAATATTTTCGTCGGCGAGATAGAAAGAAAATTTAAAAGAAACAGGTGTTTTCTTTCCTTTGATTAATGCTAAGCAGGTAGGCTTAAGAATTTCGAAACGTGTCATAGTTTCAGAAAATATTCGACCCTGCTGTTCAGATTCATAACGCATGTTTTCTAATTCTTCATTTGTAAAAAAGGATTTATTTATATGACCATCGATAATAAATGTATTAGAGGATACAATATTAGCCTTCGACAATAGGAATTTGTCGAAGGCTTCTTCAATAAGCAGCTTATTCATTAATTGTTTAATATCTTTTATTTCAATTAAAACCATATTATATAACCGTTATTTTTACAGGTGAAAGGAATATAAGAAACAAAACTGCGATGATTTGAATAATTAGTATAGCTGGAATGCCAATTACGAAATATGGCTTGAGGGTTTTATGACGGAATACGTACATTCCGGCAAGACAACCAATTGAACCACCAAATATGGCATATGAGAACAGAGTTGTTTCTGGTATTCTCCATTTAGAATGAATTGATCTTGATTTATCAATGCCGAAGGCTAAAAAGCCTCCGACATTAACAAGTAAAATATACAATAAAATTATCTGTGTTACAGACATGATTATTTATTATTAACCTCAGCCATCTTCATAGCACGTACCTTACATGAAAGTCCGAAGAGGTTGATGAAACCTGAAGCATCATGGTGATCATATAAGTCACCTGTCTTAAATGATGCAATACTTTCATTGTAAAGTGAATATGGAGAAGTAGTACCTGCTTTAATGATGTTTCCTTTGTAAAGCTTGAATTTTACTTCACCTGTAACATACTGCTGTGTTGATTCGATAAATGCCTGAACTGCTTCGCGAAGTGGAGTAAACCATTTTCCTTCGTAAACAATCTGTGCAAGCTTTGAGCCCATATCCTTTTTAAGAGCATATGTGTCACGATCAAGAATAAGCTCTTCAAGCTGCTGGTGAGCTTCCATAAGTATTGTTCCACCTGGTGTTTCATATACGCCACGGCTCTTCATACCTACAACACGGTTTTCTTCAATATCAACAATTCCGATACCGTGCTTTCCACCAAGCTTGTTAAGCTCACGAATTACGTCTGAAACTTTCATTTTCTTGCCGTTAACTGATGTAGGAACACCTTTTTCAAATGTCATTGTAACATATTCGCCTTCGTCTGGAGCTTTTTCTGGTGATACACCAAGAACAAGAAGATGGTCATAATTTGGCTCGTTTGCTGGGTCTTCAAGCTCAAGACCTTCATGGCTTATGTGCCATAAGTTACGGTCACGGCTGTATGAGTTGTCTGCTGAGAATGGAAGATTGATTCCATGAGCCTTGCAGTATTCAATTTCTGATTCACGAGAATCCATTGTCCATTTGTCATCTCTCCAAGCAGCAATAATCTTAAGCTCTGGAGCGAGAGCCTTTATACCAAGCTCAAAACGAATCTGGTCATTACCTTTACCAGTAGCACCATGACAAATAGCTACAGCACCTTCCTTTTTAGCTATTTCAACAAGACGCTTTGCGATAACAGGTCTTGCCATTGATGTGCCGAGTAAGTATTTGTTTTCATATACTGAATAACCCTGAACGCAAGGAACAACATATTCATCACAAAATTCATCAACAACATCTTCTATGTAAAGCTTTGTTGCACCTGATGCTTTAGCTCTTTCCTCTAAACCATCAAGCTCAGATTCCTGACCACAGTCGATACATACGCATATTACTTCGTAGTCATAATTCTCTTTAAGCCATGGAATGATAGCTGTTGTATCAAGACCTCCAGAATATGCTAAAATAACTTTTTCCTTCATTTTAAAATTGCCTCCTAATGTAAATATAATTTTATAAAAAATTTTTATCTAAAATCACAATAGTTATATTAACTTAATCTATGCATAAATGCAAGTGTAATATGCATAAAAAATGATGCAATATTGACTAAATGATGCATAATATACATAAATAATGCATAATATACATAAAAATGGTTAAAATATACTTGTGTTTAGCTTCATATTAATATAAAATAGACTGATATAGGGTCAAAAAGGAGAAAATTATTTATGATAAACGTAGGAATCATAGGAGCGACAGGATACGCAGGTGCTGAACTTGTAAGAATACTTATGAGACATAAGGAAGTAAAAATAGTCTGGTACGGTTCAAGAAGCTATATAGACAAGAAATATGCTGATGTATATTCAAATATGTTTAAAATTGTTGAGAATGTATGTCAGGATGATAATTTAGACAAGCTGTGTGAGGAGGCGGATGTTATTTTTACAGCTACTCCACAGGGATTTCTAGCTTCTGTTATAAATGAAAATATTCTTAGCAAATGTAAGGTTATTGATTTGTCAGCAGATTTCAGAATAAAAGATGTTTCGATTTATGAAAAGTGGTACGGAATAGAGCATAAGTCACCTCAGTACATAGAGGAGGCTGTTTATGGATTATGTGAAGTAAATAGAGAGGATATAAAAAATGCCAGACTTCTTGCAAATCCAGGTTGTTATACAACATGTTCTATTTTATCAATGTATCCGCTTATGAAGGAAGGAATAATTGAGAAAGATTCAGTTATCGTAGATGCGAAATCAGGAACAAGCGGTGCTGGAAGAGGCGCAAAGGTTAATAATTTATACTGTGAGGTTAATGAAAGTATTAAAGCCTATGGTGTTTTAACACACAGACATACACCTGAAATTGAGGAACAGCTAGGGTATGCCGCTAATGATGATGTAAAGATTATTTTTACACCTCACCTTGTTCCAATGAATAGAGGAATTTTAGTTACAGCATACGCAGATTTAGCAAAAGATGTTACTTATGATGAAGTTCTAAATGTATATAAGAAATATTATGAAAATGAGAAATTCATCAGAATACTTGAAAAGGATGTTTGCCCTGAGACAAAGTGGGTAGAAGGAAGTAACTACTTCGATGTTAATTTTAAGCTTGATGAGCGAACAAATAGAATAGTTGTTATGGGCGCACTTGATAATCTTGTAAAGGGTGCTGCTGGTCAGGCTGTTCAGAACATGAATATAATGTTTGGATTTGATGAATGGGAAGGAATTGATTTAATTCCTATGTTCCCTTAAATAGAAGGAAATAAGAAGAATGATAATTCGTGAAATGCGGGAAACTGATTATGATGAAGTGTATAAGCTTTGGAAATTAATACAGGGCTTTGCAATTCGTAGTATAGATGATTCAAAGGATGGAGTTTCAGTTTTTTTAAAAAGAAACCCAACAACATCCTGTGTAGCTATTGAAGATGATAAGGTTGTAGGGGCGATTCTCTGTGGACATGATGGTAGAAGAGGCTGTTTTTATCATGTGTGTGTTCATCCGGAATATAGATTACGTGGAATAGGAAAAAGTATGGTTGTATTCTGCATGAATGCTTTGAAGGATGAACATATAAATAAGGTAAGTCTTATTGCTTTTACAAAGAATGACATAGGAAATGCGTTCTGGAAAAATATCGGGTGGACTAAAAGACAGGACCTTAACTACTATGACTTTACTTTAAACGAGGCAAATATAATTGAGTTTAATAAATAAAAATATATTAACGACAAGTAGAAAGAAGGCAGAAAATGAAAGTAATTGAGGGCGGTGTAACTGCTGCAAAGGGATTTAGTGCTTCATCATGCGAAGCCAATATCAAATACAAAAACAGAACTGATATGGCTATGATTTATTCAGAAAAGCCATGTAAGGTAGCTGGTACATTTACAACGAACATTGTAAAGGCTGCACCAGTTTTGTGGGATATGAAGGTTGTAGATAATTCACCATATGCCCAGGCGGTTGTTGTAAACTCTGGAATCGCAAATGCATGTACAGGAAAAGAGGGAATGGAGATTTGCGAAAAGACTGCAGAGGCTGTAAGTGAAAAATTAGGTATTGATAAGTCTTCGGTGCTTATAGGTTCAACAGGCGTAATTGGAATGCAGATGCCACTAGATAGAATAACACATGGTGTTGAAATGCTGTCAGATAAGCTTCTTGGAACAATAGAAGCTGGTCATGAAGCGGCAAGAGCAATTATGACAACGGACACTATGCCAAAGGAGGTTGCTGTCGAAATAGAGATTAACGGAACACCTGTTATTGTAGGGGGTATGTCAAAGGGTTCAGGTATGATTCACCCTAACATGTGTACTATGCTTGGATACGTCACAACCGACGCAAATATAAGCAAAGAGCTGTTGACTAAAGCGGTCAAGGAGGATGTTGTAGATACATTCAACATGATATCAGTTGATGGTGATACATCAACAAATGATACCCTTCTTGTTATGGCAAATGGCATGGCTGGCAATGAAGAAATCACAGAGTTAAATGACGATTATACAAAATTCAAAGAGGCTCTTCATTACATAAATGAGACACTGGCAAAGATGATGGCATCGGATGGTGAAGGTGCTACAGCGTTATTTACATGTCATGTATACAATGCTGATACAAAACAGAATGCTAGAGTGTTATCAAAATCAGTTATAACATCATCTCTTAGTAAGGCAGCAATTTTTGGACATGATGCAAACTTCGGAAGATTCCTTTGTGCACTTGGATATTCGGGAGTTAAGTTTGATCCTGAAAATGTTACTCTTTATTTCTGCTCAAATGCAGGCAAGATGTTAATATTTGATAATGGAAAGGCTGTTGATTACTCTGAAGAGGAAGCAACAAAGATTTTATCTGAAAAGGAAGTAACGGTAGAAGTTGACATGCATATGGGTAACGAAGAGGCGACTGCCTGGGGATGCGATTTGTCATACGACTATGTTAAAATAAACGCTGATTACAGAAGTTAATACAGTGGTTTACATAATATCATATCAAGGAGACCAGAAAATGGGTACAGAAGAAATTTACAAAGAGAAATATTTACATAAGGCAGAGGTTCTTATTGAGGCACTTCCTTATATTCAGAAATTCAACAGAAAAATTATCGTTGTTAAATATGGCGGTTCAGCAATGGTTGATGAGGAGCTTAAAAGAAATGTAATTAAGGACGTAACTCTTCTTAAGCTTGTAGGATTTAAACCAATTGTCGTTCATGGTGGCGGCAAGGAAATTTCAAAATGGGTAGAAAAGGTTGGAAAAAAGGCAGAGTTTATTAATGGACTTCGTGTGACAGATGCTGAAACAATGGAAATCGCTGAGATGGTTCTGTCTAAAGTAAACAAATCACTTGTTACAATGGTTCAGGAGCTTGGTGTAAAGGCTGTAGGTATATCTGGAAAAGATGGTGGATTACTTAAGGTAGAAAAGAAGCTGTCTGGAGGACAGGATATTGGATATGTAGGAGAAATAAAGGAAGTTAATACAAAGATTTTACTTGATTTACTTGAGAATGATTATCTTCCAATAGTTGCACCAATAGGTATAGATGATAATTTTGATACATATAATATTAATGCTGATGATGCTGCATGTGCAGTAGCAAAGGCTGTAAATGCTGATAAGCTTGCCTTCCTAACAGATATAGAAGGTGTATGTCTTGATCCAAATGATAAATCAACATTTATTTCAAGACTTACTGTTTCAGAAGCTAATAAGCTTATTTCAGATGGACATGTTGGTGGTGGAATGCTTCCTAAACTCAATAATTGTACTGATGCTATAGAAAATGGTGTAAACAGAGTACATATTCTTGATGGAAGAAAGCTGCATTCATTGCTTCTTGAGGTATTTACCAATAAAGGTATAGGAACTATGTTCTTCGCAGATTCAGAAGCGGATAGTTTGCTCTAGTCCTAAGTGGAACCATTAAAGATTGTGGATTCCTTAGGATAGACGAATTTTAAGGGAAATTCGCCTGTAGTGGTATAAAAAGATTAAAAGTTACAAGGAAAGAGGTCAATTATAATGAGTATGGAAGCATATATAGAAGAGGGTGAAAAATATCTTCTTCATACATATAACAGATATCATATAGTTTTAGATCATGGAAATGGTGTGTATCTATATGATACTGATGGAAAAGAATATTTAGATTTCTGTGCTGGAATTGCAGTTTTTGCACTTGGATATAATGATAAAAAATATAATGATGCGTTAAAGGGGCAGATTGACAAGCTTCTTCATACTTCAAATTATTACTATTCATATCCTGCAATAAAGGCAGCAAAGAGACTTGTAGAAGCATCAGGGCTTGACAGGGTGTTTTTTACAAATTCAGGAGCTGAAGCAATTGAGGGTGCAATAAAGGCTGCCAGAAAATACGCATTTACAAAGGATGGAAGTACAGACCATGAAATAATTGCTTTTAATCATTCGTTCCATGGCAGAACGATGGGAGCATTATCAGTTACTGGAAATAGTAAATACAGAGAGCCATTTGAGCCAGGAGTTGGTAATATAAAATTTGCAGAGTATAACAATTTAGAATCTGTAAAGGCACTTATCAATAAAAAAACATGTGCTATTATTATGGAAACAATACAGGGAGAGGGTGGAATATATCCAGCCGAGCCTGAGTTTATTAATGGTATCAGAAAACTCTGTGATGAAAATGGCATATTATTAATACTTGATGAAATACAGTGTGGTATGGGTAGAAGTGGAAAGCTGTTTGCATATGAGCACTATGGTGTTAAGCCAGATATTTTAACTGTTGCGAAGGCTGTAGGCTGCGGCGTTCCTGTTGGAGCATTTCTTATGACTGAGGCTGTAGCTGAATACTCATTAAAACCAGGTGATCACGGAACAACATATGGCGGAAATCCATTTGCTACAACTGCAATTAACGCTGTTCTTGACAGATTTGAAGAGCTTAACGTGCTTGAAAATGTTGAGAAGGTTTCTAAATATCTTGAGAAGAAGCTTGATGAGCTTGTAGCTGAATATGATTTCCTTGTTGGAAGAAGAGGAAAAGGCTTTATGCAGGGTCTCGTTTTTGACGACACAAAGCTTTCTCCATCAGAGGTTGTAAAGAAGGCACTTGATAATGGTTTGATATTAATAACTGCAGGTGCTACTGTATTAAGATTTCTTCCACCGCTTATTATTTCTGAATCAGATGTAGATGAGATGATAGTTCGACTTAAAAAGTGTTTCTAGTTTGGAGGACTAAATGGCAAAAAAAACAGTAGCATTAATAATGTGTTTGGCACTTCTTATGTCAATGCTTTATATTGCAAGACAGGATTATGATCCATCAGAAGAAGGTAGTTATTCGGATGGTCTTAAGACTAATGCTGCAAAGTCTGTAGATGATGATACTATAGTTGTGTGGTATACCGATGATGCACTTACAGAATTTTTAAATGATATCGCGCTTAGCTATAGAAATGAACATGATATAAAGATTCAGTTTGAAAAAAGGGATGGTATCGACTACATAGAGGAGATTAATACAAACTCTATTAGTGATTATCCAAGAGTTGCCCCTCCTGATTTGTATATTACAACGCATGATACTTTGATGAAGGCGTATCTTGCAGGACTTGCATACAAGGTAACAGACCCTGATTCGATACTAAATGACAGTATATTTCCGGAAACTGCTATTCACGCAGTTAGATGTAATGGTGAATTAATTGCGTATCCGCTTTTTTACGAGACTAATTTCTTTCTATACAATAAAACATATATGGAGTCAATTGCAGAGAGTCTCATTTCAAGTGATGCAGAAGAAGAGTCAGGTAGCGATTCATCGGATAGAGAAGAGTCAGATGAGGATGCACTTGATAGCGAGGAGTCAGGTGATTCTTTAGAAACGGAAAATACTGAAGGGTTATCTGATCCAATGGGAGAGGAAGACGGTGTGGCTGATAAAGCCTTGCTAGAACAGTTGTCAAAGACTATTCCATCTACTCTTTCGGAAGTGACAAATTTTGCTAATAACTACGATGCACCTGAAATGGTGGAAGCCGTTTTCAAATGGGATGTTACGGATATTTTCTACAATTATTTTTTTGTTGGCAATTATATGGAGGTTGGCGGAGAAGATGGTGACAATAATGCAATTTTCAGTTTGTATAATAAGCAGACTGTAGAATGTCTACAGGCTTATCAGAATATGAATAAGTATTTTACAATAGATACTGAGAAGGATACATACGATAATATTCTTCAGGAATTTATTGATGGAAAGCTGGTTTTCACTGTTGCTACAACTGATGCAATTTCAAAAATAAATGCTGAAAAGGCTAAAGGGAACTTTAAGTTTGAATACGGCGTTACAGTTCTTCCTGATATATCGGATACATTAAAGGCAAGAGGTCTTTCGGTTACAGACGTTATTGCGGTTAATGGTTATTCTAAAAAGAAGGAAATGGCAAATGCGTTTGCTTCATATGTCAGCGCAAATTCGGATTCTCTATATGAAAAAGCTGGAAAGCTTTCATGTAAGAAAAATGTAAAATATAATGACTCTGAAATATCAAAGGTAATGCCTGAATATGAGAAATCTATGCCGTTGCCTAAAATGATTGAAACGTCTAACTTCTGGTTACATCTTGAACTGGCGTTTTCTCAAATATTCAATGAGACGAGCAATGATTCAGAGAAGGTTGACGAGGTAGTAAGAAATCTTCAGGAACAGCTCGTAGGGCAGATTGATTCAATAACATATTCGATTCCAGTACAGGAAAGTATAACGGCTGGTGCTGGAAACATCTTCAATTAAGACACAAAATGTACACAAATAGGACATTATTACAACATAAACTTAATATAATATGATGATACTGGTTGCGAAAGGTTATATATACTAATCGTGTTTGCACGTAAGAAATGTGTAATCTTATCGACATTGGTATCACATATAATTAAGTGGGAGGCATATTATGAACGAAGGATATAACTACGAAGATGAGAACAGAGAAGCGACAGACAATAATGCTGCAAGACCAGGCTTAGGAGCAAATGTTGGAAAAACTGAAAAGGTCAAGCCTGAAAAAAAGTCTATGGGAATATTTCCTAAAATTTTGCTGGCAGCAGGCTTAGGTATTGTTTTTGGTGGTATGGCATCAATTGTATTTGTAGCTTCTAGTAAAATAGTTGACAGGGCGGTATCTATTGTCGAGGAGAAAATTGAGCCTGAGGCAAATAAAGATAATGATATTGAAAAAAAGCATGGTAGAGTAGAAAAGGAAGAAAAGCAAAAGGAAGCTCCAAAGGATGATGAAATAAAGGAAATTCCTGAAAAACAGGAACCAGTTGAAAAGAAAGAAGAAAAGAACACTACAGATAATGTAACAAACGAATATAGCTATAATTCAGTTGCAGATGTTGCAGCGGCATCAATGCCATCGATAGTAGCTATTACAACAAAGAGTGTTCAGGAAGTAATGTCAATATATGGTTTTGGAACAAGACAATATGAGGCAGAGGGTGCAGGTTCTGGAATTATTATTGGAGAAAATGATAATGAACTTCTTATTGTTACAAATAATCATGTTGTAGAAGGTGCTACAACACTTACAGTATGTTTTATTGATGATGAGGTTTGCGAAGCATCTGTAAAGGGTTCGGCAGCAAATAACGATTTGGCGATTGTTGCAGTAAAGCATAAAGATATAAAACAGGAGACAAAGGATAAAATTAAAATAGCTGAGATGGGAGATTCAGATGCTTTAGTAATAGGCGAACAGGTAGTAGCTATTGGTAATGCACTTGGATATGGTCAGTCAGTAACAACAGGTATTGTAAGTGCTCTTAACAGAAGTATTAAAAATGATACGGATGGAGCAGAATATATTCAGACAGATGCAGCTATTAATCCTGGTAATTCTGGTGGAGCATTGCTTGATATGAATGGTAAGCTTGTTGGTATTAATTCAGCTAAGCTTGCATCTACACAGATAGAAGGAATGGGATATGCGATTCCGATTTCTCTTGCAAGACCGATACTTGATGGTCTTATGAATCTTACTACAAGAGAACGTGTAGGAGATGATGAGGCTGGATATCTCGGAATTTCCGGAATGTCAGTAAATAGTGATGTTGCAAGACAGTATGGTATGCCTGAGGGTATATATGTATCAGAAGCAAATGAAGGTGGAGCAGCTGAAAGAGCTGGAATACAGAAGGGCGACATTATTACACAGTTTGATGGTGTCGGAGTAAACAGCATATCAGAGCTTAGAGACAGACTTAACTACTACAGAGCTGGCGAGGTTGTAGAGGTTACTGTTTCAAGAACTGATGATGGTGAGTACAAGGAAAGAACTATCGAGGTTACGCTTGATTCAAGAAAAGCTTCAGAGTCTAATCAAAGTAACGAAAATCAGTCTGGTAGCGAAGAAGAGCCAAGACCAGAAGGAGATAGTGAAGAAAATAATCATGAAGAATACGGAAGAAGAGAGTATCAGATTCCTAATTTTGGAGATTATGGCGATTTATTTGATTATTTCTTCAACTAATTAGTATTTAAAATATAAAGCGTTCTAATCTGCACGTGGGGTGATAGGAAACAGAAATAAAACTATGTACTATTTGTACCAGAAAGGAATGCAAAATGAGAAAATTAATAATGCTTGTTGTTTTTACTGTTATGGCTGTTTTGGCAGGCTGTCATAATAAGAACGACGAAAAAATTATAATAAACGGGGAAGTGGTTTCAGACAGTGAAGCTACTTCCTTTGTGTATTTTGGAAAAACAAATAAAGAAAACGATGAGAATAAAGAAAATGAAGTAAAAGAAGATATTAGGGCAAATGAGAATACAGTGGATAATGAGGATGCAAATAAACCGTCTCTTATAGTATACGTATGTGGTGAAGTGAAAAATGCAGGCGTATATGAGCTGTATGAAAAATCACGTGTAATTGATGCGATAGAAGCAGCAGGTGGAATAAGTGAGGCTGCTGCTGTACAGACCCTTAATCTTGCAGCGTATGTAAATGATGGTGAAAAAATATATGTTCCATCAGTTGACGAAGCTTTAAATTCTACGGTTTATACAGATGCAAACAGCATGACGGGGAGCTCGGCAGGGGGAGTAAGTGCTACAAAAAATGTCAATATAAATACTGCTGATAGGGCGACCCTGATGACATTGCCGGGAGTTGGAGAATCTAAAGCAGATAAAATAATAGCATATAGAGAAGCGCACGGAGGATTTAGCAAGCCAGAAGATTTAATGCTTGTAAGCGGCATTAAAGAAGGAATGTATAATAAAGTAAAGGATTATATTTGTGTTAATTAAAAGACCAATGCTTCTAGTAACAATATGCTTTGTTATTTTTACATACATAAATATAGTGCTTACAGGGGGAATAGACAGGAAAGAGTATTTTAGTGATGATTCAGAGATAATTATTTCAGGAATTATAAACGATAAGTTTATTAAAAACGCTCAAAATACGCTATATATAAAGGCCGGTAAACGAAAATACATTGTAGTACTTAAAAGCGAAAATAATTCTGTGTACTATTATAAAATAGGTCAGAAGGTTCGTATAACTGGTGTTTACAAGAACTTTTCGAAAGCGGAGAATGATGGCCAGTTTGACTCTATGAATTATTATAGAATAAGAGGCTTCGAAGCTCAGATAAAGAAGGCAGAAGTTTTAGAACAGTCTATTTCATATAATAAATATAAAAATGGTTTACATAACATTAGAAACCGTATTGAAAAGATTTATAAAAATAATCTCGAAGAACGCGAAGCAGCAACATTATCAGCATTGTGTTTAGGAGATAAGACTAGTCTTCCAGATGATGTAAAGGAAGCGTATCAGAACGCAGGTATAAGTCACGTTTTAAGTTTGTCAGGGCTACATATAGCAACGCTTGGACTTATGCTTTTTTCAGCAATAAGAAGAACGGGTATTAAAACGACAAGAGCAGCAGTGCTTGCCGGATTTATTATGTTTTCGTATTCTGTGATGACTGGCATGTCTACATCAACGCAGAGAGCATTAATAATGTATGTAGTTGCTGTAATTGCTAAATGTTTAAACCGTTCCTATGATATTTTGTCGGCTCTAACGTTATCAGTACTTCTTATAATCATGGAGAATCCGTATTATATGTTTGATTCGGGCTTTCTATTGTCATTTTTAGCCGTGTTTTCGATTGCATTTCTTTACCCGGTTATTAAAGGGCTGGCAGTCGATTTTACAGAAATAGCCGGCCGAATATTAAATGTGGAAATAAATAGTACTGATAACCTGGTGGCAAATATATTTACAGGTGCTATTTCCAGTATTTGTATAAGTGTTTCGGTAATGCTTGCTACATTACCTGTTATTATGTCGTGTTTTTATAAGACATCACGTTACGGAATTGTATTAAACATAATAGTAGTTCCGCTTATGACGGTAGTTTTGCTTTGCGGTATATTAGGAGGAGCTTCTTCTATATGTGAGATACCTGTTTTGTCAAAGATTGTAGAAATAGGAGCTCTTAAAATATGTGAACATATTCTGAGGCTATATTACAAACTGGCTGACTATTTCCAGCTCATAAAAGGAAATACATGGATTCTTGGTATTCCAAAGCTGACAAATATATTAGTGTACATAATATTAATTATGTTAACAGTTACGACTTATAATCTTGTTGGAAAAAGACGTATTATAGAGAAACATAAGAGATATAAAAAAAAAAGAATGGTTAACATAATATCAACGTCTTTGCTCATTACGTCGGTTTACATAATTTGCCATAATCCTCTGCTAGATTTAAAAATAATAACAATGTCAGTAGGACAGGGGAGCTGTAATATAATTTATGGACAAAATATTCCTGTTACTATTTATGATGGGGGAAGCTCCGATATTAAAAACGTCGGAAAGTATAGAATTATTCCATGTCTGTTAGCAAATGGAATAAGCAGGGTTGACTATATATTTATATCTCATAATGATGCAGACCATGTCAATGGAATAAAAGAACTTTTGTCTTTACGCAATACAGGAATAGAGGTTAAAAATGTCGTGATGTCATATATGGATGAGGAGATATACGATATATGTAAAGACAGAAATATAAAGGTTTACATAATGTCACAAGGTGATGTAATAAGTGGAGACAATTACGATATAAGATGTATTTCACCAAATAGCAAAGAAATAGAGAATTTAGTTGAAAATAATGTAAATGACGCATCTCTTGTAATTGAGTATACATATTCAAAGGGTGGCTTCAAAGCACTATTTACAGGTGACATAACATCAGAGATGGAGAGAAAAATAATACCTCGACTTAATGAATATAATTTTGTAACTATTGCTCATCATGGGAGTAAATATTCTAACTCTTATGAGTTTTTAGAAAAGACAAATGCTGATATTTACACTATATCAGCAGGAAAAGATAATTCCTACGGCCATCCGAATAAGGAAACTTTAGAAAGACTTAAGGAACTATCTCTTAACTATTATAGAACAGATGAATGCGGACAAATCACGACAACTATAAATGATGGGAAAATAACGGTAAATAAATTTCTCTATTAGCTGTGCTGTGCTCGTCTGTCATGTTTCATATTTTGATAATAAAGCTTTTTGTCCTCATACATTCTTGAATCGGCATATTTAAATAACTCTTTAACAGAAGCGTATGGGTTTTCCTGCTTGTGTGCATATCCACAGGCAATTGAGATTTCTTTAAGTATTTTTCCTTTCCAGTTAATTACTGTATAATTGAATTCCTCTTCAAGTGCGAGAAGCTCACTAGTTGAAACATAGAAAATACCTACGAATTCATCACCACCTGTTCGGAATATTTTTCCGTACTTGGAGAAGCATTTTAACATACATTCGGATGCTCCCTTTAACAGTTCATCACCTGCTTCATGACCTAATGTATCATTTATTTCTTTTAAGCTGTTGACATCAAATGACGCTACAACAAGATTGTCTTCGGCAACCTTGTGTTCGTACTGTAACATAGCCTCTTCAAAGGCGCGTCTATTAAAGCACTGAGTAAGTACATCCTTGTTAGACTGTTCGTACAATTCCTGTTCTTTACGTTTTTCTTCATCAATAATACGTGTTGCAACGACGACACGGGTTGGTGTTCCATCAGGTGCCGAGTCAATTGTAATAAAGGACATACGAAACCAGCCTGTCTGCTTGCCTACCATGTCCTTTTGGAGTATTTTCTTGCCCTTCAAAAGCTTTTTAATATTTTGCAGATTAGAGAATTTAAGACCTTCCTCAAGCCATTCGTCTGTAAGGGTTGAACTCATAATGTTGTCCATCATCAGGTTAGCGTTTTCCCCATGAGTTCGTTGCATTTCATCGCTTACAACATCATGACTGGCATATTCTACAACTGTATTTTTTTCTAAATCTACAAGGTGAAGAGAGTAGTACATCTCATTCATCGAAAGAAGAACTGCAAACTGCTCTTGTTTTTCGGACTCCATTTTAGTGATTTTATTTAACATATTCGTAAGAACATATAAACCGAGCATCAGATATAATAAAACGAAAAGAATTGCTGTTGCAGAGCCTGAGTATATGGAACTTAAGTTAAAATTTACATAGACATCATAATTTGTTGAAACTTCGCAGTAGCCAAAATGCTTTATAAAATCGCTGCTTTTAGAGGCTGGAACAACATATGAATCGGACTGCTTTTGCTTTTTAAGACCGAGCTCCGATAATGTTTTACCAGTTTTTGATTTATCTGTTGCGGCTATTATCTGTTTAGTGCTGTTGTTTAAAATAAGAATCTCAAAGCCTTCATACAGAGGAACATTGTTTAATATTTCATCATAATTCTGAGTATTTTTCTGGTTTAAAACACGTGTTGGTTCAATACCAATCTGTACAAGTCGAGTTTTTGCTTCGTTCCATGTCATAGCATACATCATGCTTTTCCCTTCGACAGTATTTGGTACAATATCCTGACACAGTGACATATCTTTATTTTTAAGAATAGGTTTAAAATATGCAATTTGTTCTCCTGAATCAAAGCTGTAGCCTATATAACGAGGGTATGTACTCTGGTATATATGTCCATCAGTGTTAAATAGATTAATTTCATCTATTAATGTCAGTTCGGCAATATGTTTGAGAGAGGCTGTATTGATTTTGTCCTCATCTAATGAATCAATCATAAATGAAACCGCTTTTGCACGTATAATATATTCATTTTTCAAATCATCCATGAAGGTTTTATTTGATATCTGATTTTGCTCTAAAACATTTGAAACCTGATTGGCAAGAACAGTTGATAATTGAAGTGCATTTCGTTTTGCAGAAGCAAACTGTATAGACAGTTCAAGAATTATAAGTATTGAAACAATAAAAACTGAAAATCCAATTATAAGATTATTTTTATTATTATTCATATTGCCTCCGTTAATCTAAGTCAGTTTGCAAATTTATTACAGTATAACATAGAACGAGCTAATTAAACAATTTAATCATAGAGATGTTTTAATTCATATTTTGTTGTATAATATGAAGATATTGGGAAAAAGACTTATTACCCAGTAAAACATTATTTATGATGAGGATTTAATGAAATATTATTTAGCTCCCCTAGAGGGGATAACAGGATATGTTTATAGAAATACATTACACAGACATTTCCCATATACAGATAAATATTTTGCACCATTTTTGCAGCCAGGCTGTAACAGGTTATTTCTGGAAAAAGAGGTAAGAGATATACTGCCAGAAAATAACGAGGGAATAAATCTTGTTCCGCAGGTGCTTACAAAAAACAGCGATGATTTTAAGGAAGCGTACATTGCTATATCGAAGTATGGATATGATGAAATAAATTTGAACTTTGGATGCCCGTCAGGAACAGTCGTTTCTAAAAATAAAGGTGCAGGAATATTAAAGGATATTCAAATGCTTGACAGGTTTCTTGAAGAGATATTTTCATTTAAGGCAGACATGAAAATATCTGTGAAGACACGTATAGGCTACGATGATCCGGATGATTTTTCAGAAATACTTGAAGTGTATAATAAGTATCCAATTTCAGAGCTGATTATTCATCCAAGACTTAGAAGTGATTATTATAATGGTTTGCCAAGATATGAGGCATACGAGTTTGCTATAAAAAATACAAACCTTGCTTTGTGCTTTAATGGAAACGTTTATTCTGTTAAAGATGCAATGGATGTTGCTGATAAATATAAAAAAACGACAGCTATTATGTGTGGCAGGGGTGTTATTTCAAATCCCTCCCTGCTAAGAGAGATAAAAGGTGGAGAACATGCTTTAAAGAAAGAATTGAAAGCTTTCCTTGAAGATTTGCGTGATGGCTACAGAGCAGCAGGGTTTGATGAACATGCTGCGTTATGTAAACTAAAAGAGGTCTGGAATTACATTGAATGGCAGTTCCCAGATAACAAAAAAGAAGTGAAGAGAATAAAAAAAGCCGAAAGCTATATGGAGTATAAAGCGGCAGTTAATAGTCTGTAAATTGGTGATGGCTATACGAGAGTTGGAAAGCTATAATTAATGGAAAGTGTAAAACAGGATATAAAAAATAGACAATTTAAGAGAGTGTACCTTTTTTCTGGTGATGAGAGTTATTTAAGAAATCAGTACAGTGAAACACTGAAAAAAGCTCTTGTTGCTGATGATGATACGATGAATTACTCATATTTTACGGGAAATGGTGTCAATGTTTCTGAAATTATAAGTATTGCTGAGACTATGCCATTTTTAAGTGAGCATCGTGTCGTGAAAATAAGCGACAGTGATATATTTAAAACCCAGTCAGAAGGTTTTCCAGAATTTTTAAAAAATGTTCCAGAAGAAACGGTAATTATTTTTTCAGAGGGTTCACCAGATAAGAGGAGCAAGCTATATAAAGCGATAGCTGCAAACGGAAGAATAATAGACTGTTCAAAGCCATCTGAAGATGTTTTAAAGCGCTGGGTACTATCAAAAATAAAAAAGGAAAATAAGGAAATTACTGGACGCGCTTTATTTGAGTTTCTATCTCGATGCGGAAACGACATGTTAAACATTTCAAATGAACTTGAAAAGCTTATTTGTTACACAGGAGATAAAACGGAGATAGCGGTAGAAGATGTAGAAGCTATATGCTCAGAGGTAATAGAGGATAAAATATTTGATATGATTGACTCAATGTCGTCGCACTCTGGAAGCAAGGCAATGAAGCTTTACAATAATCTGCTGATGATTAAGGTTCCGCCAGTAAAAATACTGACACTTATAACGAGGCAGTACAATATACTTTATCGTATTAAGGAGCTGAAGGAAAGAGGGACTGATAGAAAATCACTTCCTAAGCTTGCCGGAGTACCACCGTTTGCACTTGATAAATATTTATCTATTGCATCGAGATACAAAAATGATGAGTTATACTATGCGTTGAGAAAATGTGCAGATGCAGACAGAGACTTTAAGACGGGAAAAATCACGGATACACTTGCAGTTGAACTGTTGATTGTCGAGTTTAGTCAAATAAAGAGTTGATGATACATAATATAAGGGGAGGATTAATATGGGATATATGAGAGAAGAACCAAAGGAATATGATATTTACAGGCATTTTAAGGGTTCCTTTTATCAAATAGTTGCTGTTGCGATACATACTGAAACGAAAGAAAAAATGGTTATTTACAGAGCTTTGAAAAATAGTGCACATGTATTTGCAAGACCGCTCAGTATGTTTATGAGCGAGGTAGATAAAAATAAATATCCGGATGTGGATATTCAGTATAGATTTACAAAAATTGAAGATGATGAGGTTGACATAACATTAGGCGAGGCGATTGACAAATCTATTGCTGATGATGTGCCAGAGATAAAGGAAGATAATGTAAAGTTAGCAGATAATAGTGAGCCACAGGAAGCAAACGAAGAAGTAGAAATAGAAAAGGTGGAGACATCTGATGACTATATGGATACATGTAAGTACAGAGAGGATGGTTCTCTTGTAATAGACCCACTTGTTGAAAAGGTGCTTGATGAGAAAGAGTTTACTAAAAAAATAGAGGCGTTTCAGCTTCTTAGAAATAAGTGCGATGAAGAAATGCTTACTCAGATTGCGATTTCCCTTGATATAAAACTAACAAGTGATACAATAGAGGGAAATTATGCAGAAATACTTAAGGTGCTTCGGATGCATGAAAAGTATGAATCGGGAAGACTAAGGTGGTAGAAGATGAAGCTTATTACGGTAGCAATTCCATGCTACAATTCGGCTGAATATATGAGCAAGGCTATTGATTCGGCATTACTTGGAGGAAAAGAGGTTGAGGTGATTATTGTAAATGATGGCTCAACTGATAATACAGCTAAAATAGCAGACGAATATGCAGAGAAATTTCCAGAGATAGTAAAGGTTATACATCAGGAAAATAAAGGCCACGGCGGTGCTATCAATTCAGCTCTGAATATTGCTGAGGGCATTTTCTTTAAGGTGCTTGATTCTGATGACTGGTTTGATAAGGATGCTTTTGATGCTGTCATTGAAAAGCTTTCAGATATTGTTAAATCATATACAAGCCTCGATATGATGGTTGTGAACTATGTATATGAAAAGGTTGGACAGAAAAATAAAAAGGTCGTTCATTTCAGAAATGTCATGCCGGTAGACACTGTATTCAGGTTTGATGATACAAAGCGTTTCCTGCCAGGTCAATATATGATGATGCATTCTATAATATATAGAACAAGACTTTTAAAAAGTGCAAAGATTATTTTGCCAGAGCATACATTTTATGAAGACAGTCTTTTTGCCTTTACACCTTTGGAATATGTGAAAAACATATATTATATGAATGTTAACCTATACAGATATTATATAGGCAGAGGTGATCAGTCGGTCAATGAGGAAATAATGATTTCCCGTATTGACCAGCAGCTATCAGTAAATTACGCTTTGATAGATTTTATGGCGAAGGCTAAAATAGATTCGCATAAGAAATACAGATATATGCTTTCATTTTTAGAGATTGTTCTTATAATTTCATCGATATTACTTCTAAAAGAAGGGTCAGAGGAAGCATTAGAAAAAAAGAAAAAGCTATGGAAGTATCTTAAGGAGCATGATAAAAGAGATTATATAAGCTTAAGGTTTGGACTGGCTGGAATGCAGCTTAATATTCCTGGCCTTTTGTTTAGAAAAATATCAATGGCTGAGTATAAAATAGCAAGGAAGTTTTACGGGTTTAATTAAGATGATGGAGTTATTAAAAAAATACGGTTATTTGCTATCTATTCCTATTTATGGTGCAATATACTTAAGTTGCTTTTTCATAGTAGAGAGTAGAAATGTTTCTAAATTTTTTATTGTGCATATGCCGCTTGATGATATGATTCCGTTTTGTGAAGTGTTTGTAATACCATATTTTATCTGGTTTTTCTATGTTGCTGTAACGGTTTTAGTTATAGGCATTTCAGATAGGGCTGACTTCTTTAAATTAGCGGCATATCTCGTTGCGGGAATGACTTTATTTATTATTGTTTCATTTATTTTTCCTAATGCACATGAGCTAAGACCGGAAACCTTTGAGAGAGATAACATGTTTGTAAATATGGTAAAGGCTCTGTATAACACAGATACACCAACAAATTTACTTCCATCAATTCATGTTTACAATTCTATTGTATGTCATGTCGGGATTGCAAATTGCAAATTGTTTAAAAATAACAGAGCTGTAAAAATTATTTCATTTATTATATGTATGCTTATTATTTTGTCTACAATGTTTATTAAACAGCATTCGGTTGTAGATGTTATTTTAGGATTTGTATTTGCAGTAGTTTTTTATCCTGTAACGTTCAAGGTCGATTGGGAGAAGCTTCTTTGCAAATATGGAATTATTTCAGTTGAAAAATAATTTCAGAATGTTATAATTGAATTTGATTTCGCAAAATTATACAGAGTAATGTATTTTTTGATAATTATTTAATTGAAATGGAGGAACATTATGTATTCACTTGATGACGTGAGAACAGTTGATCCTGAAATAGCTGAGGCTATTGTTAAGGAGCAGGAAAGACAGAATTCTCATATTGAACTTATTGCTTCAGAAAACTGGGTATCAAAGGCTGTTATGGCTGCAATGGGAAGCCCACTTACTAATAAGTATGCTGAAGGATATCCTGGAAAGAGATATTATGGCGGTTGCGACTGTGTTGACGTAGTTGAAGAGCTTGCAAGAGAAAGAGCTAAAAAGCTTTTTGGATGTGATTATGTTAATGTTCAGCCACATTCAGGCGCTCAGGCTAATATGGCAGTATTCTTTGCTGTATTACAGCCAGGCGATACATTCATGGGTATGAACCTAGACCACGGCGGACATTTATCACATGGTTCACCAGTTAATATGTCAGGTAAGTATTTCAACTGCGTACCTTACGGTGTTGATGATAACGGATTCCTTGACTATGATGCAATGGAGAAGAAGGCAATTGAGTGTCAGCCAAAGCTTATTGTTGCTGGTGCATCTGCATATGCTAGAAAGATTGACTTTAAGCGTATCAGAGAAATCTGTGACAAGGTTGGAGCAGTAATGATGGTTGATATCGCTCATATTGCAGGTCTTGTTGCTACAGGAATGCACGAGAGTCCATTCCCATATGCAGACGTTGTTACAACAACAACACATAAGACATTAAGAGGACCACGTGGTGGTATGATTATGTGCAATAAAGAAGCTGCTGATAAGTACAATTTCAATAAAGCTATATTCCCAGGAATTCAGGGTGGACCTTTAATGCACGTTATCGCTGCAAAGGCTGTATGCTTTAAGGAAGCTTTATCAGATGATTTCAAGGCTTATGGAAAGAATATATGTGATAATGCACAGGCACTTGCAAAGGGACTTCTTGACAGAGGACTTTCAATTGTTTCTGGTGGTACAGATAATCACCTTATGCTTCTTGATTTAAGACCAATGAATCTTACAGGTAAGGAAGTAGAGAAGTTACTTGATGCTGCACATATTACAGCAAATAAAAATACAGTTCCAAATGATCCACAGTCACCATTTGTTACATCAGGTGTAAGACTTGGTACTCCAGCAGTTACATCAAGAGGAATGAACACAGAAGATATGGATAAGATTGCTGAGGCAATTGCATATGTTGTTAAGGAAGGCGAAGCAGGTGTTCCAAAGGCTCGTGCAATAGTTGATGAGCTTACTGCTAAGTATCCACTTGTTCAGTAAAATATAAATGGACATAAAAGAAAAGGAGTCTCAATGTGATGAGGCTCCTTTCTTTTAAAAGTTATTTCGCAAACATTCCGCTTTCTTCAACGATTTTTACAATTCTTTCTATCTCACTAGCAGGCTTTACAAGAGCAAATCTTACATATCCTTCACCTAGGGAACCAAAGGCAGAACCTGGCGTACATATAAGACCAGTTGTTTCCATAAGCTTTACTACAAACTCTTCAGATGTTCCAAATCCCTCTGGAATTTTTGCCCATACAAACATGCTTCCTTCGGAACGTTCAATAGGCCAGCCAATACTTGTAAGTCCGTCGCACAGTGCATTTCGTCTTTTTTCATATTCGCTACATCTTTTCTGTACAGCATCCTGAGGTCCTAAAAGCGCTGCGACTGCTGCTTTCTGAATAGGTATAAATATACCATAATCTATCTGGTTTCGAACCTTTGTAAAAGCTTTAATCATTTCTTTATTTCCAATTGCAAATGATATTCTTGCACCAGTAAGATTATATGTTTTAGAAAGAGAATTAAATTCAAATCCAACGTCTTTGGCACCTTCAACACTTAAGAAGGAAAGACCTTCACGTCCGTCATAAATAATATCTGAATATGCATTGTCATGAATAATTATAATATCGTTCTCTTTGGCAAACCTGACGAGTCTTTCATAAAATGAACGAGGTGCTGTTTTACATATCGGATTAAGAGGATATGATACAACCATAACCTTTGCTTCCTTTGCTAATTCCTTGTCAAAATTTTCAAGGTCTGGGAGATAGTTGTTTTCAGGTAATAAATCGTAATATTTAACATTAGCTGAGCAGAGCATTGGGCCAAACTCAAAAACAGGATATCCAGGGTTTGGTACGAGAATTACATCTCCTGGATTAAGGAATGGAAGAGCAACGTGTGCAAATCCTTCCTGAGAACCGTTGACTGCCATTATTTCGTCATTTGTTATTTCTACATTGTAGCGTGTTTTGTACCATTTCTTAACAGCATCATATAATTCGTCTATAATGCCAAGTGAATATACATAATCCTTAGGATTTTTAGCTGATTCAGAAAGTGCCTCCATAACGTGTTTGTCTGGCTCAAAATCAGGCGTTCCAATTGATAAATTGAAAACCTCTTTTCCTTCTGAAATAAGCTTGTTCTTTTTTTCGTTTAGGACATTAAAGATTCCATCTTCAAAGCTGTCCATACGTGCTGCAAAATTCATGATTCTATCGACTCCTTTTATTATTTATGTATCTTATCCAACGGATACATTTTCTTCTGGGTATTTAAGTGAAGAATTCAGGCTTTTTACTGTTGAATATATAAGCGTAAGGCTTCCGATTCTTCCAATGAACATAAAACATATTATCATAATTTTAGAAGCTATGTGAAGAGTAGGGGTAATTCCTAGCGTGAGTCCTACAGTTGCTATAGCTGAGGTTGTCTCAAATAGAGCGCTCATCATAGGTACATTTTCTATGAGGGATAAAGTCATTGCGCCAAATATTGCAAAAAATATATACATTAGTAGTATTGTTGCAGCGTCTTTAACAACTTTATCTGAAATAACTCTTTTAAAGCAGGTTGTGCTGTTTGACTGGTCGAATACTGATATTAGAGTTATAAATAAAACGGCGATTGTAGTCATCTTCATTCCGCCAGCGGTTGAACCAGGGGCGCCACCAATGAACATAAGAAGTATTGTCATTACTTTTCCTGTATCAGACAGATTATTTAGGTCAACAGTATTAAAACCTGCTGTTCTTGGTGTTACAGTTTGGAAAAGCGAAATCATAAACTTGGCATGTTGTGATTTGGCTACCCACTGAGGCAGTGAAAATTCTATAAAGAAGAAATAAGCTAGCGGAATGATAATTAATACTGCTGTAGTTACAAGTATAAGCTTTGACTGGAGCTTATATCTTTTTATGTTTAGCTTGTGAGTAAATATGTCGTCCCATGTTATAAAGCCAAGTCCTCCGAAAAGTATAAGGAAGATAATAGGTAGTACAATAGAAGGAACATCATAGTATGCTGTAAGGGACGAAAATTTACTTGCTCTTCCATTTAAATCAAAGCCTGCATTACAGAACGCGGATACAGAGTGAAAGAAAGCATTATATATTCCGCGCTTTATTCCAAACAACTTAACAAATTTAGGAGTCATTATTAATCCGCAAATTGCTTCAACGGAAAGTGATACCTTTACAATTAACGATAGAAACTGCCTTGTATTATAGCTGCCTGGAATAAGAATAGATTCCTTTAGTGATTTAAATTCGAGCATTTGGACCTTGTGACCAGATAAAAGAGTAATGTAGCTTGCAAGAGTTAACGCTCCAATACCACCAATCTGAATAAGAATGATTATTACTGTCTGACCAAAGGCTGTCCAGTAGGTTGCTGTGTCAAATACAACAAGTCCAGTTACACAGCTTGCGGATGTTGCTGTAAAAAGAGCATCGACATAAGATATTTCCGTATCGGGTACTCTTGACATAGGGAGCATAAGGAAAAGGCTTCCTATTAATATTAATAAAACAAATGATAAAAGCGTAAGCAGAAATGGATTTTTTTTAAATTGGTTCATTTTATTCTCCAATGCAAATATTACTAAATAATTATCACAATTAATAATTATAGCACATATAGTGGCAGATTACATTTAAAATATTATATGATGTGTTTTACAGCTAAATATAAAATAAAATGGGTTACATAAAAGCAAAATAATTTGCTTATGTAATTTTTTTATGTAAACATTTACTTCCATTTTTGATAAGTCTGTGATACAATACAAAATGATTATAATTGCGTACAGTAGGGAAAGTATGCCTAATTTAATGAAGAATCAGACTATATATAGTATGGTTTCCATAATATTTTGGCATATGATGTTTTGAAATGTCACACAGTGACAAAAAACTAAAGATTTTTTTATAATTCGACGATACATATAGTGATGCTTATGTTATTTGATATTAGCATTGCATATAAAGGGTAAAAAAATCTGACAAGTACGATACATAAAAGGAGAGTAATAAGGAGGAGTTTTGGCATGAACAAACTAGTGAAGAAATTAGCATCAACAGTGCTTGTTTCTGCAATGGTGTTTACTCAGTCAGGAAATGCGTTTGCTACAATTCAGAATGTAAACGTACCAGCAGCTACAGAGGGAGTGGCTTCAGAGACTGTGGAGACAGAAGCAGTAGTGGAGGAAGCACTTGCTTCTTTAGCGACAACTACTGAAGATGTTAATGACATTGCGGAAGTAGCAAAAGATGCAGCTACTGAAGAGGTGGAAGCAAACACACAAGAGGCAGCAGCTGTAGAGATGGAGGAGGATACAATTGTACCTGCTGTTCCATCAGTTGAGGCTACACAGGAGATTATTCCTGAAGCAGAAGCAGCAAATGAGGTTGAAGAAAAGTTAGTTACAGAAGAAGAACAGACAGAAGCACCTTCAGATGTTGCACCTACAGAAAATAAGGCGAGTGACTACAAGCCATATTATCCAACAAAAATTACAATTATGAGTGAGGAAAAGGAAACTTCAGCAATTGTTTTGAGTGAGGATAATGATTCGCAGGAGCTCTCTCTTATGTTTTACGGAGAGGATACTCCAGAGGCTCAGGAAAAAATCAAAAATCCAACAAGTATTAAATGGATGTCATCTAATTCAAAGGTTGTTTGTGTTGATGATAGTGGAACTGCAGAAACATCTATTTCAATAGGTGAAGATGATGACGGTAACTATAGATATGGTTCTGCAAATGTATATGCAATAGTTAGATATGAAAGTCCTTTTGAGAAAAAGGAAATAAAGTCAAAGGCGGTAAAGGTTACTGTCATAAGAACTGGATTTATTACAAAGGTCGCATTGATGGATGAGGACAAGGTTGTAAAGAAAATCCAGCTTATAAATAATGGTAACAGTGGAGATAATTCAAAGGAGCTTGCTGTAAGTGTTGTCTCACCAGCATCATATATTGATTTTGATGATGAAGAGTGGATTTCAAATTCACCATACGTAGATGCTGATGGAGGAACAATTTCAATTACAGATGAGTTCGTCGAAAAGTTTGGTCATCTTCCAAAGAAAAAAATAAGTGCCAAGGTCAGCTTTGTCGGAATGTATGTAAATGATGATGACAAAGTTATTAAAAGGGTTATATCAACAGTCAGCGTAACTGTACAAAATGCAGATAGTGCCCCAGTACTTGAAAAGAAAACTTTCCTTATTAATAAATTTTCAATAGATGATAGCGGAGATACAGCTGATACTTTTAGAATATTACCTAAATATGATGCAGCAATTGATGAGAGTAATATAGCGGTATATGATTCGAAGAATAATCAGCTTGAAGATTTTACAATAAAATCGAATGATGAAACTGATGATCCATACGACTATAAGCTCGTATTAAATGATGAGTTTAGAGATAATTACAAGAAGACAAAAAATATTTCTGCTAAACTGTTAATACCATATGGTGATGGTAAAACTGTTGTATACAAAATAAAGTTAACAGTATTAGTTGCACAGCCAAAGGTTAAATTCAAACAGAAGAAAGCAACAAATCTTTTCTTTATAGATAAAATCAAGTGTGATTATTCTGTAGATGCAACTGATGGAGAAATAGAAAGCATCAAGGTTGTATTTGTTGATCAGTATAATCGTGTAAGATATGATAGTGAAGCATCTGAGGAAAATCAGGTTCTTGAACCTGACTACAGAAATCCTACATACAGAGCGGAATATCCTGCTGTAAGAGAATTCGAAGATGCGAGTGAAACATTCCTTGATTATTCATCACTTTATATTTATCCATATGAGCATTTCTTTGAGGAATATACGGAGCTTGGTGATGAAGCCGGTAAGGATGATAAATATAATGAGTACGGATACTCTAAGATTCGTGATGAAATAGATAATTATTTAAATACAAAGTCAGTAAGACTTCTTATTCAGTTCAAGGGAAAATTCAATGAAACTGATGATGAGCCTATTTTACCTGCTGATACATCAAATGAGGAGTGGAAGTATAAATATAAGCTTCTTCACTTAAATGTTAAGACAGCACTGACATTACCTAAATTAAAAACATATGATTATGAATGTACATCAGACATGATTGAGAGACATGTTATACCAGATGGTGAGAATATACGTTATGAGTATATTTTAAATTCAAATGCAATTGCATACGAGAAGGCTACAGTTTATGAGCCAGAGTATGCTACATATGTTACTTCGGACCCAACACTCAGATATCCTGAAGGACAGACTGTGTTAAATTGTGTAAAGGATAATGTTACAAAGGTTACACAGACACAGCTTATATGGAATCTTGGTTCAAGTAGTGTAGTTGAAGATAAGCAGATTGATTTAAGACTTTACAACCGTCACTGGTCTACACCGATTGATGTTAAGCATAAGCTTAAGATGTCATCTGCAAAGCTTCCAAAGACTAAGTTCTCTGCAACAACAGTAACTATTAGAAATGATGGAAGTGATATTGCATCTATCGACATAGCTGGTCCTAACGGAGTTAATCTTGACGGATTTTCAAATCCAAAGGGAGACAAGAAGGATTACACAGATGATGATATAAGAGATAATGATAAGCCTGTAATTTTCTTCAATCCATACAATGCTGATGAGATAGAAAAAACAAAAATTGTAGATGATGATGGAAACACGATGTTTAACTCAAAGGTTTACATCACAGCAAGGACAACAGATCCAAAGACTGGTAATCCTAGAACTTTAAAACCAGGAACATATAAATATGAATTTGGTGGATTTGTTATAAATGATCAGGGTGATGATGATCCTGAAAATAACCAGATAATATGGAGTGAAGCGAATTCAATTACAGTAAAGGTTATTGATGCCAAGACAAGTAATATCGGACTTACGCTTGCAAAAGAAGGTGCGATTAATACAGTCTGCAGATATGATGATGCAGAATATAATATGAGAAAAGCATCACTGCTTAAATTCAAGCCAACCTTTACTAATACAGCAAGGTCATATATGAATGACCCAGCGGATGCAATTATTAAAAAGATAAGAGTATATGGAAATTCAGTTTCAGGAAATTACGTTAATGAAACAATAGACTATGAGGCTCCTGTTCCTGACGAAGAAACAGGTATTATCTCAAGAGACGCGTTTGAAGCATATTATGACAATATTGTTTCTGCAAATGGATTGCCATATCCGTTGTATTCATACTATGACAAGAAATTAAAACGTATAGTTGTGGGAGCTGTACCGGGTGCAGACATTGATACAAACTATACATATGAAGTAACATTTGGAATTTGTTCAAGAGACTCATACAGAAAAGTTACTAATGAGTATCCTGAGGATGACAAGAATGAGGAAGGATATGCATACTCGCCTGAATATGTTGATGAAGGCGAAGGCGGACATCCATATGCCAAGTCAGATTCAATGTATACGGAATATACAGTTAAGATTAAAGCTACAGAATCAATACCACAGCTTAAGCTTAATAAAAAAGGAGTAACATTGTACAAGTCATCGCCACTTGTTACACAGAAGGTTGAGTTAAGTGACCCACTCAATATAGTTCATAAATACATTGAAAATGTTGAAATAGACAGTATTACAGGACCTAGCCTTCCAAAAACATTGAGCAAAGAAATATCAAGAGAATATTTTGATATCGTATTTGATAAGGCGACAATGTTCTATGTTGCTAATCCGGATGTTCAGAAAGACCCTGGTTCAGCGGCATTTAAGAATGTTATTACTATAATGCCTAAGGAAGATAAGGTAAGTGAACTTTTAGAAGGTAAATACACTATAAAGCTTAATGTTCTATGTGAAGATAGAGCGTTAAATACAACACCTAAGCAGGTGACAGTAACAGTAGATTTGAAATAATAAGGGATAATGTGTATAGGTCGATTTTGACTTAACTATGAAAGGGGAAAAGATGAGAAGATTTTTCAAAAAAACTACAGCATCAATACTTGCTGCAGCAATGATTCTTTCGCAAAATGGTGTAATGACATTTGCACAGGAATCTGTTGTAGAAGATGCTGTAAAGGCTAAGTCTTATCAGAGTGTAATTGAAAAAGAAATAAAAGACATTGAGGAAGAAGATACAAAAAAATCTGAAAATGTCACAAAATCTGATGAAAAAACATTAGATAAATCAAAGAATGAAACAGATAGTGAAACTGAAGTTTCAGAAGAAGATTCTAGTGTTGAAGCAAATGAGTTTGCTGCAGAAATACCATACGGTTATGTATTAGGATATGATGCTGCAGGCAATTTCAAGTATTATTGTGCTGAAGACAGTACATTTAAGGGAAGTCATCCTGGTTACGAAGGTTACGCATATGTTGCTTCATACACAAGAACTGATAATCCAGGTAGTGCTAAGTCGCCAGTGCAAATACCAGATGAATGTACTGATAGTGAGGGTAAAAAGTATCTTGCAACAGGTATTTATTCAGATGCTTTTGCTAAATCAACAACAATTAAGTATGTTCAGTTGCCAGATTCAATAAAGACAATTGGCGACAGAGCTTTTGCTAATTCATCAATTAATAATGTTGTTGTTGCAGAAGATGGTAGCCCAAGTCTTGAATATATCGGTGCAAATGCGTTTAAGGGTTCAAAGCTTGGTGAAGGTCTTGATACTACAAAGTACTTCAAGATTCCAGCAACTGTAAAGAGAATTGGTGCAGGCGCATTTAAGGACTGTACATCTCTTAAACAGGTAGCTCTCCCAGATGGAGAATTTAGTTTTGATATTAACGAAGATACATATGAAGAAAAGGCTGTTCTTACAGACGAAGAAAGAGCAGAGAAGTCAGCAGATACATTTGCTGGCTGTTCAGCGCTTGTTAGAGTTAATTATGGTGACAGTACAAGAGTAAAGATTTTACCAGGTTCTGTGTTTGCTAACTGTATAAACCTACAGAAGATTTCTCTTGAAAGTGATACAAAGAGTGCACAGGGTATTAACTTTGATGTAAATGACGATGGAAAAATCGGTGTTGAATATATTGGATACAGATGTTTCTATAATTGTCAGAAAATAGCTAGCTTTACTGCATCAGATACACTTAAATATATTGGAAAGCAGGCATTTATGCCAAATATTGACTCTGAAAGCAAGGTTTCAGTGCTTAAGAGTGTTAAGTTAGATAACGCTACAGGTCTTTTGACTATTGGACAGGAAGCATTTAGAGGGGCTCCTCTTGGAACATCATCTTCTCAGAGAGGAACAGTTACAATTCCGGGAACAATATTATCAATTGGTTATAAAGCGTTTTCAGAATGTGAAAACCTTGGAACAGTAGTTTTTGAAAGTAAGGACGGAGTTGTTGTTTCTGAAAACAAGCTCGTTTTAGAAGCACCAGCAGAAAAGTCTTATACATTTGCAAATTGTAAAAATCTTAAGAAGGTAACACTTCCAAAGCATTTAGTAAGTGTACCAGCATATACATTTGAAAACTGTGAATCATTATCAGACTGTGATTATGATTCGTTTGATATACTTCCTGCAGAGGGTGGTTCTGTTCTTGAAGAAATCGGAACAAATGCATTTGCTGGCTGTGTATCACTTAAAGAATTCAAAGCTCCAGCATCACTTATTACAATAGGTGAGTCTGCATACGAAAATTGTAAGGCACTTACATGGGTTGATCTTGAGTATTCAATAAACTTAGAGACAATAAAGAAGCGTGCCTTTGCAAATGCTGGAATAGGTAATGGCAGATCTGGAAGCAAGAGTACAGTATATATTTCAGCAAGAATGAAAAACATTGGACAGGAGGCATTCCTTAACTGTTCAAACTTAACAGCTATTTTACTTAATAATGATGTTGCTAAAACACCATTTAATTATTACACACCACTTACAATTGGTAAGAGTGCTTTTGAAGGATGTACAGAGCTTGAACAGGTAGAGGTTGGAAGACTTGCTGATAATCTTTATAAGAAGAATGGTGCAGTTACACCACTTGGACCTGAATCAAATTACAATGAATATGCTATTGGTGACAGAGCGTTTTATAAGGATGATAAGCTAGAGTCATTTTACAGTGTATTCCATGATTATGGCGTAGAAGACAAAGTAGAACAGTACTTTAATGGAGATATGGAAGCAGAGTATGCTGAGGCAGAAGCTTCAAATATCTCAGATTTCTTACTTTCTGATGAAATTACACGCAAATCAATATTATTTACAGTAGGTGAAAGTGCTTTCGAAGGCTGTACAAGCCTTATGTATGCTCCATTTGTAGCATCACCAGCTCTTAAAGAAATTAAAAATCTTGCATTCAATGACTGTATAGCACTTGAGTTATTCGAGGATTCAGTTGCGAGAGAGAAGTATAAGTATGGTGACAGTAAGGTACTTACATATGATGATGGACCATACTATTATGATGATAATGGCGATAAAGTAATTTTTGCAGGAGCTGCAAATACAGCGGTAAGAAGAATTGGTTCAAATAACCTTGTAAGTATTGGATATAAAGCATTTAATAATACAGCAATTGGTAAATCAATTCTTGATGAAAATGACAAGGATAAAGAAGTTAGAAGACTTAAGCTCTATGGTAGTCCAGAGATAGGCTATAATGCGTTTAGTAATACAAGCGCACTTGCATATCTTGATATTATGGGAGCTCCAGTTTTCAAAGAACAGAGCACAACAGATGATATTAAGGGCTCTACATTTGAAAAGGCTGCAGAGCTTAAGGATGTAATTATACATGAAGGAACTAAAGAACTATCTTCATACATGTTTAGTGAGTGTACTAAGCTTGAAAGAGTTAAATATCCTAAATCATTAAAGAAAATTGGAAAGGCTGCTTTCTATAAATGTTCATCTTTAGGTGGTTTTAATAAGGATGAAAATCTTGAGAAGCTTGAAAGCATTGGAGATTATGCCTTTGCATTTTGTACAAATCTTGAAGAAGTGTACTTTACAGATTGTAATAAGCTTACTTCAATAGGTAAGGCAGCATTTTTAAACGCACCATGTGGTTCATCAAAGAACATGGGTAACAGAAAGCTTATTATTCCATGTACAGTAGAATCAATTGGTGAAAGTGCATTTGAAAATGCAAAATATTTAGAGGAAGTTTATTTTGACAATATGGCAGATGGTGTTACACCAGCTGAAAAAATGGTATTTGGTAAAAGATGTTTCAGAGGCTGTTCGAAGCTTGTTACTATGTACCTTCCAACAAGATGTACTGTAGTTCCAGAAGAATTTATGTATGACTGTAAGGTTCTTACTACATTCTATGTTCCACAGAACGTTACAAAGTTTGAAAAGAACGCAGTAACAGCAGGTGCAATTAAAAAGATATGTACAGTATATGGTGATGTGGCAAAGTGTGCAGCAGCCGATTTTGCAAGCAAGAACGGTCTTAAGTACAGCTACGATTTGTCAAAGCTTCCAATATTTGCACAGGAAATAGCATTAAGCGTGTTTATGTACGAAGATGTAGATGGTGAGCTTATGAATACAGACCATCTTGGAACTTATTTCATACAGCTTAATGATGGAATTACACCAACAGGAGAAGTAGATGAATCATATCAGTATGTTGGTAAAAAGATTCGTATTAAATCAACAGTACTTCCACAGACTGTTGAAAATAAAGATGTAATATATTATTCAAGTAATGAAAGCGTAGCTGTTGTTAATAACAATGGTGTAGCTGAAATCGTTGGATATGGTACAACAAGAATATATGCTATTTCAAAGTCTAAGTCTGGTGTTGCCTCAGGTACAACAGTTACTGTAAAGGGAATGCTTCCACAGGCAAAGATTGATCAGTATACAAAGGATATTAAGTCTATGTGTGGCGACTTTACACAGCTTGTAAGAAATGTATGTGCTAACACAGACAATTATTCTTTAGATGATGTTAATATTTCATCATCTGAGCTTGGTAATAATGTCAAGGCAAGATGGACTGAAACATATCCTATTATCGGAGATGGACAGAAGAGAAATACAGTTACATATGATGGAACTAAGAAAAATTATATGATAACTCTTGAGTCAGAAAAATATGGTGATATTGAAACTGGACCATATGTTATAAAGGCTCATACAATTACTGGTGCATATTTATGGCCTGGTAATTACGAAGGAATTGATAGTGCAAAGTATATTGAAAATAATACAATTGCTACTAATAAGACAGTTTATTATGATGTTTATGTAACAACAACAGAGAAGAAGTACGATGCAAAGGCAAGATTCGGTGGTGGAATTAAGCTTTCTGAGCTTCTTGATGAGGATACACAGTATGTATGGGAGGTAACAAACTCTAATCCTAAGGCGCTCAGCGTTGCAAAATACAGAAAACGTCCAGGCGTTGTTGAAGTGAAAGCATCATCAGCGGCTAAAAATATTACAATTGGTGTAAACTTAAAGTTTAAGCATCAGAAAAAGACATTTGTATATGACAATACAACATTAGGTACTACATGGGTAACAGGTACAACAGTTCTTAATTCTATTAATGCACTTGTTGTAAATAGAATTGATATTAAGACTCAGCCATCACCTATTGGACCAGATGAAATTTTATTCGAAAATGAAGAAGGTGAGTTATCACCATATACAACTGACGAAGGAATTATAGTATGTGCAGATGTATTTAAGTATGCTGATGCTAAGGGTGCACCAAAGGATGCTATTTATAAGGTTGATGCATATGCGTACGCAAATGAATTTGTTAAGAATCTGGATGATGATTCAGTATCAGCTAATAACGTACAGGCTAAAAACGTTCCAGCAGATATTAAATGGTCAGTCAATGATTCAAAGATGGCATCTGTTAAGTCAGTTAAGGGTCAGCTTTACTTAACTATTAAGAAAAAAGCTGTCGGTGAATTTATACTTACAGCAACAGCAAGTAAGAATGGTGGTTATTCAAGAAATATTAAGGTAAGAGTCCTTGATGATGCTGTTTTAGCTCCAAGACTTTCAACTGCTGAAGTATCAATTAATTCAAATTATGACCATGATGCAAGACCAACTGTTGATGGATATGAGGATGCCGATTCAAGGTCAGGATATCAGTATGCAGATATTGAATTCAGTATTCCAGACTATTTGAGAAATAAAGGTTTAGAACCAGGACAGGGCCTTGAGGTTAAGAATCTTCATTTGGCTAATGCGAAGGAAATTGGAAGTAACAGATATGAGCTTAAATACGCTACATTAGGAAATGATGAATTAGATAAAATTATTACAGTTGGCGATAATGAAAAGAAGGTATATAAAGTAAGAATTATCGTTAAGGATGGAAAAATACCTGCATCAACTGAAAAGCTATATATCTGGGGTAACTATGAGTGGGATAGAAATGGCGATAATACAGTCGACCCTGTAAATGAATCATTTGAATTCAAGTCAGAGATTATTTCTATCAAGGGTGTTAAGACTACACCAACAATTACATTTACACAGGAAGTAAGTGATTATGTAAAATTGTACTCACCAGAGCTTGGTGGTAATGTTCTTATTAGATCGAACGAAGAAATTAAGTCAATTGAGTATGAATCAAAGGCAACATCTGACAAGCCATCACTTACAGGTCAGACAGTATATGCAAGCCCAGAAACACCAATGTATGAGACAAGCTATCATTTACAGATGGTAAGAGATACAGAGGCTAACTATAAGCAGACAGTTCTTAAGGGAACATTTAAGTTTAAGTTTAAGAAATATTCAGACTATGCTTTATACAAAAAGGACTATACAGCGAAGGCTGCAAAGGAACCAAATGGTATAAAGGTTACACTTGACAACAGTAAGCTTGCACCTCTTACAGATATTGATACAGCTCATTTGATAATAACAGATGCTGTTACAGGTGACAGAATTACTGATAGCGGACTTTATTTTAAGAAGACTGCTAAAGATGGCGAAATCTATTATGTAAAGGATAATAATTCTGACGACTATACTATTACTATAGGTACATATTATAAGGACCCTAAGACAAAGCTTGTAACAAAGGAAGATCCACATTTTGAGATTAACCCACCTGTTACTACAACAGATCCTTATAAAGTAGATGATTACACAGTTAAGGCTCTTGAAAAGACAGAGGAGAATGGTGGATATGTCGTTGTTAAGGTAAGCGGTTCATGGAGAGATGGTATAACTACTCAGGCTGAATGTCAGATTACAACAGTTGAGGATGAGGGACCACTTGGTATTGAGAAGAAGAAAGACATCTTAAATGTCAACTCTGATTCAAGATACAATAAGAATGACAAGTTAAATCCAAGTAATGAAATTAACTCTGTCGAGACAAAGATATTTGTTCCGGGCTTTGAAAATGATGAAATTGCAAAGAGAATTGATCCATCAGAATTCAATATAACAGGAGCGGATCTTATTTCTAAGCAGCAGATTGATTTCGGAAGAATTATTGTCAATACAATCTGGCCAAGCGAATACGTAGAGTACTGTAAGACAATGAATTACAGAACATACGGTGTTCCGGGAGTTGATCCAAAGGCAACAGATGACATAGAAGATCCACACGTTTACAAAAATCCTATAGTAAGGATAACTGTAAAGCCGGGTGTATACAGCGAAGAAAAGACATTTAAGTTTAAGGTATCGGCTAAGATGGATGAGTCAGATGAGTTTGAGAGCGGAAAGAAGATAACACTTTCAACAGACTATACAGTAACAATTCATCCAAATAAGTTTGATGTTAAGCCTATTACCTTTGGTGGAATTAAGTTTAATGCTATAACAGAGAGCGATATTGAAGCTAACAGAATGGCAATGGTATTTACTCAGTCTGGTACAATCAACGTGCTTGAAAGAAATAATACATATATGACTGTTAAGGCTGATTTGAAGCGTACATCTCTTATAGCAACAGATGCTCATCTTGTTGGTGGATATGCAAATCTTTTCGAATCTAAATATGATGCTGATAAGAAAGAATTGTATATTAAAGCAACAAAGGGTGATGATATCAAGTACGGCAGCATATATCGTTTATATGTCGAAGCTGATTTGAAAAATGGAACAAAGATTACTACAGGAAGAATACCTGTTACACCAAAACAGGCTGCTACTACAGTATCACTTGATAAGAAGTCTGTAAGACTTTATGCAGGTTCAACTGGTATTGAGGCTGGTACAGATGTAATAGTTATTCCAAATAATGGAAGAATTGTTGTTTCACCATTCTATCCAGAAAAGGCTGTTCATGCAGGAAATGTTTCTGATCTTGAGGAGCAGGAAGTAGTAATCAACGAAGAATACGATGAAGCAACAGGTACAATGGATGTAGAAACTGCTATGGTTAGGGTAGATGATCTTGGTAGATTATTTATATACCGTGATGCTGATGGAGTTCTTCATGGTGAAGTAGGTCTTGATGAAAATAATGATGGATACGTAGATGAAGGCTCAATTGATGGTGCAGAAGACCCAGAATATGGAGTGCTTCCAATCTACAATCCTAGAAAGAAGACATACACAGATGCAAACTTCGCAATAGAAGAGGTTGAATGTGCAGCAAGAGCAGACAGGTCAATGTACATTATGGTTCCATATGATGGAAACGAGTATTATATTGATGACTATAAGGTTGTTAATCCATGGAATTCAAGTGATACATTCACATTTAAGGCTGGTTCTAAGGTTAAAGAGTCAGATAAGGAAGTGCCTGGATATGATGAATCTACAGCAAATAAATACATAGCTGCACTTGCCAAATATGATCCAATGGATATCGATGACAAGGATTATGTTCAGGGAAGAAGAGGCGCTGTTAAATACAGAGTATTTATTAAGCCTAATTCAAAAGCAAAGATTGGTAGCTATAGTCCACTATTAAGAGTTAGATTCGTTGATAGTGATGAAAATGTAACATTAAGTACAATTAAGTTACCAATGACAATATTAAAATAATTAAATAACTATTTATTACTAGTTAGAAGAACCGGATGGCGAAAGCTGTCCGGTTCTTTTTTTAAAAAGTGCTTTATAAAGAAAGACTATTCTAGTATAATAAAATAGAGTGTACTCTAACATAGGGGAAGTGCGCGCATTTTTAAATATGCAAATAAAATAATAGTAGGGGAATTATTAATGAGTTTTAGAAATAATAAAATAAAAGTATTAGGATTAGTATTAGCGACATCAATTATTGCTGAATCAATCCCAGTAAATATATATGCAAAGGAAGCCTATTCATTCAATATTCAGACAGCTGATAATAGTGAGAAGGTCCTTGAGGAATCGGTTGAAGAAGTAATCGAGGAAGAGAAGAAAGAAGAGTCAGAAAATAAGGAAACATCAAAAGAGCTTGTTGAAAATAACGAAGATGTTCAGGAAATAATATATGAAACTGATAATAAAGAGACTTTAGAAGAAAAAACAATTTCCTCAAAGGAAGATAATGAAGCAGATTCAGATATTTTAGATAATGAAGATGCTTTGACAGAGGCTGAAGATGAAAGTGAAATAGTAGAAAATAATGACGATGAAATCATAGATGTCATTAAAGAAATATATGAAGATGCATATATGTATGATGACGACACATTATGTATTACTCTTGATGATGGAGAGAAGATTTATACTGACAAGGATGACCCGGGAATATTTAAACATTTTATGGAAGAGGTGGCTGATGAGGATGACCTCATGGCTAATGAGTATTACGCTGACGGGAAATCAACTGTTAGCCCATTTACTAAAAAAACATATTCACATGATGCTAAATTTTCAAATCATAAGATTTTAAACGGTATCGATGTTTCTCAGTGGAATGGTACTATAGATTGGGAAAAAGCAAAAGCATCAGGTGTTGATTTTGCCTTCATAAGAATCGGATACAGAGGATACGGCGAGGCAGGTAATATTCCAGAGGCAGGAGATAAAAACGGTGTAAATAACATAAAGGCTGCATATAAAGCAGGTGTTAAGGTTGGTGTGTATTTCTTTTCTCAGGCGATTTCAGTTGCTGAGGGAAAACAGGAAGCTGATTTCTGCCTTAATTACATAAAAAAGAATAATCTTGCCAAATACATTTCACTCCCAGTTATTATTGACTATGAGTACTACACTGACAAAATAGGAAGACTATGGAATGCTCATCTTAATGCAACAGAGCATCAGGCAATATGTGACAGCTTTGCTGGCACAATACATGCAGGTGGAATGAAGCCAGGAGTATATGCTAACTATTCTATGCTTAAGGATGATATGCATCCATCAAGATCAGCAGAATATACTAAGTACTGGATTGCAAGGTGGAACACATATACAGGTTATACAGGCAATTATAACTTCTGGCAGTATACAGATAATGGTTCAGTTCCGGGAATTTCCGGAGCAGTTGACTGTGATTATTATTACGAAGAAATTACAAAAGAAGAGCCATCTGAAAAACCAGTAGAGATTACATATACACTTCATGCGCCAAATAAAACTACATACAATGTTTCTGACAAAATCAATTTAGCCGGGGCATATTTAATGTCATCACAGAATGAGAAAATAGCTGTAACAAGCTCAATGATTAGTGGATTTTCTTCTGAGCAGGCTGGAGTTAAAACAGTTAATGTAAACTATAAGGACAAAGCATATTCGTTTGATGTATTAGTTAATGATTTTGATTTGAGATTTGATGCGATGTTTGGCTCTACATTAGGTGATATTGAGCTTCCAGAGGTTTCATATGGAGTGCTTTCATTTAAGAAGCCAGAAAAAACACCTGTAGGTGCGGTTGGAACAAATAAGTTCACCGTATCATTTGAACCGACAGATGCTCGTTTTTCGAAGAGTGATGTTTCATCATATGTAAATGTAAAATATTCGATTGGTGATGGCGTAAACGAGACAGCTGATGTAGTAGTGTATTATAACGACCAGCTCGCCGTTAACAAAACGAAGGCTTCAAAGGTTATTAATTCTGTAAAACATAAAAAAACACTTAAAAAGGGAACAGATTATTCAATAAGCGTTAGCGCCAATGTAGCCTTTGATGAAAATGGAAATGCTCTAAGGAGTGGAATGGCACTTGAATCGGAAATGATTCCTAAAGGATATTCAGGTACATTTAAGGTAATAATTACTGCAAGTGGCAATTATTTAGGCAAAATAGAAAAAGATGTCTATGTATCTGAAAAAGGAAAGCTTCTAAAGAATTCACTTATTAGTCTTGGCTCAAAGCTTAAGAATATAAATTTCAGTGATTATGATGAGGCAATGTTCATTCCAGCAGTGTATGATGCCAAGCTCAAAAAATATTTTAAGGTTGAGAATGGTGAGATTACAGATATAGAGCTTACTAAGGACGAGGTACAATATGCATTCACTGTAAAGCTTTCAAATAAGTATCTTGTAATGGGAAAGGACTTCGAGGTTGTTTCATACGGCAGCCATTATGTTGGTAATCAGAGCTTTGCCATAAATGGAATAAACGGATATCTTGGAGTTAAGAAGGTGTCATTTAAAATAACAGGTAAAGCCTTAACTGCTTCCAAGGTTAATGTTGAAGGTATAGAAAATAAAATATATGACGGTACTCCAAAGGTAAATGATGATGTGATTATTACATATGTAAATACATTTAATGCTTTACCGGTTACACTTGTAAAAGACAGAGATTATGCTATTACATACTCTGATAATACAAACCCTGGAACAGCTAAAATGTATATTACAGGGCTTGCATCAGGGGGATACAGTGGCAAGATATTAAAGAGCTTTAAGATTCTTGATAAATAAATACAGAAGTATAAAGAATTATATTTAAAGAAGGATAAAAAACGTGAAAAAAAGACTAGTTTTATTGCTGTTATCAATATCATTTGCAGTTACGCTTAATAAAGTGCCTGCATATGGCGAAGATAGTGCCCATCTGCTAATTGATGATGGACCAGAATATATTACAACAACAGAAAATTCTGAAACATATTTAGCAGATGATACAGATATAAAAATACTTGAAGAATATAATATTGAGCGTCTGAATGAAAAAGAAATAGAGAAACAGAATTCTCTTATTCCATTTGGATATGACCAGAATGGAGAAATAATTCCAGATATTGAATTGCCATCAGACGATATTAGAGATGGTCTTGAACAGCTTATAGAAAATGTTACAAATGATGAGGATGACATTACTTCTAATCATTTCGAAGCGGCGATTAATTCTTCTAAATATGATTCAAGAAATTATGGAATTGTATCAAAGGTAAAAAATCAGGGCACGTATGGAACATGTTGGGCACATTCAGCTATTGCTGCTGTTGAAACCTCAGCGTTAAAAAATGGTGCAGGTAGTGAACCTGATTACTCAGAGAGACATCTTGCGTATTTTGCCTTTCATCGTGGAACTGATAAGGTCGGATTATCAAAGGGTGTAACTGATGTGTCTGCTCCTACGGGAAGTACTTACTTAAATATTGGCGGAAATGATTTGTTTGCTGCCTCGAGGTTTATGAATTCAATGGGTGCTGCTGAGGAAAATAAATATCCATATGCAAGAGCATCTGTGGCATTGGCAGACGATTCAGCTCAGGATTACTCACAATATGTTTCCGGTTATTATTTCATTCCAACGACTACAGCAACTGTAGAACAGAAGAAGGATACGATAAAAAGCCTTATTGCACAGTTTGGTGCTGTGAGCTGGGCATACTGCTCATCAAATTCGTATTACACATATAATGCTGACAGTACAGCTTATTATTGCAATGTAGATGCAAAAACAAATCATGCCGTTACTGTTATAGGCTGGGATGATAGCTACTCAAAATACAACTTCAAATCGTCGTGCAGACCTAAGCAAGATGGAGCGTTTATTTGTAAAAATAGCTGGGGAACAAACTGGGGTAAAAACGGATATTTTTATATATCATATTATGATGCAACACTCGGAAATGGGTCAAACGCAGCAGTTGTTACAACAGATAATCTGAATTTTGACAACAACTATTTTTATACAAGTGCAATGCCACTTACAATGTACAACGTAAGTGACAAAGCATATCAGTTCTTTACAGTAAAAGGAGACGAAGTACAGACATTAACAGCAGTATCCTTTATGGCTGCTTCAACAAATATGCCATATTCGATACAGATATATAAAAATCCTACATCTTCTACAAGTCCTGAGTCAGGTGAAAAGCTTCTTAAGGAAGAAGTAAAAGGAACAACAGCATATGCAGGATATTACAGCGTAGACATTCCGAATGTAACGCTTAAAAGAGGAGATGTATTTGTTGTAGCTATTAAGTGCAATGGTTATTTGTACTGTGATACATCGTTTAATTTTTCTAATTACAAATATACTGTTACACCAACAGAGGGTATCAGCTATATTGGAAAGACAGATGTTGGACGAAGTGGTGTATTACTTCGAATAAATGCACTTACATTAGATGGAAATGTAGCTGACAGCTTCGAAGAATTAGAAGAGGAAATTCCAGAAGAAGCGGTAATTAATGAACCGGATAAAAAGCAGTTAAGCGATTGCATTGCGAGATTTGCGGGTGGAAATGAATATGAGTATACAGGTTCGTTTATTAAGCCTGAGGTCGTAGTTTATTCAAACGAAAATGAGAGACTTACTGAAGGTACAGATTATAGCTTAAGCTATAAAAATAACAGAGCTTCATATGAATTTACGGAAGAAAACGCAGAGTTTGATAACACGAAAGCACCTTTTGTTACAATTAAAGGCATTGGAGAATATGAGGGCTCTAAGGTGCTGTATTTTGTAATAAAGGGAAAGGAAGAGGAAGCTGGAACAGAAGTAGTAGATATCCCTATTAATAAAGTTAAGATAAATATGCCAAAGGCTGTCATGTATACAGGGGGAGCAATTACAGCAGAAAACTGTCCGGAACAGTTTAATATAGAGCTTTCCTATATGGGTGTTCCGTTGACAGAATATGACAGAGAGCTAGGAACTGGCGACTACACAGTTAGCTACGCTAAAAACGTTAATGCTGGAACAGCAACTGTGACTATTGTTGGAAAAGGCGTATATAAAGGAACTGTTAAGAAATCGTTTAAAATAAGTGCATATAAGCTTTCTGATGAGGATGCAAATATTTCTGTATATATGGATAATGAATACCTTTATGAGAAAGGTGGAGTTAAGCCAGACCCAAAGGTCTATTATAAAGGCGAACTTATGAAAAAAGGTGTAGATTACACACTTTCTTATAAAAATACTACAGCAGTAAATGATGGCTCTGTGCAGACAAAGCTTCCAACAGTTGTTATAAAGGGCAAAGGCAATTTCTGCGGAAGTGTTTATAGAACATTTGTGATAACAAAAAAGGAATTATCAGATGTTTTAGTGGCAGTACCGGGAAAACCATATGTTAATAAAATAAATTCATATGCTTCCAAGCCACAGCTTACGGATATTAATGGTAATAGACTTTCAAATGGTAGTGATTATAGCATTTTACAGTATACATATGTTGATGATACGAAGATAACTATTAATCCCAAAAATCCTGAGACAGTAATGAGATATGCAGGCGAAGAAATAGGAAAGTCAGATATACTTCCAGTAGGCTGCAAGGTTTTAGCGACGATTACAGGTAAAAATAACTATACAGGAACTATTACAGCAGAATATTCGATATATTCAGAAAATATATCAAAAGCAACAATAGAGATTGTAAAAAAGCAATATAACGAAAGCGCTGTAACAGTAAGTGGAGAAGATATTACTGTAAAATATAATGGCAGGCTTTTAGAGGAAGGTGCGGATTATAAAATTATCGGTTATTCAAATAACACTAAACCAGGAACTGCCAGAGTAACAATATGGGGAACTGGAATATACGGTGCATCAAAGACGGTATCATTTAAGATAGTGAAATAGTGATGTTGTAAAACATTTGGCAATAATACAATAGTGAGGCATAGATGAGAAATATATTAGGAAAAATTAAATATGTTTTATTATTGTCAGTAATTTGCATAGTATCATGCAGGTTTGTTGGTGCTGAAATTATGTCAACCGATTCTTGCGAATACAATGAAAATTACGAGAAGGTTGTTGCTGATTACAACGTTATGTCAACTGAAACAGACGTAATAGAGGAAGCTCTCGATGATTTGTCAGAAGATTCACTTGAGGAATTTCGTGATATTTTAGAGGTTAATACAGAAAATCTGCTTAATACAGAGATTTTATTTGGCATAGATAATTCGGGCATAGGAATTATGTCAACCTATCTTCCGGGTGAGAGATCGTTTGACCCAGTACTTAGAAATCAACTTGACGATTTCTCAAAACGTATATATGACGGTATTTCAGATTTTGTTGAATCCGGTAAAATTCTTTATGGTACGGAAAGTGGTACAGCTTCTGTTTCTGCAAACAGTGTACTTGTTTTTGAGTACCAGTCGAGTGAAGAAGCAAGAGAAAAGTTAGATAATGGAGAGGCTATCCGCTATTTTGCAAAGGATGATGAACATCCTGTGAATACTATTGAACAGCTTATGCGTGATACTGCATATTTAGCATATGCTGCGTACAGGTGGGACCATCCAGAGATTTACTACCTGAATTCAGATTCCTTCAAATTCACATATTCAGGACAGGAAAGCAATACAAAATCTACAGTTTTGACAGACAGTAAAACTGAAGAAAAATATTTAGGCCGGGTTGTATTTACTATAGAGGTAGGTAACGAAAAGAATGGTGGTAAAACATATAATGGAAAGAAGGTTTATTACGATTCATTTATTAATTCCTGCTATGAGATAAAGATATTAAATAAAGACTATAGTGGTACTGATACGGCGAAGGATACGAAATATCTATATAATCCAGAGGAAACAAAAAACTGTATACTTAAAGAGAAGTCTGTAATAGATAGAAATAAAGAGAAAGTTAATAAATATGTCGAAAAAGCGTTAAAGGAGCTAGAGGCTACAGGACAGATACTTACTAAAGAAGAAAGGTCTGTAGCTATAGTAAAGGCTGTAAATGAATGGGTATGCGATAATACTTACTATAATAAATATGTGTCAGCAGGATATACCCAATATTATACGCCAAAGGTATATGAGATGTCTTCTGTATTATCTGACCTGCTCCCTATAGATGCTTCACCTAAGGAAGGACTCGCAGGAAAGGGCGATGTGAATGCGCCAATATGCGAAGGCTATTCTAAAGCAATGAAATATCTGTTGTCAGATTACGATATAACAGCTGTTTTAATAGCAGGCTATACTACAAAGAGAATAAGTGTTTCGGGAGATGTTACATACAGCGGAAATCATATGTGGAATGGCGTATGGATTAACAACGTGTGGTATGCTCTTGATACAACATTTAACGAAAGCTCATATAACAAAAATGCATATACACTTGTAGGCTCTGACACAAAAATAAGCGGTAGTACATATAGTGAAAAGCACTATCCGGTAGGAACATTCTGGGGTGGTGGTGTTGGAAAAGTAGAGTTTCCTGTACTATCAGTAGATTCGTATGAAAATAATAAAGAATCAGAAACAGAAGAGCCGAAACCAAACTCATTTTTTGTTAATGGAAATAATGTCTACTACTATAACGCTAAATGTGAAAAAGTAACTGGATTTAATGTGATAAATGGAAATAAATACTATTTTAATCCATCAAAGGAAGCAGGAGAAGACGAGTATGGTTCGTTAGTTACAGGTTTCTTTAATGTTGGTAAAGATACGTATTATCGTGATGGAAGTAATGATACGCTTACTACCTTTACAGGCATTTCAAAGGGATATGTATTTCTATCTAAGCAGATGTCAAGAATCACTGAGGAATGTGAAGGATACTACTATTTCAACGAATCGACGGGTGCTATGCTTAAAGGACTTCGAACTGTAAAGCTTGGAAGTGGAAAAGAAGCAAGGAAGGTTAGTCGTTATTTTAACGAGGATACGGGTAAGGCGGTTAGTGATGAAATAGTAAAAATAGGCTCTAACATTTCTTATATTAACAAAAACTATGAGCGTGAAAAAATAAATGGATTTCTTAAATATAACGAAGACTACTATTATTTTGCAGGCAGTGTAAATGCAAAAAAAGGATTTGTAACGATTTCATTAAGGTATCATTATGTTGATGAGCTTGGAGCTGAAAAGGTAGCGGTTAGAAAATACAAGTATTATTTTGACAAAAGTACAGGAAGAATGGCGACAGGCTTCACTATAATCTCTAAAAAGCTCTATTATTTTTCAGAAGCTGGTGAGCTTGCGGATGAATCAGAAAATGGTTCAAGAGGGAAAATGGAGACTGGAATAGTCAAGCTTGCAAAAAATTCAAGGGACTATGTTGAAGGAAATACGAATACATTTTATATGCTTAAAAATGGCGGAATGTATACAGGCGGACTAATAACGGCGACGAAGGAATTTGGTATTAAGGATGCACAGAAATTCGAATACTATTTCTCGAGTAAGGCTCAAGTGATTAATGGTAACAATATAAGATTAGGTGAGGCTGTTGGAGGATATCTTTCATTTAATGGAAAAGAACTTTTAAATGCATCACAAGAATATACAAAAATAACACCATATCATTTTGATGAAAATACTGGTGCAAGAAGACGTATCATTTTATATTTTCACGGAGGCTATTATGGATTTCCAATAGATGATATTCAAAGAGAAGTGATGAAATCAGTGGCGTCATATGGTGATGCTGATTTGAATTTTGGAAATAATGATATTATTTTTGCAACAATGTCAGATGATTACCCATTGTGTGCATCGTCCTTTATTGCTGATGAAAAAAGAGGTCAGTCGGTAGATATGGATGGAAAGCTACTGTCAAATGACAGTAGAGTTATATATAACCCTGCGAATGATTATGTAAACTACAATTGTTCTGATAAATCACTTAAGGGTGGCATTACGGGAGTCGTATCAAATGATATAAACGAATATGGCTCAAATCTCGTAATAAAGCCAGGTATTAAAGAATACACATACATTGAAAAGTCAAAAATACCTGATAAAGAAGATACTACATATACGGTATCATTTAATGTGTTAAATGTTGAGAGAAATACTGAAGTCGAAAGTTATGTAAACTCAAGAGATGTATATAATTTTGAAAATGAGTTTGTAAAAACTGAAGATTATACTGTCACATATAATGAGGCAGTTAATTCTGAGAGTGATGGAATAGTTAATGTATTTGATGTGGAAAGCTACTGTAAAGCGGCATACAAATGGTGTATTGACACATATGGAAAAGAAAATGTTTTGCTAGTAGGTGCATCCTCAGGTGCAGGAATATGTACAGCATTAATTCAGTGGGCTAAAGAAACAGATAAAGAGCTCGCGGCAGACAAAACGGTTCTTATTTCTCCATGGCTGGATGCTTCGATGGCTATTGCATCAAAGGCGGACAAAAAGAGACAGGGCAATGGTGTTGATTATGCGACACTGTGTTACTGGGGAAAGAGATATACATTAGCTACAAATATTTCTGAACATACAAAGGATATATTTGAAAAAGGATATGATGCTAACGAAAACTATTTGGTAGATTATGCGTTTGCATCACCAGTGACAATTTCCGAAAGACAGAACAGAGATTATGTAAACCTTGGAAAGCTATATATATATACGGGAACAAATGATCCGTGTATGAATAATGGTTATAGTATATCAAAGCTTTGTAAGAAAATGTCTGGAACTGGCGTTGAATATAAATGTTATTCAAAGGAAGGTCACGGATTTGTGTTTAACGCAAATGATTCAAATGCAAGGAAGGTCATTAGTATAATTGCTAATTTGAAAGCTAGTGGTCTATGAAAAACTTCTAATGTTAACATAAAAGGTTGACATAACATAAAAGCTTGCGCTACTGACAGCATATTTGGCGATATATTAAATATATGGTTTACATAAAATACAAGAAGGTGAGGTGAGATGGTTGCGTGAAGTTATAGAAAAACTCGTAAAAGGAGTTTTTGAATATGAGAGTGATAAACTCATTTTTGACGTACCATCTATAGAAAAAGGCCTTGCTAAAGATGAAACCTACAGTGGTTCATTCAGGATTGGAACTGAATCAAACCAGAAAGTAAAAGGACTCGTCTATTCTTCTAATAAACGACTTATATGTGAAACAAAAGAATTTAACGGAAATGATGTAACTATTAGATATACCTTTGATACAAATGGACTAGATGCTGGTGATGTTATAAAGGGTGATATAAGAATTGTATCGGAAGCCGGAGAATATTATCTGCCGTTTTCATTTTCTATTGTGCATAAAATAATGGAGGAAAGCGGAGAAAATGTTCGTAACATTTATCACTTTGCCAAACAGGCTCAGGAAGATTTCAGAACAGCAACAAAGCTCTTTTATACACCTGAATTTATACGAGTATTTGATGGAAATGACAGAGTTCATTTAACAAAGTACAGAGGGTTTTCAAATATTGAAGGTAGTGGTCAGGCATTAGAAGATTTCCTCATAAGTATAAATAAAAAAAATGAAATTGAATACAGTACTGATAAAGGCATATATGAGTATATAGACGTTACGAGAGATTTAAGGTGTCAGCTTGATATTTATAAGTCAACATGGGGATATGTTGATATTAATGTGTATGCAGATGAAGACTTTATTGAGCTTGAAAAAACTAAAATCAGAGGATTTGAGTTTGACGGAAGCATATACAGATTATTTTATAATATAAGAGCTGACAGACTTCATGGTGGAAGAAACTATGGAAAAATATATATTGAGGATGCTCATCAGCGTGCGGAAGTTACTATAATTGTTTCAAATAATGGAAGAGCATCATCAAAGCGTGCGGCAAGCAGAGAGATGAAAGCTCTCACCTTCAGGCTGAGCAAATGTTATATTCAGTTTAGAACTAAGCAGATTACAATTGGAACGTGGGTAAGAGATTCAATGAAAATTGTTGAACGAATGAATCTCTTAGATGATAAAAATCCTGTGTCAAGACTTTTTCAGGCACAGCTTCTTATTGTAGAAGAAAGATTTAATGAGGCAAAATGGATTCTGGACCATGTTGAAACGCAAATGGATTTAATGGATGCAAGTGAAGAGGTTCAGTGCTACTATTTGTATCTTACAACTCTATATAAAAGAGATAATGCGTATGTTGATGAGGTGGGAGAAAAGCTTTTAAAGCACTTTAAAAGAAATCAGCACAGCATGCCAATTTTCTGGATGCTTTTATACATAGACGAGGAACTTAGCGGTAGCAATTCGAAAAAACTTACTGCTATTGAAAGAATGTACAGACAGGGCTGCGTCAGTCCAATTATTTATGTCGAGGCATACAATATTTTCGTTTCGAATCATCTAGCAATAACGAAGCTTTCCGGGTTTGAAATAAATGTTATTTCCTTTGGTGTAAAATATGGAAAAATAAGCCGCGATATGATTGAACAGGTAGCAATGCTTGCATATAGAACGAGAGATTTTTCAGAAAAGATACTTAAGCTTCTTTCAGATATATATGATTTGTATAATGATGCAGATTTAGTTGAGTCAGCGTGTGCAATGCTTATACGTTCATCCGTGACAGATGAGAAATATCATGTATGGTATGAAAGAGGTGTTGAGTTAGGATTAAAGATTACAAGGCTCTATGAGTATTTTATGTACTCGCTTCCTAAAAAATATGACAGGCTGATTCCAAAGGCAGTTATAATGTACTTCGGATTTCAAAATCAGCTTTCATTCGAAAAGAAGGCTTCTCTGTATGCAAATCTTATAAGGTTTAAAAAACAGGGAATTGAGCTTTATAACACATATCAGGAAAATATGCTTGTTTTTGCTATAGAGCAGGTAATGGAGGATAGAATAAATAACGATTTGGCTGTTATTTATGAAGAAGTGCTAACTCCAGATGTAATACGACCTAATATGGCAAGTCATCTTTCAAAAATTATTTTTGCAAAGGCTGTTAGCTGTAATGATGACGATATTGAAAGTGTTGTTTTAATACAGGAAGAATTTGAGGGAGAATTCGTTTATCCTGTTGTTGATAATATGTCATATCCTTACGTATACAGTAATAATGTGACAATATTTTATGAATATAAGGACGGGCATAGAAGTATTGTGCCATTGTCAGCAATAAAGGCATTAGTAAACGAGAGTGTATATGTTCCGCTTATTAGAAGATATGTTGTTGGAAACCTTCCATTTTTACTTTATTTATGTGAAGGAAAACGCGGATATATATCTATTGATGAGGGTAATGCGGACTTTTGCAGGGACCTTGTTGAGTCAGAATATATTACGGAGAGACTCAAAGCAGACTTACGAATTGGTCTTATGCATTATTATTATGATGCTGACAGAAATAATACGCTTGATGAATTTTTGCTTAATACTGACATTGGCAGTATTAACTGCGCTGACAGAAATAAAATACTTGAATTTTTGGTTAAGCGAGGACTGTACGAAAATGCGTATGATATGATTGCTACTTATGGCGATGAGAACACAGATGCAGATTCAGTATTTAAGATATGTTCACATATTATAGGTAAAGCAGACAGACATGATGATAATATACTTGTTAAGTACACATATAATGCTTTTCTTAATGGAAAATATGATAATACGACGCTCGCGTATTTAGTGAATAATTATGAGGGGCTGACTAAAGAGCTTAGAAATATATGGAAGGCTGCAAAAGCTTTTTCTATTGACTGTTATTCTTTAGTAGAGAAAATTCTTGTGCAAATGCTATTTTCTGGAACGAGTATTGCAGAACGAGATGAGATTTTCGAGGAATACAGGTCAAGAGGCGGAAATAAAAGTGTTGAAATGGCGTATCTTACATATTTGTCTTACGAATATTTTGTAAAGGAACGAACAGTTTCAGAGGCTATATTTGAGATAATTGTTTCCAATTACAGGGCAGGGGAAAGATTGAATGATGCATGTAAATTGGCACTTTTAAAGTTTTACGCAGAGAATCCTGAAGCTAAAACACAAAGAATCAGGGATATGATTTATATGTTTATTCAGGAATATTTACATAGAAATATTTATTTTAAATTTTTCTCAGTTTATGTTGATGAAATACCTGAACTATCAGCTTTTTCGGATGCACTATTTGTAGAATACAGAGCTAATCCAAACAGTAAGGTGCTATTACACTATTGTTTAGAGGATGGTAGTGAAAGCTCTGATGCATACAGAACTGAAGAAATGAAAAATATGTTTGGTGGTATTTTCTCTAAAGAATTCATCCTGTTTTTTGGAGAAAATCTTCAGTACTATGTTACTGAGTCTGTCGGAGGTAAGGAAAGACTAACTATTAGCGATACTGCTACAATAACGGAAACGTCCTCAGATGGAAGTCGTTCAAGATACAATCAGCTAAACGAGATGGTTGTGTCAAAAACACTACAGGATGAATCAACTTTAATGGAGCTCATGGAAGAATATGTCGAAGAAGACAATTTTGCCCGTGAAGTATTTGGAATATTATAATGCCTAAGTATGTTATAGGATATGATCTGAATGACACTGTGTCTCAGATTACGTACTCACAATTAAATACAAGGCTTATGCAGACGATGTATACAGTAAACTCTGATAATGCTGAGGAGCGCCTTGGCGTTCCTAGTGTTCTTTGTAAAAGGAGCGGTGTAAATCAGTGGTATTACGGGGATGATGCAAATGAGGTTTCAAGAAGAGGTGAAGGGACATTAGTTGGAAAGCTAATCAGCTTCGCAAAGGCTGGTGCCAAGCTTGAAATAGAAGGTGAAGCCTATGACCCGGTTGACCTTATTATTTTATTTATTAAAAGGTCGCTAAATGTTATTGACCCAAGGATTACGCCTGACGATGTTGCAAAGCTCGTCTTTACAGTTGATGTGCTTGATGAAAGAATGATTTCTATTTTAAATAAAGCATGTTCAGCACTAGCTGTAGATAAAAAGGTTATTGAATTTCAGTCATATGATGAAAGTATTTATTACTATACGATTCATCAGCCAGAAGAGGTTTGGGACCACGAGGTATGTGTTTATGATTATTCATATGATTATTTGAAATTTTATAATATGCGACTGAACAAGCACACTACACCTGTTGTTGGTGTTGTAGATAAGACAGAGCACACTAATATCAAGCTGCCACAGTTTATGATGAACGGCGAAATTTCTGAAGAGAAATCTCAGAGGCTTGATGAATTATTTTTACAGACTGTGCATGATGATTTCGCAGGACATGTTATCGGAACGGTTTTTCTTATTGGAGATGGATTTTCTAATACATGGTGTGATAAAACTCTTAAGTATCTGTGTATGGGAAGAAGAGTTTTTCAGGGGAAAAATCTGTATTCGAAGGGAGCCTGCTTTGCCGCTGCTGACAGGGTTTCGGATACGTTTCTTAATGATAAATATATTTATTTAGGACATGATAAGCTAAAGGGAAATACTGGTATGAAAATGCGAGTTAAGGGAAAAGACCAGTATGTAGTTTTAGCGGATGCAGGAGAAACATACTATACATCAAAGGTAGATGTAGAATTTATTTTAGAAAAGGGAAATGAAGTAGCAATTCTGGTTACCCCACTTAATGGAAGTGGTGCTAGAAATGAAATTATAGAACTGACGGGTCTGCCTCTAAGACCTGAAAGAGCGACAAGACTGCGACTTGAGGCTGATTTCAAGTCGGATGTTGATATGCTTGTTAAAGTGTATGATTTAGGCTTTGGCGAATTTCATCAAAGCTCTGGAAAAATCTGGGAAAAAGAGATTAAGCTTACATGAGTAATTTGATATTATGTACAAGCGTTCTTGCAGAAAATCCATATTATATTGTGGGTCTTGGTATGAATATTTATTCTATTGAAGAATTATGTTATTACCTGACAAGAGATGCTTATATTATTGACAATGACATAATGGACGAATCGCTTTGTGACTATATTGATACTGAGTTAAAGCTTACAGAGTTAGCGGACAGGTTAAGGGAACTTATTAAGGCAAATTCCAGCCTTGGTGAGTTTGTGACGACGATTCTTGAGATGGTTGGTTATCTTGACGAAGAGGAACTAAGACATATTAAACAGGTACTTGTTGACAATGCTTCTCTGAGCTTTTTCCAAAAGAGAAAATCGAGAGCAGATAATCTTTTGAAGGCAGGCAAATATACAAGGGCAATAGATGAGTATCAGTATATTTTACAGAGCATGAGAAAAGAGGATGACGAGCAGGTATATTCGGAGATTCTTCATAATATAGGGTGTTCGTATGCACAGCTTTTTATTTATGATAAGGCAGCATTCTATTTTAGAGAAAGTAATGAAATTTATAAAACAAGAGAAGCTTTGATTCATTATTTGCAGGCACTGCGCATGACTATGAAAAAAGAAACATACGAAAGACATGTGCTGCGAATGGGATATGATGATGCACTTATAAATGAAGCGCACGAGCGTATGGTTAAAGCTCATAGTAAAAATATTACTTCAAGATATGCAGATGAGCTTTCTGAATTAAAGAAACTTAAGTCTGAAGACAGTATGGATGAATATTATAAGAGGTCTGAGGAAATGTTCAGACGCTGGAAACAGGAATATAGAGACCAGATGGTGGTTAGAGCAAAATGATAGTTGAATTTTTAGATTGGATGCTTGACAAACTAGGCTTCGAGGATGAAGATGAAGAATTTGATTTAGGCTTTGGAGATATTGACGGAGAAGAAGCTGAAACAATTCAGGAGGTCCTAACGAAGCAGACCGTATTCAGAAGGGATATTGATGTTCATAATCCTTTTGAAAGGGAGAAATACGTACGCTATCTGTGCGACCAGATGGCTGTGCTTAGCGACGATGTTGAGGAAAAGAAAAGAGAATACCAGTCGATTGCAGACAGACTTTCTGATATTGAAGAATTAGAGGCATTGCCAAAAAATGTTAAAAAGGAAATAAGAAAGTCGGCAGCAGCTTTAAGCGAGCTTGAGGAGATAGAAGCAGATTATAAGAGACCGGTTAGCAAGATTTCAGAGATGAAGTTTAGGGAGATTCAGTATATTGAGGATGAACTTCCTGGCATTATGAAGGAACTTGAAGAAAATGAGAGATATCAGGCTGTATGTAAGCGTGATATGAATCTTTTAGAGGGTGAAAAGGCAACACTGGCATACAAACGTAAAGAAGAGAAAAATAAAATGGCTAATTCGAAGGCTGTTTTTATTATTTCAGCATTTACAGCAATACTTGCATATGGTGTTTTATATGCTCTTGCTATCACTATGAGAACAGATGTCAAGTTTGCATCACTTGTTGTTACTGCAGCGATTGCGCTTGTTATGACATTTGTATTTGTTAACTATAGAAATGCGTCCGATTCTATAGCTAAAATAAATAAACAGCTTAACAGGGCAATTGTTTTACAGAACAGAACGAAAATCAAATATGTAAATGTTACAAATCTTATTGATTATAATTATGCGAAATATAGCATAAATAGTTCTCATGAACTGTATTATCTGTGGGAAAAGTATCTTGAAGAGAAGGAAGCAAGACATCATAGTGAAAATTCATTAGCAAGACTTGAGGATGCAAGAGATGCGCTGTACTCAATTTTGAGAAAATACAATCTTAAAGACCCATCATGCTGGATATACAGCCCAGAGGTGCTTGTATATGAAGATGTCATGTCTGATAAGAGAAGAGACCTTGTTGTACAGAGACAGAGACTTAGAAAGAGTATCGATTTTGATAACTACAATCTTGAAAACTCAAAGAAGGATATAGAAGATTTAATTGCACAGTATCCACAGTATTCAAAAGATGTATTAGAGATTGTGAAGGGGTATTAGGTTGAATATGTTGGAGATAATTGATATAATAACAAATAATAACAGATGATAACAAAAATGAAAAATAATAACAAAAGATAACAAAAGATAACAAAAGCATAATAAAATAACAAATAATCACAAAAAGAACGATGCAATAACAAAGGAGACCTGTATGAGACCTGTAATAGATCCATTTACACGAACCCCAGGAATAGCAGGAGATGCTTACATAGATATGCATTATGCAGATGATATTATTTCATTGATGGAAAACGAGCAGTCCTCAAAATATGTATTCAAAATAGTGGGATTGAGGGGTTCTGGAAAGTCTGTAGTGTACAGTAAAATAATAAATCATTTCAAAAATAATGACAGATGGGTTGTATGCACTTTGTCTGCGGCAGGTAATGTGGTAAATACACTTGTATCATTATTAAGTAAAGAGAGTGATATTGATGAGACTAAGCAGTCGATTTCAGTTAGTACAAATGCATCGGTGAATGGCAATATAGGAATACTAGGTGGGGAAATTAATGGAACAGTAACGAAAACAAAAGAATATAATGATAAATATTATTCTGAAGAGGCAGAGTTAGTTACAATGGTAAAAAAGATTAATGCAGCTAACCGAGTTATTCTTGTAGGAATAGATGATATTTCGAAGACACATAGTACTGTTGAATTACTATCAATTTTAGGTAATTTATTGTTAAATGGTTATAAAATATATCTGATATGTACTGGCTTAAGCAAAAATATTGAAGACTTTTCAAAGGAAGATAATCTGACATTTTTCAAAAGAAGTGATTTGATTGAAATTGGTAGTTTAAGTCAATATGAGATTGCGTATATGTATAAGGAACTTTTAGGAGTGGATAGCAATATGTCTGCGATTTTAGCAAAGTTCGTTAAGGGCTATGCATATGCATATCAGGTAATGGGTTCTTTATATTATAATAAAAAAGAAAATGAAGGTTTAGAGGATTTGGTTCCTAAATTTGAAAGAATTATTTTTAGAGATTCGTATGATTTAATATGGAAGTCATTGACACCTGCGGAACAAGAGCTAGTAGTATGCATACTTAAGTCTGAAACGGGTTCAGTTGAAAGTATAAAGCAACTGATGGAAAAGCCAGCAAACTTTCCATCACTTAGAAATCGTCTTGAAAATAAACATGTTGTTGATACAGAGACAAGAGGGATTATAAAAATTAATTTGCCACAGTTTAAAGAATTTGTTGAAATGTGGACATAGGTAGTTATACAGTATGATTAATAGATAGTTAACGTTATCAATTAAGATGATGAATTATGATCTCAGTATTAGAAATAATACTGGGGTCTTTTGGTTTATTCATTATACTCGGCTTCGAATTTCTCAAGCATAGCTTTTACGTTTGGTGAAATAGACATAAACTGTGCGCCGTAGTGAAAACGTTCGTAATCAATAGCCTTTGAACGGATAATTCGAACATCTGTAATTATTTGAGGAAGCTCTTTTGAAACCTCGATATCTGCAATGAAAAAATATCCAATAGGAAGGATACATTTTGAAATAAAACCTATTCCAGTTGAAGAAATGTCTGTTATTTCAATTTCCGATTCTAAATCCATAATTGTGTCAACATCTTCTTTGTACAAATCTGACACAGAAATTGACATTGAAAGAGGGATTCTTTTTTCTGTTCTTTTTTCGTTCATAGTAGCCTCACATAAAGTCATTTAGTTATAGATAATAATACACTAAATAAACTGTTAATGGAAGTATTGAAAAAATGATGCAATTTTATTATTATATATGTTGTATGATTATGTTGAGGATACTGTGATTAATTGTGTCCTGAAAATTATTAAGAGTTGTACAGCTAAATCGGATAGCTGTAACAAAATATAATATCTGTTGTATGCAGATAAGTCTATGGAGGATTATAATGAGCGGAACTGATAAGTATGTAAGCCCACTTTCTGAGCGTTATGCAAGTAAGGAAATGCAGTATATTTTCTCACCTGATATGAAATTCAGAACATGGAGAAAGTTATGGATTGCCCTTGCAGAAACTGAAAAGGAATTAGGATTAAAGGGTGCTGACGGTCAGCCAAGAATTACAGATGAGCAGATTGCTGAACTTAAAGCAAATGCAGATAATATAAATTATGAAGAAGCGAAGGCAAGAGAAAAGCTTGTAAGACATGACGTAATGAGTCATGTGTATGCATATGGTCTCCAGTGTCCTAATGCTGCTGGAATTATTCATCTTGGTGCTACTTCATGTTATGTTGGTGATAATACAGATATTATCGTAATGACAGAAGGTCTTAAGCTTGTCAGAAAGAAGCTTATTAATGTTATAGCTGAGCTTGCAAAGTTTGCTGAGGAGTACAAATCACTTCCAACACTTGCATTTACACATTTTCAGCCAGCGCAGCCAACTACAGTTGGTAAGAGAGCAACACTTTGGACACAGGAGTTTTTGCTTGATTTAGAAGAGCTTGATTTCGTTATTTCTACAATGAAAATGCTCGGTTCAAAGGGAACAACAGGAACACAGGCATCTTTCCTTGAGTTATTTGATGGAGACCAGGAAACAATCGATAAGATTGACCCGATGATTGCTAATAAAATGGGCTTCAAGGAGTGCTACCCAGTATCAGGTCAGACATATTCAAGAAAAGTAGATACAAGAGTAGTAAATGCATTGGCAGCAATTGCGGCGAGCGCCCATAAGATGTCAAACGATATTAGACTCTTGCAGCATCTTAAGGAAGTAGAAGAACCATTTGAGAAAAATCAGATAGGCTCATCTGCAATGGCGTATAAGCGTAATCCTATGAGATCTGAGAGAATAGCATCACTTTCAAGATATGTAATGGTTGATGCGCTAAATCCTGCAATAACATCGGCAACTCAGTGGTTTGAGAGAACACTTGATGATTCTGCAAATAAGCGTCTTTCAGTTCCAGAGGCATTTCTTGCAATAGACGGTGTGCTTGACCTTTGCATTAATGTTGTAGATGGTCTTGTAGTAAATGATAAGGTTATTTATAAGCATATAATGTCAGAGCTTCCATTTATGGCAACAGAAAATATTATGATGGATGCTGTTAAAGCTGGTGGAAACAGACAGGAGCTTCATGAGAGAATTAGAGAGCTTTCAATGGAGGCTGGTGCTCATGTTAAGAAGGAAGGACTTGAAAATAATCTTCTTGAGCTTATTGCTTCTGATGCAGCATTTAATATGACACTTGAGGAATTACAGAAAGCAATGGACCCTTCAAAATATGTAGGACGTGCACCAGTACAGGTAGATGCTTTCTTAAAAGATGTAGTTAAGCCAATTCTTGATGCAAATAAGGAATCACTTGGTATGACTGCTGAAATAAATGTATAAGCGAATTAACAATATATAATAATAGCCTTTATATAAGGCATGATTATAATTCAAAAAGAGGAGAATTAAAATGGTACAGGCAATTGTTGGAGCTAACTGGGGAGACGAGGGAAAAGGAAAGATTACAGATATGCTTGCTGAAAAGGCTGACATTATTGTCAGATTTCAGGGAGGTGCTAATGCAGGACATACTATTGTAAATAATTATGGTAAGTTTGCTCTTCATACACTTCCTTCAGGTGTATTTTACGATCATACAACAAGCATTATAGGTAATGGTGTTGCTTTGAATGTTCCGGTTTTATTTAAGGAAATTCAGGATATTGTTGAAAAGGGTGTTCCTGCTCCTAAGATTCTTATTTCTGACAGAGCACAGATGGTTATGCCATATCACATTGATTTTGATACATATGAAGAGGCCAGACTTGCAGGAAAATCATATGGTTCAACAAAGTCAGGAATTGCTCCATTCTATTCAGATAAATATGCTAAGATTGGTTTTCAGGTTTCAGAGCTTTTTGGCTCAGAAGATGATTTAAGAGACCACATAAAGAAAGTTTGCACACTTAAAAATGTAATGCTTACAGGTCTATATAACCAGAAGCCACTTGATGAAGAAGAGTTATTTAATACTCTTATGGAATATAAGAAGATGATTGAGCCATATGTGTGTGACACATCACTTTATTTGTGGAATGCAATTAAAGAAGGTAAAACAGTTCTTTTAGAGGGTCAGCTTGGTTCAATGAAGGGTCCGGATCATGGTATTTATCCTATGGTTACATCTTCATCAACTCTTGCAGCTTATGGTGCAATTGGTGCAGGTATTCCACCATATGAAATAACAAAGATTGTTACTGTTTGTAAGGCTTATTCATCAGCAGTTGGTGCAGGCGCATTTGTTTCAGAAATATTTGGTGAAGAAGCAGATGAACTCAGAAGACGTGGTGGTGACGGTGGAGAGTATGGTGCTACAACAGGAAGACCAAGACGTATGGGTTGGTTTGACTGTGTTGCTTCTAAGTACGGTTGTAGAATTCAGGGTACAACAGATGTTGCATTTACTGTACTTGATGTACTTGGATATCTTGATGAGATTCCAGTATGTACAGGCTATGAAATAGATGGAAAGGTAACAACTGATTTCCCTACAACAGCACTTCTTGAAAAGGCAAAACCAGTTCTTGAAGTATTACCGGGCTGGAAATGTGATATCAGAGGAATCAAGAAATACGAAGATTTACCAGAAAACTGTCGTAAGTACATTGAGTTTATCGAAGAAAAGATTGGATTCCCTATTACAATGGTAAGTAATGGACCAGGAAGAGATGATATAATTTACAGATAAGAATAGAAAGGATTAGTTTACATAATTATTTGATTATGTAAACTAATCGTGTTTTGAATATGATAAAAAATATAGTATTCGATATGGGCGGAGTGCTCATAGATTTTATATGGGAAAAAGTATATAGAGAGCGTGGACTTTCTGGTGAAGTGCTTGATAAGGTCGCAAAGGCAACTGTATTTAGCGAGCAGTGGGTTGAATGTGACAGAGATGTGCTTACTCATGATGAGATTTTAGAGCTTTTCATAAAGAATGATCCATCGGTTGCGGAAGAAATAAAAATTGCATTTCATGATATGGGTGAAATGATTAAGAAGTTTCCATATGCTGATGAATGGGTAAAATCATTTAAGGATAAAGGATATAAGATATTTATTTTATCTAATTTTTCACGCGAGGCTTATTATGAAAGCGGAGATAATTTGTCATTTACAAAGCTAGCAGATGGCCAGATTATTTCATGTGACCATAAGCTTGTTAAGCCCGATAAAGAAATCTATGAGAAATTGCTAAGTGAGTATAATCTTAAGGCAGAAGAATGTGTATTCATGGATGATGTTTTAAAAAATGTTGAAGGTGCGAAAAGAGCAGGACTTCATTCTTTTGTCTTTACAAATGTTGAGGATGCAAAGATTAAGCTTAAGGAGCTTGGGGTAGATGCATAATAAATATAAGATTGCGGTTGCTGGAACAGGGTATGTAGGACTTTCCATGGCAACGCTTTTGGCACAACATAATGATGTGATTGCAGTTGACATAATTCCTGAAAAGGTTGATATGATTAACGCAGGTAAATCACCGATTGTCGATAAGGAAATAGAAGAATTTTTAAATACAAAGGAGCTTTCTCTAAAGGCTACTCTTGATGGAGAAGGTGCATATAAGGATGCGGATTTTGTAATAATTGCAGCACCTACTAATTATGATTCACAGAAGAATTATTTTGATACATCAGCAGTTGAAAAGGTAATAGAGACTGTTTTGAAGGTTAATTCTTCGGCAGTGATGGTTATTAAATCTACGATTCCCGTAGGCTATACGGTGTCTGTCAGGGAGAAATATAAAACAGATAATATTTTATTTAGCCCTGAGTTTTTAAGAGAGGGAAGAGCGCTGTATGATAATCTTTATCCGAGTCGTATAATAGTCGGAACTGTTAAGGAGAATGAGAGATTATTACAGGCAGCAGTTACATTTACAGAACTCCTGAAAGAGGGTGCTGTGAAAGAAGATATTGAAACGTTAATTATGGGACTTACAGAAGCAGAGGCTGTTAAACTGTTTGCAAATACATATCTTGCGCTTCGAGTTTCATATTTTAATGAGCTTGATACATATGCTGAGTTAAAGGGTTTATGTACATCTGATATTATAAAGGGTGTATGTTTGGATCCACGAATTGGTGATATGTACAATAATCCGTCTTTTGGATATGGTGGTTATTGCCTGCCAAAGGATACAAAGCAGCTTTTAGCTAACTATGAGCAGGTTCCAGAAGAACTTATTAAGGCTATTGTGGAAGCAAATAGAACTAGAAAGGATTTTATTGCGGACAGAGTTCTTGATAAGGCAGGCTATTATAGCTACGGACACAATAATCAGTACAACACTTACGAGGAAAAGTCGGTTGTAGTAGGTGTTTATAGGTTGACAATGAAAGCTAATTCGGATAATTTCAGACAGTCCTCAATTCAGGGCATTATGAAAAGAATTAAGGCAAAAGGTGCCACAGTTATTATTTATGAGCCAACACTTGAAAATGGAACAACATTTTTTGGAAGCAAGGTTGTAAATAATCTTGAAGAGTTTAAGAAAATGAGTGATGCCATTATTGCCAACAGATATGATAAAGTACTTGATGATGTGGCAGATAAGGTATATACAAGAGATATTTTTAGAAGAGATTAATGTATGAATAAATTGAAAAGAATACTTGCACTCTTGGCAGTGCTTATACTGTTAATAGTTGTAGTATTGACTTTGTATTTTGCGTTAACAGATAATCCTAATAAGATGCTTATGTTTAAGGGATGTCTTGGAATTATGATTTTTTTGCCATGTGCTATGTGGATAGTGAAATGGTGGCATAAAATCGCTAAAAGTATAATGGAAATTCAGAAGAAAAAAATTGATGAAAGCTATAAAGGTCAGGATAAATGATTTTATTTGAGCTATACCGCGAGCTAGATGAGCGATTTTACAAAACTATATCGGTTCTTGATAATACGTTTGTTCCGTGTGCAAAATATCTTCTTATAGATGATGTTTTGATTGCACTAGGAGTTGATTATTCTGTGCGTTTTAATGCATCTTCAGGGGAGGCATTAGTTGATAATCCGGCGTCAGTTTTTGGTGTTGATAACGAACCTTGTCAGTGGTTTGCACTAGGTAGTGGCGAGGGAAGACTTATCGAGGCAATTAGTGATGCCTTTAGACAGTGGAAGGGAATTGACCCACGACCTGATTATGAAGACTTTTTGAAGGCTATAAATGCAATAAATCAGGATTTATCAAAATATGAGCTTACAGTACTCTGTGATGAAAACGGTCTTGGAATATATCATGAAAGAGGCGTAGTTACATTCGAACAGGCGATAGAAATAATATGGGAAATGGATGCAGACATTAATCAGAATGTTAATCTAGAACAGGTTATTTCAACAGCTCAGTTTTATAAGCAGCAGGGTCAGTTAGCTGATGCAGTGCCATACTATGAAAATGTACTTAAAAATACTTCGCGTTCAGAACTGCTGTACACGATGGCGGCGTTTGAACTTGCTGAGTGTTATTACTTCATCGGTAATTACGATAGAGCAGTATCATTGTATTACAGATGCAATCTTGATTTTTTGGCAGATGAAAATGATTTTTATATCCATGTCGGTCATGCGCTTTTAGATAGCAAGATGAAAAAGTACGAAAGGGAAATAAAGATTTTCTATCGTGCACAGGTGGATCCAGACTATGTGCTTACCCACAGAGAAGCGGTCAATGGCGCTCAGAGAGAAATAAAGGATGTTTTTCCTGAGTATGAGAAGACGTGCCTTGATATGGGAAAGAAAAAATATACAGAGCATAGAAATCATCTTCCGGTTGGAGCTGATGATGTAGATGAGATTTTACTTTCGGATGATGGCACAGAGGGCGAAAATAAGCAAATCAAACCATATTTGAATATTAAGCTTGTTGAGCCATCGAGACAGTATTCGTATGATGGTATTTCTACACCGGAATTGTTTGAAAAAGCTATGGATTACCTTATTTCAGGTGATTACCAGTATGCATATGAGATATATTACAGATTAGCTAAAGCAAAAAATAAAAAGAGTGATTATTATACGTGGGCTAATTTCCAGCTTGGTAAAATTTTCTGCATGGCTTCGGACTACAAGAGAGCATCAGAAAGGTTAATAAAGTGTAATATTAACAGGCTCAATGATGTATATAGACAGGATGATTTCTTTGTATTATACAGACATGTTGAGAATATGCTTGATAATGCATGTACAAATGTAAATTATCCTTTGCTTATAAGAGGAAGATATGATTTTTATTATTCTGAAAATGATGAAAATTATAAAAACTTATTGAAGAAGCATCAGCTCATTAGACAGTTTGTACAGTATGAAAAGGAATGTGCAGATTTAGCAAAAGAAGATTATGCAGATGTTTTGTCGGGACTTGTAAATCCTGATGAAGAAAAAGAACCATTTAGCATTTCTGATTTTATAGAGAGTGTTTCGGATTTCTTTAAGAATTTATTTTCAAAAAAAGATGTAGAAGCACTTGAATATGATGATGAGCAGAGTGGCGTAAGTGAAGAAAACAGTGCTACACAAACTAAAACAGATAAAGAAAATGCACTAGATACACTGTTTGGGAATGCTACAGGCGAGCCTAAGAGGGAATCTGATGATTATTTTGATTTTGATGAAGCTAGTATGACTTCTGAGCCTGATGTACCAGAAACTACTTCTATAGAATTAGAAGAAGCGGCAAGCGATTTTCATAAGAAATTTGATATGAATAACCGTATCAATCGCTTTGAGACTGAGTCGGGGAAAGCTTTAGAATTGGATTTTGATGAAAAATTGCCTGCTAAAGTACATGAAGAGAGTGAAAAAAGGACTACAGGTGAAAAACCGGAGATAAAGGCAACCTTTGATCCATCAATGAAGGAAATCAAATTGTAATGTTCAGTAGCATATAATATCGTTAATAATATGAGGTGCAGGGGTTGAAAAACTGCGCCTTTTATGATATAGTAATCAAGTTGTCGTCCGTAAGGACATAAAAATCACGCATTGGGATGTGAGGATTGGTGCCGAAATCGTGGTAATCCAGCAAAGGACCTATGCGGAAGTGTAAACCAGGAGGTATAAAATGAGCGTAATTTCAATGAAACAGTTACTTGAAGCAGGTGTTCACTTTGGACATCAGACAAGAAGATGGAACCCTAAGATGGCTCCATACATCTACACAGAGAGAAATGGTATCCATATCATCGACTTACAGAAGTCTGTAGGAATGGTTGATGATGCATACAAAGCAATTTCAGATATCGTTTCAAATGGTGGAACAGTTCTTTTCGTTGGAACAAAGAAGCAGGCTCAGGATGCTGTTAAGACAGAAGCAGAGCGTTGCGGAATGTACTATGTAAATGAGAGATGGCTTGGTGGTATGCTTACAAACTTCAAGACAATCGAGTCAAGAATTGCAAGACTTAAAGCTATCGAAAAAATGTCAGAAGATGGAACATTTGACGTTTTACCAAAGAAGGAAGTAACACTCCTTAAGAAGGAATGGGATAAGCTTGAGAAGAACATCGGTGGTATCAAGAACATGAAGAGAATCCCAGATGCTATTTTCGTAGTAGATCCTAAGAAGGAGCATATTTGTATAAAGGAAGCTCAGGCTCTCGGAATCACACTTGTTGGTATCTGTGATACAAACTGTGATCCAGAAGAACTTGACTTTGTAGTACCAGGTAATGATGACGCTATCCGTGCTGTAAAGCTTATCGTATCAGCTATGGCAGATGCAGTTATCGAAGCTAATCAGGGTGAGTCAGTTACAGAAGTAGCTGAGGAAGCAGTAGAAGAAACAGAAGCATAATTGCTTCTTGTACCAATATTCGTGTAAAGGAGAAATAATCATGGCAGCTATTACAGCAGGAATGGTAAAAGAGTTAAGAGAGATGACTGGCGCAGGAATGATGGACTGCAAAAAGGCACTCGCTGAAACAGATGGAGATATGAATGCAGCAGTTGAAGCTTTAAGAAAGAGCGGTGCTGCTAAGGCAGTAAAGAAGGCTGCAAGAATCGCAGCTGAAGGTATTGCAAGAGTTGCAGTTGATGGAAACTCAGCAGTAGTTATAGAAGTTAACTCAGAGACAGACTTCGTTGCTAAGAATGAAGTATTCCAGGAGTTCGTACAGAAGTTAGCTGATAACGCACTTACATCAGGTTTAAATGGTGGTTCTAACGGAGAAGATATCGATGCTCTCCTTGATATGAACGGTCTTAGAGATGAGCTTGTTGAAAAGACAGCTACAATCGGTGAAAAGTTATCAGTTAGAAGATTTGCAAAGGTTACAGGCGAAGCAGTTGCATCTTACATCCACGGTGGTGGAAGAATTGGTGTTTTAGTAGCAGCTACAGGTGCTACAGGAGTTGATGAGGCTCTTAAGAATGTGGCAATGCAGATTGCAGCTATGAACCCACAGTATGTAAGCAGAAATGATATTTCTGAAGA
>JAZQOO010000039.1:0-55361 GCA_045627905.1 Lachnospiraceae bacterium | reverse complement strand
ATTACAGGGGATTGATATGAAAAGACCGTGAGAAGCAGGTAAGGCTCATGAAAAAAGAGGAGAATCTTGTTATATTACGTAGTATGAAAAAACGCATGACGAAAAATGCGAATTAGTATAAAAAGGGACTGGTAATTTATGTTAAGGTACAGCAACGCTAATCTCCGGCCGATGGGCATTAAGCAGACAGCCCGTCGGTAAACGTAATCGCGCGGGAAAACCGCGTGTTTGTATTGGGGGCCCGGTCTGCAGGCATCAATGGGTATTTGAACAACACAAAATTAAGTTTTAAGGAGATTACGATTATGGATATTAAAATTACGGATATCAGAGAGATATTCAGAAACAAGGACAAATATATCGGTACAGAAGTTACAATCGGCGGCTGGGTACGCTCAATTCGCGATTCCAAGACCTTTGGTTTTATGGTTGTTAACGATGGTACTTTTTTTGAGACCCTTCAGGTAGTATTTGCCGATAAGCTTGACAACTTCGACGAAATCTGCAGGCTCAACGTAGGTTCGGCTGTTATCGTACGCGGGCAGCTTGTTGCAACCCCCGAGGCTAAGCAGCCTTTCGAAATTCAGGCAGATGAAATTATTATCGAAGGTAATTCAACACCTGACTATCCACTTCAGAAAAAGAGACATTCTCTTGAGTACTTAAGAACAATTACTCATTTACGTCCAAGAACAAATACTTTCCAGGCAGTATTCAGAGTACGTTCGCTTATTGCTTTTGCAATTCATCAGTTCTTCCAGGAGAGAGGCTTCGTATATGTTCATACACCAATCATCACAGGTAGTGACTGTGAAGGTGCAGGAGAAATGTTCCAGGTAACAACACTTCCACTTGATGAGCTTCCAATGACAGAGGATGGAAAAGTAGATTTCTCAAATGACTTCTTCAATAAGCCAACAAACCTTACTGTTTCAGGACAGCTTAATGGTGAAACATATGCTATGGCATTTAAGAACATATATACATTTGGTCCTACATTCAGAGCAGAAAACTCAAATACTACAAGACATGCAGCAGAATTTTGGATGATAGAGCCTGAAATGGCATTTGCAGATCTTAATGACGATATGGAAATTGCTGAAGCAATGATTAAGTATATTATTAAATATGTACTTGAAAATGCTCCAGAAGAAATAAACTTCTTCAATTCATTTGTTGATAAAGAGCTTATTGAAAGATTAAATCATGTAATGAATTCTGATTTTGCAAGAGTAACATACACAGAAGCAATAGAAATATTAGAGAAGAACAATGATAAGTTCGATTATAAGGTTTCATGGGGATGTGATTTACAGACAGAGCATGAAAGATTTTTAACAGAGCAGGAGTTCAAGCGTCCTGTATTTGTTACAGATTATCCAAAGGATATTAAGGCATTCTATATGAAGCTTAACGAGGATGGAAAGACAGTAGCAGCTATGGACTGTTTAGTTCCTGGAATTGGTGAAATCATCGGTGGTAGTCAGAGAGAAGATGACTATGATAAGCTCGTAAAGAGAATGGATGAAATGGGACTTAACAAAGAAGACTATGGATTCTATCTTGACCTTCGTAAATATGGTTCAGCAAGACATGCAGGTTTTGGTCTTGGTTTTGAAAGATGCGTTATGTACTTAACAGGTATGTCAAATATTCGTGACGTATTACCATTCCCAAGAACAGTTAATAACTGTGATTTATAATTATTGGAGACAGTAAATGAAAAAAATATTAACATATGTGACACTAGCGACTTGCGTTATGTTTATACAGTGTAAGAATGTGAATGCAGCACAGGCGGATGTTCAGTCAAGTGAAGCAGGACAGATACAGCTAATACCAGAGCAGGATATGAAGTCAGCTAATCCAATAGTTTTCCCTGGTGAGGTTATTGATAGCAGTACAGATAATGTAAAGGTTAACAGTTCTTCATCAGAAAAGAAGAAGCCTGAAAAAGAAAACAGCAGTTCTTCATCTACAGAAAAGAAAACAGAACCTAAGAAAAATAATGCAAAGTCGAAGTTTGCAAAAGCAAATAAAGAACGAGATTATGTTATAAAAGTAAATCTTGCTATGAATTGTGTCACAGTCTATATTGAAGAAAATGGTCAGTTAAAGCCATATAAGGCTATGGCTTGTTCTTCGGGAAGAGATGAACACGATACACCTGAGGGAGAGTTTAAAACATATGAGTATTACGACTGGAGACTAATGGTAGACAATACCTATGGTCGATATGCTGTACGATTTAACGGACAGATAATGTTCCATTCAGTACCTTACCTTACTAGAAATAAAAACTCACTTGAATGGGATCAGTACAATATGCTCGGTGAGAGAGCATCTCTTGGCTGTATAAGATTATGCGTAGGTGACGCAAAGTGGATATATGATAACTGTAAAAAGGGTACAAAGGTTATTGTTTATTCAGACAAATCATCTCCAGGACCTTTAGGAAAACCAAAGGTAGATAAAATTCCGGAAAAATCACCTAACAGAGACTGGGATCCAACAGATTTAACGCCTGAAAATCCTTGGTTAGTTACAGTAGAATAATAGAAAATAAGAGGCTATCGCTTTAACGATATGAGTCGTCCTAGCGAAGCCTCTTTTTGGTTATGTCAAAGATTATTTTGGAATTCATACAGTTATATAATTTTTCTTATCCTGTAAAATAGACTTTCGACTTTCGGAAATAGCAGTTTCTAAATATTCAGTATCTGGCTGAACATGTTCTGGTTTCACCGTTTCGACCTTATCATTATAAAGATTATAGTCATTAAGAATCATACTTGCATGGGTATATCTGTCCTTTAATGGAGTCTGTAGATGAGCAGTAACCATATTCATAACTGCTCGAGGTGAACTGCCATGATTTCCGTAGAAAAGATACATAAGCTGTCTAACGCCTTCAGGAGGCATTGTTTCAATTAATTTAATGAGACTTGCTTTTATTGTTTCGTCATCATTCTTTGGGTTTATCCCCTCTATTTCAGGAAACATAAACTGTAAAAAGTAAGGCATAGCAGCTACTTTCATAACTCTGAACCATTCTATTGCTTGTGGAAGTGTTGGCGCACTAACACCACGTTCCCAATTCTGAACGGTACGCTTGGCTATGCCAAGTTCTAATGCAACCTTTTCCTGAGATATACCACTTTCTGCTCTTGATAACATAAGCATTCTTGAAAGTCGTTTTTTATCCTTTTCATTAAAATATTCGCTATTTGTATAATCATCATTCATAGAGCACCTCCTGTATGAAAAACAAATGTTTATATTTCTAAAATAGCATTAAAATTTTATTTGTCAATAAATATGAACCATAAGAAAAAATATGCTTTTAAATTAAAAAAAACAGGTCATTTAAGTAGGCTGAAATTTTGTTAATTGTCATTTATTATTCAACTGCAGATATTAATTATATACAATAATTAATCGAAAATGCAGGATGAGAAAGGAGATGAAGTAATATGAAAAAATCAAGATTTTATTATTGTCCTATTTGTGGAAATATTATAGAAAAGGTTGCTGATTCTGGAAATAACGTAGTGTGCTGTGGAAAAACCATGGTAGAACTTGAAGCTGGAGTCACAGATGGAAAGACAGAATGGCATATTCCTGTTTATGAAATAAAAGACAATGTAGTTCATGTTAAAATTGGAGAAAATCCACATCCTATGGAGAAAGAGCATTATATAGAATGGGTAGAAATTGTAACTACAATGGGAATTGCAAGAAAATATTTAGACCCAGGTGAAACACCGGAAATCTGCTTTGGTCTTTGTGGAGATGAGAAGCTTTGCTCAGTATATGCGTACTGTAATAAACACAAGCTCTGGAAGGCAAAGGCAGTATAAAGCTCCGCGTGTAAACGCGTTAATATATATGTTATTTATTTTGCGGCGGGATAAATTCCCGTCGCTTTTATTTTAATCATTTTAGTGATATAATAAATTGAACTAATTTGTGATATTTGAAACAAAAGAAAGTACGCTTTAGGATTTATATTTTTATCGTGAAATAATACTTTCAAGTATTACAAAATATATTTAACACAAAGATAAAGTGGAGGTAAAAATGAAAAAGAAAATTATTTCTTTATTTCTTGCTACATGCATGGTTGCTTCATTAGCAGGATGTGGATCAGGCGCTAATACTGCATCAAATGGCGAAGCAGCTGCCAATGGTTCAGTAGCAGAAAATGGTGAGTATCAGCTTAATGAGATTAAGTTCGTAGTAAATGGTACTCTTACAGCAACACAGGACAATGGTCAGGCAGAATTTGTGGAACAGTGGAACAAGGCTGTTAGTGAAAAGCTTGGACATGATATTAAGCTTAATGTTCAGCAGGTTGACCATTCAGGATATCAGGATGCTATAGGAAGACTTTTTGCATCAGGGGAATATCCAGATGTAATGATAATGAGCATGCAGCAGGTTAATCAGTATGCACCATCAGGAATTTTATGGGATATGGCTGATGCATATAAAAATGCTGAATTCCAGTCTCGTATGGATTTACCAGAAATCAACGAGAATTTCATGAAAAATAACGGTGGCCACTTATATGGTTTCGCATATGGATATGGTAACGGATGTGTTACTTATATTAAGCAGAAATGGTTAGATGCACTTGGATTAACAGTTGATGATATTAAGACATATGATGATTATTACAATATGCTTCTTAGATTCCACAATGAAGATCCAGATGGCAATGGTATAAATGGTGATACATATGGTGTTATCGCACAGGGATATGGATTTAAGAACTACTTACCAGAATTCTGGCAGGATGGAGATCCAGATATTCATCAGAATGCTGAAGGTGTTTGGATTGATGGTTTCACAACAGATGCATCAAAGGCAGCACTTGTAAGACTTCGTCAGGCATATCTTGATGGATGTATTGACCCAGAAACACTTACTGCTTCAACAAAGATTGCAAGAGAAAAATGGTTCTCAAATGACCAGACAGGTTCATCAGGTGTTCTTACATACTGGGCAGGTTCATGGTATCAGACACTCGTTGATAATCTTGTAAAGAATGAAGTAGATTCAAATGTAGTTCAGCTTCCACCAATTAAGGAAGTTGGAGCATATATCAACAGAGAAGCTCCTTGTCTTGTAATTATTGATGATGGAGATGGTGATAACTCAAGAGAACAGGCTGTATTTGATGCATTTATTGAAACAATGCTTGATGGTGATAAAGTTCAGATGCTTTGGACATATGGTGCTGAAGACGTTCACTGGTCAACAAAGGCAGAAACATTTACAACAAATGCAGGTACAGATAAAGAGAAGGTTTATGAATATGCAGATGGTGAGTTCCACTTAAAGCAGTCTTTACTTGATCCAAATACATTATGGAAAAAGAATGTTATTGACCCAGCTTTAGTTATTGCTCATCTTACAAATGGTTACGAAGATTCATCAGAGCTTGCTAAGGAAGGTAACTCATTCTTCATTAATCATTGTGTTGATGCACCTGCTTCACCTTCATGTGATACACTTACAAATGAATCTGGTAACATTGATGATGCAAAGAATGTATGTATTACTTCTGTAATCGTTGATGGTGCTGATGTAGAAGATGCAATGGCAGTTTATACACAGACAGTTGGTTCAATTGTTGAACAGATTTTAACAGAGTTAAATGCACAGAGTGCAGAATAATTAAATAAAACTATTTGTGGGCAGGTAACTATTTTCCTGCCCACAAGGGTTTATACGAGAAGCTACTTACACAGGATAAAATATTCAGGAGAAATAAATGTCTAATTTCACAGTTAATTTACCAAAACTTTCGGATAAAGAATTTTTAATAACAGATTTCGGCGCAAAAGGCGACGGAGTAACAAATAATACAAAAGCAATTAATGACACAATTAGGAAAGCAAATGAAGCAGGTGGTGGAAAAGTAGTAATTCCAGCAGGAATATATATTACTGGACCAATAAAGCTTCTTTCAAATATAAATCTTCATCTTGAGAGAGGTTCTGTATTACAGTTTACAAAAAATAAAGAAGAATATCCTTTAGAAATTACTTGGTTTGAAGGAACAGAAACAGTAAGAACTCTCTCACCAATATATGCTGAAAATGAAACAGATATTGCCATTACTGGTTATGGCGTTGTAGATGGAAATGGTAATGAATGGCGTCCTATCAAACATTTCAAAATGACAGAACGTGAATGGGCAGCACTTCTTAAAAAATCAGACCGTGTGCTTACAGTAAAAAAAGAAGAGATGTGGTTTCCAACTGAAACTTCATTCGAAGGCTGGAACAAGTTTGGAGATGCTCTTTCAAAAATAGAAACTCTTGATGGATGTGAAGAATATTATGATTTCTTCAGACCATCAATGGTAAAGCTTATAGGATGTAAAAATGTCCTTATCGAAGGAGTTACACTTCAGAATTCACCAGCATGGAATACACATCTTTGTCTATGTGATCATGTAACAGTAAGAAATGTATTTATCAAGAATCCATACTATGCTCAGAATGGTGATGGAATAGATATTGAGTCATGTACATATGTCTCAATGACAGATTCAATACTGGATGTTGGCGATGATGCTATTTGTATGAAGTCAGGCAAAGGTAAAAAGGCAAGAGAATTAAAGCGTCCTACAGAGCATGTAATTATTAAAGACTGTACAGTAAATCACGGACACGGTGGATTCGTTATTGGTAGTGAGATGAGCCGTGGTGTTAAGGATGTTACTGTAGATAACTGTACATTTATTGGAACAGATATTGGTGTCAGAATCAAATCAGCACTTGGAAGAGGTGGTGTTATTGAGGATATCAACATCAGTAATATCAAGATGACAAATATTATAAAAGAAGCAATTATTCTTACAATGAGTTATGTTCTTGGATATCATGATTCAAACGAGGGAATTGTTTTTGAAGAAGATGATTATCCAGTATTTAAAAACATCAATTTTGATAACATTATTTGTACAGATTCTGAAACTGCAGTAAAAATAGAAGGTATTGAAGGTTGTGAACCTGTTATTCATGACATCAATTTCAAAAATATGCAGATTAAAGCAGAAAAAGAAAATGTAATAAAGAATGCTGACAGAATTTTTGGATTATAAAATTTTTGATTTAGTGTTATATAATTAACTATAAATGACGAAATAATTTATAGATATAATCACATTAAGTTTGATAAAAGATTTCATTTTAGCAAGCCAATTGAGATTGTTGGAGGCAAAGTTTGAAAATAAATTTTCAAACTTGATTGATGATTTCAATTCAGCTAGCTGTTGAAAACATAGGAGCAAAAATGGCTAATAATTATGAAGAGATAATTGATTTTCATATTCATCCATATTCTAACTTTGATCAGAATATGTGTATGTTCAAGGACAAATTTGACCTTTCTACAAATGAAGGTATTGAAGACATGAAAACAGCAGGTATTACACATGCCTGTGGTTCTGTTATAATCAAAGAAAACAAGGATATTCATGAGGTAGGATTCGACTATTTCAAACAGTTAAATAGAGAAGCTTTAAGATTACAGGATGAATCTAATGGATATATTACAGCAGGATTTCATATTCATCCTGCGTTTGTAAAGGAGTCCTTAGAGGAGATAGAATTCATGCACAAAAAGGGAGTGAAGCTTATAGGTGAGCTTGTTCCATATATGCATGGATGGGATGAAAACGGCTACAGATTTGATAGTAAAGCTTTATATGAAATATTAGATTTAGCTGCAGATTATGAAATGATTTTTAGCTATCATACAATGATTGAATGGCAGAATGAAATGGAGGAAATGATAAAAAATAACCCAAGGGTTACTTTTGTTGCGGCTCATCCAGGACAGAAAGCAGATTATCTTCTTCATATAGAAAGACTTAAGAAATATGATAATGCTTACCTCGATATTTCGGGAACAGGTCTTTTCAGATACGGAATGTTAAAATATGGCGTGGAGACGGTTGGTGCAGACAGATTTTTATTTGGAACAGATTATCCAATTACAAATCCACACATGTATGTTCAGGCTGTTATGTACGAAAAAATATCTGATAGCGACAGAGAAAAAATCTTTTCTTTAAATGCTAAGAGATTGCTTGGATTATAGTAATAAAAAAGAAATGCTTTGGGGCATTTCTTTTTTTATTACATGATAACGCAAATGGCTCGCAAAGCGTGCCATTACATTATAATATTTTTAAAGCCTGCTGTAATGATGCATGTTTGCCTGTTTTCTTCTGATTTTACCAATAATTTTTGTTTTAACAATATCAGAATCCGAAGAATTCTTTTTTGGTTCAGATAAACTCTTTTTAAGTCGTTCTTTTGTTATTTCAAGCTCATCTTTGTGAATATATGAAAAATCAATATCTGCAAAGGCTTTTAATTCAGGAATATCAGAATTAGAATATTTTATATTTGCCCGTTCTAAAAACTGACTAATTCCACCATGAGTGAGAGCAATAAATGAACTATTATTAACACTTATTTTATGGAAGTTTTTATAATCGTAAGCAAGTAAAATACCTGTGTATTGTTTTCTGGTTTTGTCTATATCCCAGAATAAATCACAATAATCAAGCAACGTTAATGGTGCAATAGTTGTCAGAAGCTTCTCGACCTCATCATCTAAAAATTTAACACCATAAATGAAAACACGGTAGCCCTCATATATCCATTCAACCTTAACTGAAATGTTTCTATTTTTATATTCAGGAAAGATTTCAAGTATTGAGTCCAAAAGTTCATTTTCGATAATTGTATTAAATGTTGTTTCTAAATCTATTTCTGCGTTTGTATTACCAGTACAAATATAGTCTTCCGATAGTCTGTGTACTTTTATGTTCAAATTATTATCTCCTTGAATTATGATGCTATTATATCTTTTATTACTTCAGAAGCAAGTATAATACCTGCAACGGAAGGTGTAAAGGCTGTACTGCCAGGAATTACTTTTCCATTATTTTCATCTTTTATTATTTTTTCAGGGGTTATAGGAAGTTCAGTTGAAAAAACAACTTTTAACTTTTTAACACCTCGTTTTTTCAGTTCATGTCTCATTACTTTAGCCAAAGGACAAACGGAAGTTTTATAAATATCTGCAACCTGAAATTTTGTTGGGTCTAGCTTGTTACCAGCCCCCATAGAACTGATAATTTTAACATTGCACTCAATCGCACGCATAATTATACTTATTTTAGCAGTAACAGTATCGACGGCATCAACAACATATGTATATTCATTAAAATCAAATTCATGTGCATTTTCCGGCAAATAGAAGCATTTTTTTACTTCAACATTTGCTTTTGGATTTATATCAAGAATACGTTCCTTCATGACATCTGTTTTATATTTTCCAATTGTAGAATTAAGAGCTATTATTTGTCTATTAATATTAGTTTCACTAACAGTATCATGGTCAATAAGAATAAATGATGTAATTCCACTTCTCGCTAAAGCTTCACAAACATAACCGCCAACACCGCCAATTCCAAATATGGCAACTTTAGCGTTTTTTAATTTTTCCATTTTCTCTTTTCCAAGTAAAAGCTCTGTTCTTAAAAATTGTTCCATAGTTGTCTCCAGTTAATCAGTCCATTCATTTGTTGTGAGATTTTTGACCCATTTATATTTATAATAGCGAGATACTTCAAAATAAATTTTCGTGTATTCGTCCATATTCATTATTATATAAACAATAAAAACGGGAAGTTTTAAAACAAAAGCCGTGATAAGTGAAAGAGGAACTATAATACACCACATATTAATAATATCAACAATCATATGATAATTCAGGTCTCCACCTGCAACAAAAATACCTTTCGATAATGTTGCATTAACAAATTTGCCAACCATTTTTATGCTCATAATTAATAGCATGAACTCAAGATATTCTTTTGCCTGTAACGACAATGAATTAGAAGCAAATATTATTGCTGGCGAAATAATGAATATTAATATTCCTAAAATAGTACCACCAATATAAGTTTTCTTAATCATTATATCTCCATACATTTTTGCATTATCTAGCTCACCATCTCCAAGGGTATGACCAATAATTATTCCACAGCCTGAGGCGTATGCAAGTGCAATAGCAGACATTATATCGAAAACAATGACAGCTATTGTATTGGCTGAAATAACATCACTATTCATATGACCTAAAATAGCAATGTTTACGGTTGTACCAATTCGCCATGACATAGTCTGAATGATTCCTGGTAATGTGTATTTTACATATTTAATTTCTAATATTTTGTGTATTTTAAAAAGCTCTGATAAGCTGAAGCGAATTATTTTATGCTTGCTACATGCTACAGCAGTCATAATAAATTCAATACATCTGGCAATGGTTGTGGCAAGTGCTGCACCTGCAATACCCATTTTAGGAAATCCAAAAATCCCAAATATGAGTAAAGTGTTAAGTATTATATTGGCACACACAGCGGTTGCGCCATACATTGCACTTTCCTTAACCCTCCCAGTATTTTTCATAATAATCATATAAATCTGGGAAAAGCTCATAAACAGAAATGATAGACTTACATATTTGAGATAATGAGTTCCTAAAGTAATTAGTTCAGTATCAGATGTAAAAAAAGACATTACAGTTTCTGGAGCTAAAGTAGAGAGTAGAAAGAAAACAATACCACCCAATATAGATACCTGCAATGTTATGTGAAGAACTTTTTTGACAGATACAGGATCATTATTACCCCAGTACTGTGCTGCTAATACAGATGTTCCAACGCACAGGGCTATTAGGAAAAAGTTATAGACCTGCATAAGCTGGCCTGCAAGGTTTGCAGCCGACATGGATGGAGCACTGAGTGAACCAAGCATTATGGCATCAGATGCATTAACAATTGTTACAAGAAGGTTTTGAAGTGCCAGAGGAACTACTATCTGCAATATTTCTTTAGACAATGATTTTCTATCCATTATATTCCCCCTGAAGTCCACAGGACTATTTTTAAAAACACTCCCATATGTCTAATAAAAATGCCCCATTAAGGGACATTTTTATTTTGTGACGGAGACGGAGGGATTCGAACCCTCGTGCCGGAATAACCCGACAAACGCATTTCGAGTGCGCCTCGTTATGACCACTTCGATACGTCTCCAATATGAAATTATAAAGCAGGACGAATCCTGAAGTCGGATTTCTAGCTGATAAAGAAGAAAGAACAATACGAACTTTATCTTGTATCGACGACCATTTGTAAGTATAATACATTATGTGGAAAAGTACAAGTAACCTTGGAGGATTAAAATGAAAAGAGAAGAAATATACGAAAGACTTAATGATGTATTCAGAGAGGTTTTCGATGACGATACAATAAGCCTCGAAGACGAAACTACTGCAGCCGATGTTGATGGATGGGATTCACTCATGCATATCACATTGATAGATGCAATTGAGGATGAGTTTGATATCGCATTTGATATGAAAACGGTTGTTAAAATGAAAAATGTTGGCGAAATGGTAGACGAAATTGAGTCACAGTTAGGTTAATAGTACTGTTTTTTGGACAAGTAGTGTGAAATAATCATTTAGTAGGGTAAAACCAGAAAGGATATGACTATGTTAAGAGTTGGAATGCTTACAAGTGGTGGTGATTGTCAGGCTTTAAATGCTGCAATGAGAGGTGTTGCAAAGGCTTTGTATAATGCTCTCGGAAATGACAATGTTGAAATTTACGGATTTTTAAATGGTTATAAAGGATTAATTTATAGTGATTTCAAAATAATGAAATATTCTGATTTTTCAGGAATATTAACAACAGGTGGAACAATTCTTGGAAGTTCCCGTACACCATTTAAAACAATTAATGAACCAGATAAGGATGGTGTTGATAAGGTTGCTGCGATGAAGCAGAATTACCATAAGTTAAATCTTGACTGTCTTGTTATTTTAGGTGGTAATGGAACTCATAAAACAGCTAATCTTTTAAGAGAAGAGGGACTTAATGTTGTTACACTTCCAAAGACAATCGATAATGATTTATGGGGAACAGATATGACCTTTGGTTTCCAGAGTGCAGTTAATATCGCATCAGAGGTTATTGATTGCATTCATACTACAGCATCATCTCACAGCCGTGTGTTTATTGTAGAGGTAATGGGACACAAGGTTGGATGGCTTACACTTAATGCTGGTATGTCTGGTGGTGCAGATATTATTCTTATACCTGAGATACCATATGATATAGATAAGGTAATAGATGCTATTAAAGAAAGAACAAAAAGAGGATCTAAGTTCACGATACTTGCTGTTGCCGAAGGTGCTATTTCTAAAGAAGATGCACAGCTTTCGAAGAAAGAGTATAAGGAAAAGCTTTCAAAGAGAAAATTCCCTTCAGTATCATATGAAATTGCTGAACAGATTCAGGAAAAGACAGGTATTGAGGTTAGAGTAACAGTGCCTGGTCATATGCAGCGTGGTGGAGCTCCATGTCCATACGACAGAGTATTCGCATCAAGACTTGGAACAAAGGCTGCAGAGTTAATAATGAATAAGGAATTTGGATACATGGTTGGTATTAAAAACCGTGAGTTAGTAAAGGTTCCACTAAAGGATACAGCCGGTAAATTAAAGGCTGTTTCTCCAGATGCATCTATTATTCAAGAGGCAAGAATGCTAGGAATAAGTTTCGGAGATTAAAATGGCTTATACAGCTTTATATAGAAAATGGCGTCCTGATGATTTTATAAATGTTAAAGGTCAGGACCACATTGTTACAACACTTAAAAATCAAATAACTTCAGACAGAGTAGGTCATGCATATTTATTTTGTGGTACGCGAGGAACTGGAAAGACAACAACAGCGAAAATTCTTGCAAAAGCTGTAAACTGTGAAAATCCTGTTGAGGGAAGTCCATGTGGTGAGTGTGCAGTCTGTAAGGCTATTCAGGCTGGAACGAGCATGAACGTAATTGAAATAGATGCTGCGTCAAATAATGGTGTAGACAGCGTTAGGGAAATTCGAGATGAGGTTCAGTATTCACCTACAGAGGGCAAATATAAGGTCTACATTATCGATGAAGTACATATGCTGTCAACAGCAGCGTTTAATGCACTTTTAAAGACATTGGAAGAGCCGCCGTCATATGTTATTTTTATTTTAGCTACAACTGAGGTTCATAAAATACCTGTGACAATAGTATCGAGATGTCAGAGATATGATTTTAAAAGAATCAGCATAGAAACAATAACTGACAGATTGAATGAACTTTTAAAGGCAGAAGGGATAGAGGCGGAAGAAAAAGCTGTTAAATATATTGCAAAGGCAGCAGATGGTGGAATGCGAGATGCCTTAAGTCTTCTTGACCAATGTGTTTCGTTCTATTTTGGACAGACACTTACATATGATAAGGTTCTTGAGGTTTTAGGTACTGTTGATACAGAAGTTTTTTCTGAACTACTTAGAGCAGTAGCATTTAATAACATTACTGGAGCGTTAAAAATAGTAGAAGATATTATTAATTCAGGTCGTGATTTGACACAGTTTGTGTCTGATTTCATATGGTATTTGAGAAATCTTTTACTTGCAGCATCAAGTGATGATGATATCTCAGATGTTATTGATATGTCCTCAGAAAACATGAGTAGACTCAAAGAAGAATCTGCTTTGATTAAAGCAGACATAATAATGAGATACATAAGAGTCTTTTCAGAGCTTGCTAATGATATAAGATATGCAACTGCTAAAAGAGTGCTTTTAGAAATGGCAATTATAAGACTCTGTACACCAGCTATGGAGAATAAAGACGATTCGATTCTTGACAGAATCCGTCATATTGAGACTCAGCTTGAAAGTGGTTCATTTATAAGCTCAGCGAATGCTGTTAAAGAAGAGGATGTATTTGAAAAGCCAGAGAATGCACCGGAGCTTCCAAAAGCACTTACTGATGACGTAAAAAAGGCAGCAGCTATATGGATAGATACAATAATGCCAAGATTTACAGGAATGGCAAAGTCAGTTCTTGCTAATGCAAAAATAACAGCTAAAGAAGATGATAAGCTATTGATTGTAGTAACAAATGAAACTGCAAAAGAAGCTATTATGGACGAAGCAAACTATAAAGAAATATGTGATATAATAGACAGTTGTGTTGGCGCTCATGTTGAGATAGATATAACTAATCTTGAAACAAATAAGCGTTTTGACGATTATTATATTAATTTAAGTAATGTAAATTTTGATATTACAGAGGAATAATGTCAGACTATGACAAGCTTTGTTATAATCTGAAGAAATAAAATGATTGGAGGATATTTAATTGGCTAGAAGAGGTGGTTTTCCAGGTGGTATGGGTATGCCTGGTAATATGGGAAATCTTATGAAACAGGCGCAGAAAATGCAGCGTCAGATGGAAGAAAGTCAGAAAGCTCTTGAAGAAAAAGAATTTACAGCTTCTGTAGGTGGAGGTGCAGTTGAGGTTACTATTTCTGGAAAGAAGGAAGTTACTAAAATCAAGCTTTCTGAAGAAGCAGTAGATCCAGATGATATAGAAACACTTGAAGATTTAATAATGGCAGCAGTTAACGAGGCTTTAAGACAGGTAGAGGCAGAAAGCCAGTCAGCTATGTCTAAGCTTACAGGTGGAATGGGACTTCCTTTCTAGGAGAAAAAGATGGATTCCTACAGTGGTTATATAAATAAATTAATAGCAGAGTTTTCTATTTTGCCTGGAATAGGCAACAAATCTGCACAACGACTTGCCTTTCATATAATAAATATGCCAAAGGACAGTGTTGAACGTCTTGCAAAAACAATGGTTGAGGCAAGAGAAAATATTAAATATTGTAAACAGTGCTTCACTTTAACAGATAAAGAGGTTTGTCCTATTTGTTCTAATAAGATGCGTAATCAGAAGCAGATAATGGTAGTGGAAAATACACGTGATATGACAGCATATGAACGTACTAATAAATATGAGGGTGTCTATCATGTATTACATGGGGCCATTAATCCAGGTCTTGGAATAGGACCATCTGATATAAAGCTTACAGAATTAATAAGACGACTTGAGGGAGATGTGGATGAAGTAATTATTGCTACAAACTCCAGCATTGAAGGTGAAACAACAGCTATGTATATCAGCAAGCTTATCAAACCATCAGGGGTTAAGGTTACAAGAATTGCAAGTGGTGTACCGGTAGGTGGTGAGCTTGAATATATTGATGAAGTAACACTTTCAAGAGCATTAGATGCAAGAGTGGAGCTCTAAAAGTTGAAAATAAAGTTAAATGGGGAAGGTGATAAGAATGGCAGTTACAGTAAAAAACTTTGGTAAGACAAAGGACGGAAAAGACATCTCATTATTTACAATCAAGAATGCTAATGGAATGGAAGCATCAATCTCTAATCTTGGTGGAGTTATTGTTTCATTAGTTGTTCCAAATAAAGATGGTGAGTTTAAGGATGTTGTTCTAGGTTTTGAAAATGGAGAAGATTACTACAATAACGGATGCTTCTTTGGTGCAACAATAGGAAGAAGCTCGAACCGAATCAAAGATGCTACATGTATGATTGATGGAGTGAAATGCAATTTTCCTGTAAATGATGGACCAAACAATCTTCATACAGACATTGATGAGGGCTTCCATAAGCAGTTATTTGATGCAGAGGCATTGGAAAATGGTGTTAAGCTTTCATATACAGCACCTGATATGCAGGCAGGTTTCCCAGGAAATCTTAAAACAACAGTTACTTTCACATTGACTGACGATAATGCACTTGAGATTAAATATGATGCAGTAAGTGATAAAACAACAATTATTAATCTTACAAATCACTCATACTTTAACCTTGCAGGACATGACAGTGGTTCTATTTATGATACAGAGCTTCAGATTAATGCATCAAAGTATGTACCTGTTGTTGACGGCGCAATTCCTACAGGTGAAGAGTTAGATGTAGAAGGAACAGTGTTTGATTTCAGAACCTTTAAAAAGATTGGAAAAGAAATAGATGAGGATGTAGAACAGCTTAAGGTTGTTGGTGGATACGATCATAACTATGCAATAGATGGATATGACAAATCACAGAAGCTTATTGCTATAGCAAAAGCAGATGGAAGAACAATGGAGGTTTATACAGATTTACCAGGTGTTCAGTTCTATGCAGGAAACTTTATAGTAAATGAAAAAGGAAAAGCTTCAGCTACATATACAAAGAGAACAGGCTTCTGCTTAGAAACACAGTACTTCCCAGACAGTGTTAATCAGGAGAATTTCTTAACACCAATATTTAAGGCGGGAGAGGCTTTTAAATCAACGACTGTTTATAAGTTTGTATAGTATTGTCATTTATGTTATGGCAATAGAGAGTAATGAAAGATTATAATAATAAACATGATTACAATGAAATAGATGACTTAACGTTCCGGGAAAGACAGAACGTTCAGGCACATATGAAGAGAAAAAAGGATCAGATGGCAATTATTGCAATAGGTCTGATTCTTTATTCTCTTGTTTTGGTTGCAATTTTAGTTGGTTCATATGTAGGCTTTAAAATGTTTCTGACAGGTGGAACAAATGTTGCACAAAATGACGAAAATATAGAAGAAATAGAAGATGAAACATTTGATGAAGAAGCTGATGCTTATGCTGAGGAAAATGTAGAAACAGAAGAAATAGAAGTCAAAGATGATGTTGCAGAAGAGGCCGGAGAGTGGAAAGACACAGTATTTTCAAAGCTTGAGAAGCCAGCGGATTCAGCAAATGCACCAATAAATAAATTTGATTTTACAAGAAAGTCATTTACTACAGAAGAAGGGCATATTATCAACTATGATATTTATGCTAATCCTGAATCAAAAAAGGTTGAAAAAATAACATCATACGAATATTCAGGAGATGTAAATGAGATTCGTGATTTTTATTATGATGATGGAAAAATAAATTATGTCAGTGAATATACAGAGGCTATAACACTTCCTGTAAACATTGCATCTTCGATGGTTAAATCAAGATACTATTTTGTAAATGATAAAATGGTCAGATATATCTATTGCGAGGATGACAATGCAATCGAATATACTAAAGCTGATTTCAAAATTTACAGTGAAGGAACGATAGAGCAGTATAAATATCTGGAAAAAGATATTCTGGAAAAAGCATATGACAATTTTGAGAGAATAAAAGATATACCATCATTTGAATCAATAAAAGGCTTTGTGCTAGACGAATTTAGTCAGCCGCTATCTGATGTAGCAGTTGTTCTTTATGATGAAAATGAAAGTATTGTAGCAGAAACTACTACAGATGGAGATGGACGCTACTTATTAGAAATAGATACGAGTGATAAAAAATACAGAATGGAGTTTGTAAAGGATACGCTTCATACTGTCAAGTATTATGATATATATGCACTTAATGGTTCAAAGACATATTATGCAGAAACGGTATATATGGCTTATGAGGAAAATGAGCAGCTATATAACTCCCAGATTTTTATTAAAGATGCTGATGACATTAATATTGTAATAAATGATGGGGAAGTAAAATTCAGGGACGGATTTAATAATCGTGACGGAGAAATATTTTTAGCAGGAGTTGTTGGAGAAGCAGGGCAAATAATTGCACCCGTACGTGCAGGAAATTATACTGTTGAAATAGACAGAGAGGGGTATTTTCCATTATTTTTCAATTTCTCAGTTAATATGGTTCATGAGGCAACAGTTGAATATATTTCAAAAGTTATTTCTGATAATGAAATGAAATGTGTTCTTAATTTTGAGACAACGCCTCTAGACCTCGATATAAGAGCAATAACATCTAACAATGTAAAGACATATAGAAGTGTAAATGACAGTGTTGGTCAGGCAGCTTGTGAGACTATTCATATTAATTCAGTAGGAACCGATATATATAAAGTATATGTATCTAACTTTACAGATATAACAGGTGGGGATCAGATGTCATACAGACTCAGCAAGAGTAGAGCGAAAATTGCTGTATATAATTGCAATGGTCTCGTTACTTATGCATATGTTCCAGAAGCAAGTGCGGGTGTTGTGTGGAATCCACTTGAAATAAGAAATGGAAAAGTTATTTATGTCGGTGATTATTACAGTTCTATAGGAGAAAACAGTTTGTTCACAAATAAATAAATAAAATGTGATATAATGTTTATATATGCCAGATGGAGGGTAGTATAAAAAATGAAAAGTAAAGTAATGAGAGTAGTTAAAAAAATAGTTGCAGGTGCCATACTAACAGCATGTGTGTTTATTTGTAAAAATGATGTAAAGGCAGGTAGCGCAATAACATTTCCAAATTATTGCGATCAGCTTCCTATATTTCAGTCTGCTATGGGAAGTGCAGATTTTTCTCTTTTGAATGATTATCAGGCTATTGCTGTGATGCAGTATCAGCAGCAGGTGCAGGCTCAGTATGCTGCAGCTCTTGCGGTACAGCAGAATTTTTTAAATCAGTCGCAAACAGCTATCGCTCAGGCATATATGTTAAAGGCGATACAGGAAAAACAGAAGCAGCAGTACGCATCAATGGTTGCAGGGACTGGACTTCCATATGCAGATTATCTGCTTACTCAGTATGATAAAAATATTGCTCCTGCGCAGAATGCATTTATTGGATATGAAGGGATACAGTTATGGGTGAGATAATTAATATTACGGATGAAAATTTCGAAGAAAAGGTTTTAAAGTCAGAGTTACCAGTATTAGTAGATTTTTACGCAGACTGGTGTGGTCCATGCAAAATGCAGTCTCCGATAATTAAAGAAATTGCAGATGAATATGCTGGAAAAATTGTTGTAGGAAAATTGAATGTTGATGATAATCCATCTGTTACAGTTAAGTACAGAGCTGTTAGTATACCAACACTTGTTTATTTTAAAAATGGTGAGGTTGTAAAGCAGGAGGTTGGATATCACACAAAAAAAGAGATTGAAAATATGATTTCTGACTAAAGAAACAAAAGAAAAAGAAGAGTTCACGAATCGAACTCTTCTTTTTCTATACACATAAATTTTATTATGAATTATCCACATTATCGTCATCATCATCATTTGATGTCATAATTTCTCTGTTTACAACTCTTTTTTCATCACGCTGCTGTTCTATCATAGTGGAAAGCTGTTCCTTAACAATTCTTGAATGTCTAATATTTTTTAAGCTGAAATTAGTTAATGACTTATCTGAAGAACAAATAGTTATTGTACCTACACCGAATAATCTTTGCATAAGTGTTCTTTTTAGCTTTAAGTCTAGTATTCTGTAAAGTCTGATTTCATTTTCAGTAGTATTAATTAATCCCGTCTGAATAAATAATCTGTTGTCAGATAGTGAATATTTAATAAAGTTTAAAGAAAATCCTAAAAAGTTTCTATCTTTATCTCTCCATAATATACCATCTTCATCAGATATAAATGTAGGTTTGTCCTTTTTGCAATGAGCGATAATAATACAGACAATAAAAATAATAATTGCTAATACTATTAGCACACCTATTATTGTCAAAAAGTTCGTAAATAACTCTTTCATTTCGTCCTCCGTTATTTAATTTTTATTCATTAATTAATAGTAACAGTTTAGCATTTGTAATAATAATATACAATATAAAAGAAAAGTTTATGATATAATAATTCAGTATGCGGAAAAAAGAGATACCGCTTGTTGGAGGATTTATGATTTTTGATACACATGCACATTACTGTAGCAGTTCATATGATGAAGACAGAAATGCTCTTTTAGAGAGTATGAATATAAATAATATAAAATACATTACAGAAATATGCGCTGATATGAGAAGCGTTGATGATGTTATTTCATTAGCAAGAAAATATGATTTTATGACTTGTACACTAGGCGTTCATCCAAGTGAGGTTGCTGAACTGACAGAGGATGATATGCAGCTTATTAAATCAAAATGCTTGGATGCAAGTAATAAAGTTGTTGCTATTGGTGAGATAGGACTTGATTATCATTTCGATGATGACCCAGCACCTGAGTTTCAGAAAAAATGGTTTATACGACAGCTAGAGATTGCAAAAGAATTACATTTGCCAATTGTGATTCATTCAAGAGATGCAGCAAAGGAAACTTATGATATTTTAAAAGAATATGGAGGAGCACCATACGGAGGTGTTATTCACTGCTATTCATATAGTGCTGAGATGGCAAGGGATTTTGTCGACATGAATTTTTATATAGGAATTGGTGGTGTAGTTACGTTCAAAAATGCAAAAAAGCTAAAGGAAGTAGTTGAAGCAATTCCTCTTGAGAAAATGGTTCTTGAAACAGACTGTCCTTATATGGCACCAACGCCTCATAGAGGAACAAGAAATTCTTCTTTATATCTTCCTCTTGTTGTAGATGAAATAGCAGCAATTAAAGGTATTTCAAAAGATAAAATCGAAGAAATCACAACAGAAAATGCCTTGAATATGTACAATATAAAATAATATGCGGAGAAATTATGGCTTCATTAGGAAATTTTCAGACAACCCAGTCGCTAGTTAAAAAACACAATTTTGCTATACAGAAAAAATTTGGACAGAACTTCTTAATAGATGAGCATGTTCTAAATAAAATAATATCAGCAGCAGAGCTTACAAGAGATGATTATGTTATAGAAATTGGTCCAGGCCTTGGAACAATGACACAGTACTTATGTGAGCAGGCAGGAAAAGTTACCGCTATCGAAATTGATAAGGAACTAATTCCAATTCTATCAGAAACTCTTTCTGAGTATGATAATATTGAAATAATAAATGCGGATGTTTTAAAGCTTGATTTATTAGAACTCATTAGAAAAAATACAAATAATAAATGTAAGGTTGTTGCAAATCTTCCATATTATATTACAACCCCAATTATTATGACACTTCTTGAAAGTCGTCTTCCAATCGAGAGTATAACTGTTATGGTTCAAAAAGAGGTTGCACAGCGAATGAAGGTTCAGCCGGGAACAAAGGACTATGGTGCTTTATCGCTTGCGGTTCAATATTATTGTGAACCATATATTGTTGCAAATGTTCCACAGAACTGTTTCATGCCAAGACCAAATGTTGACTCTGCAGTAATTAGACTTACAACACATAAAGAACCACCAGTTAAAGTGATTGACGAGAAGCTTATGTTCAAGCTTATACGTGCTTCATTTAATCAGCGTAGAAAAACACTTGTTAATGGAATCAAAAACTTTAATGAGCTTTCATACACAAAAGAGCAGGTTACAGAAGCAATTGTCAGAGCAGGTTTTGATGAAAATATTCGTGGAGAAGCACTTACACTAGAACAGTTTGCAAGGCTTTCAGATGAGTTTTCGAGACTTGAATTATAGTCTGTTTTTTGATATCATAATCTGCCGTAGGATAAATTTTAGACTGCAATATTTCATTTCATTAATCTGACTGAAATGAGTGGGGAAAGTTTGAAAATAAATTTTCAAGCTTTGGAGAAAAAGTTTGAAAATAAATTTTCAAACTGCAATTAATGATTTCAATTCAGCAAGCTGATTGAAATCATAGGAGGCAAATTATGAGACGGCGTGTGGCTCAGTTTGGTAGAGCGCTACGTTCGGGACGTAGAGGTCGCAAGTTCGAATCTTGTCACGCCGATAAAAGAAAGGGGCTGCAAAGTAGCCTCTTTTCTTTATTATGGTGATAAGGAAGATGGAGCGATACTATGAGAAATAGCTACGTTGATGATGACTGGGATGGTTTTGACCACAACAGTAGTGTTTATGATGAAAAGAAAGAAAAATCCTATCATGCAAGAATCTGGTGGTGTCTTGCAATTATTGGAGTTGGAATTGTAATAAGTCTTATAAACAGGCAATGCAAGGACTATGAAATTACAAAGACGTACAAATGCATTAGAGGAGAAGTTTATGGGAAACCAGAGGACTGTAATGTAACATACACGTTAGAAAATGGTAATAGTAGAATTATACATATTCCGTCACATCCGGTAAAAAAAGATGGTGAATATATTCTTTTGTATTACTTAGAAGACAGTGCTTATGTTAAAACAATTCCTTCGTTTAAAAACTGGATACCATATTACTTATTTTTTATAGCAATGTCAGTTTTATCACTTTTTAAACTACATAATATTTATATTAAGAAATAATCTGAAATTATCGTGTCAAATTGACTAAATTCAAGTATTACATTTCGTATAAAAAGTAGAAATTTGCAATAATAAAAATAAAAACTTCTAAAATGTTCTAAAAATGGTACAATGAATGACAAATGACACTGTTAGGAGGTTATATATGCAGAAACTTAAAATTAAAGGTAAGCTATTGCTTATGGCTGTACCAATGGTAGTATTAATGATTCTTATTACTGTATTTTATTCAATGAGAATGAACACTGTATATAAAGAGAGCCAGGAACTTTATTTTGATCAGTTATATACGGTTAATTCAACGCTTATAAATGCTGACCGTGATTTTTATCAGGCATATACTGCGATGCTTCAGTATTTGAATTTTTCTGACCATGTTACAAAAGCGGTAGCAGATCAGTATATAAGTGACTATGAAGAGAACATTACTCAGACAAAGGACAGAGTTGGCGAAGTAATGGCCATTGTTGATCAGCATTCAGAATTAAGAACATTTACAAAAGATGGTTTTACAATGGATTCTGAATATGAGCAGTTCACTGCTAATATTAATAAGTTATATGAAACATATAAGCCTGCAACAGGGGCTGGTAATATTGAAGCTTTTGATACAGCATTCAATGCTACAAGAGATAATATCTCTAATATGGAGGACTTAATAGAAGAATTTGCTGTAGAAAGTGAAGCAGAGCTTCAGTCGTCAATAGCAGCATCTATTTTAACAACTACTATATTAGTTGTAATTGTGTTAATTGCAATAGCTTTATTAGTAGTATGGGTAATTCAGTATATTCAGAAGAGTACAATAAGTGTAGCAGAGAATATTTCATATATTGCAGATAAAGACTTATCACATAAGATTGATGAGATTGAAGGAAAGGACGAAATTGCACAGCTTAGCAGAGCGGCAAGTAGCCTTCAGGAACAGTTCCTGCATATGATTAGTAAGCTTAAGAGTTCATCTAGTGAGTTAACACAGTCAAGTAAGATGATGGCAAATAATACTTCAGAATCAGTTCAGCATATGGAAAATATTGACCATGCCGCAAGTGAGCTTGCAAATACAGCAACAGAGACTGCAAATGATATTACACAGATTGCTGGAGAAATTAGTGAAATCGATATAATGTCTAAGGAAAGTCTGAATGATACATCATCACTTTCAACAGCTTGTTCAGATGTTAAAAATATCACAGCACAGGGTATGGAAACTGTAAAAGAACTTAGTGATATTACAGAACAGAACATGGTTGCATTTGAACAGATATTTGAAGCAATAACAGGAATCGATGAAAAGACAAAGACAATCGGTATTGCAAGTGATATGATTACAGATATTGCCAGCCAGACAAATCTCTTATCATTAAATGCAAGTATTGAAGCTGCTCGTGCAGGTGATGCAGGAAGAGGCTTTGCAGTTGTTGCTGACGAAATCAGACAGTTAGCAGAACAGAGTGCTTCATCAGCTAATACAATTAATTCAATGATTGCTGCATTGTTTGAAAGCGCAGAACATGCAACTCAGATGAGTGAGCTTGTTAAAGGATATGTTGAAAAGCAGAGACATTCAGTTATTAACACAAGAGAAGGATTTAAGAATATCGTTAATAATGTAAATATCATGGATGAAGGTGTTGACAAGTTAAGACAGACTAATGAAACTATGGGAGAAAAAGTAAATTACATTACTTCTCTTATTGAATCACTTTCTGCTGCTTCACAGGAAAATGCTGCAACAGCACAGGAATTAAGTGCTACAACAGCAACAGTTGCTGCTAATATAGCAGAATTAGAAAGAACAGGTGAGTCTGTAAATCAGTCAGCAGGTGACTTGAGCTTACTTGTTGCAGATTATAATATTGGATAAATAAGGTATATTAGAAGTAATAAATAAAAAGAAGTAATATATCTACATAAAAGTGCTACCGATAGACGGTTAGCCTGATATTGATTAGCAAAAAGCCGCTCGGTTTTGTCAGACCGGGGCGGCTTTTTTGTGTCTTGGAAATTCTCTTACCGAAAGCGTATCTATGTAAACAGAGTTCGAGTTTAAAAATAAATATTATTGTTTATAGTCATTAAAAAATAGTGTATTATAGGTAATATCGAAAGCAATTGTTGTTGGAAGAGGTTTACAATAAATAAATTTTAGAAAAGGAGATGCCATGACTAATATGAAAGGAAGAATTAAAAGAGCTTTAACATTTATTTTAAGTGCGGCGTTATTGCTTACCAGCGTTAATTTAAATGTGATTTCGGCTAGAGCAGATGTGTCTGACACAAGTACGGGTGACAGTACATACGAAGGACCAGAATCAGGTAAAGAATTTGGTGATGATATCACACCAAGTAAAGCAGATGAGGAGGGCTTCGTTTATATTACACCTGACAATATTATGTCTGTTTGCTCAGTAAGTGAGAACACCTTAAAGCCAGGAATTGATTATGGAGAGAAAATGGGCGTAGGTGATGCTGTAAGTATCACGTTTGGTAATGCAGAGGAGTATGAAAAGGACGCCGATTATGAGAATTTCTTTGGGACAGAAACCTTTGAGACGCCAACTTTGGCATGGGCTTTTCGTGGTGGAGCATATAATAAGAAGTCAGATTTTGACTACTGGAAGGATGGCTTATACCACAAAGCTACAAAAGTTACTAAAAAGATAAATGTTGAAGAGCCTGCCGCATATGGTCAGTATCTTACTTTTGATGTTAAAAAAGACTGTGTAATTCGATTAAAAGTAGATGGATATGTTGAGAAGTTATCATATGCTTTAGCAGAGTATAAGCCAACAGTAAATGGCTACGAGTGTACTTATTCAGAAAAAAGAAGTTTTAGAGAAATTGTATTAATCGCAAAGGCAGGATGTAAGTATCAGCTGTTTAATACAAGAGCGGCATATAATATAATCCAAGGATATGGAGATTCTGTGTTAGAAATTAAAAAATATGGCGGTTCACTGAATCTTGCAGAAATTGCTATAAGAAAACTCGAGGATAGAAAGGCATGGTCTGAAGTTAGTAATCCTGCTATTGACATATTAGAACAGTCTATTACAGAGTATGAAGATGAGGAAGGAAATTTGCAGTCAGTTTATTCTGAAAGTAATAATGAATTATCTGTAATTATTTCCCTGCCACAGGATGTATCACTATATGATTATGATTATTATGAAGTTTGTCTGTATGATGGGGCAACTGATGAGTGTGTAGATAGCATAATTGTTAAAAATCTTAAGGAGTATAGTTCTAATTGGTTTGTGCCTAAGGCATCTGGCAACTATTATGCCAAGGTGTATGGATGTAGATATGAAGAAACGGAAAAGAAAGAATCAGAAAAAACAAGTAATACAGATTTTGTTAAGCCAGTTACAATTCCATATGTCTATGCAATAGAAAATGTTGGTAACTCTGCAGGCGGAGCATTAAAGATTGTATTTGAAAAGCAGTATGAAGCAGAGTCATATGTGTTTTCAATGTATGATACATATATTGACGTAGAGGATGAAGAAGGTAATTGCCACTTTAAGTGTCTGAATAGCATTGAAGTTAGTCAAGACGAAATTAATGATGCAAATTCGGATGAGTATGAGACGACTGCTGAATTATCTTCTTATACATGGAATAATCTGCCATTTATTCCATATACAACGGATGAAGATAACCGTTATCTGTTGATGATTAGTGTAAAGTCTGAGCACGACAATGTAATGAGTACAAGCTCTGATGATGGATATTTCTCAGAGATTAGTAAGGGCTCATACAGAGTCGAGGCTGATGAATCTTTTGATGGCACAGATTATCAAATAGATGAGCATTATGGTAGTGCTACAGGAAAATACAGATCAGGTTCAAAGGTCTTTGGTACAGTAACACCTAATGATAAGACTAAGGCTATTAAATTAGTAAAGTACACATATACTGTTGATGGAGAAGAAGTTACAGAAGAAGCAAGATTAAATGGTGCCGGAGATAGTGAGGCAACCGAGTTTTCATTTATAATGCCTGAAGCAAATGTTACCTTATCAGTAGAGATGGCAGATGGATATTCCATATCTGTGGAAGAGGATTATGAATGGATTATCTATGCAATGCCAAAGGCCTCTGAGGGACAGAAGGTACTTGTATCATGGAATCCAATATATAAGATTAATAAGCTTTATTGTGCAGATGAAGCTGGGCATGAGATTGACATAGTAAGAAATGCAGATAACGATTTCGAGTTTACAATGCCAGCTGCAAATATAAAAATTTCTGGTAGTATTGAAAGAAAATATGCACTGTATAAGCCTAATGACTGGGGATATTTTAATTTAGAGTATAAGCTTGACGATAATTCTGAAATATACATTCCAGATTCATATAGTGAATATGGAGAATATATATTTATCCCAAAGGGTGAAAAATTAAAATATAAGCCTACTCCTTCAAGAAATGCAATCGAAGAAGGATATTCTGAAAACAGTGAGATTGTAGTTTATTATTATAGCGAAGAAGGAAAAGATATAGAAAGCAGCAAGGAATTCCTGTATCCTGACGAAGAAGGATATTATGAAATAGATCCTAAAGCTATGTTTGGAGATGTGGATGAAGAATTAGATTTGCCATATGTTTATACGGAATTTGCATATAAATTCAGAGTCAAAGCTGAGAAAATGCCAGGTATTAAGTCTATTGGTGTAAAGCTGCCTATGGATGAAGAAGTATCTGAGTCTATCTATACTAAGATTGGTGATTATTTTGATGTTGTGTATGAAGTAGAAGATGGAGTAGAGGTAGAGACTGTTGCGATAAATTATGATGCTAATCCTTGTAGTTCAGGCAATGGATTTAAAGCGGAAAAGATAGAGGGTGAAAACAGATACAGAGTACGTGTGGAAGAGTGGTTTGATACAGATTGTCTTCGTGCATATGTTACATTTAAGGAAGTTAATGGAACGATAGACGATAGTACAGGGATTTTATCTGAAGGTTTTAATTACAAATACTATATAAACGGTGGTCTTGAGTGGTCAAGTAATGATAAATTTATACCATATCAGACTGTATATTTGTATGATGGAATAAATGCAACAAAAGTATATATAAATTACAAAAAAGATGGTTCTGATATAAAAGAGGAATGTAAGCATATAGTCGTTGAGGGAGATGGTCACTGGGTATTTACGGTTCCAACTGTTGATTTTACATTATCATTTGCTCCTGCTACAGATACGACTAAATATAAGGTAGTTACTAAATGGACAGATGAATATGCGACATTTGCAGGTATGGATGTAGATGTTGTGAGTGAACAGTATACAATTTATAATGCGTTCTATATGAAAACAAATGACTATAATGCCGTTGGTATTAAGTTAGATACAGAGGATGCATACGACAAAATTAAAGAAGCTGCACCAGATAAAATTATTGAAATCGAGAAAAATGAAGACGGGTTTTTCTCATTTAAAATGCCTGCTTATGATGTTACAGTAATTACCAAGGACAAAACGAATCCTTTAGTATATATTGAGAATTGGTATGAAGAATACAATGAAAAGCTTGATGACTATATTCCTCATAGATATGAATTTGATATTATAGAAAAACCTACATATAACGGATATAATGCATATTATCCATATGTGCCATATGATAAGAATACTACTATAAAGGTAGTTAGCAAGGCTAAAACAGGTTATAAGTTCTGTCTGATGGATGAAGAGGGTGGTTGTGTTAAGACTCCTGTATATGCTAATGATGATGGAGTGATTACATTTAATGCTAGCCTGTTTGATGAAAATATCAAAGACGCTTTACATCTGTATCTTAAAGAAGTTCAATGTTATAGTATAGAAACTATAAAGGGTGACGGCGTAAAGAATATTTTAACATCGATAAAGAGTGCAGCGAAAGGGGAACCTGTAAAGGTTAGTGTAGAACCAGAGGAGGGTTATTTACTAGATAAGGTTATTGTAACGGCAGGAACTGGTTCAACCGATTCATCTTCAGAAATTCAGGTCAGAGCACTTGCAGAAGAAGGTAATATGAACTGTGTCGAGTTTGTTATGCCAAATACTTCGGTATATGTAAATGCAATCATGAAAAAGGATGAGTCGTACAAGCCAAGTGAGCCAACTGACCCGACACCAGGTGAACCAGTAGACCCAACACCAGGCGAACCAGTAGACCCAACACCAGGCGAGCCAGTAGACCCAACACCAAGTGAACCAGTATCTCCAGAGGTTGATGAGGATAAGGTATCTGATGTAGGCTCAGATAAGGTAGAGGTAGATAATACTTACGATGCAGTAGAGACATTTACAAGAAAAGAATTCAATGAGAGAAATGTGGAAATCGCTGTTAAGGATGTAACATATACAGGTGAATTCCAAAGACCAGCAGTCAAGGTCAGCTTTATTGAAAATGGTAAGAAGACAGTCCTTATAGAGGGTACAGACTACGTACTTTCATATGAGAACAATAAGCTGGCATCTACTAGGGATGAAAAAGCAATAGTTAAGATTGAAGGTTCAGGTCTCTATAAGGGCCAGAAGATACAGAACTTCATAGTAGCACCTATGTCTGCAAAGAAACTCAAATATGTAGCAGACACAGTAGTGGCTAAGTCTGAAAAAACTGAACTTAATGAAAAAATAGCAATTTATGATGGTCTTACATTGCTTGAAGAAGGTAAGGACTACACACTTGATACATCAGCTACAAATCTTGATAAGAAGGGTAATGCAACTGTTATAGCTAATGCTATTGGTAACTATGATGGAGAACTCACTATCAAGGTTCCAGTAGTAGAACTTAAGAGTGATGAGAAGCTTATTACATCAGCAGAGCTTAAGGCAGGAGTATCCGAGAATCTAATCTACACAGGAAAGGCAATCAAGTTTACAGCTGATCAGGTTGTAGTTAAGGCAGGAGACGAGGAGATTACCGACTTTAGTATATCAGCTAAGAATACTAAGGATGTAGGCGAAGGTTACCTCATTATCAAGGGTAAAAAGAAGGTAAAGGGAACAGTAATTATTCCAGTAACTATTCTTTCACCAAAAACTACACTTAAGGTTGAGCCAATAAAGAATGCTGATAAGATAATCTACAATGGTAAGCTTCAGCGTCCAAAGGTAGTAGTTAAGGATGCTAATGGTAAGTCACTTAAATTGAACAAGGACTATAAAGTAACCTATGAGAACAACCTTAACGCTACAGGAAGTGAGAATGCTATCGTAAAGGTAACAGGTATAGGAAATTATGAAAATGCTATAGCAGACAGGGATGTTACATTTACAATTAAGCCACTTGAAATTAAGAAGGCTAAGGTTGTAATCACAAAGAAGGTATTCGACAGAGTGGAATATAATAAGCATCCACTTGTGGAAGGTGTCGATTATAAGCGTGACACTGAGGAAGTAAAGGGTAAAGTAAAGATTAAGATAACTGGACTCAGAAACTTTACAGGAACAGTAGTTAAATAAAGTTTTAAGCGAATATGACAAAGCCTTGGGAAAAAATATCCCAAGGCTTTGCTGCTATTAACAAATATTACAAAATAAGAATCTATTATTTAAAATAACAAAAAAGTCCCAAACCTGCATAAAAGCTAAGCTTAGGACCTTATAGTGCGCGATCAGGGGCTCGAACCCTGGACACCCTGATTAAGAGTCAGGTGCTCTACCAACTGAGCTAATCGCGCTTTTTTCAAACGCAAGATTTATTATATCACACAAATTTGTTTTTGCAAGTGTTTTTTTAAAATAATTAAAATATTTTTAAAAAATGCATGCAATATATCACAGATGATATCAAACAGCATTAATCGTACCATTAATAATCAAATTCATAATACAGAATCATGGAAAAACCTATCAGAAATAATAATAAAAAAGGCGAAATTTTTGACAATATATATCTCCTATGATACAATATATTGAATTATAGACACCTTTAGGTGTGCAAAATATGGGATGATAAAAGGGTAATAATTAATAAGGTAAGACAGGAGTAAAAAGTGGACAAGTATGAATATCAGGTCTGTACAGATCAGATAAAACAGCTGATTTCCGAAAAAAGATTTGCAGAAGCAATGGAAATTGCAGATACAATCGACTGGAGACGCGTCAGAAGTGTTTCGATGCTCTGTATGGTAAGTGAAATTTATAAGGTTAATAAAAGATATGAGGATTCGAGGGATATCCTTCTATTAGCATATGAGCGTCATCCAACAGGACGAGATATTATATATGCACTTTGCGAGCTTGCAATAAAGATGGGAGATGTTATTCAGGCTATAGAGTGTTATAAGGAATTTTGCAATATTGCTGAGGATGATCCAGATAGTTGTATTCTTTTATATAAGATTTATAAAGCACAGGACGTTTCATTAGAGGAACAGATAGACATATTAGAAGAATATAAAAGACGTGAGTATCGTGAGAAATGGGCTTATGAGCTTGCGAGCTTGTACCATCAGACTGGTCAGGCATCGAAATGTGTAGCGGAATGTGATGAGCTTATTCTCTGGTTTGGAGAAGGTAAGTACGTAAAAAAGGCAATGGAGCTTAAGATGAAGCACCAGCCTTTGACACAGGACCAGCAGGCAAAATATGATGGACGTGCAAGTGTTCAGAAAATGCCAACATTTGAACAGCCAGAAAGTAATCAGGCTGTATTTGGAAATAATCTTCGTCAAACAGGACCAATGATGTCAAAGTATGGCGAATATATAAATGAAACAGGACCGATGGATGTTGCGGGTGCAAATCAGTCATATACTCAGAACAATCCATATGCGAATCAGCAGTATATGCAGCAGAATCAGGGATATATGAATCCTGCATATGACCAGAATGGAAATATGATAAGACCTACACTCGGTAATCCTTATGGTGAAATGGACCAGATAAGTGCAGGCTACGGATATGCTGAGGCACCAATGAATCATCTTGGAATGACTCAGGACATTGTGATGCAGCCATCAGCAGATGGTGTATGGAGTACGATGGACCTTCAGGAGCAGCTAGCAGGTCAGGTTCAGCAGGTTCTTTCTCAGGATAGTACAAACGGTCAGTATATGTATACAGACAATCAGTCGATATACGAATCTGCACAGCAGAATAATCCATATCCACAATTATTTGAGCAAAAATATATTGCTGAAAACGGAACTGAAGAAAATCAGCAACAGGCGGAAATTCCAAATAAAGTAGAAGAAAAGAAGATGCCTGTAGTCGGAACAGGAGTAATAGACTTAGCTGGTGCAAAGCTTCCTCCAGTTGAGAAAAAACCAGAAGAAATCAATGATAACAAATTTGATTCTTCTAATATTCCTTCAATAGAGAAGAGAGAGATAGAAGAAACAACAGATATATATTCAAAGCTTGAGGGAGTTCTTCCTGAAAATGTATCAGCAAAGCCAGTTAATGTTAAGCCATCTGAGCCAGTAGCAAAGGTTTCAGAAGAGGTTCTTAATGCTGGAAGAATAATAGCTGAGCTTCAGGAAAAAAATAACGAAGTAGGTGCGAATGGTTCAGTAGTAAATGGTCCGAAGACAAAATCGGCAATAACAGGAGCTATTCCAGATGTAACACTTCCATCTAAAAAGGATGTTGAAGATGAAAAACCAGCAGTTACAGAAATAAAAGCATCTACGCAGAAGGGCAACTATCCATATGACACAGTTACAGATATGGGTGAAGTAGAAGAGCTTCCTGAAATAGAACAGCCAGAAGACGTAGACACAATAGTCAGCACAAAGGATTTTCCAGTTGATAAAATAAAAGAAGATAAAGAAAAGGCTGATTTAGAAACTGTCAAAGAAGAAATAAAAGAAACAAACGATAAAGCTTCGTCAGTAAAAGAAGAATCTGCTTCTGATGATAAAAAGGAATCCGCTAAAGAAGATGATGAGTCAGAAAAAGAAGCTTATGAAAAGGATACTTTTGTAGAAGAAGAGGAAAACGATTTACCTTCTTATATGAAAGATGAAGTAATAAGAAGTGAACGCGAATTCGATGATGATGAATTCAGAATTTTCTGCAGATATGATGGTATAGAGATGATGAAGGCTCAGCTCACATCAGCAATGGATAAAATGAGCATGAATTCTGCAAATGGAAACATACTTATTATGGGTCCTGATGCATCTGAAAGAAAGAGCATTTCAATCAATATAGTGAAATCAATGCAGACGAAGAGTCCGGATTTTTCAGGTAAGGTTGCGAGAATTTCTGGTGACGCATTAAATAAAAAGAATATAAAGGCAACACTTTCCAAGCTTGATGGTGGTGCAATTATAGTTGAAAGCGCAGGGGGTCTTTCAGCTGATACAATAAATAGCATTACAGAAGAGCTTGTCTCAGATAATATGAAAATAATTGTTGTATTTGAAGATGATAAGGAAGCTATAAGACCTTTATATAAGGCATCGAAGCAAATGAGAATGTGCTTTGACGCAATTATAGATATTCAGGAATTTACAAACGATGACCTTGTTTCATATGGTCGAGGATATGCATTAGAAAAAGAATATACAATTGATGATATGGGAACACTTGCTCTCTATAACAAGGTTGGAGATATGCAGACATACGATCATAAGGTTACAGTATCAGAAATAAAAGATATTATAGATGCAGCAATAAAGCATGTTGATAAAAAGAGTATGTCTCATTTTATGGACGTATTGCTTGGTCAGAGATACGATGACCAGGATTACATTGTATTACGTGAGAAAGATTTCTTCTTTGAATAGAATGAACACGCTACATATTAATGTATGGAGGTAAAGTAAAGGGTATGGCAATGACTAAAAAATCATTAATCAAAAAAACACCGGTATCACACAAGTTTTCACCATTTGTAACAACAGATGATGAGTATTTATTTGCATCAGGAACACACTATGATATTTACAAAAAGCTTGGTGCACATAAGACAGAAAAGGACGGAAAAACTGGATATTACTTTGCTGTATGGGCTCCAAATGCCGCAGCCGTTAATCTTGTAGGTAATTTTAATGGATGGGATGAAAATGCTATTTCTATGACAAGGCTCGAGCCAAATGGTATTTATGAGACATTCGTAGAGGGCTTGTCAGAAGGTGAATTATATAAGTATGTAATTACTACAAAAAATGGTGACAAGCTTTATAAGGCAGACCCATTTGCTAACTACGCAGAGCTTCGTCCAGGTACAGCATCTATAACAACAGATATATCAGAGCTCAAATGGTCTGATTCAAGCTGGACTAAAAAGCGTGACGAGTCTATTATGACATCAGAGCCTATTGCTATTTATGAGTGCCATATTGGCTCATGGATGAGACATCCTGGAAGAGATGATGAGGGATTTTACAATTACCGTGAGTTTGCTGACAGAGCTGTTGATTATCTTAAAGATATGAACTATACACATATCGAACTTATCGGTATTGCAGAGCATCCGTTTGATGGTTCATGGGGATATCAGGTTACAGGTTATTATGCTCCTACTTCAAGATATGGAACACCTGAAGATTTTGCATATATGGTAAATAAATTCCATAAAAATAATATTGGTGTAATTCTTGACTGGGTACCAGCACATTTTCCAAAAGATGCACATGGACTTGCAGACTTTGATGGACTTCCATTATTTGAATATGCAGACCCAAGAAAGGGAGAGCATCCAGACTGGGGTACAAAGATTTTTGATTATGGTAAATATGAAGTTAAGAACTTCCTTATCGCAAATGCATTATTCTGGATAAGAGAGTTCCATATAGATGGCTTACGTGTAGATGCTGTAGCATCAATGCTTTATCTTGATTATGGTAAGCAGGATGGTCAGTGGATACCAAATAAATACGGCGGAAATGAAAATCTCGAAGCGATTGAATTTTTCAAGCATTTAAACTCTGTAGTATCAGGATGTCATCCAGGAGTTATGATGATTGCTGAAGAATCAACGGCATGGCCAAAGGTTACAGATGCTCCAGAAAACGATGGACTTGGATTTACATTTAAGTGGAATATGGGATGGATGCATGATTTCTGCGATTACATGAAGTTAGACCCATTATTCAGAAAAGATAATCATTATAAGATGACTTTTGCTATGAGCTATAACTACTCAGAAAAGTATGTTTTAGTATTATCACATGATGAAGTAGTTCACCTTAAGTGTTCAATGCTTAATAAAATGCCAGGCTATTATGTAGATAAGTTTGCAAACCTTCGTTGTGGCTATACATACATGATGGGTCATGCAGGAAAGAAGCTTCTTTTCATGGGACAGGAATTTGCACAGGATGCTGAATGGAATGAAGCGAAGGAGCTTGACTGGGCATTACTTGAAGATGAGCTTCATAGTGGCATGCAGTCATATGTAAAAGAACTCTTAAAGATTTATAATAAATATCCATGTATGTACGAGCTTGATTCTGATCCAAGAGGATTTATGTGGATTAATGCAGATGATACATATAAGAGTATTTACAGCTTTGTAAGAAAGAGCGAAGACGGAAAGAAAAATCTTTTATTTGTAATGAATTTCACACCAATGGAAAGAACGGATTACAGAGTAGGAGTTCCTGCAAATAAAAAGTATAAGCTTATATTAGATAGTGATGAAAAGCGCTTTGGTGGCAATTCAGAAACTAAGAAAAAAGAAACATATACTGCAGAAAAGATTGAATGGGATAATCAGCCATATTCAATTGCTTACCCACTTCCAGCATATGGTGCAGCAGTATTTGAATTTTAATTAAAATAATAAATGCATTATAAAAACACGGTATTTGCAGAAATGTGAATACCGTGTTTTATACTAGTATAACTATTATATATTTATTAAAAAATAAAAGACAGAAAAAATGACAGACTAAAGAAATTCATAAAACAAACCGAAATAAAAAGTGTAAATGATTGTGTCATAATAAATGGAGAAAGTATGAACGTAGAATTCCAGGGAAAATTAGGCGGCATAAATCATAGCACTGACAATTTGAATACGGCCAAAGGCTTAAAAGACACGCAAAGGATTGCAAGTGAAGCTTTTGGATATACATTAGACATTTCCGGCAAAGATAGGGACATCGCTGCATTTGGAAAAGAGGAGCTTACTTCCTTTGAAGAAATCGCTGAACGTGCGTCCTTAAAAAATATTTCTCTTGAGAGAAACGCAATGGCGGTAATGTCTAATTCTATGTCAGACGAAGATTTTGCCAAGTTACAAAAAGAAGGTTTTTCAGTGTCTTCAATGAATGTTGAAGAGGCTGTTACTTCTCTTGATAAAATAAAGGCAACATTAGCTGAAAGTGGTGTTGTAATAGAAGGCTTTACAGATACACTTTCACGCTCAGAGCTTGAAAAAATAACAGGAAATGTTGCAAGAGCAAATGAAATTTCAGAAGCATTTTCAGCAGAAAATGTACCTTTGACAAAGGAAAATATATCAGAGGTTATGAAAAATCTCGATACTGCAAAAGAGTTAAGTGAGCCTACAGATTTAGAAAAGCAGTATATGATAAATAATTCCTTAGAGCCAACAGTAAACAATTTTTATACTGCTCAGTTCAGCTCAGGTAAGGAATCAGCAAAAACCTTCAGAAGTTATTTTTTAGATGCTTCAGGCTACATGGGAATGCGCGATAAAGCAGCAGATTTTGAAGCATTAAAGCCACAGGTTGAGAAGATTATTGAAGAGTCAGGACTTGATAAAAGTGATGATGCTATGAAAGCAGCAGAATGGCTTCTTTCAAAGGATTTACCAATAACAGGCGAAAACATAAAGCTATTTGAAAAAATAAATGACATTACATTTCCTTTGACAGATGAAAATGTGATTAAGGCATCAAGCGCTGCGTTATCAGATGGTATAGAAATAAAAAATGCTGATTTAACAAAGACAGAAAGCTTTATTTCTATGGCTCATAAAGTAAAAGAAGATACACTCAGAGAGCTTAATGAGATTGAAAAGTCGATAAAATCAGAAGCTGCAAATAATACACTTAGCAAAGAAGAAATAAAAGATTTAAGAGTACTTGAAGAGACAAGACTTAGAATGACGACAGAGGCAAATCTTCAGCTACTCAGAAAAGGTATCACGATTGATACAAAGAATCTTGAAAAGCTAGTAGATGATTTGAAGGAGGCAGAAAGAGAATTTTACGCACCGTTACTTATGGAAAACGGTGAAAAGTATGATGCTGATACATTCACAACAGAAGACAAAAATGATTTGACAGCAAAAATCGATTTATATAAATCAACAGAAGCTGTTATAAGAGATTTATATAAGGCTCCTGTTGAAGCAGTTGCAAAAGCATTAAATAGTGAAAATGATTTTACTCTTAATTCGGTCAGCAAGGAATCAGATGTACTGAAGTCACAGTATGAAAAAGCAAACAAATCATATGAAACACTTATGACAGTTCCTCGTGCTGATTTAGGAGATTCTATTAGAAAAGCCTTTAGAAATGTTGATGATATTTTAGAAGAGCTTGATTTAAGAGTAAATGAAATAAACGAAAAAGCAGTGAGAAGTCTTGGCTATGCAGGAATGGAGATTACTGAAGAAAACATCGAAGCAGTATCAAAGGCAAATACAGCCGTAGAAAATGTCATTAGTAATATGACACCTGCAAAGGTTTTAAAGATGATTCGAAATTCAGAGAATCCGCTCGATGATAATATATATGAACTGGCAGAAAAACTATCGTCTGATGAAGAAAAGGATACTCAGAAATACAGCGAATTTCTATATAAGCTAGATAGAAAAGGACAAATAACGGATGATGAAAAGTCAGCGTTCATAGGAATGTTCAGACTATTTAGAAAGATTGAAAAATCAGATGGAAAGCTTGTTGGAAATGTATTAAGTTCAAACGATGAATTAACGCTTAATAATTTACTTAAAGCATCTAGGTCAAACAGAGCAGTAGGTCAGGATGTAAAAATAGATGATAGCTTTGGTGCATTACAAAAGCTCGTAACATATGGAGAGTCAATTACAGACCAGATATTAAAAGGCTTTTCTACAGAAAAAGCACTTGAGGAAGCCTATATAAAAGAGCAGGTAAGTAATATAAGAGAAGCAATGAATGTAGACGAAAATGTTATGAGAGCATTTGAGGGAGAAGAGCTTTTAGACATACCTGAAATGACTGCAGATAATCTTTTAGCGCTTGATTCACTAATGAATTCAAGGGGAACAGCTTTTGAAAAATTAATGAATAGAAATGAAGAACGATTCGAAAAGCTAAGGGAAAAGGCAATAAAGCTTCAGGATAATTTCACAGAGGAAGCTGCAAAGGACGCATACGAAGAGTTTGTGGATGCAGCAGATGAAAGTCTAAAGGAAGACGAGGAAAAATGTGAAAACTACATTGATTTAAAGGAGCTTGGTTTACTTAGAAAAGAGCTATCTATTGCGTCAAAGCTTACTAGAGAAAACTCATATGAAGTTCCAGTAGAAATAGATGGTGAGTGGACATCAATAAACTTAAAAATTATAACTGGTGGAAACGAAAAGGGTAAGGTTACTGCTACATTTGAAAATGATACATACGGTCAGGTTATGGCAGAGTTTCAGGTTTCAAATGGCAGGGCAAATGCTTTATTTGTAACAAAATGGAATGAAGATATAAATGCCTTAAAATCTAAAGAAGAGGATTTAAAAGCTGCACTAGAAAAGCAGGGAATAACTCTTGATAATTCGTACTATACAGCGACAAAAACTATTAATATTAATTCGGTTTATGCCGAAAATAATAGTGAGGTTTCTAACGGAAACGTATCAACAAAGACTTTATATAATGTTGCAAAAGCATTTATGGAAGTTATAACAGGAGGCAAAAATGAAAATAAATTCTAATACACAGGCAATGATAGCACAGGGTGTTTTAAAGAAAAATGAAGGAAGATATTCTAATGCTACAGAAAAGCTATCAAGTGGGTATATGATTAATTCTGCAAAGGATAATCCTGCTGGAATGGCTATCACAAACAAAATGAATGCAACAATTAAAAGTCTTACAAAGGCAAATAATAATTCATCTAATGCTGTTAATGTTATTCAGACTGCTGAAGGTGCTCTTCAGGATATCGAGAATATGTTACAGAGAATGAACCAGCTTGCTGTAAAAGGTGCTAACGGAACAATGTCTGATTCTGACAGACAGGCTATACAGGATGAAATAAATCAGCTTGCAAAGGAAATGAAAAGAATAGCTAGTGAGACTGAATACAATACTCAGCCTCTTCTTGATGGCTCACAGGATTTAAAGGGATACTCATCAAATCCTGATGTTAAAGTAAGATCATATAATGAAGAGTTTCCATTTGATGATTATGAAATAACAATAGGCGCAGATGGTTCGTTGACTTCGCTTGTTGATAGTGAAGGAAATGATGTTACAAGTAAATATAATGTAGAACCAGTAAAAAATGAAGATGGTTCAACAACGACAAGACTTACTTCAAAGCTTGGAAGTGCAGAGCTTATTATTGATACAAAAGCAGGTGGAAGTGCAACTCTTGATATTCATGGTATCGGAGGAATGACAATTCAGACAGGTACAAAGGAAGGCCAGGAAATCAATATAGTAATCCCTACTGTTTCATGGAAAACAATGGGAATTGGAAATTTTGATGGCTCACTTGCAATTGACTGTACAACACAAGGTGGTTCATTAAAAGCAATCGACCAGGTGGCAGGAGCTATAGATTTTATATCACACGTTCGTTCAACTCTTGGTGCATACCAGAACAGACTAGAATCAACAGTAGCTAACCTTGATAATGCAGAGGAAAATCTTACAGCTTCGTATTCAACAATCAAGGACATAGATATGGCTGAAGAAATGGTTGAATATACAACTCTTCAGGTGTTAGTTCAGGCTGGTACATCAATGCTTGCACAGGCTAACGAACAGCCACAGCAGGCTTTACAGTTGTTACAATAATGAGAGGGACGCAGACCAGTTTGTCTTAACAGTCAGGAGTAAAAATGACAAAAGATAAGATTCAGGAATATACAAGAAGAATTTCAGAAGCAAATAAAACAGAAATAATTGTTATTGTTTATGAGATGGCAAATGATTATTTTGAGGATGCATATAATGCTATTTCTTTAAAGGATTATGACGCATATAAAATGAGCTGCGACAGAATAATAAGATGTGCAGACCATCTTCTAAAGTCATTAGACATGAAATATGAGATAGCAGGAAATTTAAGAAGCATATATGAATATGTAATTAAAGAGGTAGGCATAGCATCCGTAAAAAGAGAACCAGAAATATTAAAAGCACTTCAGTCATTTATGAAAAAGCTTCATGGTTCATTTATAGAGCTTTCAAAGCAGGATGAAAGTGCAGTACTTATGCAGAATGCTCAGACAGTTTATGCCGGACTTACATATGGTAAAAACTCACTTAATGAGAGCATGAATTCAGTAAGTAACAGAGGCTTCATAGTTTAATAATTTATAATTCTATATAAAACCTTCGGTAGCCGTAATGCTGTCGAAGGTTTTGTATTATACATAATTACCAATAAAACTCTACTGTTTTTTAAGGACAGAAACCAAACTTTGTTGATAGTTAACAAAAATAATTTTAGGGATTTACAAAGTAATAAAGCTTATTGTATACTCACATCAACAAATCACATCAGATTTTCAAAAGAATAGTTTTTCAAATCTTACTTTTCTTTTGTGCTTAATCAGAGCAGAATTACAGTTTAAAAACAATTAAATATTTGAGGCTTAATATGAACAATTTAGCTATACTTTGGAGCCTTCTTTTTTCTTTTTATTCAGCCGTCTGTGACTTTAGATACAGAAAAATTACGAATAAAAGTATTGTTCTTGCAGGTGCAGTTTCTTTATTTATTTTATTTGTAAAGGATGGATTCTTAAAAGGTGCTGCACAAATCGCAGTGTTAATTCCAGTGTGGATACTTTTATTTTTTTTATTTGTGTTTAAGGTTACAGGCGCAGCTGATATTAAGCTTTTATATATTATAAGTTTACAAACAGGAAGAGATGGAATAATTTTAGTTTTTATTTTTTCTCTATTTGCAGGTGCATTTATTGGAATTATTTATCTGCTTAGAGGAGAAAAGACGATACCCTTTGCGGTAGCAATTTTTATAGGAATGGTGGTTTATTTTTATGGGAAAATTAATGGTTATTTGTGACAGCGAAAAGAAATATTTAGAGAAACTGTCTGCATATTTTAGAAAGAGAAAGGAATGTATATTTGATGTAGTTTCGTTTACAGATATTGATTTAATGGTGAAAAATCTTACAGGAAGAGAAGTAGAGATTTTAGTAATAAGTGAAAAGCTGTTAGAGGAATGTGGGTCTAATATTACATGTGATTCTGTTAACGAGGTAATAAAAATATCTGAAAGAAACGAGCCAGAAAAATGTCTATTTATTAAAAAGGTAATTATTTTATCGGAGAACAAAAATGGTGCATTGCCGTATAGAGAGGCGTCTAACATAGCAGAGGAATGTGTGTATAAATATCAGGCCGCATCTGGAATTTTGTACAGCATTCTGTCGGAATATGATTATAAAGACTTAAATGAAAATAACGAAACAAATGTCAGCATAATCGGGATTTACTCTCCAGTAAAAAGGTCGCTCAAAACATCATTTGCATATACACTTTCGCAGATTCTAAATGAAGAAGAAAATGTACTCTATTTGAATTTGGAAGGTTGCTCCGGTTTAAATGCAATGCTCTATTTTGATAACGATAAAAATCTTGCTGATTTGATATTTGACTATTCAATATATAGGGAAGAGTATCCAAAGCGTTTTCATAAGTTTATTAAAACTGTTGATGGTATTGGAATAATTCCACCCGTAGAAACAGTATCGGAGCTTCAATGTATAGACAAGGAAGATTTAATAAGTATGCTTAGGCGGCTTAGATATATTGACTCATATAGCAAGGTAGTGATTGATGTTGGAGATAATGTCAGCGGAATAATAGACATCCTGTGTATGTGTGATGTTATTTATATGCCGGTTCGAGACGATTATATATCGGCTGCCAAAATGAGAACATTTGAAACAGGATTATTAAAATATGATGAAGGAAATAGTCTGTTTGACAAAATAAGGAAAATAGAATTTCCATTGTTTAATAATCTGTCAGATGATTTGTCATCATTAAAATATGGCGAGCTTGGAAGCTATGTGAGAAATGTAATAGCTGAAGGTATGTAAATAGATGATAGATAGTTATATAAAAATAAAAAATGAAATAAAAGAAAAGGTTCAAAATGAGCTTTTAATTGATGAAAGCTTTTCAGATGAGGATGTACTCAGAATAGTAACAGAAAGTATTGAAACTAAGAGTCATCATGTATTTATTTCACTTAAGGATAAGCAGAGGCTTCGAATAGAAATATTTAACAGTATAAGAAAATTAGATGTTATTCAGCCTCTTATAGATGATGATTCAATAAGTGAAATAATGATAAATGGACATGACAATATATTTATAGAACGAAATGGAAAGCTATATCATTCTGGTGTGTGTTTTGATTCAGAAGAAGAGCTTAATAATATTATTCAGAAAATAGTTGCGTTAGCGAACAGGACGGTCAATTTGTCATCGCCAATAGTGGATGCAAGACTTGAAGATGGTTCAAGAGTAAATGTCGTTCTCTCTCCATTAAGTATTGATGGTTCAACAGTAACTATCAGAAAGTTTCCAAATAGTCCGTTAACAGCAAAATCGCTTATAGAAAAAGGTTCGATTAATGAGGAAATAGAAGCTTTTCTAAAATATATAGTTAGACAGAAATACAACGTGCTAGTAAGTGGTTCTACTGGTTGTGGAAAAACTACATTTTTGAATATTTTATCAGGATACATAAATGAAGATGAGAGAGTTATTACCATCGAAGATAGCGCTGAGCTTAAAATAAGAACAGTAAAAAATCTTGTAAGACTGGAAACAAGAAATGCTAATTCATCTGGATGCAATGAAATCACAATAAGAGACCTTATTAAAACAGCTTTAAGAATGAGGGGTGACCGCTTAATCGTATAATACATAGATATTATATCACCGTTCCCATAAACATGGGCTTGAACCGTAAGTACCATTACTTACCATAGAACCATTGTATTTACTTACTTTTTTGATATTTCATCATTTTAAGCTAAAAATCAATAATTAGTTAGGTGCTTGCAAGCATAAAATGGAGTGGACTTAACCACCCCATTATGTATCAAGATCTAAATTAGCATATAAGTTATTGAGCTGTTCTTCAAGTCTTTTGACTTTTTCAACTTCTTTCTCATACATTTCTTTATATTTCAAACTATCCAAACATTTTTTTTCAAGTTTTTCATATTTACTATTTAGTACCTTGTTAGCATGTTTTAATGATGCAATTATAGCATCTTTGCTTTCTCCATTCTGCATTATTTTTTTTTCATGTGTTTTTACACCACTTGCTTCATTATATGCTCTTAATAATTCAGGGTGTCTGGAAAAATAATTTTTAGCTACACCAGCCTGTTCACAGATTTCAGCTTTTGTTAATACTATACCTTCATCATGCATTTTTTGTATGATTTTGGCTACAGCATCTAAACATTCGGCAGTTTTTTGTTGTCTTGCTTTAAGTAAAGCATCAGTATTTGGATTTTTGTTCATCTTGCTTTTCCTCCAGTCTCCTAATAATTCTTTCTAAAGATTCTTTTGTTTGAAGATTTTTTTCTAATAAATGGTCATATCCACTTTTCTTAGCTAAAGCTATAACAGCATCTATCTCTAATAGCTGATTCTTATAGTTTATAAGATAATCACTTGATGGAATAAATAATTGACAATTTAAACAAGCATTTGCTTTTTCACATAATCCCAATTTAGGGTTTCTACAGCAAAAACCATTGCATAAAGGTTGCACAGCCATATAATCTTCTAAAGTATTATCATCCACTTGTCCAATACTATTTATAAGAATAGTTTCTTTTAATAATAATGGCTGTATCTTTTCCCATAGCAAATCATTAGTTACAGTAACATAGTGAGATAAACTGTCTAAATTTTTATGTCCTAATGTATTTGCAGTTTCTTCAGCAGATACACCAGAAGATAATAATTTTGTAGCTTTAGTAGCTCTTAATTTATGACTTTTAAATACTAATAAGTTTCCATCGTCACCTTTAATTTGTTTTTCAATAATAATTTTTTTTATTTTTCTTACAAATGAAGTGTATGTAATATAATAAGTACCATCATTATTGGCAAATACATATTTACAATCAGGAAAAGCTTTTTTTGTTTTTGCAATTCTTTTTAATATGATTTTTGCAATTGATTCATCAATAGGAGTTTTATTGGTTTTTTTTGTTTTGTACATATATAAATTAAGCCAATATTGCTCACCATCATATGAAATCATGTCATGTGTCATACTAATAAGTTCTGAAATTCTGCTTCCCACACATAGCTGTAATAATAAAACCTCAGCATATGTTGAATCTAATTCTTTTATGATACTGTATATCTTTTTTATCTCTGTATCTGAAAATACTTCAACTTCTGAACTTCCTTTAAAGTTATAATCATTTCTTGTTATAAGCTGTCTATCTGTAAAATTATTCCAATTATTCATAAGTCCATATTCAATATAATTATGAAGAGTTAATATAATAATGTTTCTTTTAACTTTGGAAAAACCTGATTCTGTTCTTAAGTAAAACATAAATTCTTCAATTATATCTCTATCAACATCTTTCATATATTTTATATTTTGATCATATTGATACAGCCAGTCAAAAAAGAATGATAAATTATGGATAATTCCTTGAACAGTTCGAGCTGCATCTTTTTGTAATAATAAATAAGCATATTTTTTAGCAGTGTCTTTAAATGAAATATGTTCTATATTATTGAATTTAATATATACATGACTTGCTTTACCTGAAGTAGCTTTATATTTCCATATATCTTTTTTGAATAAGGGTTCATCTTTGGTATAGTATTCATTGATGATTTTTTTTAAAGAATCTAAAAATGTAATTATCTTGTTTTTTCTCTTATATTCAACTTCGCCTGAATTTTTAATGATTTTTCCGTCATCTATTGCTGTTTTATGTCCAGTATCAATAATATATTGTTTGAAATCATCTGAATCAATATCAATAACAGAGTTTATATTTCTACTATTTATATATTTGAATAATAATTTAAGTCTGTCTGCATAATCACCAAGAGTTCCAATATTAATCTTTTTTACTTCTATTAAATAATAGATATAATATTTGCATTCTTCTCTTGATACAATACTTTCACACTTAGAAAAGTCATAATTATTTTTCCATACAGAGGTTCTATAAAGAAAGACATCTTTATTTTTAGAAGAGGCATTTTTATATATATCCCATTCTGTTATTTTCCAAATATCATCTGAAAAAGGACTTTGCAATCCAAATTCAGGTTTTTGTATAACTAAATAATTAAGTGCTTGTTGATTCATCCAATCCCTCCAATCCTTTAATAATCTTTTCAAGAGTCTCTTTTGTTTTCTTAGCAGTAGCCAAATTATTTAAAAATCCTCTTGAAGTAAAATACTCAATCTGTTCATTAATTTTTTCAAGATGCATCTTGTGAACATCTAAGAAATCAATACTTGTTCTAAAGAACTCACAGTTCAGACATATATCAGCATTAGGGCAAGAGCCAAGTTTAGTAGGATAAACACAGAACCCATCAGCAACAGGAGATAAAACAGAAGCATCAGGTTCAGTAAAATTAAAATTAAAATCCAGATACTTTTTTGCTTTGCCTTTGTTATCACGTTCAATATATTTGTGAGTCATGTTTATGTTTTTATGTCTTAAAATACCTAACTGTATCATTTCATCAGACATATTGCAGATATTAGAACAAGTGGTAGCAATAGTATGACGATAGTCATGTGATCTAAATACATAAGGTGAACCATCAGTGTTTCTAATATTGAACTTCTCACAATATGCCTTCATATGACGTGAATACACTTGTGTAGGACAAGGTCCATCATTAGTACTATTAGGAAATAAATAAACAGCATCTTTATTTATGGATAAAATTTTATTTTTCCTATTAATCAACAAATTATATAAAACTTGTGGAATAGGATTAGCTGTATTATTATTCATTTTTTGTACATGTGTTGCTATAAATGTTTTTCCTTCATAAGAATGTAAACAGTCTAATTTTAACTGACATACATCACTGATACGTAAACCTGTGCAATATTCGACTAAATACATTAGTCTATCTTGCTCATCAAGTTCATGTAAGTGTCTGAATATATCAAAGATTACTGTATCTGATACTGCTGAGATTTTTTTCTTTGAATAATTTCTTATATAGTCGCTTTTATATATTGGTATTTCACCATTAAATATTTTCTTTATAGATAAGTAATTAAATAATTCTTGTATTACATGAATTAATGTGTTTTGGGTGTCATATGATAAATCTTTTATATCTAATTTATATCTCAATATGTCTTCCCTTGATGTTTCGCAAAAATCTTTACCTGTAAAGTTACAGAACCTTGTGATATTGTTCTTTTCTGAACGTATATATGAAATTGACATTTCTGTATTTCCAATTCTATTTTTTATAAATGCTTTTATGTATTCTCTGTTTACATCTAATTCAATGTTCCTAAAATCAAATGTAGCTATCTTATTTGATTTATTAACTCTATCATCTGTAATAGAATGATTATCTAAGTGCCATACATCCCTATCAAATCCTTTTCTTGTATCTCTAAAGTCTTTTAATACTGATGGATATGTAATAAAAACATTATGAATTAATTTTTTATCATTTATTCCAATATCAGCGTATAACTCGTAGATATGGTTAAGGTCACGATTAGGAATAATATCAAATACAGATGATATTAAAAGTTTTTCTAATACAACAGGCATAGATAAAATAATAGGCATATATTTTGATTTATATGAATATGGCTTGTTATTTACCATGCATGTTATTATTAAATCCTTATATTCTTGGCGTACCAAGTTATTAGAGATAATAGTTAAATCAGCGATTGTATTTCTTCTGATGTATTTTGTAAAAGAAGAAAAATGTTCAGCTATTTCTTTTACAGGATATTTTGTAAAATCAAGCAAATCATCTTTAAAAAATCTTTTTATTGAAAAATCTGTTATATCATTTTTATTCATTAGTCATCATCCTCTCCAAGTAATGCATCTATAATGTCAGATAATGTTTCATCATCTGAATCCTTAATATTGTTTAATTGTGTATTGTATTTTGATTCAATTGCCTTTTTATCTTCGCTCATATAGGTAATGTAGATATTTTGAGTCGTTTCAAAGTGCTTGTGTCTAAGTTTTTCCTGAATATCAGATAGACTCATACCAGAGCGAGCCATATTCATAGCGCAGCCATGTCTGAATTTATGTGCAGTCAACTGAAGTCCTGTTCTTTTTGATAAGATTTTTAATATTTCATCAATACCATTTGATGTCATTGGCTTATATTGTGAAGAACCTTTTTTAAAATTAACAATAAGATAGTTAGTATCAACATCAATCAGGTCGTGATTAATATAAGTAATAATTTCATCCCTAAGCCTTTCAGAGATATAAGTAACACCAGCAGAATTATTTTTTAAGAAAGTCATATTGTTAGGGTCATCATGTTTTCTGATATAGATAGCACAATCAGCAATATCTTTTAAATCTGATAACATAAGCCCAATTACTTCTGACTTTCTAAGACCCCCCTCATACATAAGCCCAATAATTATTTTATTTCTTCTATTAGTACATTTTTGAACGCAAAGCTCATATTCTTTTAATGAAACTGATTTTGGATTAGGAGCAGGTGTCTTTTCCAAAAGGATATTTACAATCTTGTGTTCCTTTTTCAAAAACAATTCATTAATAAAAGAATGAGTAGTAGCATTAGTAGAAAGCTTCATATAAATTGGTAGTTCATTGATACCATCATTAAGAGCTACAAATCTATAAAACATAGATACAGTAGTCATTATTTGGTTTATTGAGCTTGATTTTCTCTTTTGAGAAATTTGTATAGGTCTTATATTGTTTTTTAATTCTGGATATTTAAGATATAACTTAAAATCAGCCAGTGTTTCATAAGCACCTTTATGAGTTGCATCCTTATCATGTACAGCTTCTAAATAAGTTAAATTATTCATTTCTAGCCACTCAAAGTATATTTTTAATCTAAAAGCGGCGTTTTTTTGTGTATTGAAGCTGTAGTTTTGTAAAGCAATTGATTTAATATATTTTTGGACTGGAATTACTGGTAGTCCATTGTCTTCAACAAGCAAGGGAAATTTCTTGCCTGTTTTTAAATTGATAATCTTTACTTCCATAAGCAAGATTCCCTCCGTTTCTTTAAAATTTAGTTTCTTTTGTCACATCCAAAGAATTTAGTAGCCATATCGTAGGCTTCATCAGATAGATCCTCTGGAATATTTTCATATGTAATTTTTCCATCTGCGAAATTAACTTCACCTAATGCATTTCCAAAATAGTCTTCATCACCCCAGTTGTAGCTGATACTTACATCAGGGTAGTTTTTAGCAAGAATATGTATAAGATTTGGAACACCATCCCATGCAGTAGTGAAAGTTAATTCGTTGTTCTCAGAAGAGTATTCACTATCCAAAGCATTCCATTTTGTTCCCCAATTGTGTATACACCATTCGTACCAAGTGGTAGCTCCGTAATTTTTGTAATTATCAACATACATCTTTCCAAGCTCATAGAAAGTATCTAATTCGTCTACATAGTTTCTTTTTAAATCTCTGTAGATTGAAGTAGCCCAGTTATTATCAAACATATAATTGACTGTTTCTTCTAAGATCTTCTTTGAAGAAGTATTTAATCTGGAAGGTACTTTTGTAAGCTTTTCAGTTAAGAAACAAACAATTGCTCTATATGTATCAGTGCTTTCTTCAACATCTAAAGCTTCTGGCATAGGAACTATGTTATTAAAGTCTATAAAAGCAGTTCCATTAGTAGTTTCTGTTCTGATACTGTTTAATAAAGTATCAATTGATTTCTTGTCTCCGTTAAATTTGATTTTGTTTATAATAATGTTTGGCATATCGCATCATCCTTTCTCTTTGAGTTGTTTTTCTTGTTATGCTTATTATCAACTTTTTTTACAGTTAACTTATCCCCTATTAAAAATGTAAAAATTACCTTGAGTAATAGGCAGAAAACGCATATAATTAAGGAAAATATCGCTCGGACAAAAAGGTGTCTGATGCGGTTTTAAGGAGCATTTATGGTAAAAATTGATACAGGAAAGTTCTATTTTGGAAAATATACTGGATCAAGGTATGATCTTGAATTAAACTGTATTGGTTATTTAGAAAAGGCTTTTCATAATAACAAAACATATCTAAATCAGGCATGGCTTGCAAAGTGGTCTGATAATGGATATTCTATTTTTCAATCCCATCCAGAATTTAAGGAACAAATAGAACTTCTTCGTATGTTTTATTTCAACACGATGGATAAACCTCAAGAGATAGAAGAGCTGCCAAATTATGATAGTAGTTATGATTTATCGCTAATGAGCTTATATACAGTTGTACTAGAACAACGTGAGAAGTTTATAGAACTGTATGAGCAATTAGAACCTGATTATATAAATAAAGAGCTTACAGAAGTGTACCATTCTTTAAAAATCTGTGACATTCCAGAAGATTTTTATGGTCTTTCTTCAATAAATGAAGTTAGAGATTTGATTAGTTCTGAAATTGACAGATATAATAAATTAAAAAAACAAATGGGGAATGAAATATAAAACTTGCATTCATTCCCCAAAACTGTTTATTACTGTACATTACTTAAAGCAGAAGCCATTGTATTGTAAAACCCTACAACAACAGGTCCTTTTTCGTCATCATTAGAAGTTTCATCTACTGTATCTGTAGTTTCTTCTGATGTGTCTTCCGCAACGTCTGTTGAATCCTCGATAATAGGATCTTCTTCAGTAGCTTCTTCCTTTTTTGGTTCTTCTGGCTCAAAATACTCATTAAAGTATTTTTCCATGATTTCAATTCTTCCAAGAGTCTTTTCTTTTTTAACTGAACCACTTGAACAATACTGATTGTATTCATCCTTGTGTTCATCAAAGAATGAAGTGAACCATCTACGAAAGTTGATTCCAGTGATACCTCTTTTAAGTGCTTCGTCAGCAACAAGAAATATAACAGGAATATTGATTTTCTTAAGGTTCTTGTCCTTCATATAAAATACATTGTCTAAGAAACCAATAATCTTTTTAAGTCTGTCTCTGCATTCAGTAGGGTAGTTGTTCTTAATGAACTGGCTATATACCATTACTTCATCCTGTGAAATGCTAGAGAACTCATAGTCTCTAAATCTGTAATCAAGAAGCATCATACCCTGTAAAAGAGTACACATATCATCAGACTTCTTGAGCTGCATTTTACTGAAAGAACACTTCTCTGTGAAAAATCTTCCAGCAAGAATCTCATTGATAAAGATTGAATTATCAACACCCATAAGAGGTCTTGATTTCTGAGCTTTGGAAAGAGGAGTAGAGTTATTTAATCTAAAGAAGATTTCTTCAATATCCTCATTTGTTACATCTTCAAAAGCTACAATATTAAAGCGGAAACGTAAGATTTCCTGCTGTACATCTTCATCAAGATCTTCAAAGTATTTTCCAGCGATCTCATAAACAGTACCTTCAATTTCAACAGGATTGATACTCTCTGAAAGAGCATATTCACCATTTACAAAACTAAAAGTTGTTGTCATTCGCTGCTTACCATCTAATACAGAATAGTGATATGTATGTTTTCCAGTTTTATCATGTTCAGATATATCTCTTTTTTCTACATAAATATTTGGAACTGGGAAACCAGCAAGCATAGAGTGGATAAGTAGCGACTGCTGTTCATTATCCCATTGCGCGGATTGTCTTTGAATTGGATGATCAAAAGATAAAGTATCTTTCTCATCATACATAGTTTTAAGGTTTTTTACTGTCCAGTTAATTGTTGTTTTAATCATAATTGCATCCATCCTTTTCTCATTATTTTTTTAACATACCAGAGAGCTTATTTCTAAACCCTCTGGAAATATTTTTATGCCCTATTTAAATGGCAATTCATCGGTAATATCATCTGGAATTTCAATTACTTCATCAGAAGTCTTCTTACAATCAGATATAAACTCAACTTGTTCGGCAATAACCTCTGACATATAAACTGTCTGATTTTCTTTATTCTTGTAATTGTAAGTGTGAAGTCTTCCAGTAATAAGTAACTGTGATCCTTTGCAGGTAAATCTTTCAATATTGTTAGCTATAGTGTTAAAAGCAACAATCTTGATAAAATCTGTATCATAATTACCTTCTTTGTTTCTATGTGTCTTATCAGGCACAGCAAGAGAAAATCTTGCAATAGTTGTTGGTGTATCATCACTAGTAATACGAACCTCAGCATTTGTTGTCATTCTTCCTAAAAGTGTAATTTTATTCATATTTTTCCTCCGTCACATTAAAATTGTGTAATAGTGTCTGTATCTAAGTGATACCTATAAACTGAGTAGCTTAAAATTTCTTCTTTAGCTACAACAGTATTGTTTACTTCTGAAACCATATTTTTTAAATATTCAGAATCTAAGCTTTCATCAAATGGCAGAATAATCATTTCTGAAATTGATGAGGGTAATAAATATAAGTCTTTTCCTATCTTTTCAGCAAAGGACTTAAGAACTCCCTCATACAGAATAGCAGCAGAACCATTAATCATATTTTTGTTTGTAATAATAAACATTGGAATAGATTCTAAATCATCAGGTAAGATATCTTCTGATGGCATACTTTCTGATAGCATATCAATCATACTTGAAATCTTAGCAGGCAATAATTCAGGTGTATTCTTTTTAGCAATGTTATAAAGCTCTTCAATAGTATTAATGTTCCAATATGATAAATGTTCATTTTTAATAAGGATTGTCGCATTACCTGAAATGGTAGAATCAAGAAGATAGTAGAAAGCAATAGATAAATCTAAGAAGTTTATATGTGGAATTGAATTAAGTAAGTCTTCATTGCTCCTTGTATTGATAAGTTTAAAAACTATTCTTTTTTTAGCTTTTTCAAAATCTGTAAAAATAGATGGGTCAAATACTTCTGAGCATTTATGATTTTCATATGTTCTTAAAATATCGTCTATAATATCTTTCAGTTCACGATTATCCTCTGCAAGTGATTTATAGTAATAGTTCAAATAAATTGTAGGTGCAATATTTGTCCTATTATCTTTGATAACAAGTCCATCAAGAATTAAATTATTATTCTTGACAACCCTATTAATTGTTACTGTTACTCCATCACCAAAATAATTCTTAATCTCTGATAAAATGGTTTCTTTAAAAATTTCGTATGTCATATGTTTGTCCTCTCTTCTCATATAATTAATAATCTAAAAAAGTATCTTCACTATCCTTGTAGCCAACGCTAATTAGCAAAGTGTGAATTTTTCTTGCCATTGTTCTTCTTTCGTGATCAGTTGGTGGAATATAATGTTCCATTTGATTTATGCCAGAAAGAAATTCATCAATAGCAGACTTGATTTCTAAAAGTAATGAAAATGCATATAATACATCTTCATCTTTACAACCTTGTACAACTAATTTTGTAAAGTAATAGATATCATAATTTACGTATTTTGTAATTTGTTCTGAATCATTACAAAGTACAGAAGCAAAATGATCAACTAATGAATATTTTTTATAGATTTTTCTTGAATCTGAGAAAAAAAATCCATCATAGTCGGCATATCTATATTCTTTTAAGTAATGCTCAAACATTAATGCAATTTCTATTGCTTCAGCTCTAGTTGTAGGTAAAATTCTTTTATTTCCCATTTTCTACCTCCGTTTTATTTCTTTGTATATAGATAAGAAACAACAACGCCTAGTCTTGAATGTCCAAGTTGCTCAGATATGGCTTTCATAATGCCTTTGTCGTAAGAAATTCCATAGAGTTCTTTTCTGCAATAATAAATATTTCCAGATTCATAACCATGTTCTTTGAAATAGTCATACATTAATGCTGCATGTTCAGCTCTACAGTCATGAATACGACCTTTTGGTAAATCTGATCTTGCAAAAACTCTTTCTTCTCCGTTTGGTGTCTTAAATCCTTTAGAAGATTCAAATACTTTTAATACAGTATCTTTATAGTCTGGGTGTACAATAGCCCAACGTTCTTTACCTCCTTTTTCTCGTAGGAACACCTCATATTCGCCATCTGCTCTTTGTCTAATATCTTCTTTACGGAGGGCTAATAAGCCACCGCGTCTTGCACCTGTTCCTCTTACAAAATCACGTACAATATCATATTTTTTGTCCATATCCCTATAATCATAGATTTCATTTCGGCAACGAATAATATCTTCTCTACTGCGGATAGGAAAATCAAAATTAATATCTATTAATCTTATTCCATAAGCACATGCAAGTGCGGATCCATACGTATGTAATGTCCATGCTGAAAGTCCTTTATCAAACTTTAACTGTAACCATTCTTCAACATATTTTCTGCCATCATTAAAACTCTTACATTCACCATGGTTTTTTATTATGTATCTTGAAAATTGATCACATACATGACAATAACCTGAATAGGATGTTTTTGCATATATGCCTTTCATTTGTTGAAATGGCAATCCTTTATCACTTAGCTCTTTTTTCCATGCAATTTTATTCTCATGTTTGGAAGTGCCATAATGAGTATTTGCACGTAAGGCGTTCTGATATTGGAATTTGAAATTTGCTCTTTTGCCCATTCTGTTCTCCTTTCATATAGATTTGTCGAAAAAGGATTACTTTTGGCTTTAAGCAAACTTTTGTTAATTTGTGGAGTTTATTAATTCGATAATCCAATCAAAGAGTTCATTGGATATTTTAGAAATTATGGATAGTGTAGATTTGAGCTCTTTAAGTTCTTTTGTGGACCAGCTTACAATATATCCGAAGCTGTAATCATCTGATGATAATTGTTCCATTTGTAATTCTTCTTTTAGAAGTTCAAAGACTGTATAGCTGCAAGCCTCTGCAATAACTTCTTTCTCATTTCTGTTGTATTCCTTTGTAATATCTTCATACTTTGTCTCTTGCAGATGATGTGAAAACTCGTGAATAATGGTCTTCAATTTGTGCAAACCTGGTATATCATCTCTTATATGAATTTCTTTATTTGACGGAATATAATATCCATTAGCTCCACTTGAATTTCTAGTCTCAAATGTGATTGGAACGATAGAAGATTGAACGATTTTTTGGATTAATTCGTTTAGAAAGTTTGAATTGTAATTGAGAATTTTTGTTAGTGTAGGAAGCTCACTTCCTATCGTGTCGGAAATATCAAATACATTTCCTGTTGTAAAATATAGTTTTTCAAAATCTTTATTACTGGTAGTAGTTGATCCATCTTCTTGAAGAATTTCTTCTTCTATAGAAAATTTCTTCTTTATAGGAACAAGTACTTTTATTCCCTTACTACCTTTTTTCACTTTCCTGTGAAACTTCTTGTCCCAGTCAATGAAACTGGCAACTTGTGTGGCATCAGGTCTTTGCATCATGATCCAGATGATATTATTAATACTGTATCTGTGAAATTTTGCATAAGTCGATAGATAAGTCTTTAGATAATATTCACTGGAAAAAATCTGTGAAACAGATTCATTTAGTTGTTTTAAGATATCATCGACATCCCTGTGCCTCATGGTGTTTTCTTTAACCATAAAGTATCCTCTCTTTCTTTTTTGCCTTATTGTTAAGGACTTAATAACAGTTATTAGTGTCAACTGCTAAACACATAGTTTTTCCATTGCAAAATATTTATTTAATATCCTGCTTAAGCGATTGCAGTTACTATTGTGTAAATTGCAATCCTAATTCTAAATTATTATATGATCAATGAGCTTCTACTAAAAGCTCAGGTCTAAGTTTTAGGGCGAAATATTATCAAAAAATATGATAATAGGGAAAAGGAAGATAAAGACAAAAATTATCTTCTCCCAATCGCCAGATTCACTTTGCCTCTTATAAACGAGGCGACACACTCTACTTAACCCAGCCATCACCACATGTCGAGGGTACAAAATAAATAATCTTGTATGAATTATTCGCTGTAGAATAATATCAAATTCACTTTGTAATTATATTGTAGCATATAAAAAAATTGATTTGTGAGACCCCTGATTTAATTGCAAAGCCCATAAAATCAATTTTTTTTATATGCATTCAAAGATAGCGTTAGACAATCATAAAAATATTTTTCAGTAAAAATAAAAAGCACTCTTATTAAAACATTGATAGATTTGGTTTTGTATCAACAAATAATTATAACTGGTTATATTCCCTCATTCCTGCGATAAATCGTATCATTCGTGAATATAACCAGTTTATTTCAATATGTAGTCTACGCATTCCAAATAATATAATTATGATAGTGATAGAGTATGTCAATTGTGAGAATATGTTATATATTTTAAAATTTAGAATTATGTTGTAATAATTTGTTAAAAAAAAGCGTTACACATGCTTTTTGTGTAACGCTATAAACGTAGTATAAGTATAACATATATTAAGTATTTAAATTATATTGGAATAGGTTCTGTCAAAACATTTTTTAAATGATTCATATGGTTCTTCAAAATCTATATGATAATATTCTATATCTCTAAAGACTTGCTCAATTAAATAGTCAGTATCATCATAATCATATAATTTATTGAAACATATAATTTGATAATTTTTATTTACCAATATTTCTTTTGTCATAACTTGTGCAATGAAATTCAATTCGTCTTCTAATAAATCAACTTCTTTTAATGCATTTTCTGTAGCTTCGGTAGCATATGACATATCAACTAATCCCTCAAGATTAAAGTTATCCATTGTATCATTCATTATTTCATTTATAAAATTTAAGCTATCTTCATATTTTTTAATTGCAAGAAAAGAAGTAATTACAGCAACATATATTTGCATTGCATCAATAGGCTTTTGATTATTTAAGTATGCCATGTTTTCTCCTTTCGATTTAAAATTTAGTATAGACAATAAGATAATACCTGCTATTGGTAGTATCTTATTAAGGGTGATATATCATTTAAAAACTCTTAATTAAGTGTTTCTAAATATATTGTAGCATATATTTTTTTATATTTT